>NZ_LJSA01000377.1:0-783194 GCF_002742505.1 Pseudomonas sp. 2995-1 | reverse complement strand
GAATGATCCCCGTCTCCAGCAGGACGTTGTCGATAAAAACATCTCCAACATCAACGCCAAGTTTAAGGATCCCAAAGGCGATCGCGCAGAACAGCCTGGTTACGTCGGGCATCGGATAACTCCTTCGTGTGTTGTTGGTCCACCGGCCGCGCTGCCGCCGAGGTAGCTCGCCGCCGCACCAACCAGGCTACCCAGCAGTGCCGAGCTGGCCTGGCGGGTAGCGATACGCGCCATGTCGGCCAGGATCGATTTGGCGAAGTCCGAGAACGACGCCTTTCCGGTCATGGCAAAGTTGACGATTGAATCCTCCATGGAGCTGAAGGCATTGCCGAACAGGCTTTTGGTCTGGCCTGCAATGTTCTGCGCCGAGTCCAGGTAGTTGTCCCATGCTGCAGTCGCACCCTTCGTCCAATCGCCCTGCGCATTCTCCACATCCGCATAGTTCTGCCGGATCTGGTCCGTCGCGGCCTTATTCGCATCTGCGAGCGCCTGAGACTTCCGCTTGAACTCCTCTTCCGACATGTTGCGCGACGGATCAGACTTCTGGTTGGCAAGCTCCAGCGACTGCTGAGCAAAACGGTCCTGCTGGCTGTTCAGTTCGCCGCTGAGCGCGTTCTGGCGGTCGCCCTGCCCTACGCCGAGAACTGCGCGCTGACCTGCAAGCTCCAAGGCTCTCTGTTGCTGCCCCAGCGCCTGCACGTAGGAGGTGATCGCCCGCTCCTGCTTGGCGAGTCGCCCGGTCTCGTTGGTCGCCAGAACCTCAAGCTGGCTATCGGCATCCTTCTGCGCCTTGACCATCCCTGAGCGAGCGTCGGCGATCTTCTGGTCCAGCTGGATGCTTTGCGCTGCCGAATTAGTCTTCTTGCCCTTGGCAGCCTCCAGTGCGGCAATCTCAGCCTCGTAGGCCGCCGTGGTTTGGTCGAGCTGATTGCCGATCAGCGCCTGGCGCCGCAGCAGATAGTCTTCCTCGGACAGCAGGCCGGCCTTTTGAGCCGCTTCCAGTTCCTTCTGGTAGTTTTTGTAGGTGTCGGTGATGGCGGCCAGCTCGTTCTTGGCGTCGTTGAAGCTGGTCAGGTCGACTTGCGTGCTGGAAGCTTGCCACTGCTGATGTCCGGCTGTCAGTCCTCCTCGAGGATCCAGCCAGTGGCTGCGACGTGCCTTCCGCCCCCGGCGCCTTCAGCGTGGTTCATGCAACCCGTCGAGCCCAACTTGACCCAGCGCATGCTCAAAGAATTATCGCCATAACCGATGAAGGTGATAATGGGTTGATAGCATTACGAGCATGCCAAGATTACGTCCGAGCTATAAACCAATCTCATTGAAATTCAATAGTTCGCATGTCAGATAAGCCGTGTTATTCGGATTCATTCAGCAGCGGGTTAGTGAAAAAAACGCACCCTATCAACGTTGCAAATAAAGCTAAAGTTTCTTCCAGCTCCGGGTCTTCAAATAGTATCGAGCGCGAATCTAAGGGCGCATAGAGCACCATATAACCTACCATCGGGAAGGAAGATAGGAACACCAGCATAACTTTCTATCGCATACCGTTTAACCACTGCACGACTGGAGTATCTGCCGTCTTCGCTGATTTTAGGCATAAATAGTGCCTTAGGGTCTCTCCTGAGCTCGCTGCAGAGCGTGATTTCCAGCTCTAGCGTGTCACCAGCCTCTATCCCCATATGCAACGGGTCGTGAGCTGAGCAGACCACCCAGTCTGTTTCGGTGAACTTCGCGATCCCAGCAAATCGCATTCCCGTAAGACGTGTTACGAGTTTTAAAATGCTGGAGATCGCCTCAATTTCAGCTAAAGCTGATCGTTCATCTAAACTCAGCATAGAGTGCAAGGTGACTTCAGGGCTAACCATATTCCACCTATGCTGTGTTTAGCTGGGCGTGCCGTATTGGCTTATGAGAGATTGGGCAACAAAGCTAGAGTTGGCTGACCCATTTCCTATGTTCTGAATCGAAGAACTAAATCGTTTAGGTTGACGGCCAGACGAGAAAGTTCGTTGCTGGCTGTAAGCGTTTGCCGAGTGCCTTCACTGCTCTGCACTGCAAGGTCGCGGATGCTTATCAGGCTGCGATCGACATCCCGCGCCACGTGAGCCTGTTCCTCAGAAGCGGTTGCAATCTGGATATTCCTATCGTTAATTTCGAGCACGGAATCAATGATTTGGCGCAGCGACTGGCCCGCCTGTTCCGCAGTGTCTCGCGTGCTATAAACCTCGGATGTGCTTTTTTTCATTGATTCGACCGCGGCAGATGAGCCTGCTTGAATCGTGGATATCATCTGTTCAATTTCTTGCGTCGATGTTTGCGTTCGGTGCGCCAGCGCTCGAACTTCATCTGCGACTACTGCGAAACCGCGACCCTGTTCTCCTGCACGAGCCGCTTCAATTGCGGCGTTCAAAGCAAGCAAGTTGGTTTGCTCAGCAATCGCCCTAATCACACTCAGAACTTTGCTAATGTCTTGCGCTTGGCCTGCAAGTTCTCTTACCTGATCTGATGACACTTCAACCAAACCCGTCAAGCCACGCATCGCCGTCAAAGTTTCAGTGACTTTTTGATTGCCGAGATCTGCAGCCATGCTCGACTGCATCGCTGCTTCAGACGTGGAGTTGGCGTTTCGTGCAACCTCTTCAACCGCCGCACTCATTTCAGTTACTGCGGTAGCAGCTTGCTCTATCTCACTGTTCTGCTGCTGAAGTGTGCGATCAGCGCTTTCAGTGATCGACGTCATTTCGACGGCAGCAGTGCTCAGTTGGGATGAAGCTCCCGAGATTTCTAGAATTGTGTGTCGCAAATTTTTCTGCATCAGATTCAATGCATGCATCAAGCGCGAAGCTTCATCTGAACCTGTTACTTCAAGATCATGAGTAAGGTCTCCAGCAGCGATATTCTCCGCCAATTTTAGTGATGAGCTGATTGGAATAGTGATGCTATTAGTGAACAAAATCGCCAGGGCTATAGTTAAGATAAATGCCACGATTAGCACCGCTATCAAAACTTTGACGCTATGGTTATATACGTCGGTCGCGTCGACCCCAGATACCTCGGCTTGGCGTGTATTTTGGTCTCGCAGAAGCGTCAGCTGCTCTTGATAGGTGTTGGCTCTATTTGCCTGCTCTGTGTTGGCAAAAATGACAGCCTGATCATGATCGGATGAATCTAAAGCGATTACTTTTTTGAGACCTTCGATGTACGCATGCATAGCCTGGTTAGCCTTCGCGAACTGGATTTCGTCCTGCTCACCAGACATTAAATGTGCACGATAAAAATCAGTTTTTACCTGAAGTGTCTGCATAGATTCTTCGACCTTTGACAGTGAGAAATCATGCACATCTCTCGTGGTACTTGAGAGCATGCGGATACTTTCAAGGCGGGCGTGAAGGAGGGCGATCTGGATGTCGTCAATTACTTGGATACTTGGGAGGGAGTTTTGCTCAATGTCCTGCTCTGTAGCACGCAGCCGATCAATTTGAAGATAAGAGAAGCCTGCCAAGCTGATTAGCAGGAATGTGATTAGGCCAAAACAGACGAAGGCTCTTCGCGCGATACTTAAGGATCTCAATTTCATATAGGCCTCCGAAGGCCGGATTTGGTGGCGTGGCATTTCCACGTCATTTTGCTGATCACGAACAAAGGCAGCCTTTTCATGCGGCACAGTGAATTCCATTTACAGCTTGCAGGCTTAAGGCTGAAACGAGGAACGCAAAAGAATGCATTGGAATGATAGAGGCGCTAAATAATTGCGCGCTAAGTAAATGCGTGTGCGCTCTGTCTGCTGAATTTGGCCCGTTTTGGTAGCGCGACGTCCGGGACGTGCCATGCTATGTGCCAGCGATTACAGGCAGAGCGCACAGCAGAACTCTCCGATATCATTGGATATGGACAGGGCACAATGGATAAGCGGCTTGCAGGCATTTCATTCCTGCTCACCCTCGGCTGGGTCTCAGCCGTCGTGTTCGTCATGTGGTTTTTCAGTTGATGGATACGGCTCGATAAGCTCCGAGCACAGAACGCACTCTGCAAGAAAGTCCGGGTCTGCATCCGCACCGGCATGTTCAATCCGGACGATCTACACCACCAAGCTGGACCAGCTCTGGTCAGTGGCCTGCAAGTAGCGATCACTCTGGTGCCATGAGAACTGCGAGCGTCAATTTGATGAACTCTTCGTTGTCGTCGATGGTGTGCAGCGCTCCCCGGATATTTTCTGCGACCTCGGCAGAGCCACGCTGCTCAACCCAGTTCGATAGCTCCATGATAGAGGCTTCAAGGGCTAATTGGTTTTCGTATAGCTTCGAGAGCAGGGAGGGGAGTAGATCTGAGTTTGGCATCGGCGTTCCTCTGTTGGAGTCAACAGCGTAGCAGCAGGTGTTTAGTAACCAGCTCCAAAGTTATGATTGTTCGCTCTCGGCCAGAACCGGTCGCACACTATTTAATAAAACCTGGGCGATTCAGGTTCCCCCTGCATTTTGAATGCAAGCGCTCGGGGTTGGTTACTGCAATTGAATTACTGCAAGATTAGAGGGGCATCTGGCTAGCAACGTTGATTCCGCCTTGACTTTAGAGTAACGAAGTCCGAGGTAAAGGCGGCAAAAATTGGGCATGTCACTTTCTTAGACCGCCATGCTTTAGGCGAGAATGGCCCCAAAGCGAAAATGGCGTTAGCATTCCGCCTCACTCGGCTTAAACAGCCTGTTTTTCAGATCAGGGTCGCATCGTGGAAAAGCTAAAACGCCTCCAAAGTGGAATCGAAGGGCTAGACGCTCTGCTCAAGGGAGGGCTGGTCAAGGGCGCTTCATACATAATCCAAGGGCGGCCAGGGTCTGGCAAAACGATCCTAGCCAATCAACTTGGCTTCCATCATGCGAATAATGGAGGCCGGGTTCTGGTCGCCACACTGCTGGCCGAGTCACACGACCGTCTTTTTCAGTTTCTTTCTACTCTGAGCTTTTTCGACTCTTCCAAAGTGGGCGCCGAAATTCAGTTTGTCAGCGCATTTGACACCCTAGAAAACGAAGGACTGGACGAGGTTGTGAAACTGCTTCGGCGCGAGATAAGTCGCCAAAAAGCCACAGTGATGGTGGTAGATGGCCTGCTCAATGCTCGCTCAAAAGCCGACTCGCACATCGACACCAAGAAATTCATTTCTGAGTTGCAAGGGCACGCCGCTTTCGCGGGTTGCACTGTGCTATTTCTAACCAGCTCCCGTCTCGACGACGGCAGCCCTGAGCACACCATGGTTGATGGCGTAATTGAAATGGGCGAAGAGCTATTTGGCACTCGCTCGGTACGTCGTATTCAACTGCGTAAAACTCGCGGCAGTGGAGCAATGACAGGCCTCCATGAGTGTGAGATTACCGACGAAGGATTGGTGGTTTACCCTCGACTCGAAAGTCTTTACAGCCACCCGTCCGCCCCTGACAGCGCAGACATGACGCGTATTCTTAGTGGCATTGGTTCGCTGGACGGCATATTGGGTGGAGGCCTTTACAGTTCCAGTGTGTCTCTGGTCATGGGCCCCTCCGGCATTGGTAAAACGACTCTGGGTCTCAAATTCCTTGCAGAGTCGACCGTCGATGCTCCAGGTCTGCATTTTGGCTTTTACGAAAGCCCACAACGGTTGCGACTCAAAGGCCAATCACTGGGTATCGATATCAAGGGTATGGAGGACAGCGGCGCCTTGAGCATTGCCTGGCAGCCCACCACTGAAGGCCTGCTGGATGGGCTGGGCGCACGACTGCTGAGTATCGTTGAAGAAAAGAGTATCAAGCGCCTGTTCATAGATAGCCTTAGCGGTATGACGCGAGTCTCCACAAATCCGGCACGAATTACTGACTTCTTCAGTGCGCTGATGAATGAGCTGCGATCGAGGGGCGTAACCGTGTTTGCATCCTGGGAAATGCGTGATCTATTTGGCTCCGAGGTAAGCGCGCCAAACTCTGACCTGTCCAGCATCGTCGACAACCTGATGCTTATGCGTTTCTCTGAGAATCACTCTGAACTAAGCAGGACGCTTTCCATTCTTAAAGTACGAGACAGTTCTTATGACCCCTCGCGCTTTGAGGTAGTCATCCATGATAAAGATGTTTTCCTGACAAAGGCTTCAAGACATGAACCGTCAGTCCCCACTGAGACACCTCCAGGTTCGATTTCTTAAGCTTTTGCGTGGGTTGAACTGAAATGACCACCATCTTGGTCGTCGACGACGAGTATTTGATCGCTGACATTCTCAGTTTCGCGCTGGAGGATGAGGGGTTCATGGTGGTAACCGCCAGCAACGGCCGAAAAGGGCTGGACGTGCTCGAAAGAGAACGGCCTGCATTGATCATTACAGATTTCATGATGCCAGTCATGGACGGCCTAGAGTTCGCTACAGCTGTTCGAGCACTTCCTTCCGCTAAGGACTTGCCTATCATATTGATGAGCGGTGCTCAGGCACACATCGGTATGCAGAGATCGGATCTGTTTGATGCAGTATTGGCAAAGCCATTCGATATCGATTTGATCATCGCCGAGGTTAGAAAGCTCTTAGGTTCCGAGTAGCTCTCAGCCGCTCAAGACAATTTGAATCACCCTGGTTTTCGTAGACATTCTTGGTGTCCGTTTTTGGACGACAGAATTCATCAACAACCGCTTAGGGTCGATTTCAGCCGGTCCCGACAGGCAGCTATTGGCCGTTTTCTGTCCGTCGCGAGAGGCAGGAAACGGCCAGGAGCGGACCGTCGGTTTGAGCCATTCTCAAGGCATGGCAACCAGCGTTCACGGTGAAGGTCAGATTGCATTAGCGCAGGCTCCAGCCTGCCTTTCACAAAACCTCAATCTAAGTTAGCGTGCACTTTTGCATGATTGGAAACGCTTAATGAAGACAGTGATTGAACGGCTGGAAAAATGGTTAGAGGCCCATCTTCCTGAAGTACGTCGGGATCTGGCCCCGGGCTGTTCGGATGCTGCAATCGAAGAGTTCGAAAGCCTTGTTGGCCGACCTTTTCCAGAAAACTTGAAGCAGCTCTACAGGTTGCACGACGGGCAACACGGTGCTGCGAATTCAGGGCCCTTTTATGGACTTAGTTTTCTGTCGCTGGCAGCGGCCAAGGCACATTGGGAGTCTTGGAAAGATATCATCGATGAGTGGTCGCCCGAAGAAATGACCGAGGCGAGTGCATTCTGCACTTCGGGAAACTCCGGCGCTATCCAGGCTCTATACGCCAACAGATACTGGATACCCTTCGCCTTCGACTACGGTGGCAATCATCTCGGGGTTGATTTGGATCCAGGGGAGCGCGGAACCTTGGGACAAGTCATTAATTTTGGCAGTGACGAAGAAGATAAATACGTTGTGGGCAGGTCCGTTGATGAGTTTATGGAGTGGCTGGTCGATCAACTCGAAAGTGGTAACTTCGCAATCAGGGAGGAGGATGACGGTTGGCGAAGCTTGAACACCAAGGAGCCTGAAATGCTCCATTTTTTGGACGCGGTTCCCATTCTGTTTGGGGCACAATCTGTCAGGTGAACCGGCAAGATCGCCAATTGGGTTTACGCAAGTAGAGAGCTAAAGGGGGCAAATGTATTTTCCAGAAATCCCCCCTTTTTTGTCTCTATCCTCTTTCTTCTCGGAGCCATAGACGTTCTGGACGAATGACTGCTTTTGGCTGTAAGCAGTCTTTCATGAACCACTGCAAGCCCCCAGGCGTGCTCCTCTATTCGCAAGCACAAGCTATGGCCAACGTTAAGCATTGCCACTGTCTGCAAAAAGGTGCGGTATTTCGACCGATTGGTGCGACCGTAAATCTGACGCGCATTTCGAACAGTTAGGAGGCCGAGACCTTGGTTTTCAGCAGACGCTAAAAAGCCCGCCAGGGCAGCCTTCGGCTCATTATGGAGCTTGATAAAATGTAATTGAGTTAAATATAAAGCGGTTCCTGTTTTAACTATAGAGTTTGAAGTAAATATCAACCCTAGAATAAAAATCCATTCATATAGATGCGTTTAGATGGTGCAGGTAGTTCGATTGGATTGTTTGAGTTTCAATTTAGTACTTTAGTACCGTAACCCTATTTAAGTCTTGAATTACTGCCATCTGGCGCCGCATAGTGTCAATGCGCCATATCCCTGTCTGCGCCGTGAGAATACTAAAAAATCGGAGAGTCAGCATGTTAAATTCCTTGTCGGTGCGGAAGAGGTTGTTGTTAAGTTTTGGCTTGATGGTAGTGATTATTTTTATGATCTCTGCATTTTCTGTCACTAGCTTAAATGGATCAAATCTACGCTTCTCAAGTTATGTGGACGGTTTGAATAAGCGCATGGGCCTGATGAATGATCTATTGCTCGCTGCGCAGCAACGTGCGATCTCAGCACGAAACCTCGTGCTGGTCACCTCGGCAGCTGACAGACAGGCCGAGGCCGATACCGTAAATATCGAACATCAGAAGGTTAAAAGTATTTTGTCAGCGTTAGTGGCTGGAGTCGCTGCCTTGCCTCCATCCGCTGATGGTAATAACGCTCGGAGCTTAGTTGCTAACATTGAGGAGATTGAGAAAGCGTATGGTCCGATTGCTTTGGAAATCACGCGGTTAGCCGTTACTGGCGATGCAAAAGCGGCTATTAATATGATGAATAACGAATGCTTGCCACTCCTAAAGAAACTGGTGGCTAGCGTTACAACTTACAAGAGTTTTAACTCAGGTCTAGCGCTGGCTAGCATTAGTGATGCGCAGAACGATTATAAAGACACCCGTAATCTTCTGATGTTTTTCTGCGCAGTAGCAATTGTCATCGGGGTAGTACTGACTACTCTAATAGTTCGTGGCTTATCACGTGCTCTTGGTGCAGAGCCTACTGTCTTGTCCACCATCGCTCAGCGCGTTGCCAGTGGTGACTTGCGCCCGATTCTTGAAGCGGAAATGTCAGCGGCCGGCAGTGTGCTGTCCTCCTTGGGTGAAATGCAGTCACGCCTGAGCCTGCTTATTAGTCAGGTTAATACGTCATCGGGCGTAATTTCTGATGCCGCCGTTGACCTTTCCGCAGCGACAGAGCAGACCCGCATCGGGGTTGGTAATCAGAGAACTGAAATCGACCAAGTCGCCACTGCGATTCACGAAATGGTAGCAACCACCCTCGAAGTTGCACGCAACTCTGAGGAAGCAGCCCATGCGGCGCTCACCGCTAACCTCCAAGCGCAGACCGGCGGAACCATGGCAAAAGAAGCAATAACCCAAATAAAACGTCTCGCATCTGAAGTATCAAAATCTGCCGCAGCCATGGCACAACTCAGGATAGAGAGCCTGAATATAGGCGGGGTATTGCAGGTCATAACGTCTGTCGCCGATCAAACCAACTTGTTGGCGTTAAATGCCGCTATTGAGGCTGCTAGGGCGGGCGATGCTGGTCGAGGATTTGCGGTGGTGGCCGATGAGGTGAGAACGCTCGCCAAACGAACTCAGGGCGCAACCCTGGAAATTGGAGCGCTGACTGCCAATCTGCAAAAAATAGCCGAAGAAGCTGCTGGGATGATGGAAGTCTGCCGCGGTTTGACGGATGAAACGGTAATACAGGTTTCAAACACTGGGGGCTCGGTTGAAACCATCGTGGAGATGATTGACAACATCCAGCAGATGGTCAGACAAATCGCTACTGCAGGTGAGGAACAAAGTTGCGTCGCGGAAGAAATTAACCGGAGTGTTACGTCGGTTCGCAATATCGCGGATGATTCAGCTTTATCGTGCGAGCGAACTGCTCGTTCAAGTACTAACTTGGCTGAGCTCGGAGCCGTGCTACAGCAGCAAATAGGTAACTTTAAGGTTTGACGGGTTTATTGAGATTGCGTCTATGAATTGAGGGCCACTTGAGTTGAGCCACACTCAGCATTACGGTCAACAATCAGCACAAGCACTTCCATTAGAACGACCTGTATAGCTTCTCGACCTCGTATTCTCTCTTTAGAACTGGGTACGCAAGCGGCGGAACTCGAACCGCTGCTATTGGCCTGAAGTTATCTCTCACGACGTATTTCAAATAGGCCCAAGCGCGCGATCAACACAACGCCGAGGCCTTTCGAAGATCACCACCTCACGGATGAAACCGGCGCCCCAACGCGTCCAACCGCACCGCAATCGGCGGCAGTTGTTCGCTGCTCCTGGCCAGCATCTCTACATCCTGTGCCGTGCTCTGCGCGATGCCCTGCACCGACTGCAAGCGCCCGACGATCTCCAGGTTTGCTGAGGTCTGTTCCCGCGTAGTGCTGACGATCCGCCCGTTCAGCGCATCGATTCGGGTGATGTCATTGCCTACTGCCTTTAGCATTTGCACCGCAACCTGGCTGTCTTCCACGCAACGTTCTACGCCCTGGCGGCTGTCCTGCATGGCTTCGACGGCTTCGCGGCTGCCTTGCTGCAAGCCTTCGATGATGGTTTTGATTTCCTGGGTGGAAACCGCTGTGCGTTGCGCCAGGTTGCGCACTTCGTCGGCGACGACGGCGAAGCCGCGGCCTTGCTCACCGGCGCGGGCGGCTTCGATGGCGGCGTTGAGGGCGAGGAGGTTGGTTTGGTTGGCGATGCTGCTGATGACGTCGAGCACCGAGCCGATCTGTTCGGCCTGCACGGCCAAGCCTTGAACGGTCTGATGGGTGTCGGTGAGGCGTGTGGCCAGTTGGGTGATTTCGTGTTGGGCGCGGCCGACGCTTTCCTGGCCGCGCAGGATTTGTTGGCTGGCGACGTCGGCGTGCGCGACCGCTTCCTCGACGTGCACCGTAATGTTGCCCATGGCGTGTTCCATGCGCTGCATGGAGTCAGTCATTTGTGCGATTTCGGCCAGTTGGTGGCGTGCGCCTTTTTCCAGGGTGCCGCTGGCGTGGGCCAGTTCTTGTCCGAGTTGGCCGAGGCCGTGGGAGTCACGGGACACGCCATCAATGAGCCCGGTGATCTGTTGCAGGAAGTGGTCGAAGCGCTTGGCCAGGGACATATGCGCCTTGCCTTCACCTTGTGCGGTTTCCACGGTGAGCTGGGTGGTGACAGCGAGCATTTTTTCGAGCATTTCCTGGCTCTCGACGGCTTCGGCCTGGCTGTGCACGGCGAGGTAGAGCAGGGCGACGGTTTCCATCACCACGTAGAAAGCATGCACAAACACCATGGTCCAGCCGCCGTGGTGTTCCATCACGAATACCGGGAAGCCTTGATGCTGCAAGGCATGGAAGACCACGTGGTGCACGGCGATGGTGAGTGCGGCCACGAGGATCGGCAGCCAGTCGCGGTAAAACGTCAGCACCGCCAGCAGGGCGAAAATTCCGAAGTGGGCTTCGATCACGCCTTGTGCCTGGTTGATATGCAGCGCGGCCATGACCATCAGGCCAGCGCCCAGTGCGCAGCGCATCACGCGTGTGCCGCCGATGGCGCGGTAGAGCGCGGTGAGCAGCAGGCTTGTGCCGCCACCGACTACGATTGCTTGGATCAAGGTGTCGTGCCAGAACGCCAGGCCTACGGAGAACAGCGTCATCAGCCAGATCAACGCCAGCATGATGCGGTCGGCTTTGCGGTAGTGCTCTAGAAAACGCGTGCGGACGGGCATTCACTCTTACTCCCTGTGGTGTGGCCAGGAACAAAGCATGCGGCGTGCCACGATGGCGCGCTGCTACAGAGCAAAGCAGGTATCAGGATTTTTGCAGGTACGGGGAAAGCAAAAGCTTATCGGCAGTAGGGGAGAGAGCTTTAAGCGCCACTGCCAGGAGGAAAGGCTGCCCGAGCGGGCAGCCTTGATGACGATCAGAAGGTGTATTTGGCCGTCAGCATCATGTTGCGTGGGGTGCCGTAGCTGTCGCCGCCGTAGTCCACGGAGTTGGCGATGGTTGAGTAGTAGCTGCGGTCGAAGATGTTGTTGGCGTTGAGCTGCAGGTCCAGGTTGTCGTTGACCCTGTAGCCGGCCATCAAGTCGGTGACGGCGTAGGCGCCTTGTTGCAGGCGGTAGGTGCTGCCATCAGCCAGCTTGACGTCGTTGTACATGCGGCTCTGCCAGGAGATGTTGCCGCCCACCCGGAATTTCTCCAGCGCGCCCTGGAGGTTGTAGCGGGTGGTCAGTTTGAACAAGTGCTCCGGGGTGTCGGTGTCGTACTGCTTGTTGACAAGCTGCGGGTTGGCTTCGTCCTTGATGGTGTGGGTGCGCGCGTAGGTGTAGCCACCGCCGACCTGCCAGTTCTCGGTGAGGGCGCCTTGCAGTTCGAAGTCGATACCCTGGCTGCGAATCTCGCCGGAGGCTTCATAGCACTCGGTCTGCGGGCAGTTTTGCACGGTCACTTTGGTGGCACGATTTTCCTGATCGACGCGGAACAGTGCGACGCTGGCATTCAGCGCGCCGCCCAGGTATTCGCCTTTAACGCCGACCTCGTAGTTTTTGCCGACAATCGGCTTGACCGGGGTCGCCGAACTATCTTTGGCGGTCTGCGGCGTGAAAATGTCGCTGTAGCTGACGTAGACCGAGTGATGGTCATCCAGCTCGTAGATCAAACCCGCGTAGCGCGTCAGGTTGCGGGTGACTTTGTAGTCGCCGCTGTTGCTGCCATGGGCATCGTAGTCATACCAGTCCAGGCGCCCGCCGAGGATCAGCTTGAGCGGGTCGGCCAGGCTCAGGCGCGTGGTCAGGTAGAAGCCGTCCTGGGTGGTGATTTCACGGGTGTCGGTGGTGTGGACGAAGTCCGGTTTGCCTGCGGTAATCGGCCAATTGGTGTCGTACGGGCTGTAGTCGTGGCTGGTCATGTCGTAGATGCGGCGGCTGGCACCGACCACCAGCTCATGGGTGCGCCCGAACGCCTGGAACGGGCCGCTGACGAAGGCGTCGACGCCAGCCTGATTTTCGTCGTAGGCGGCCTGGTAGACGGTTCGCGCCAGTGATTTGTCAGCAGCCCAGCGCGATTGATACGAGCCCGAGAACAAGGCTTTCTGCTCGGCGTAGTTGGCGTTGACCTGCAGCTTCCAGTCGTTGGCCAGTTGCTGGCGCAGTTCGGCGAAGACCGTGTTGATCTCCTGGTCCTTGTTCTCCCAGTCGGTGCCGGGGTTGTAGGAGCGGGGCAGGTCGAGGTGATGGCCATCCTGACCGATCATTGAGGAACCCCAGAAGTAATTGGTCTTGTCCTTCTGGTTTGAGTAGCCGAGGGTCAGGGTGGTGTCTTCACCCAAGTCAGCTTCGGTGACGGCATAGAACAGGCCGTGATACTCCTCGGCGTTGTCGATGAAGCTGTTGGCGTCGCGGTAGGAGGTGACCACCCGGCCGCGCCAGGTGCCGCTGTCATTGAGCGGGCTGGAGGCGTCGAGTTCGCCACGGTAGTCGTCCCAGCTGCCAGCGGCGCCGGTCAGGGTGACTTTCTGCTCGTCCAGGGGCCGCTTGCGGATCAGGTTGATGGCGGCCGACGGGTTGCCCGCGCCGGTCACCAGGCCGGTCGCGCCGCGCACCACTTCAACGCGGTCGAACATCGCCAGGTTGGGCTGCGCGCCGACTGAAACGCCGTTATAGCCGCTCGGAATACCGTCATACATCAGGTTGTCGATGTCGAAACCGCGCGAGGTATAGGACTGCCGGCCCGGTCCGTTGGAGTAATTCAGGAACAACCCGGGCGTTGCGTTGACCACGTCGTTGATGCTGGTCATTGCCTGGTCATCCATGCGCTGGCGCGTAATCACGGTGACGGCTTGTGGCGTTTCACGCAGGGTGAGTGGCAACTTGGTCGCGGTCTTCATCGCGCCGGTGGTGTAGGACTGCGTGCCCTCAGTGGTTTCGCCCAACTGCTGCTCGCCGGAGATTTGGGTGGCGCCCAGTTCCAGGGTGGTGACCGGTGCTTCGGCGTCGGCGGCGAGGGCCGCATGCGAGGTGGCGAGACAGACCGCCAACGCGATCAAACTGGGTGTAAAACCTTTACCGCCGGGCTGGTGCACAGGCATCGAACGAGCTCTCCCCTAAGTGCCTTTCCCTGGCGAATAATAAAAGTGTTGATAATTATTCGCATCAGTGTGACAGATTGATTCTGTAGGAAAAAGCCATAGGGATGAATTAGTTAACGATTTTTTCACATCTGCATGGCAGGCCTTTCGCCAGCACCTGCCGTTTTCGAGCGTTCATGGACGGTGTTCAATCGCGCTTCGGAATCGCCACCCGGCTTGTCGCTTTCACTTCGCGCAGCGCCAGGCTCGACTGGATCGACGCGATCCCCAATTGTCGCCGCAGGACGCTCTCTACAAACTCGCTGTAGCTGTCGAGATCTTCCGCCAGCACCTGCAACAGGTAATCCGCATCCCCGGTGATCTTGTGGCACGACAGCACCTGAGGCAGTTCCTTGACCACCGCTTCGAAGGCGTCCGGCGCGTGGTCGGTGTGGATGGCAAAGCGCACATGCACAAACGCCATGATGTCCAGGCCGAGCAGCTTGCGATCCAGATTGGCCTGGTAGTCCTTGATCACGCCTTCTTCTTCCAGACGCTTGCGGCGGCGCCAGCACGGCGTGAGGCTCAGGGCCAGACGCTCGCTGAGTTGGGCGTTGGAAATACTCGCGTCTTCCTGCAGCAAGGCGAGGATGGCGAGATCGGTGTCGTCAAGAACGACCTGCTTGGTTTTATTTTTCATATTCGCCTGTAATAGGGGTAAAAAATCCCGATAAAACTAACAGCGCAAGAACTAAAAGCAAAGAATGCCCCGCACCGCCAGAACAAAATAGACCCTGTCTTTTACTGGCGGATGTATACACATGCTGACTGTTTTTAGCGATGCCCACCGTTTGCACCATGGCACCGAATTGAAGGATGGCGTACTCAAGCCGTCGTTCGAGCAACCGAGCCGCGCCGACACCGTGCGTGACCGCGTCCAGCACGTCGGGCTCGGCGATATCATCGTGCCGCGCGCCTTTGACCGCGCCTGTTACGTCAATGCCCACAGCGAGCGCTACGTCTCCTTCCTTGAAACCGCATGGGCCGAATGGACCGCCATCGGCCGCAGCCATGACGCGCTGCCGCTGGTGTGGCCGGTGCGCGATTTGGCCAATGAACAGGTGCCGGATTTCATCGACGGCAAGTTGGGGTTCTATGCCATGGACGCCGGTTCGCCGATTACCGCGACCACGTGGCAGGCGGTGAAGACCAGCGCGGACATTGCACTCACTGGCCTCGCGCTCATCGATGAGGGCCACAACAGCGCCTTCGCCCTGTGCCGCCCACCCGGCCACCATGCCGCCCGCGAATACATGGGCGGTTATTGCTACCTCAACAACGCCGCGATTGCCGCACAACAGGCCATCACCCAAGGCGCCAAACGCGTTGCGGTACTGGACGTGGATTTCCACCATGGCAACGGCACACAGAACATTTTCTACGACCGCCCGGATGTGCTGTTCATCTCCCTGCATGGCGAGCCCGCCGTGTCCTACCCGTACTTTTCCGGCGCCAACAGCGAGCGTGGCAAGGGTGCAGGGGAGGGCTTCAACCTGAATTATCCGTTGCCGAAAAACACCACCTGGGATCACTACAAAATTGCCCTCGCCGACGCGTGCCAGCGGCTCAAACACTTCGCCCCTGAAGTGCTGGTGATTTCCCTCGGCGTCGACACGTTCAAGGACGACCCCATCAGCCACTTCCTCCTCGACAGCGAAGACTTCCTCGGTATGGGCGAGATCATCGCCAGCGTGGGCGTGCCGACGTTGTTCGTGATGGAAGGGGGCTACATGGTCGATGAGATCGGCATCAATGCCGTTAACGTGTTGCACGGTTTCGAAAGCAAAACCGCCTGACCCCCTAACAACAACGACCGCCCAACTTTTTTCTGCCAAAACTCAAAAACATAACAAGAGGTTTTGTGATGAAAACAACCACGTCCGGGCTTTGCGAAAAGCCTGCGTTGCAACGCACCCTGAGCAACCGTCATATCCAGCTGATGGCCATGGGCGGTGCGATCGGCACCGGCCTGTTCATGGGCTCCGGCAAGATCATTGCGCTGTCCGGCACCTCGATCATCCTGATCTACATGATCATCGGGCTGTTTGTGTATTTCGTGATGCGCGCCATGGGCGAGCTGCTGCTGTCCAACCTCAACTTCAAGAGCTTTGCCGACTTTGCCGGCGCCTACCTGGGGCCGCGCGCCGCGTTTTTTCTCGGCTGGTCGTACTGGCTGAGCTGGAGCGTGGCGGTGGTGGGGGATGCGGTGGTGGTCGGCGGGTTTTTCCAGTACTGGTTCCCGGATCTGCCGGCGTGGATGCCGGCGGTGGGCATGCTGTTAACGTTGTTCGCGTTGAATGCGCTGACTGTCAGGTTGTTCGGCGAAGTGGAGTTCTGGTTCGCAATCATCAAGATCATCGCCGTGGTGACCCTGATCGGCGTGAGCGTGGTGCTGATCGCAGGCTCGTTTGTCTCACCCACCGGCGTCACTGCATCGCTGTCGCATTTGCTGGACAAACAGGCGGCGTTTCCCAACGGCCTGTTCGGCTTTTTCGCCGGGTTCCAGATGGCGATTTTTTCCTTTGCCGGCACCGAGCTGATCGGCACCGCCGCGGCCGAAACCCGTGCGCCGGAGAAGACGTTGCCCAAGGCTATCAATTCGATTCCGTTGCGCATCATTCTGTTCTACGTGCTGGCCCTGGCGTGCATCATCGCCGTGACCTCCTGGCAGCAGGTGTCGCCGAGCAAAAGCCCGTTTGTGGAGCTGTTCCTGGTGGCGGGGTTTCCTGCGGCTGCGGGCATCGTCAATTTCGTGGTACTCACCTCGGCGGCGTCCTCGGCCAACAGCGGGGTGTTTTCCGCCAGCCGCATGTTGTTCGGGTTGGCCGATCTGGGGGATGCGCCAGGTGTTTTCCGACGCTTGTCCAACAGCAGCGTTCCGTTGTTCAGCCTGGCCTTTACCACGGTATTGATGCTGCTCGGCCTGGTGTTGCTGTTTGTGGTGCCGGAGGTGATGACCGCCTTCACCATTGTGTCGACGGTCTCGGCGATCCTGGTGATTTTTACGTGGTCGACGATTCTCGCGTCGTACATCGCTTACCGTAAAAAACGCCCGGACCTGCACGCCAAGTCCACTTACAAGATGCCCGGCGGTGTGCCGATGGCTTGGTTTTCCCTGGGTTTCGTTGCGTTCGTGCTCTGCCTGCTGGCGTTGCGGCCAGACACACGCCTGGCCCTGTATGTGATGCCGGTCTGGTTTATCTGGCTGGCGATTGCCTACCAGATCAGAACGCCATTCTCAGGCCAACCGTCCCTTGGCGGCCGTTGAAGGTGTTGCTGTCCAGGTTGCGGTTGTAGCCCACCTCGCTGTAAACGCTGATGTCTTGGGTGACCTTCAACGTTGCACCGACGCTGAGGTCCAGGGTGGTGGACTTCTGCTCGGTGTCGATGTCGGTGACGTCGGCAAAGGTCACGGTGTTCTGTCCGGCGCGGGTGTGCCAGACATTCGCCCGTACATAAGGCACCAGTGGCATGCCACGCACTTGGTAGTCGCCGCGCAGGCGGATTCCCAGGCGTGTGGTCAGGTGGGTATCGGCGTCATAAGACACGTCGGAAACCCCGTCGTTCTGGCTGTTCAGCGTGGTCTTGCTGACGATCAGTTGTGCCTGGGGTTCCGCGACCCAGTTGGTCGTCACCGGGATCGGCCAGCCGACTTCGGCGGAGGCTGTGACGTTGTGCCCGCGGGTTTTCATCTTCACACCACGGTCCGACTCGTTGTTGCCATTGAAACGTGTGCCCATCAACACCAGGTCAAGGTAGGCCTGGTTGGCGCCGATCAACGTCCAGTACACGCCCAGGCTGTCACCGCGCAAGGTGGTTTTGCCGGCGTTCTTGTCCTCCCGGCCGCCGTTGAAGCCTTTGACTGTGCCCCGCAAACGGCTATGGTCGACGAAAAACCCCAGGCGTTGCTGGCCATCGCCCATGGCGCTGGCATAGAGATCGCTGCCCACCTGGAAGCCCGTTACCGAACTGTCCAACGTCGGGCTCACCGTGCCGGCGAAACTCTGGCGACTGCTGTTGCCGTAGACCCGACCCCACCCGGCCGATAAAGCGCCGGCCTGCTGTTGCTGGCTCTGGTCACCCATGCGCTGGTGAAAGGTGCCTAGCATGCCTTGCACGATTTGCTGGGCGGCGGGAAACAGCGCGGCGTAGAGCGGCACTTCCGGGCGGTAGATGGGAATCGGCTCTGTCCCAGGGTTGGGCGGCAGTGGTGGTTCATCGGGAATGGGGACAGGCAACGGCACGATAATGACCGGGTTCGGCGGCACCACCGGGATGGTCGAACGCAGGTAGTAGTTTTCGGCGGTGCCGGCGGTGACGCCGCCCTTGAACAGGTAATAGTCGAACGCGCCGGCAGACACCGGCGCGCCAAGGGTAAAGGCAGTGCCGCTGCCGGTGGCGCCGTTGAGCGCCTGCACCACCTGGATACCATCTTGCAGCGTAGCGGCGCCTGCGCCGCCGAGGTTAGTGACGCGAATGCTCGTACTCCCCTGGATGGTCCCCTGGCTGATTACCAGTTTGTCGCTGGGCGAACCGTCGTCACCCAATACACTTTGCAGCGCGAGTTGGCCGCCGCTGGCGTTGTAGTTGCCATTGACCGTCAGGGTATCGCCGGTGCTGGTGCTGCCGGTGGTCATGTCGATCAGGCCGCTGTTGTTCAGGGTCGTCAGTTGGCCGGCGGTAAACGGGTTGATGATCCCTGTGCTGACCCGTAATGCCGAGCTGCCATTCACGTTCATGGTGCCGGTCCCGGTAGCGGCATCACCCAGTGTGAAGGTGCCGCCGAGGGACAGGCTCGAATTGTTGTCCAGGTTGACGATTTCCCAGTTCTGATAACGTTGCGGTGTGCTGACCTGGCTGTTGTCGAACGTCAGGGTATCGTTCTCCGTTCCGCCGTCCACAACGGGAGTAGGGGCGACAATGGCTTCGGTCAGGTTTTTCAGCAGCGCCGTGTCGTTATCGCCGGCCAGCAGTACTGCCGAGTCGAGTTGGCCCGCGCCGTTCCACTCGAACTGGTCATTCCCCGCGCTCATGCGAATTTCCCCGGCAATCCTGCCACCCTTGATGACGATGATGTCGGACCCGCCGCTGACGCTAAGGTTACCGCCAATGAAACTGGTGCCCGATACCAGGATCGTGTCGTCGCCAAAGCCGGTGACGAAGTTGCCGACAACGGTGCCGCCGCGCATATCAAACAGGTTGTTGTCGAGTTTCATGTCGACGCGTCCGATGCTGCCGCCGGTCATCAATCCGTGGTCGCCATCTTCAAAGGCGCCTGTGATGGTACCGCCGCTCATGGCGAAGTCGTCGATGCCATCCCCTTGGGCAAGGGATGTGATCGTGCCGCCGCTCATGGAGAATTTGTCCAATCCGGCGCCCTGGAAAATTCCACCGGCCGTACCGCCGCTGATTTGCACTACATCGGCACCGGAGCCCTGCAAGATCACACTGTTGACCGCCCCCTGGAACAGGCGAAAGATATTCGCGCCATCTCCCATGTTGACCCCACTGGTGCCGATGACCGCATCTGCGGTGTTCATCTCGATGAGGTCATTGCCCGCGCCATAACCGACGCCCAACACGCTGCCGTTGCCGGAGGGAAATATCAGACTGTTGTTACCTTGCGCATCAATGAGGTTGCCGCCCGCGCCGCTGGTGCAGGTCACCACATCGTCACCTGGCGTGATGGTGAAGGTGCACGCCTGAGCAGTGCTTGAACAGCTCAACAGCCATGCTGCTGACGCCATAATCAGGCTGGCGCCGGTCCGTTGGGGAAGTCGTTTGCTCATGATCCGTCCTCGCTCAATGCGACCTGACTCCACGGTGCCTGATGACAGGCACGGTTAAGGACCATGGCAACAACGAACGCGATACGGATCAGGGAATACGAGTTACCTGCTTCGAAAACACCGGCCAATGCAAAGGGTTGGCATGGCTTTCTCGACTGCACCTCACCTGTGCAGCACGTTTTGAACCTTAGACGCACATCCCTCGCGTCGCTACTGTGAGAAATAACAGGTACGGACGAGTCGGCGGCTAAGCGAAGACGATCTCGTAAGGCTCGCGCATGCGATCCAACAACACCTGCGCCAGCATCGGCGCCAGGCCGATCTGCGGGTCACCCACCAATTGACTCGCATAGGCATGGACCGCGTGGAGTTTGCGCGCAACGCTCCATGTGTCCAGGCGCACCTTGCGCGCCCGTTGCCAGGGGATGATTGCACCCTCGCGCGCGGGCCAGTGCCAGGCCCAGATCGGCAGTTCATACAGCTGCGCACCGACGAGATTGCACGCCTTCGCACTGGCGCGGCCGACCGCTTCGTGGTCGGGGTTGCCGTCGTTGCGCCACGTGGTGAACACCACATCGCCCGCTTGCAAGTAGCGCGCGATGAATTGGCTCAGTTGCGGCTCACGGGCCGACAGGGCGTTGTCGCAAAACCCACCGCGAATCCATTTCAGGCTATGCATGGGCATGCCCAGGCGACGCAGCGCTTCGGCGCTTTCCTGGGGCCGCACCACGCTTAAGCGGCTGGCCGGCCACCGGTGTGAGCCAGGATGGCTGGCGCTGCCGTCGGTGATGGAGATCAGTTGCAGGGGATATTCAAGGGTGCTGAGCAGTTGCAGCATGCCGCCGCACGCCAACACTTCGTCGCCCGGATGGGGCGCGATGACCACCACCCGTGCACCGGCCGGGACCAGCGATGTCGCAGAGATAGGGGCGATTTGCGCCAGCTGCGGCGCAGTGTTCCAGATTTGCGCGGGGCCGCGACGGCCTTCACTGAGGGAGGCAGACTTCATGAGCGTTACATCCTTGTGGATTGGTGCTGGGTCGTGCCCCGTTGACGGGACGACTCTATTTATTCACCACAGACTCCGCCGTGATGGATGCGTGGCCATTCAACCCTGAATGACCAGCAAGGCGTCTTCAGCATAGACAAGGATTCGCCGCTTTTACATTCTGTAATATGGATTTTTTCACGACGCCGGCATCAGGCTCTTCAAATAATCGCCAAACCCGCCTTGGGCGCGGGATTCCAGGCGCGCACTGGTGATCACCTGCGGGGTATTGCTCCAGGCGATAGAGGCGCCACAGCGTTCCAGGTTGCGCACCAATTGCACGTCCTCATGGCAGGCCAAGGGTTCGAAGCCGCCTGCGCGAATGTAAGCACCCGCGCTCACCCCCAGGTTGGCGCCGTGGATGTGCCGATGCCCGTCCTGCGCCTGATAGCCCTGGAGGTAGCGGATCTGCGCGGCCGGGTCGAAGCCCTCGCTCCACGCGTCCACCGTCACCGTGCCGCATACCGCATCGGCGTTCAGCGCCAACTGCGCTACCAGCCAGTCAGGCGCGACGCGGCTGTCGGCGTCGGTGCAGGAGATCCAGCGTGCGCCCTGATTGAGCAGATGCCGCGCACCCAGCCCGCGCACATGCCCAACATTGCGCGCCTGCACTTCGAAGTGCTGCACCGGGTAGCTCTGGACGATGGCTGCGCTGTCATCGCTGCAACTGTCGAGCACCAGCAGGATCTGCACCGCTTCGCCTTGCAGGCCAGGGTGGCGGGCCGCGATCAACGCGGCGTCCAGGCAGTCGGGTAACAGCGCTTGTTCGTTATGCACCGGGATCAGAACGCCGATCATCGCAGGCCCTCATGGCGAGCAACCGAGGTGCCATCGCGGCACCACAGGTCGAGGAGAAAATCCTGTTCGTGGTAGCTGGCGATGCGCGGCATTGCCAGTCGTTCATGGAGCAGTGCATGCACCTGCTCAGCTGTCTGCGGACAGCCTTCAATCGGTACGCGCCAGTGGCACGCCAGCAGTTGGCCGTCGTCGGTCAGGCTGGCGAGGGCGCGGTCGATCACGCGGCCTAAATCGTCTGCGTCGAGGTAGTAACACAGCTCGCTGAGCACGATCAGCTCGAAGCGCTCGGTCGGCCATTGTTCCGGCAGGCGGCTCTGTTGCACCTCGGCATGGGGGAACCCCAACAAACGGCTGCGCGCCAGGCTGACGGCGGCGGCGGCGGTGTCACAGCACAGCAGGCGATCACAGCGAGGCGCCAGTTCGAAACTCAGCTCGCCATTGGCACAGCCCGGCTCAAAAATAGCGGCATAGCGTGGACGCGTCAGCACTGCAAGGGTCAATGCTCGTTTGCGTCGCTCATACCAGCGTTGACGAAACGCCCAAGGGTCATCATTTTCGGCGAACAGTTGGTCGAAATACGGCGTAGCCACACTCATACGAATACCACTTCAAACGGTTGCAGCAAGCGCTCCACCACATAGGGCGCGAGCACCGGGGGCAGGCCGATCTGTGGGTCACCTTCCAATTGGCTGGCGAACGCGTGAATAGCGTGGCGCTTACGGGCCACCGACTCGCAGCTCAGAGGGATTTTGCGCGCACGGTGCCACGGCACTTGGCTATCTTCGGCGGTTGCCCAGTGCCACGTCCACACCGGCAGCTCGTACAGCGTAGCGCCCACCGCTTGGGCGGCCTTGGCACTGGCGCGGCCTACGGCTTCGTGGTCGCAGTGGCCGTCTTCTCGCCACGTGGTAAACAGCACATCCGTGGGCTTGAGGTAGCGTTGGATAAAGGCGCTCAATTCGTCTTCTCGCGCCGCTACCTTGCTGTCGGTAAACCCGGTGCGCAGCCATTTCAAACTGTGCAATGGCAAACCCAGCCGATGCAGGGCTTGCGCTGATTCCTGGGGCCGCACCACGCTCAGGCGCTCTACCGGCCAGCGCCGAGAGCCGGGGTGACTGGCGCTGCCGTCGGTCACCGAAATCAGCTGTATGGGCCGACCGAGCGCCGCCAGACCTTGCAACAGACCACCACAGCCCAGCACTTCATCATCCGGATGGGGCGCGATGATCACGGCACGATGCCCTTCAGGTACTAACTGTTCGACGCTGATCTGCGGCAACTCGGCCATCCGCGGCGAGGCCTGCCAGTGATGCAGGGGGGTGCCTTGGCCGACAATCGGGTTGGGTTTCATAACTGCCACCTCCCTGTGGGTTCGCCTGCGATCAGCTCACCCAGGCCGGCCAAGTCACGTTCTGCGTGACTCTGGCGCAAGTACACCGGCAAATCCGCCATCAACTGCGCAAAGTGCGGGTCCTTGCAATAGGGGCCTGCACCGACGGCACGCCCCACGTGGTGCATCACTTGCTCGACCGTGTCTTCAATGCAAGCCCGCGTCTGCTGGGCCAGCACTCGGGCATCAGCCTTAGGTTCAAGGTCGATGTGCTCGGCGCTGGCGCGCAGCACGCAGGCGGCTCCGTTCAGCGCACTGTCCACTGAACCCAAGTGGGCGAGGGCATGGGGTTCCGGGCGTTTGGCGCATTGCTCACGCAAGACTTCCGCCAGGCGTTGCGCGGCGCCATACCAGCACGCCGCAATACCAATCCCGCCTTGCCAGAAACCGGGGCGGGTGAGGTACTCACCGGGGTGGCCGACGGCAATTCCGCGCACCCCCTCGAAGAGCACTTCAACGCTGCCCGTCGCCGCCATGCCGACCGCGTGCCAGCCGTCCTTCGTCACAGTTACGCCCGGCTGCTGCATCTCGACAGCGACCAGTTGCTGCCGCTCTTCTTCATCCCAGGCCGTCAGCAACCCATGGCTGACCACGGCCGCGCCGGAACACCAGGCTTTACGACCGTCCACCATCAGTCGATGGCCGTCGCGCCGCACGCGTACCTTGGCACTCGGCGGTTCGGCGGCCCACATGCCCCACGTGCTACCCAAGGGCGGCAGGGGGCTGTCCAGTTCTGCAATGATCGCCAACGCGTCGGTATGACCCTCAAACAACTTGCACAGGCGCAAGTCATGCCCGGCGACCTGGGCCAGGCGACTGAAGCGTGCCAAGGTCTGCCCGCTGCCGGGCAGCGGCAGTTGGTCAAGGCCTTCTTCCTGAAGCGCCTTCAGGGCATCCCCCAAGGCTTGCGTGTCCGCATAACCCCGGTAGCCCTGAAGGAGTCCGTGTAAAGCCATCTCACACCTCGTCTTCGCGCTGCAGTTCAAACAACAACAGCGAGCGGCCGGTCACCGCGTATTCATGTTCAAAATCAAAGCGTTCCTGACCGCGTACTGCGGTGTCATTGGTATCGAGCATGCAGGTCCAGAACTCACCCTCGGGCACTGGCGGCAGGCGGAAATTGACCATGTCGTGGTGCGCGTTGACCACCAGCAACAAGGTCGCATCGGCACCGGCGCGACGAATCCCGGTTTCCTGGGCGCGGCCGTCCATCAACATGCCGAGGCAGCGACCGTGGCTGTCTTCCCACTGTTCGGTGGTCATTTCGTTGCCATCGGGTGCGAGCCAGGTTACGTCCTTCACGCCGATGTCTTCGTTATAGTCGCCGACCAGGAAGCGTCCACGCCGCAGGATCGGGTAGGCCAAGCGTAGCTTGATCAAGCGTTTGACGAACTTGAGCAGCGACTTGCCGTCATCGTCCAATTCCCAGTTGACCCAGCCGATCTCGCTGTCCTGGCAATAGGCATTGTTGTTGCCGTGCTGAGTGCGGGCGAATTCGTCACCGGCGACGATCATAGGCGTGCCTTGGGCCAGCAGCAGGGTGGCGAAGAAGTTACGCATCTGGCGCAGGCGCAGCGCGTTGATTTCCGGGTCGTCGGTGGGGCCTTCAACGCCGTGGTTCCAGGACAGGTTGTTGTTGCTGCCGTCCTGGTTGTTCTCGTCGTTGTCTTCGTTGTGCTTGTCGTTGTACGACACGAGATCATGCAGGGTGAAACCGTCGTGGGCGGTGATGAAATTCACCGAGCTGTACGGGCGGCGACCGCGATGATTGAACATCTCGCCCGAGGCGGTCATGCGCCCGGCGAAGTCCGCGAGCTGGCCGTCGTCGCCTTTCCAGAATGCGCGCACGGTATCGCGGAAACGGTCGTTCCATTCCACCCAGCCCGGTGGGAAATTGCCCACTTGATAGCCGCCTGGGCCGCAGTCCCAAGGCTCGGCGATCAGTTTGAGCTGACGCAGTACCGGGTCCTGGCGGCAGGCCACGAGGAAACTGTGGCGCTCGTCGAAACCATCGCGATAGCGGCCAAGGATCGTTGCCAGGTCGAAGCGGAAACCGTCGACATGCATCTCGTTGGCCCAGTACCGCAAGGAGTCAGTGACCATTTGCAGCACGCACGGGTGACTCAGGTCCAGGGTGTTACCGGTGCCGGAATCGTTGATGTAGAAGCGCTTGTCGTCAGGCATCAAGCGGTAGTACGAGGCATTGTCGATGCCGCGCATGGACAGGGTCGGACCGCGCTCGTTGCCTTCGGCGGTGTGGTTGTAGACCACGTCGAGGATCACTTCCAGCTTCTGTTCGTGCAGGTGCGCGACCATCTCCTTGAACTCGGCGATCTTGCCGCTGGCCAGGTAGCGCGGGTCGGGGGCAAAGAACGCGATGCTGTTGTAGCCCCAGTAGTTGGTCATGCCTTTTTCCAGCAGGTGCTGGTCGTTGACGAAGGCGTGCACCGGCAGCAGCTCCACCGACGAAATACCCAACTGGCGAATGTGCTTGAGCACATCGTCTTCCATCAACCCGGCGCACGTGCCGCGCACGGATTCACCCACCGAGGGGTGACGCATGCTGATGCCGCGCAGGTGGGTTTCATAAATGATCGTACGGTCCCATGGCACCCGCACCGGCTGGTCGTTACCCCAGGTGTGTGCCGGATCGATGACCTTGCACTTAGGCACGAACGGCGCGCTGTCACGCTCGTCGAAACTGAGGTCGTCGTCGGGATGGCCGATGGTGTAGCCGAACAGCGCTTCGGACCATTTGAGCTCACCTACCAACTGTTTGGCGTAGGGGTCGATCAGCAATTTGTGGTGGTTGAAACGATGACCATTGGCCGGATCGTAGGCGCCGTATACCCGATAACCGTAAATCAGTCCTGGATGGGCATCGGGCAAGTAACCGTGGAAGATTTCGTCGGTGTATTCCGGCAGCTCGATGCGCTCCAGCTCTACTTCGCCGGCGTCGTCGAACAGGCACAGTTCCACCTTGGTGGCGTTGGCCGAAAACAGCGCAAAGTTGACACCCAGGCCGTCCCAGGTGGCACCGAGCGGGAAGGGCAAACCTTCGCGAATCCGCGACGGTTCATGTTCCTGCGTCGCTTGGTTTTTGTCGGGTTTGCTCATTCAAGTTGCTCCTGCAAGGGTCTTTTTTCAGGCCGAACGCCGCCAGGCTGACGAACGTTCAGCTCACAATCAGTGTGATGAAGTAACCGCCTGCCGAGCGCGTCGGCAGGCGGTTGATAGGATTAAGGCTTTGGCTTTTTCGGAGCCGAGGGCTTTTTCGCCGCAGGAGGTGTCGGCTTGCTGGCAACCGGAGCCGGCGGTTTGGCTTTGGCGGGCGGCTTGGGCGCGGCCTTCGGCTTGGCGCCAGCCTTGGGTTTACTCGGCGTCAGCGCTTCGGCTTCGGCCAGCTTGCGCGCCATCTCCCAGTGGCGCGCATCTTCACCATGGGGCTTACCTTCAGACTCCCAGATCTGATGCGCCAGTTCGCGTATGCGTTTGTCTTCAGTACTCATCACAATGCTCCTCACAGAAAATTTTCAGCTTTCTTGATCATCAGGATTGATAAAGACATTGACCGGGAAATCCCCCAGGGCAGTGCTGATCAACAGCTCCTTGTCTGGTGTGACTGCGCCTGTATGAAAAAGTCCCTTCCAGTTTTGAGTTGGTGCGGCGAACGGTAATTTCAGCCGCGTATCGCCCCAAACCTGCGCATTGATCTGGGGATACACACCGTTCTCCAGCAAGTAATGTGACCAGCGTGGAACCACTACCAGCAGGCGTTTGCCCTGGTGTTCGCGACAGAATGCGACCACCCGCTCGGCATGCTGGCCGACCACTTCCAGCGGTGTGTAGGTACCGTTGCGAAACAGCTCAGGCTGGGCCTTGCGCAAGGCCAGCACCTGGGCAATCACCGCCTGTTTGATGCGCCCGTCACGCCAGTTGAACAACAGTTCGCCGATGTCCGTTGGGGTCTCGAGTGCCCGTTGTCGTGCACTGAAATCCACCGGACGACGGTTGTCCGGATCCACCAGGCTGAAGTCCCAGAACTCAGCGCCCTGGTACAGGTCTGGTACACCCGGCACAGTGATGCGAAGCAAGGATTGCGCCAGCCCGTTGAGCGCCCCGGCCGGGGCAATCGCCTGGGCAGCCGCCGCAATCGCGGTGCGCAACGTGCGACCTTCTTCACTGAGCAATAGACGCGACAGAAACGCTTCCACGCCTTGTTCGTAGGCGTCGTTGGGCGCACTCCAACTGCTGTTCAATTTGGCTTCGCGCAGGGCCTTTTGTTGCCACTGCCAGAGGCGTTGTTGATAGCCTTCGAAGTCATCGCCCTGGTCCAGCGGCCAACTGCCCAGCAGCACTTGGTAGAGGATCAGCTCATCACCGGCCGACGGCGTGTCGGCATCGCTGCGTAACGGTGCTGCCAGGGTGCGCCACTGCTCAACCTGTTCCACGTACCAGTCGGCGCACTCGCTGAGCACTGCCAGTCGCGCGCGGGTGTCTTCGCCGCGTTTGTGGTCGTGGGTGGCGGTGGCCAGCAGGTTATCCGGGAAGGCTTCCAAGCGCTGTTGGTTGATCGAATGGAATTCGGTCAACGGTGCGCTGAACTGCTCAGTACTGAAGCCCACATCATTACGCGACAGCAGCACCGCTGAGCGATAGAACGCGGTGTCTTCCACGGCTTTCGCGGCCGCGGGCGAGGTCAGTTGCTGGAAGCGTACGCAGGCATGCTTGAGGATCTTGCGCTCACGGCCCACCGGACGTTGGCGCCAAGACTGGCCGCCGAGGGATTTTTCGAGGTGATCCAGCACCGGCCAGTCGCCCTCGCTCAAGGTGGTGCGGGCACCGTCCATGGCCTGCTGGAACACCGCGTCGTCGGCGGCGCTGCGGCCCAAGGCGCTGATGTAAGTGCGGTACACCGGGAAGTGCACGATCAGTTCCTGCAGGGCGCGGCGAATCGCGCCCAGGGTCAGGTCGCGGGTCATCACATCGTCTCGGGCCACTTGCAGGAGCGCTTGGGCGACGCTTTCAAAGTCCCCGCCCAACGAGCCGTTGAGGATCTGCTGGCGGGCCAGACGGGCTTCTTCGATAAACGCTGAGGGCCGTTCGGTATGGCGTGTCCACAGCTCGGCCAGCGGTGCAAAGCCGTCCGGCTGGTGTTGCAGCAAGGACAGTTGGTCCATGAATTCATAGCCGGTGGTGCCGTCCACACACCAATCCTCACGCAGGGTTTCGCCTTCACCGAGGATCTTCTCGACAAAGATCGGCAAGTGCCGCGCAGGTGCCAGGGCGTCCACTCGGCGACGCAGCTTGCGGCAATAACCCCGGGGGTCGGCCAGGCCGTCGATATGGTCGATACGTAACCCATCCACCAAACCTTCGCTGATCAGTTCGAAAATCTTGCCGTGGGTGGCTTCGAACACCGCCGTGCGTTCGACGCGCAGGCCACCCAGCTCATTGACGTCGAAGAAGCGCCGCCAGTTGATATCGTCTGCCGCCGTGCGCCAGCTCGCCAGGCGGTAGGCCTGTTGTTCGAGCAACTGATGCAGGCGGTTGAAACCCTCGGGTTGGCGCCCATCGAACTGGGTCAAGCGGTCTTCGATAGCCGCCAGGACTTCAGTCGCCCGCTCGGCCAGTGCCTGCTTGAGCCAGGCGGCTTCGGCGTAGGTGTCGTCCTGATAGGCGAGGGCGGCGAAACGGTCAGCCAGGGGTTTGAGCGTTTCATCGCTGCCCAGGATCAACGCGTAATCCCGTGGGCAGATCGGGAAGCGATGCTCGTAATGCTCGACATAAAATGCGCCGTGGACCGCATCGAAATGCAATGTCAGAGTGCCGGTCTGTAACGCTTCGCCGTAGTCGCTGCCCAGAAACGGCATCAACAGTTGGCCCTTGAGCAGCGGGTCGGGCGAGTGCCACTGGATATCGAAGAACTCGCTGTACGGGCTCAGGCGGCCCCACTCCAGCAGGTCCAGCCACCACGGGTTATCGGCACCGCCAACGGCCATATGGTTGGAGACGATATCGAGGATCAGCCCCATGTCGTGTTCACGCAGGGCGGCGACCAGGCGGCGCAAGGCGGGTTCACCGCCCAGTTCCGGGTTGACGCGGGTCGGGTCGACCACGTCGTAACCGTGCATGGACCCGGCGCGGGCGCTGAGCAGGGGCGAGGCGTAAAGATGACTGATGCCTAACTCGGCGAAATACGGCACCAGCGGCACCGCATCGTCCAACGTAAAGCCTTTATGAAATTGAAGGCGCTGGGTGGCGCGCAGGGGCAGTGTCTTCATCGGTCACGCTCATAGGCCTGGTTGCGCGCGACGGCCAATAGTTCAAGGCGGCGCGCGGCTCCGGCATTGTCCAGCAAACTTGAAGCCTCACCCGCCAGGCGTCGGCGCCAATTGGGATGGGTATCGGTGGTGCCGGGCAGGTTGGCTTGTTCTTCGACGCCCAGGGCGTCTTCCAGTGGCAACAGCACCAACGGCGCACGGGTATGGCCGAGGTAGCGCACGCTGGCGTCGATCATGTGGTCGGTTTCGTTACGGATCTCGTCAACGAAGTTCTGCGGGTCCTGGCTCAAGGCCTGGCGCAGGGCCTGGCGTTCGCGCAGGCGGTGTTCGCTCCATTGCTCCACGGTGGGCGCATCGATCAGGCCGAGTTGGATGTTCCAATCGATGTCGCGGCTATGCCACCAACCATTGAGCGTGGGCAAATCGTGGGTGCTGGTAGTGGCCAGGGCGTTGTTCGGCCAGTCGAGAATCGGCGTGAACTGACCATCGTGGCCTTGCTCGAAGAGCAGCACACGCATCCCCAGAATAGAGCGGCTACTGAGTTTTTCGCGCAGGCCGTCGGGCACAGTGCCGAGGTCTTCACCGAGGACGATGGCTTGATGGCGGTGAGATTCCAGCGCCAACAGACGCAACAGGTCGTCCACCGGGTAATACAGGTAAGCGCCTTCGCGAGGGGATGCGTCCATGGGGATGACCCACAGACGTTGCAGGCCCATCACATGGTCGATGCGTAAACCACCGGCATGGGCAAAGTTGGCGCGCAGCATCTCGATAAATGCGCGGAACCCATTGCGCTGGAGGCCTTCCGGCGAGAACGCGGAAATGCCCCAGCCCTGGCCCGCACGGTTGAGGATGTCCGGCGGCGCGCCCACGGTCAGGTTGGCCAGCAGCTCATCCTGGCGGCTCCAGGCCTGGCTGCCACCGCCGTCAGCTCCCACCGCCAGGTCGGCGATCAAGCCAACGCCCATGCCACTGCCCTTGGCGGCTTGTTGCGCGCGCTCAAGGCAGCGGGCGATCAGCCATTGGGTGAAGGCGAAGTAGCCGATCTCTTCTCGGTTGTCCTCGGCAAACTTCGCCAGCGCCGGGCTCTGCGGGGTACGCCACTCCTGCGGCCAGTGGCGCCAGTCGAGCGCTTCGCCGGCAGCCGCGCGCACAGCTTGCACCGCTTCAAAGCGACAGTGATTTTCCAGGGCTTCACCGCCGGCCTGGCGGAAACTCAGGAAATCGGCATGTTGCGGATGCTGGCCGTGGCGGAAGTCTTCGTACAGCGCGCGCAACAGGCGTTGCTTGGCTTTGGCGGCGGCGGGCCAGTCGATCAGGGTGTGTTGCTCCAGAGCGTGCAGCTCATCCTCCAGACCAAGGGCGTCGATGGCGTTGCGCACTTCACGTTCGCCAAGGATGCAGCCGGGCGAGGCATACAAACTGTTGAGGAACAAACGGCTGGACGGCGAATAGGGGCTGTAGCGCCCTGTGTCGGCGCTGAACATCGCGTGCATCGGGCTGATTGCCAGGGCATCGGCGCCGCGCTCGGCGGCAGAACGGGCCAGGTGTTCCAGGGCCAGGGTGTCGCCGAAGCCACCATCGCCCAGACGGCGCAGCGAGTACAGCTGCGCACTCAGGCCCCAGGCGCGGGCGGGCTGGCTGTCGACCGAGTCGGCGACGCTGTAGCAGTGAGTGGGGGCGACGGCCAGCGTGAAGGTCTGGTCGTTGATGTGCACCTGGTGGTAGCCCAGGGCGATGATGCCCGGCAGCACGGCGGCGCCGTCCAGGCGCAGGTCCAGGGTTTCGCCGTCTTCCAGGCTGACACGGCACAGGGTGTCGGGTTCGAAGTAGTGCGCCAAGTCAAGGCCGTCGCCGCTGTCGACCGTCATCAAGGGCGGCAGGTGTTTGTCTTGTTGCGCCCGCTCCAGTTCCAGCAGGCTGGTATTGATATCTGCGTCGCTGTCGGCCGGATGACCGAGGCCTTTGAGGACAGCGCGCAGGGCATCGGGTGTCACGCGTTGCGGGCGGCCGTTGGCGTCGATCCAATCGACGGCCAGGCCTGCGCGGCTGGCGAGGATTTCCAGGTTCGCTTCACTCAAGGGTGTTCTCCAACAGGGGAAAGGCTGACGCGCGCGCTGTACGGCGGCAGTTGCGCGCCTTGCTCAGCAGGCGTGGCAAAAAGTATGTGCTCCGGCGCCGGATGATTCACGGGCGTGGCACTGAGGTTCAGGTCGATCTGCAACAGGCTGCCATTGCCCAATCGCCAGCGGGCTGTCACAGCGCCGTCCGCCAGCACTTGGGCGCCCAGCGCCACACTGCCGGGCAAGTGCGGCACGAGGTGGCGATGGCGCAGGCTCAGCAGTTGGCGGTAGAACTGCGCCTGTTCGCTGTCGGTAAATGTCGGGTTTGATTGCTGGAAGGTAGGCAGGGCGTTGGGGTCAGGGATGCGTTCGCGTCGCTCGGGATCCTGGAACGCGGTGAAGTCGGCAAACTCGTTGCGCCGGCCTTCACGTACCGCTTCGGCCAGTTCGCCGTGGTGGTCGGTGAAGAATAGAAAGGGCTCTTTGGCGTTGACTTCATCGCCCATGAACATCAGCGGGATCATCGGCGACAGCAGCAGCAACGTGGTCGCGGCCTTGAGTGCCTGAGGCGAGCACAGTTGATGCAGGCGCTCGCCCAACGCGCGGTTGCCGATCTGGTCGTGGTTCTGCAAAAACAGCACAAAGGCACTGGGTGGAAGGTGCGCGCTGGGTTCGCCACGGGTGTGACCATGGCGTGTGGTCTCGCCTTGGTAGATGAACCCTTCGCCCAGGCAGCGCGCCAGCTTGGCTGTGGTGTCTGCGGCGAAGTCGCTGTAATAGGCGTCGGTTTCACCGGTGAGCAGCACGTGCAGCGCGTTATGGCCGTCGTCATTCCACTGTGCATCGAAATCATGCTCCAGCAGGCTGGCCTGGTTGAATTCGTTCTCCAGCACCAGCCAAACGTGGCGACCGGTGTCGACCTGCTGGCGCACACGCTGTGCCAGTTGTTGCAGGAAACCGGGATTGTCGATGGCGTGCACGGCATCCAGGCGCAGGCCGTCGAAGCGGTACTCCATCAGCCACATCAGTGCGTTGTCGAGGAAAAAGTGGCGCACCTCGCGGCGCTCGAAATCGATCCCCGCGCCCCAGGGGGTGTGCACGTCTTCGCGAAAAAAGCCTTGGGCGTATTGGCCCAGGTAGTTGCCGTCAGGACCGAAGTGGTTGTAGACCACGTCGAGGATCACGGCCAGGCCGTGCTCGTGAGCGCTGTCGATCAAGTGCTTGAGCTGCTCAGGCGTGCCGTACGAGGAATGGGGCGCGTAGGGTAGAACCCCGTCGTAGCCCCAGTTGCGTTCGCCGGGGAACTGCGCCAAGGGCATCAACTCAATGGCCGTGACGCCCAGCTCGGCCAGGCGCGGCAGGTGTTTCTCCACGCCGGCGTAGCCTCCCATTGCGCCGACATGTAGCTCGTAGATCACCGCCTCATGCCACGGGCGACCTTGCCATTGGCTGTGCCGCCATTTATAGGCGAGGGGGTCAACCACCCGGCTCCAACCGTGCACATCGCACGCTTGGGCCCGGGATGCGGGGTCGGGCACGTCTTTTTCCCCGTCGATGTTGTAGCGGTAGCGCGTGCCCTCCGGGCACTTTATTTCTACTTCAAACCAGCCCTCTGCCTGCGGCAGCATGGCAACTGATTTGCCGTCTTCCAATTCAACGCTGACATAAAACGCGTCTGGCGCCCACAAGGCAAAACGCGTGTGTTGCGCGTCCAGCATGATTGCGCCGTGGGGCCAGGTTTCTAGAGTCCGTAACGGCATCTATAGAGGCCTCCCTTGATTACTTGACTGATTTCCCCAGGGCCTTGGCCACAAGTTGTTCGTAGAGTTCGGCGTAGGGTTCGACTGCCTGGCACCAATTGAACGGTTGGGTCATGGCACGGCAACGCATGGCGTTGAGCAGGCCTGGGAAAGCGAAGACCTTGAACGCGCGGCTCAGGGCTTCTTCATAACTTTCCACCGTGGATTCATTGAACAGGAACCCGGTGACGCCATTTTCGATAGTGTCTGCCAGCCCGCCGGTATTGCGTGCCACCGGCAGTGAGCCGAAGCGCTGGGCGTACATCTGGCTCAAGCCGCAGGGCTCGTAGCGCGATGGCATCAGCAGGAAGTCGCTGCCGGCAAACATACGGCGCGCGTCGGTTTCGTTGAAGCCGATGCGCACGCCGACTTGGCCCGGGAAGCGCAGGGCCAGTTCACGCATGGCCTGTTCTTCTTCCGGTTCGCCGCGCCCGATGATTGCGATCTGGCCGCCGTTCTCAACGATGAAGCCAGCCACCGCTTCGGTCAGGTCCAGGCCTTTTTGGTAGACAAGACGCGAGACCACGGCGAACAGCGGGCCGGTGGAATCGTGCAGACCGAACAATTCGCGCACGTGGGCGGCATTGATTGCCTTGCCTTCCCAGTCGCCGATATTGAAGTTGTGCGTCAGGTGCTCGTCGGTGGAGGTTTCCCAGCTTTCATCAATACCGTTGGGGATACCACTGAGCAGGCCTTGCTGGGTCTTGGCGGCGAGAAAACCGTCGAGGCCGCAGCCAAATTCCGGGGTGGTGATTTCCTGGGCGTAGGTGGCGCTCACCGTGGTGATATGGCTGGAATAAGCCATGCCGGCCTTGAGGAACGACATCTTGCCGTAGAACTCCATGCCTTCCTGCTGCAGGGCGTGGGGCGGGATACCCAGCTCTGGCGTCGAGGCCAGGCTGACCACACCTTGATAGGCCAAGTTATGAATGGTGAACAGGGTCGGCGTACGTGATCCACGCCAGTGCATATACGCCGGGGCCAGGCCAGCAGGCCAGTCGTGGGCGTGCACCAAGTCCGGGCACCAGTGAATCTGTGCGAGGTTGGCGGCGATGTCGGCGGCGGCCAGGCCCAGGCGGGCGAAGCGGATATGGTTGTCCGGCCAGTCGCGGCCGTTGTTGGCACCGTAAGGCGTGCCTTCACGCTCGTAGAGCTCGGGGCAGATCAACACATAAATGACAAGGCCGTCCTTGAGGTCCATACGCCCGATCTTGCATGGCGGCAGCGCGGCGTGGCCGCCCAGTTCACCGATGATGTGGATCGGGTTGTCGCTTTCCATGACCTGCGGGTAGCCGGGGATCAACACGCGCACATCATGCAGGTGAGCCATGGCACGGGGCAGGGCCGCGGAGACGTCGCCCAGGCCACCGGTTTTCACCAGGTCAGCAAACTCGGACGTGACAAACAGCACTTTCTTTCGATTCGGGTTGTGACTCACGATCGGCCGCACAGAGCTTGGCAGGTCGGCCAACGACGTAGGCCCCCCTGCAGGCTGACTGAAACGCTCTCCCTGAGTATCTACTGCGGCACTGATCATAATGCACTCCCATTTTGTTGGTCGGCTAATGGCCCGCTGCCACTAGCTCCGATTGGCCGCATCCTGCGGCCAGGCGCACAAGCACTGTACAAACTGGCAAGGCGTATGCCAGTTGCACGGATTGCGAAAAAAGATTGGATGGACGGGCATGTGCTGTGAAGCGTGTGTGCTCGCCTTACCTTAAAACTGGACCAATGGCAGAGTCGGAAAGTTTAGATTTTTTGCGGGGTTTTTGTTTTGGAACGGACCCATCGGTCATCAGTCTAGGACAGATCCTCATAGCCTGTGGGGTTTCTGGGAAGATTTTGTAGGACAAAAAACTTTTAACCTGAGAGTCAGTGGTTATTAGCCAATTGTTTGTGGGGCAGTGGTGTATTTCGAGGTAATGCAGTTTGACCTGGGTTTTGTAGTGAGCAGGCTTGCCCTGCGCTGGGCTGCGAAGCGGCCCCATTAGGGGCACCGCTTATGTACCTGGTGCAGCAAGGTGAACCATTTGGGAGCGCTTCGCACTCCGTCGCAGGGCAAGCCTGCTCACCACAGGGGTTGTGGCGCCCGTGGGCAGGAGGTTGTGAGCTTATTTCTGAGCAAACCTCTCACCACAGCGTTGTTTGCGACTGTGGAGTGGGGCTGAGCCGTATTTTGTAGTGAGCAGGCTTGCCCTGCGCTGGGCTGCGAAGCAGCCCCATTGGGAGCACCGCCTATGTACCTGATGCAGCAAGGCGAGCCATTTGGGAGCGCTTCGCACTCCGGCGCAGGGCAAGCCTGCTCACCACAGAGGTTGTGGCGCCCGTGGGCAGGAGGTTGTGAGCTTATTTCTGAGCAAACCTCTCACCAAAGGATTGTTTGCGACTGTGCAGTAGGAGCTGAGCTGCACTTTGTAGTGAGCAGGCTTGCCCTGCGCTGGGCTGCGAAGCAGCCCCATTAGGGGCACCGCCTATGTACCTGATGCAGCAAGGCTAGCCATTTGGGAGCGCTTCGCACTCCGGCGCAGGGCAAGCCTGCTCACCACAGAGGTCGTGGCGCCTGTCGCAGCAGGTTGTGAGCTTATTTTCTGAGCAAGCCTGCTCACCACAGGGGTTGTGGCGGCCGTGGACAGGAGGATGTGAGCTTATTTTCTGAGCAGGCCTCTCACCACTGGGGCGGCGTGCGCCTCTGCGGTGAGAGGCGCCCTGTATTGGTGCGTCAGCCGAGCGGGCGGATGGGCGCGTTGTTCGCCCAGGCTTGGATATCCTCGATCATCTGCTGGTAGAACTGCCGGTAATTCTGCTCGCTCACATAGCCTACATGGGGCGTGGCCAGCACATTGGGCAAGTGGCGGAACGGATGATCCAGCGGCAACGGCTCCTCGGCATACACATCCAGTGCAGCCCCCGCCAGGCGACCACGGCTCAATGCCTCAACCAATGCCTGCTCATCCACAATCGGCCCACGCGCGGTATTCACCAGACGCGCCGTCGGTTTCATCCAGCCCAGCGCCTCGGCATCCACCAGGCCGCGGGTGCGGTCGCTGAGTACCAGGTGGATGGTCAGGATATCGGCCTGTTTGAACAGGTCTTCCTTGCTGACCCAGCTTACACCGGCTTGCGTCGCACGCTCCGGCGTGAGGTTTTCACTCCAAGCAATCACGCGCATGCCGAAGACTTGGGCAAATTGCGCGACCTTCTGGCCGATGCTGCCCAGACCAAGGATGCCCAGCGTCTTCCCGTACAGGTCGCCGCCAAGGCCGACCTGCCAGTGCCCGGCGCGCACGGAGTTGGCCTCGGCCAGCAGGTTGCGGGTGGAGGCCATGATCAATGCCCACGTCAATTCCGGCGCTGCCTGTTTATAGCTGTCGGTGCCGCAGACGTGAATGCCCAGGGCCTTGGCGGCGGGAATATCGATGGCCGCGTTGCGCATGCCGCCGGTCACCAGCAACTTGAGGTTGGGCAGCCCCTGCAACAGCGCGGCGTCGAATGGGGTGCGCTCACGCATCACGCAAATCACCTCGAACGGCTGCAGACGTTCGATCATTACGGTGGTATCGGACGGGTAATCGTGCAGGAAGTGCACCTGGCCGACCGACTCCAGCACCGACCAATCCACCACGTCACGGGCCACATTCTGCCAATCATCAATGACTGCGATCTGTACCGACATTCACGAGTGCCTCGAAAAAGGTTGGATTAAAGCGCGTTCAAACCCTGCAACAGCGCTTGGTGAAACTTCGCCGGTTCTTCCATCTGCGGCGCGTGGCCCAGGCCGGGAAACTCCACCAGCGTTGCGTGGGGGATCAGCTTGGCCACGGTTTTGCCCAACACCGCGTAGTTGCCGAGCTTAGCTTTGACCTCGGGCGGCGCGACGTCCTTGCCGATGGCGGTGTTGTCGGAGGTGCCGACCAGCAAGAGGGTAGGCATCTGCAGGTTCTTGAATTCGTAGTACACCGGCTGGGTGAAGATCATGTCGTAAATCAACGCCGAGTTCCATGCGACCCGCGTATGCCCCGGGCCGTTGCTCAGGCCGGCATACATATCCACCCACCGCTCGTATTCCGGCTTCCAGCGGCCGACGTAGTACGTGTTGAGCTGGTATTGGCGAATCCCATCGGCGCTGACTTTCAGTTCACGGGCATACCACTGGTCGACGCTGAGCGCAGGCACGCCCAGGGCTTTCCAGTCTTCCAGGCCGATGGGGTTGACCAGCGCCAACTGCTCAGTCTGCTCGGGGTACATCAGCGCGTAACGCGTGGCGAGCATGCCGCCGGTGGAGTGGCCGAGCAGGGTGACCTTTTGAATGCCGAGCTTTTCCAGCAACTGGTGGGTGTTGAGGGCCAACTGCTGGAAGCTGTACTGGTAGTGCTCGGGTTTGCTGGAGCTGCAAAAACCGACCTGGTCCGGTGCGATCACTCGGTAACCGGCATCACTCAGGGCCTTGATCGAGCTTTCCCACGTTGCACCACAGAAATTTTTGCCGTGCATCAGCACGACGGCGCGACCATTGGCGGTGCCTTTGGCCGGCACGTCCATGTAGCCCATTTGCAGGGATTCGCCTTGGGATTGGAATTGGAAATGTTCAAGGGGGTAGGGGTACTGGAAACCTTGCAGCTCAGGACCGTAGGTGGCCGCGAGCGCAGGCGTTGTGCTGGCCGTCAGCAGACCGGCGATGCAAAAAGCGCGGAATAGAGGCATGGGCGCGGCTCCAGGAAGGGTGTCCGGATGCTCTTTGCGAGGGATTAAGTGGGGATTAACACCCATTGCAAGGTCACGGCGGCCAGCACGGCATAGCGCAGGCCTTTAGCCAGGGTCACCAGCAGCAGAAACCGCCACAAGGGCTCACGCATTACCCCGGCCACCAACGTCAGCGGGTCGCCAATGATCGGCACCCAACTGAGCAGCAGCGTCCAGTGTCCCCAGCGCTGGTAATGGGTGCGCGCTTTTTCCAGTTGCCTGTCGCTGACCGGAAACCAGCGCCGACCCTTGAAGTGCTCCACCCAGCGGCCCAGCCACCAGTTGACCAGCGACCCGAGAACATTGCCCAGGGTCGCGATACCCAGCAGCCACCACAGGCCGTAATGCCCGCTGACCAGCAGGCCTACCAGCACCGCTTCCGATTGCAATGGGAGTAAGGTCGCCGCACCAAAGGCGGCGATGAACAGCCCGAGGTAACCCATCAGCATCGATCAGTGCGCCGGGTACTCAGCCACCACGACATCGTTGCCGTCCCGGGTCAGCCCGATGACTTGATAGGCCTCGCTGCGCCCGTCCATTTCCATGCCGGGCGAACCCATCGGCATGCCCGGTGCGGCAATGCCCAGCAGGTCATCGCGCTTGCGCAAGGCCAGCACTTGATCGGCGGGCACGTGGCCCTCGACGAATTTGCCGTCGATCACGGCGGTGTGGCAGGAGCCCAGGCGCGGGGCCACGCCCAGGCGTTGCTTGACGGCACTCATGTCAGCTTCGACATGGTCGTTGACCTTGAAGCCGTTGCTTTCCAGGTGGCTGATCCACTTTTTGCAGCAGCCGCAGTTGGCGTCACGGTGCACGTCGATGGGGATGAGGTCAGCGGCCTGGGCCAGGGTGGTGGTGAAGAGAGCTGAAAGCAGGGCCAATCGCAGTGGGGTTTTCATCAGGTTTTCGTCCAAGACCAGGCAGTAAGCCGGGCATTCTCCGCGCTTTTTTGAAGGGGGCGCCGTTGTAATGTTTCAAAGTTATACAAGATTGGCGTTTTCCAGGCGGTGCCTGAGCTGGTCCAGCGCAATCGCTGATAGTTCGATCATGCGATCGTGCAGGCTGGCCAACTGCAATTCGGTTTCATAGGTCAGCACACGCTTGAACAGCGTGCCGTCGTGAAAGGGCAGCAGGAAATAGTGGATGGAACCATCGACGGCGAGGGATGTGAACACCGTCTTGAACTCGTCGGGACGATGGGCGATCTGCACGCGGTAGCTCATGGGCACGCGTACACCCAGCAGGTCGATCATTTCGGTAAAGCGTGCACCGGCGGGGAGCGATCCGGTGGTGCCGGTGTCGGCCCCGAGGGATGTGGGGTGCCATTCATGCCAGCGATCCGGTTGGGTCACGTAGTCGTAAACAGCGTCAATGGGGGCTTGGATAAAGCGTTCCTGACTGATCCGCTCCAAGCGGAACGACTGCTCGACAGCGCGCATGGCACACCTCCTGTGTGGCGGGGCTTAACACTTGGAACTGTCAGAATAGTCCGACTCCCGCGCTTTGCACGGGAGCCTTTAGAGAATTGATCAGCGCACTTTAAAGCGGCCCATCAAGGCGATCACCCGGCCATTGGCATCCAGCAGGCTCTGGGTATTGGTTTCGGTGGCATGGCCGCTTTGTACCAACTCTTCGACCATGTGTCGGATTTGCACCATGCTGCGGTTGATCTCCTCGGTCACCGCGCTTTGCTGCTCGGCGGCTGTGGCGATCTGCGTGCTGAGGTTGTTGATATGGCTCACGGAACCCGCCATTTCATCCAACCCGGTGTTGACCCGCGCCGTGGCATCCGCTGCCGATTGGCAGCTGGCCTGGGTATTTTCCATGGCCGCGACCGAGGAACTCACCCCGGCAGTCAGGCGTGCCAGCATCTCGTTGATCTGCGAGGTGCTTGCCTGAGTGCGCGCAGCCAAGGCGCGCACTTCGTCGGCGACCACTGCAAAGCCTCGACCTTGCTCACCGGCCCGCGCCGCTTCAATGGCGGCGTTGAGGGCCAACAGGTTGGTCTGGCCAGCAATGGCGCCGATCACCCCGAGGGTCTCGGTGATGCGTGCGGCGTCCTGGCGCATGTTTTCCACGGTGTGGGTGGCGCTGGCAACTTCGCCGATCAGGGCGCTGACACTGGTGGATGCTTCCCCAACGACCACGCGTGAGCGATCGGCGTGCTCATTGGCGCGCTGAGTGAACGAGGCGGTTTCGGCCGCGTTTTGCGCGACGTTGTCGGCGGTGGAGCTCATCTCGGTGATAGCGGTGACAGTCTGGTCGGTTTCCGAGGCGTGACGCACCAGGATCTGGTTGGTGTGGGCCGAGGTCCGTTGCAATTGCTCAAGGCCTGACGACATCGCGCCAGTGGCCTGGGTGACTTCGCCGATCATGTTTTGCAGGTAGACGATGAAGTGGTTCACCGAGTGACCGATGGCGCCGAGTTCGTCTTCGGCGCGGATGGTGATACGTCGCGTGAGGTCGGCATCGCCAGCGGACAGCGCGTCGATATTGGTTTTGAGGATCTTCATGCGCTGCACCAGTTGGCGGATCGCATACGCCGCCAGCAGCACCAGCAGCAACACCATTGGGATTTGCAACAGCGCCAGACTGCCGAGCACGTCATCGCGCTGGGCAGTGATCAGTGAAGTGGGCAGGGCGGTGGCGAGGAACCAAGGCGTGCCTTCGATGGGGCGCAGATAGAAGGTGCTGGCCACGCCGCCATTGTCGAACTCGCTGCGTTGCAGTGCCTGGTCGCGATGGGCCAGGGCTTTGCTGACCTGGGTGGCAAATGCCGAGGTGGAGGTCAGTTCGCTGATGTTCTTCAACACCACGGGGCTGCTCAGGCGCGAGCTGTTGCTGATGATCTTGCCATCGCCCTCGACGATCAGCATTTGCCCGCCGATGTCTTTTTCCTTGCTGGCCACCAGGTCATTGAAGAAACCCAGGGTCACGTCGATGGTGGCCACGCCATAGGCGGCGCCGTCACGCTGGATCGCCATGGCGCAGTTGGTGCGCGGCTCCTGGCTGGCGTCGTCTTTGTAGGCAGCCGCCCAGGCGCATTGCCCGCGCGGCGAAGCGAGGCCGCCTTTGTACCAGCTCTGGTCGTAATAGTTGGGCGCGGGGTCGCTGTTCCAGAACGTGTTCACCGCCAGCTTGCCCGACGCATCGCGGTGCCAGAACGTGCTGTGCTTGTTGCGGCCCGGCGTGCGCTGGTTGGGCAGCGGCCAGATACCACCACCAAATACCTTCAGTTCACCATATTGGTCGACCAGGCCTGGCAGGACCTTGTCGATGGCATCGCTGTCGAGCAGTGGAATAGTTTGGGTGATGGTGCGTTGCTGGGCCTGAACCTTGTTCAGTTCGCCCTGAATTTGTTCTGCCACCTCACTGATGCGGTTGAGCACCACCTGTTCTTCGGTCTGTCGCAGCTTGGGTGCGACCAACTGGCCGATACCCACGACGGTCAACACGAATAGCACCAGGACGAACAGCACCAGAAACAGGGTATAGCGGGCTTGGATAGAGCGCATTGGGGGCATGGGGTCGTCCTTACGAAGCGTTTATTATCGACGCGGCTTTTTTAGAGCTTCGTTGGGCTATCGGCTTGGCAACGCTTAGCTTTAGGTACGCTCGTGCAAATAAAGTGAAGGGCTAAACGGTTGGGATTGGCCATTCAACTGGGAGCCCATGGACAGTTGTCTCGGTAAACCGTGCCGATAATGGGTTGAGCGGCGCGCCCCACCCGGCGCGGGGTTGCAGCGCTAGGGGTGGGCCATGCGCTGTGACCGCTAGTGTGCCGGGTGGGATTTGGGTTTACGGCTTGATGTAAATCTGTAGATCGCCGGGGATACCGCCGCTGCCGACCGGTTTGGTGGGATCCTGTGGATGGCCCAGGACTCTGGTTCCGAAATGGTTCGTGGCGCTGGGCCTGTCAAACACACCAATGCCGATGCTGCCGGTCAACTCAGCGAGGCCGGGCACACCTTCGGAGGTGTTCATATGTGAATGCCCAACCAATGCAGCCCACTTATCAGCACCTGAGGTGGCCTGGATGGTTTCAGCGGCGTAATAGTTGAACTCTTCAAGCCGCGTGATCGACGCGGAGCCAGTAGTGGTCGGCTTCTTTAAGCCGCGTAGGTCTTTGTGGCGGGTGAGGTAGTAGTGATCAAGAGGCAAGACCTCTATGCCGTTATCCTCCAGCTTTTTGCGTAACTCTTGGAATGTCGGGCCGCTTCGAAGCTGCTTGCTTTGACCAAGGATGCCAATTCCGTCGTCGACAAGCCCTTGGGGCATATCTATCAACCCCTCGAAGTAAACTCTTTTAACGCCCTCGTTTTTTAGTGTGGCGACGTTATCGAACAGCGCCCGGAAGCTTGCCATCTGCTTGTGGGACTCTCCAAATACCACGCCTTGCGAGGCTTTCAACGCTGTTTCGATCAGGTCAGGGACAGGGACGTTGCCGGCGATGTGCGGGATGGTCGGTCGCGTCGGGAGGCCCGCCTGCTGGATGGCGTAAAAATAGTCCTTCATTTCATCTTTGAACTTTTGAATGGTCGCCATCTTGGTGTCGGGTTTGAAATGATCCGGTTCCAGTTTCCCGCGCATACTTTCTGCGTAGTCGCCGACGGGCAACGGCTTTCTGACTCGCACTGGGCGCGCGATGGAGGCCATAGGGTTGTATCGATGACGGTGCTGTGCAGGGGACGGGGAGTGGGTATGGGGGGAGCCGGGTGCCAAGGTGTCGAGCGGGTTGAAGTCTGCCAAAGGCGTGCCGTAGGGCTTCATCGCCGCGGGGTCGTAGGCATACCGTTGGCCGTTGGACAGGATGGTGTCGGCCCGGAAGGTCTGGTCGGCGATCTTGAAGGTGCCGTGAGTAATGGGCCCATGCTCGTTGGCGATGACCCTTGCCATATTAAAGGCCCCACTGGTTTTCTTGATGGTGTCGATGCCTTTGCCGATCAGCTTGGCGCCTCCCTGCACCAGATCACCCAGCCCGCTCGCTGGGTTGAGCTCACCGATGAGCGTGGTTCCCAAAATTTTTGCCACCCGAACCGCCTTGGTTGTCGCGCTGAAGCCCTTGACCGCAACGTTCCCAATTTTCGCTGCTGCACCTGCGCCGGCAGTGACGAATCCGAAAATATCCATCCCCAGATCGACAACACCGTCCAGGACGTTGCCGTTCTTGAAGTTGACGATGGCCGATCTCAAGGGAATCAGGTCGAGAAAGAAATCCGCCAGTTTCTCCTCGACGTCCATCTGTTGATCGTAGGTGGTGGTTCCCCTGGCCTGCTTGACCACGTCCTTGTTATCAATATCCAGGTGTTCGATAAACGCATCGGCAATGGATTGCGTTCGGTTGCTTGAAAAGCTGTCGGGAACTGGCAGTGGATTCCCCGCAGTGTTATTTGGCTGCCAAACGGTGTCATCGGCGTTGGTTGGGAGGAACTGCTCTATTGGATAGACGAGGTTTGACTCGCGATCACGCTCTTTGGTCAATACGGTGCCTGGGACCGTGGTGATGGAACCCTGCTTAAGGTCGATCGCGTAAACCGTTTCGCCGCTGCCCCCGGTGGCTTTAACCAGCAGTTGTTCGTTTTTCTCTACAAGGGTTCTGCCAGTGAACCCCATACCCAACTGGTACGTATTGTTTTGATAGAACTCCAGCTTCCCAAATTCCAGGTTTTGCCTGTCTGCCAGCGGGAGCTGAGCGATCAAGTGTTTGACCGTCGTACCAATGCCTTGTTTGCGTGAGTTGATCGCTTGGGAAAGTTGAGAGTTAAAGACGGCGTTTACATCGAATGCCAGGGACTTACCTTCCAGTGCATCAAGGATGCGCGGGTCTTTGGTTTCCCACGAAAACTGATCCAGCCCGCTCATGGCGATATCCAAGAGCGAATGGTGGCCTGCTGGCGCTCGATTGGGGTCGTAGAGCGGTTGCGCGTAGGGTTGGCTGGTGTCCTTGACCGTTAGCAGCTTCTCTTCAAACGGGACGTCCTCGCCAAACCGTTCTTTTAGTTTGGCCAACGCGATGTCTTTACGGCTGGGCATGTCGGTTTGGATCTGGCCGGAGGCTTCTAGCCGTAAATTCGCTTGTTGATTGAAAGCGGTTTTGACCTTGTCGATGTCGGCATCGTTGTACCGATCGGCTTCGGCCTGGCTGATAACGCCGTTTACGACGCCCCAGACCCGCAGGGCCGCACTCTGCGCTTTTTGGGTGATGGACAGGTCTTGCAGGCTGGCGCCTTCAGCGGCCGACATGACCTGGGCAAAGGTCATGTTCGGCACCTTTCCCGGTGTTTGCGCTTCTATCGTCGCGGCGGCGATCGACAGGTTGAGCCACGCGGTGCTGCCATACGTCACGCTGGCAGGCAGGTCCTTGATCAGTAATTCGGGGGCTTTCCTTGCCAGAAGCACATACGCGCCAACGTTGGCCATTGCGGCGGATGTTTTGCGTTTTTTTATCAGGTGTTGGCTCAGGCTGGTCACCACGGCCGACGCGGGTTTGCCCCAGTGGGCTTCCTGTGCGAGGTTGAAACTGGCGATTGCGCTGGGGTGGGCGTGGTCAATCGATTCTGGATCCAGCGCCAGGTTGATAGCGGTCAGCGTGTATTCGTTGACGCTGGTGTCAGTTGCAACGCCGTTCAATTTGGTCTGAATGGCTTGCCCCAGCGCCTGTGCCCGTGGGGTGGTCAGGATAGCGACCAAGGCTTTCGCCGGATCGGTGGCGGCTTCGCCGGAAGGTGGCTGGTTGCTGTTCAGGTATTCCAAAACGCCAAGGCTTACGCCTATCTGCGCTGGGTTCGGATGCTGCGCCACGTAGTGCCTCAGCGTACCAAGTAGCGCCTCTTCGTTGCGCATGCTCATGGGTATCGGCCAGGACAGCCCACCGCCTAAATTGCCCAGTGGATGCTCTAACGCCCGGTTGAACACGGCGTCTGCCAAGGCAATCAGGCCGAAATGGTTATTGGGGAGCATCAGGTTGTTGGACGTGATGTAGGCGTCGAGCGTGACGGCCGCGTCTGCTTCTATCGGGTAGGACGAACCCGGTTGAATATCCATCGGCGTCGCCTTCAACGCGGCGAGGATCGCTTGCGGTGTGGCATTCACACCTAAGCGTGTTGCCGTTTCGCTGAGTTTTTGTCCTAGGCTCCTGAGGTTCTGGTTGTCCGCCATCATCTGTTTCAAGCCAGTGCTGGCAAGTGAGAGGCGGGGGGAGGACGCAGCGGTTTGGAGGTTTGCTGAAGGATTGCTGGCGTGTAAACCAGGCGATTGATTATTGATAGGCGGGGGCGGTAGGTGAGGCTGAGATGGGGGTTGAGTGGGTGTGTGAACATTCAACATGGGGTGGGCACCTTTTCAGACAAGCTGTAATAAGCGTCTTTCATGAGGAGGTTCCCTTTTCCTCAGACGTCCCCGATTGGGTGTAGAAAACACCCTGCGAGGTTCCTTGCGGAAATACCGAGGTCTGTAAAATTAAGTGTTGGCAACGGCGTGAAAAGTCTTTTATGAAACCGGTAAATCAGCCCTGTCTCTCGATGTGATGGCTCAGATTGCCGTAAGGCGTTTGCAGGTCAATCCGGCGCAGGGCGAGCCAAAGCTTTTCATCGCCTGTAATATGAGCGCCTGTCGGCCCGGCCTATGCCTGCCCCAGGGCCGGTGTTGGCAGGGAAGGCTTCAAACAATGGATACACTCTTCAAGTTCAGGAACTTGTCATGACCCAAAAGCAACGTTTGAAATATTCACTTCTGATTGCCCTGGCTGTATTGGGGACGATGTTTGGCCTGTCCTACTTGCAGAACACCGGGGTCATCAGTGAGAAAACGTTCCAGACCATCGCCATTGCCGTCGCGGTGATCGTGGTGGTGATCAACGGCGTCATGCGTCGCAAGGTCAAGCTCTGAGCGTGAAGGCATGGGCATGAAGCTCTGACTTCAGGCGCGTCCTTCGAGCACCTTGGCAGCCTCTTCGTGGAGGCTGTAACTCTTATCGGCATTGAGGGTGATCACGCCCTCGCTGCACAGGCGCTTGAGCACTTCGCGCACGCTGAGAAACGACAGCGGGATGCCAAGGTTCAGCAAGTGGCTGTGCACGCCGCGCACCCCGAGGGTGCGCTGGCTGTCGGCAGCCGTGAGCAGCGCGTCGATGACCTTCAGCCGAATCAGGCTGGTGCGCAAACCGAAACACTTAAGTAAGTGGCGAATACGCTGGTTGCCATGCTGTTCGGGCGCTTTGCCGAACACTTGCGTGCCGCCGCCAAAGTTGGCGTCGGCAACCGATGAATGTCCGTCCGTGGGCACTTGCGGGTTGTACATGCAAAAAACTCCTTATCAGAGCCTGATCAGGAAAATGATGGCGCTCTTACTAATAAGACGAACGAGCGAGCGAAATCATGAAGTGTTGGATGTAGAAATTTCGTCAGTGTCGGTTTTGTCACAACCAACGTCCTTCAGATAAAGCGGCCGCGTCGCTAAATTTCTCCCGGTTTTGTGCGTTCTTACGGTGGGGTAACTGCCCCCGGTGAGGGTGTTCAATTTGACTGTGGAGTCTGCGTGATTATTTCCAACGGGTTGTCCAGGATGGGTGTGGCAGGGCTATTGCTGGGGTTGAGCCTGGCCGCATCGGCGCGCGAGCAGGTGGCGCAGGCGTCGGCAGATATCCGCCGTACCAGTTATGGGGTGCCGCATATTCGTGCCAACGATGAGCGTGGCCTGGGGTTCGGCATTGGTTATGCCTATGCCCAGGACAACCTGTGCCTGCTGGCCAATGAGGTGGTCACGGTAAATGGCGAGCGGGCAAAGTTTTTCGGCCCCGATCAGTCAACCCTGGAAGAGCGCAACAATCTGGCCAGTGATGTGTTCTTTACCTGGCTGAATACGCCAGAGACGGTGGCGGCCTTTTGGACAGCCCAGAGCCCCGAGATAAAAGACCGTATCGAAGGTTACGTCGCTGGCTACAACCGTTACTTGAAAGAGCAGGGCGCTCCCGCGCAGTGCCAGGCGGCATGGGTACGCCCGTTGGTCGCTGAAGACGTGGTGAAATTGACCCGCAGGCTGCTGGTGGAAGGCGGTGTCGGCCAATTCGCCGAAGCGCTGGTTGGCGCGGCGCCGCCTCAAGCCACTGCCAGCGTGCAGCCCAACGCCAGGGCGTTTGAGTTGGCTGCGGCCAACCAGCAGCGTTTCACCCTTGATCGTGGCAGCAACGCGGTGGCTGTGGGCCGTGAGCGCTCGTTCAATGGGCGTGGGATGTTGCTGGCCAACCCGCACTTTCCGTGGGTGGGTGGCATGCGCTTTTATGAGATGCACCTGACCATTCCAGGCCAATTGGACGTGATGGGCGCCGCGTTGCCGGGCTTGCCAGTGGTCAACATTGGCTTTAACCAGCATGTGGCATGGACCCATACGGTCGACACGTCCAAGCATTTCACCTTGTACCGCCTCACCCTGGATCCGAAGGACTCGACGCGCTACATGCTCGATGGCAAGTCCGTCCCCCTGGAAAAAACCTCGGTGACGGTGCAGGTCAAGCAAGCGGACGGCAGTGTTAAACCCGTGGTTCATCCGGTCTATAGCTCGCAGTTCGGCCCCATCGTGCAATGGCCCGGCAAGCTGGACTGGGACAGCCACTACGCGTTCAGCCTGCGCGACGCCAACCTCGGCAACGATCGCGTCCTGCAACAGTGGTACGCGATGAACCGCGCCGGCAGCCTCAACGAGTTGCAAACTTCGGTGCACACCCTGCAAGGCATCCCATGGGTCAACACCCTGGCCGCCGACGATCAGGGTCAGAGCCTGTACATGAACCTCTCGGTGGTGCCCAACGTCAGCGCGGCCAAGCTTGCCCAGTGCAGCGATCCACGTGCCGGCCTGCAAATGATCATGCTCGACGGCGCCCACAGCGCCTGCGCCTGGGACGTCGACCCACGCTCAGCCCAGCCCGGCATCTTTCCGGCTGACCAACTGCCGCAACTGGAGCGCACTGACTATGTGCAGCACTCCAACGATTCGGCCTGGATGGTCAACCCCAAGGCGCCGCTGGCAGGTTTCTCACCGGTGATCAGCCAGGACAACATCGGCCTGGGCCCGCGAGCGCGGTTTGCTTTGCAGCGCCTGCAATCCCTGGATAAGCAACCGATCAGCGTTGCCGACCTGCAAAACATGGTAATGGACAACGAGGTGTACCTGGCCGGCCAGGTCATGCCGGATTTGCTGGCGTTCTGCGCCAAACACCTCGGCACCGATGCGGCGGCACTGAAGCCGCTGTGCACCAGCCTCAAAGACTGGGACCGGCACGCCAACCTCGACAGCGGCCTGGGTCTGGTGCATTTCATCAACCTGGTGGAACAGCTGGAGCAAATCCCTGATGCCTGGCGCGTTGCCTTCGACCGGGCCCAACCCCTGACCACACCGCGCGGCCTGGCCATCGACCGTGCACCGGTCGCCAAGGCCCTGCGCGAAGCCATGTTGGCCTCTGCCGCAGACGTCGCCAAGCTCGGCCTCAAGCCCGGCATTAAATGGGGCGATGTCCAAGTCTCCGGCCAAACCCCGATCCACGGCGGCCCGCAGGAACTGGGGATCTACAACGCCATGCAAACCGTGCCCCGTGCCGATGGCAAGCGCGAAGTAGTCAGCGGCAGCAGCTACCTGCAAATCGTCACCTTCGACGACCAAGGCCCACACGCCCAGGGCGTACTGGCGTTCTCCCTGTCCAGCAACCCCGCATCGAAATACGCCAAGGACCAGACCCAAGCGTTCTCCGAGAAAAAACTGCGCTCACTGCCGTTCACCGACGCCCAGATCAAGGCCGACCCGCTATACCAGTCGCAGCGCATCAAGGAGTAGGGCAGGCACGCAACCCCTTGATGCCAATGCGAAATATTTTTGAAATCAAGGGGTTGCAGGCATTGGCAAATGAGTACATAATGGCGCCCATCGAACGCAACGAAGCATTAAAAACTTCAATGTATTCAATGAGTTAGAGTAGAGGCATGGCTTTGTAGCCCACTCAAGTTTTTATGCGGTGAATGTCAGCAATCAGGGCATTGATCGTTTGAGGCCGAGTAGCAAAATGGTTATGCAGTGGATTGCAAATCCACCTACGCCGGTTCGATTCCGACCTCGGCCTCCACTCTTGAAAACCCCGTAGATCAATGATCTACGGGGTTTTTTATTGCCCTCAGGAAAGTGAAGTGTTCCGCAATTTTCAGTAGGTGTTCCGCAACTGCGAACGATGGGGCACCTGTGATCAGAGTAATGTCAGGCCGCAATCGGCCATTGTGCCCTCGGTACCAGCTCAATTTACCGAAATCGCTCTTCCAGATGGTGAACACCTACTCAATCGATTCTGTCATGGCATACTGCCCTGATCCCACAGACTCGGCTAGAACATGGACATTGATGGTTTCGCGCAGTGCCTCACATATATCCAAGCTACGACAGTGAAAACTTCGGCGGATAAGTTTTTACCTCTGGCGGGTGCGATTGTCGGCGCTGGTCTGGCTTTTGGTCTGAATTACTTCTCGACAGCACGTAAAGAGGCAAAGACGAAGGTTGCGAAGAAGAATTGTTGCGAAGAGGATATTCACGAGCTCATGCACATATGTAAGCATGCGCTGGGAAGCCTCCTTGAAATATGCGAAACAATAGCCACGAAAAATCGTCCAACTGGACACAACCTGCTCTCGGCAGTGAGTTTGCCGCTATTGGATAAATATTATCCTGAAATAGCCCACACATTCAGCGTCGATCAGCGGTACTGGATCAAACTTATTTTTAGACATGTAGACGACATAAACAAGGATCTCGAACTGCTGATAAAAAAGGAAGCAGAAACTTCATTATTTAGGATTTCCTTATTGGTGATCAACTTGGAGGTCTGCCTGCTTGAAGTTTATAAGCGCTGCTACTGCATAATGAATGATAATAAATTCGAATTTTCAGAGCATGACGAGGCTCTTGCCGAGCTAGGCATGGCTCAAGAACGAATAGCGTGGTTAAGCATGTTGAAGTCAAACGCGGAGAAAGCAAACTCGGTTTTAAGCCTGCCTAATACATAGCATGTGGAGCAACTGAGCTTAATAAGTTTGTATGGCGATTATGCGAGCTTTTTATTTTCGATTAAATTCTGGCCTTGGAAACACACCTGGAGGACACAAATTGGTTCTGCTTCTCGGCCTCGATCAACACCCCATTCCAGCGGTCTTTCGACCCGAAGCGGGTCATCACGACAGGCTACTATCGGCCAACAGCGGACTCTGGCAAACGGCATTTATCAGCCAAAAACAGATAACATGCTTCGGCTTAATGTTGTCAAAGGAATGAGGGTGTTTCATGTTAGATAGTATCTTATTCAAAAACTCCGGCAGACATGACCAAATTATCGATATCGGGGCGCTTGCTGAAAGCTTAATTTTCTACGGGAAAGTTAGGATCTTAGGTGACGCCGGAGTCGTGCAGTATCTTGTAAGAAAAATCCCCCCATTAATTCTTGTAGAGCTAATAGAGTCTGGGCGCATTGAATTCCATTACATTCATGAAACTCTAGGGGTGAGAACTAAAAAAACCTACCTAGGCGAGGTTCATGATCTAATTAAGTTTACTTTAGCTGGCATCTCGTACGAAGACAAAGCAATACAAGTTTTTAGACAAGCCGCGCGCTCCCCACAAGCGCGGCTTGCGGGATATAAATTCGGTAGAATAATTAAAAAGTTTGAGCATGATAGCTTTAGGCAGGAGTCTGTGATTCAGGCCCTTGCAGAAAGTAGCAGCGCGGAGTCTGCCGTCGAGACTATGATTCGTAACCTTGCTCCGGAATACCAGCAGGCCCAGGATTTTCGGTTTAAAATCAACTTACAGCACTCAAATGCTTTCACTGTCGACACAAACATTGATTTTGGAAAAGTTAATATTTCGTATAATTTGAGAACGCCGTCGAGTCATTCAACTTTAACTTCGGCACTCATTGTCGGCCGGCTTCAAGACGCCTATTCATCAGCGTTTTATGGCGCCGCTTTCAACTCAGAAGTGTCCACTGGTGCTCTAGAGGCAGTCCTTGGTCTTCAAGCGCTAGAAGGTGTTTTAAGTCGAAGTGCTGCTGGAGAGCAAAATGTAGGTCAGTTTGTAGAGCTGACGCTTGAAAATACATATGCCATTCGAGAGGCAGTTAACAGTGGCAGAGTTACGTTCCATGAAGTATTAAGTTTGCTGGAAGCCGCAGATAAATTTAGGCAGTGGGTGGCAGGTGTTCCGGACGACAAGGATTTGAAGAGAGCATATTACCAAGAGGTTGTTAAGGATTCGAAGTTTGAAAAGCTGCCAGTTAAAACTTCCAGATGGGTTTGTTTCACTGCTGCTGGGCTGGGTATTGATTTGCTCGGTGCCGGAGGGTTCGGTACTGCTGCAGGTGTGGCGCTAGGAGCTGCTGACACGTTCCTACTTGATAGATGGGTTGCGGGGTGGAAGCCAAATCACTTTGTCGAAGGCGATTTCAAGAAGCTATTTGCAGATAAGCATTTGCCAAAATAGAACCCGTATGAGCATCTTGAGCAATCGGCATTTAGTCGCTGGGGACGCGCTTGGTCTGACCTGGGAGTACGGATCTGCTCATTGTCGATCAAGGGGACAAGTGTCCGCATTTAGCCTGAATCGGCCTATAGCGAATGTCAGCTTTTGGCCGATTTGTCCTTTCAGGGATAACCTACTGGTAGCGACCCATCGCGCCCCTTGGTTATTTTGTGGGTCGCACAATTTCACCAACACGGCGATAAACCTTTTTCGTCATCTCCTGCGTTGAGTGGCCAAGCAGGCGGCTAGCATGACTAATGTCGTCAATTTCGCTGGCAGCTTTTGGGCGGATGTCGCGGAATTGGAACTGGCGGATCGCGGCGGCAAGCGTTGCATCACCTTCGGCCGTGGCCTTCGCGGCTGCTTTTTCTCGGGCTTCATCCCACCGTTTTCTCAGCATTGCGTAACTCATTCGCAGGCCCGCCTGGTTGGTGATCAGGCTTGAACTTCTGATGCCGGCCATGGCTTTGCGCTCGAGTAGGGCATCGAGGAAGGTGCTGAGCCCTGATGCGTCTGTGCCGTCGTGTAGGCGGATGCGCAGGCGTTTCTCAGTCTTGCCCTGGCCTACCATCAGGAACCCGTTGTTCAAGTCTGCAGTTGATGCTTTGAGCACATCGGCGGGGCGCTGGCCGGTCAGGTAGGCTAGGTCCATTGCGTCTTTCAGCTCGAGCGGTGCCTCTGTGTAAACCGCATCCCAAACGATTTTGCCTGCGTAGAAGTCGCGTGGTGTTTCTTTGTTTCTGCGTAAGCGGGCACAAGGGTTTGCCTTTTCAGTGAGCCCCCATTCTCGGGCAAAAGTGAATATGGTCGAGAGGAGGGCGATCTCGCGGTTGGCACGTACCTTCGCTGTCCTAGCGTCACGATACTGAGCAATCACTTGTGGGGTGACAGCGTCGACAGGCGCTGAGTCGAATGCGTTGCGTAGTTGTTTGAGGCCTTTCAAGTAGTCCTTTTGAGTCCCGAGCTTCAGCCCAGGAATGACCTTTTTTTCGTAGTCGTCGAATAACCTGCCCATCAGGTGAGCAGGCTTGGGTGTGGCTTTACGATCCAGACGTGCCCATTCGACTTTTGCCTCGTCGAGGTCGCCGCCGAGCGGGATCTCCACTCGATTACCGTCGGCGTCCCGGCCGTTGTAGTAGTAGCCCACCCAAATACTTCCGTTCTTTCTCGCGCGGGTGCGGCGGATCATCCTTGGCGGCAGATCCCGGTTTGCTGCTTTCTTCTGGCGCATCGTTAACTCACGCGGGATAGATCAAGAGACCAGGTTTCAGCCACAGCATTAGTTGCTGATGGCGTTACCCCTGCTAACTTTAGGCGCGCGTACACGCGACCTACGACAGGGCGTTGTGCGGCTGTGAGCACGTGTTCCCAAGCATTGCGTTGCAGCCACTGACGCTGGCAGGAAGGAATCTTGTAGCCTGTAATGGCGGCCAGTTCATCTTCTGTCAGCGTCTCGCTTGGGAGCTGGAGCGTGTTTGCGGTATTCATGCTGCCTCCTTGTCAGCCAGCGGAGAGCAATTCAAATGCTCTTGCAGCCACGACTGGAACCTGTCCGTTGCCAAGGGCTTTAAGTCGGTCCACCCGATAGGCCACCCCATCAGCCACTCGACCCATTCCGGGTTCAGATGACCACCATCCGATGCCATCACTGCGTGATCGAGCCGATCGTTCGATCGGTCTGCCCCCGATTTGCGAGTCAGCGCGGCAGGGGAAGATCCTTTTGACATGCTCGCCACGGGCGTTGGCCACCGACTGGCGGGTGTCTTCTGCGACGAGCCAGATCCGGTCCCGCTGATGGGGCGCTCCGAAGTCAGCCGCTCCGATAACGCCCCATCGCGCGTCATACCCCATTTCGGCAAGGTCACCGAGCACCACGGCAAGACCTCTTCCCACAAGCAGTGGTGAGTTCTCCAGCTCGACGTAGCGAGGTCGTACCTCATCGGTAATTCGTGCCATTTGCCGCCACAGTCCGGAGCGGGCCCCAGCAATGCCCTGACCGTTGCCGGCCGCCGAGATGTCTTGGCAAGGGAATCCTCCCGAAACCACGTCAACAAGGCCTCGCCATGGGCGTCCGTCAAAACTGCACACGTCAGACCAAATCGGGAAAGCTGGGAGCAGTCCATCGGTTTGTCGTTGCGCCAGTAGTTGTGCAGCGTAGGCATCACGCTCAACGGCGCAGACGGTACGCCAGCCGAGGAGGTGGCCACCGAGTATTCCACCACCAGAGCCTGCGAAAAGAGCCAGCTCATTCACGCGGCCTCCAAAGAAGGATGCTTATATCCCTGAACAAGCTGCGCGAGCGGGCGATCCTGAGCGGTTAGCGTTGCATTGGGTGCGGCTGCCTCGCGCAGCTTTTTAAGGGGGATGAGCGCCTCGGTGGTGCTGCTGGGAGGAGTAATAATGCCTACTGCTGCGCAGCAGAGGTAGTTTGTTTCTAACGTGTCGACGCTGGCTTCCTCGCGGAGAAAAGCGGTCGTGGATTGGGTGTTGTGCTGGTCATTTTGCATGCCGCTTTCCTCCGAGTTTTGATTGCGTGTTGGTTTAACAGCCGCTGGTGGGGCGTGAGCCGGATTACGGTGGGTGTAGGATTGAGAGCAGGCATGGCTCATGCGGCGCTCTCCTGATCTGTCGTTTCCAGCAATGCAGCGATTGCGAGTGCCTGGTCGCGCAGGACGCGGGTTTCTCGTTCGAGTTTTTTGCCCGTGCGGAAGGCGGCGAATGTTGCGGAAGCGATGCGCAGTTTTTCGGCGATTTCCAGTAGGGTCTGGCGCGCAGGCTCTCCGAGCCTCGATGCCGATAAGGCGCGTTCGTAATGTGCGAACAGTTTCTTCCGGTGTTCTTGAGCCTGTTCGAGGGAGTGCATCAGGTTGCGGATCTCCTGCGAATCGTCAGAGCACTGAATCGCTTTCCCCTCGTCGACGCCATCGCGATACCCAGCGCAGCCACCGACGTCATAGCCTTCGCTGTAGCCTTGTGATTGGCCTTCGGAATGGCCGTTGCTGTAGCCACTCCGGTAGGCGAGCCAGCTGATGGCGGCAATCATTAGGATGATTGCTATCAGTGCGTAGATCTGAACATCTGTCATGTGGTGTGCTCCTGGTGTTGTCGTTGGCTGGTGGTGGCAGCCGTTCGGTTTTGGGGTTACTCGTTTGTTTCTTCCTGCTGCCGCTGCATGTCTTCATCTGCCTTGTAGGCGCGGATGTCGATCAGTGAGGCGACGTGCCGGATGTGGGCGTACTTCGGTGCCTTGCGGCTGGTATCCAGTGTGGTAATGGGCAGCTGGATGCGGCCGCTGTTGATCTCGGCCGCGAACGATTGCTCGTTGAGGTTGCGGAAGTACCGTTCGCGAACTCTGTCTAGCGGGATCAGAACGTCGCCGAAGGTGCGAAAGAGCAGCTCGACGGTGGCTGACTCCGGTGCGGGGTGAAGGCGCAGCGGGTTTTGTGCTGTGTTACTCATGGCTTTGTTGGGCCTCCTTGCGTTGTTTTCTTACCGGGTGGTTCCAGGCGTTGAGGCAGTGCGTTCTGGTCAGCTCGCGCAGATGTTCGGGCACTTCGAGGAGCGCGGTGTTGCGCTCCTCTCGTGTCCGCATGGCGATGATCTGGCGGGCGTATTCCCTAGGCCACGTCACGGTTGTCTGCCGGGATGGCAGGCAGGTCGATGCCCAGCTGTTCGGCCAGCCAGCGGATGCCGGGCTGTTTCACCCGGGTCGACTGGCTGTACTGCATGCCGAGCTGGTCGTGGTACCACTGGCCGTCCTTGATGCGCAGGTAATCGCGGTCGCGGTTTGGGTAGGCCGGTAGGTTCTTCTCGCTGAGCAGGCCTTTTTCCCGCATTCGAGCGATGAGCTTCGGTCGGGTAAGGCCGAGCTGGATTGCGGCTTGGGCGAGGGTACGTTCCATGGCGTCCCCCTCATGCCGCGTGCGCGGCTGGGGTGGCCGCTGCAGCGAGGTGGTTGATGGATTCGGTGACCTTGCCGAAGATCTCGACATCGGTGCCGTACGCGGTGAAGCAGCGGGTGTGCGGGCTTTTGTTGCCGATGCTCAGGATAGTGGTGATTCCGGTGCGCGATTGTGTGCGGTGCAGCGCAACCTGTAGAGGGTAGTCGAAGCCCATGTCGAGGCTCAGCACGCCGCCGGTGCGTACCAGCTCGAACACGCGTTGCTTGTAGGAGACCTCGAAGCGGCCATATTCGCGGTTGGCGTGCGGGCGGTGCACTTGGTCGCTGGTGTTGCTTGCGTCGAATGGGCCGTTGGCGATCTCTTCGATGAAGTCGGCCAGCTTGAGGTGCGTCTTCTTGTCATTCTGCAGGGTCAGCGTGTGGCGTTCTCTGCCCAGCTCGACGACGAAGGTACTCTCGGTTGTGCCTCGTTCGACCTTGAGGCGGAACGCCAGGCATTCACGCTTGGGCGCTGTACGGAGGACGTGGTTGAAGGTCTCGGTCAGGTTGACTTGAGCATTGAGCAGTTGCAGCGTGCGGTTGTCGATTTTGTACTTGATCATGCCGCGTGCCCTCCGCCGTTCGGATTGAATGGAGCGGGGGCGGCGCGAGTTTGCAGCTTCGGTTTGGTGGTGACAAACGAGCAGCCGCTCTCTCGGGCCAAGCGGCGGATTTCGAAGATGCTGAAGGGGTCGGCAGCGGTCGGGTGGACGTGCAGGGTTGCTGTGGTTCGCATTGTTTCGTCTCGCTCTGTGGTGGAAGAGTGAGACGATATTAACCTTATGGGTTTATTTGTCTATAGAAAACAACCCAAAAGGTTGTCTTCTAGGTTTTTATGACGGAATGCCCCTTCTGCTTGAATTGCTCAACCAAGCCTTAACCCCCCCCAAAAATTCCCATACGTCACCATCCGTAGGCTTCACATAATTTGGGCTGGTTGAATCGTGGCCCAGTTTTTCAAACATATTGACTAGCCATGATGGTCCGTGACCAGAAACGTTCTGTTCTAATAACCAAGACTCAAGCTCGCCGAAGGGCACTGCAAATATACCGTACTGAGCAAGTTGATCGAGTAGACCCATTGCGGATTCACGATTCTGGCTATCCAAAATGTTAATCCCACCCTCGGTTTTCATGTTTTTTTTAGTTGCGTCAAGTGCTGTCTTAATCGCCTGTCTAGCGGACGCTAGATGATTGTGTGAGAGATGTGGTATTCCAGCGGCTTTCAGAATGTTTGCCCAAGTCTGTCCGCCATCTTTGAGTATGTCTATGTCGAGAATAGCTACAGTAGGGATGCCAAGCTTGCGCAGTGGCTTAACGATAGTGTGTGCAGTTTGCTTGTTTTGTGCGTTAATGAAAAGGCAATTGTTGATGCCCCACTCCGGCTTAAACTGTAACAGGCGATCGTTGATCTCTTGGTAGAATGCTCTGTCGGCATCAGACTCTGTAACAATTACATAGTCATAGAATAAGCCGCTCAGCATGCCAGTGGAGCGCAAAAGGGGGTGGCGCATCAGCTCTAGAATTTCACTGCTGGGTAGTAGTCTTGATGTTGCGTTGTTCGGGCGATAGGTGAGTCTTATTATGTTTACTGGGGTTCCGGACTGTATGCAGCCCATGACAAATGCTGGGCTGTGAGTTGAAATAAATAAATTTTTCTTCGAGTTAGCTGCAGATCGTGACATCTCGGCCCCAAGCTTAGCTGCTAACGCCGGATGCAGGAAAGCTTCTGGCTCGTCTACCAGTAATACTCTTGGATCTCCGGCAACCAACTCTGTAATGATTCCAGTGAAAGCTTTAACTCCATCACTGTATTCTTCGATGAGTCGTGCGTTTTGTTGGAACTCAAGAGCGTCTGAGTCAAGACTTCGCTCGAAGCTTGGTGATTTTGGGGCAGTCTCGGATAGCCTGATTTTGAGCTTTCCTAAATCTGTTGGGTCGATAATGAAATAGGAGTCAAAGGCTTCTTTTATAATCCTACGAACTTCTTCTCTTTTTTTATCATTTTTAAAAAGAGTGGGAAGGCTGTCCCTAGTGTTGGATAACAGATTTCCACCACTCTGTGGGTCGCATAAACTTATTCGGTTATTTCCGTTAAGTATGATTGTATGGTTCGCCAAATAGCAGGATGGGAACCTGCTTTCGGATGTGTTCGATTGCTGAAGTGCTTCCATCATTGTTGACCATGGAAGCTGTGTGCTTGTGTTGTGTACTCTGTATTTTATATAGCCGTTGGCGGTGTGGTTTTTTGTTTCGGATATGTCTATCTCATTGATGATTCTAAGTGCTTCTTCGTAATTGTGCTCTTTAAATTTTATCGACTTTAAAATTAAGGAATCCGATTTTCCGTTGATGCAGTATTGAGCGATCTCTTTAAGTATTTGGCTTTTTCCAGAATTATTCGGTCCAACAAAAAGTGTCACGGGCGTGCTTGAGATAGGATCTGATATGGTTCCATAAGAGCGGCCGGATTGAAGCTGGAAAGACTCTATTATCACGATTACATCCTGTTTGTACGTGTTGAATAATGTTGGCCTAGCTAATGCTCATAGGTCTGATATTTTCCATCTGGCTCTGCCGCAGATAGTCCACTCTTCATTCATTTTTATAATTCTTTCGGGCCAGTCAGGATTCAAAGCATAAAGGTAGATTTCTGAGCCTTCTTGCTTCAACTGTTTCAAAGTTGCCGCTTGATCTCTAGTTCGTTTAGCCGCAACGAAGTGGCCAGGTAACGCTTCCAGTGAGGGGTCTATTACAATTTTATCTCCCTCTACGAATCTTGGTTCCATGCTCATTCCTTCAACGCGAAGAATGAAGGCACGAGGACCTACCGGCCCTGGAGCATCAATCCACTCTTCAGCATCTCGCAAATCAAAACCTCCTTGTGAGTCGCACCAAGCTCCAGCTGCAATCGATCCAATTACTGGCAGTTTACGTCCTGTATGGCTCAAGACGGTGGCATTGTTAAATTCTCCAACACCATAAGGCATGTCGAGATATCCCTCGTGAAGATGTAGGGCCTTCTCAATTTCTCGGGCAATCTGGTCGCCAATACCTTTGGTGGGATTTTTGCCCCCAAAAGCACTCACCTGAGCCGGGGCTTTACCCAATTTGTCCGCGACGTCAATCAAACGAAGCTTGTGCTCCATCAAAACGCGTCGGAAATTTTGCAACCTAGTATCTGAAATTTTCATACGCCGATTCTGGCTGGATTAACCTTAAGGGTGAATGTCCCTTGAGGTATTGTGAAAAGAAACCTCAGAGGTTAATATTGATTTCGGAGGTACATCTTATGAAGCTACGTGAGTATATAGATGGTCTAGACGCTGAACAGCTCGCTGCTTACACCAAACGTTGTCGGATAGCCTTGAGTTACATGCGTCTGCATGTCAAATACGCATCTAAAGATCCTAGCGTGTCTTTGATTAGATCTTTGACTCGCGAAAGCGAGGGCAGTGTGTCCCTAACAGAAGTCTTGGAGCATTTCGGGATCACTGAAAATGCGTCATCAACCAGAGCAGCTTAGCTAGAAAAAAGGCGACCCGAAGGTCGCCCAGTTCCTCCCGACACGCACCACCACAGCGCTGTCGGGTCGCGATAAAGGTAGGCGGGCACACCACATGCAACCACCTCCCTTTACCGCGCTTTTCCAAGGCTCGGAAGCCTTGGTGTTGCTGCCTTTTCCACCACAGATTGGGCAGCTGTTGCGCCAGGGGTGAGCAACGGATTGCTCGCCTCAGCACGGTGCCGGTATCGATCCCGAAGATCTAGTCGGCGTTTGGGCCCTTTCAAGCCACGCGGCAAATGTATCACCACTGCATGTCGCGCGGCACTGGCAACTTAAAAGGATTAATGCCATGAGCCGTATCATTCTGAGCTCTCTAGACCGGGCGCAGCGGGAAGTTCTGCCGCTCGATCTTGCGCTTTACCATGCCGCACGGGACTACCCCGGCGGTGCCGCAGCCATCGCCGCCACCACCGGCCGGAATGCGACCACACTGCAGCACAAGCTTTCCCCAACTCACCCAAGCCACACGGTGAACATTCAAGAGTTCGGCGAGATTCTGGAGCTGACCAAGGATCGCCGCATTCTGGACGCGGTGCATGCCTTGGTCGGTGACACGACTTGGCAGGAGCTGGCTGAGGCGTACACCAACGACATGCCCGAGACGTTGACCACCGGAATTGCCGAGTACTTTCGGCAGGTGGCGGATCTTGCGGATACCTGGGCCAAGAGCATTGGCGACGGTGTGGTGTCCGATGAGGAACTCGCCGCGATTCGCCTGCAGGTGTTTCGTGGGATTCAGGGGCTGCTGGGGTTGTTCAACCGCGCCACCTACGTCAACCAGACGACGCGGGGTGCTGATTTTGGCTGACATCGCTGATTTCGCTAATGACCTGGTGCAGGAGCGTATTGATCAGGCACTGGCTGCACGTCGCCTCACCGCCAAACCTGCTTTGGCGGCGCATTCGTTTCTGTTCTGTGAAACGTGTGACGGACCGATTCCGGAGGCTCGCCGTTTGGCGCAGCCCGGCTGCACGCAGTGTGTCGATTGCCTTTCCCTCGCGGAATTGAAGGGGACACGCCATGCTCGATGAAGTGTTGGGACAGTTCGCAGACTACGGTCTTGAGCCTGCGCAGCCATTGGTGTTCGGCAAGCTCACCCGCTGCAAGACGGCCAAAGACAAGGGCAAGGAAAAGAACGGCTGGTATGTCGTACATGAGCAACGCACCCAGAAAGGCGAAACGCTCATCTTCGGGGCGTTCGGTGACTGGCGTTCGGGTGAGTCCCAAAAGATCAAGGTCAAGGCCGGGCGCATGTCGCCAGAAGAGCGCGAGGTTATGCGCGCTCGGCAGGAAGAGGCCAAGCGGCGTGCGGCTGAGATCTCGGCCAATGCGGCACGTCGTGCGGCCAAGCGGGCAGCGGGCATGTTCAAGCGCATGCCGGAAAAGGGCCGTAGCGACTATCTGGATCGCAAGCAAATTGTCGGCTTCGGCGTTCGGTATGCGCCGCGCACTGGTGCGTTCCTGGTACCGATGAGCAATGTGCGGGACGAGATTGTTGGCCTGCAGGTGGTGTTCCCGACCAAGCAAGAGGACACCGGCCGGGACAAGTCATATTGGCCTTACGGCATGTCGAAAGAGGGCGCCTTCCATCTGATCGGGCCACTCCCGTATCCGGGCGAGCCAGTGTTGGTGTGTGAGGGCTACGCGACCGGCGCAAGCCTGCATATGGCCACGTCACTGACCGTGGCCGTTGCGTTTGATGCGGGCAATTTGCTGGTGGTTTGCAAGGCCATGCGCGAGCGTTTCGCCGGTTGCCCGCTGATCATCTGCCGAGACGATGACTGGAAGACCATCAAACCGAATGGTGATGCCTGGAATCCCGGTGAAGAGAAGGCCAATAACGCGGCGTTGATCGTCGGTGGCCAGGTGGTTGCGCCGATCTTTTCCGGTGAGCGGGAAGCCAAATGGACCGACTTCAACGACCTGCATGTTGCGGAAGGTTTGGAGGCGGTGCGCCGTCAGGTGTTGGCGGTTGTCAAACCGCCGGCTGCTGGTGGTTGGAAAGATCTACTGGCCCGTAGCGAAAGCGGCTCGCTGATTGCGCACATGCAGAATGTTGAGTTGATCCTGGCCAACGATGAGCGTTGGGCCGGGGTCATCAGTTACAGCGCGTTCAGTTCGAAGCTCGTGAAGCTGCGTGCGGCGCCTTATGGCGGCGGCACGGGCGATTGGGCGGACATTGATGATGTGCGGGTGATGAAGTGGCTCGCGCAGCAGTACAACTTGCGGGTTAAGGCCTCGCATGTGATCGAAGCGGTGAGCGTGGTTGCGCATGACCACGCTTTTCATCCGGTGCGCCAGTACTTGCGCAAGCTGAAGTGGGACCAGGTACCGCGTCTGGAAAGTTGGCTTACCGAGGTCATGGGCGTAAAGGCCTCCGACTATTCCTCGAAGGTCGGTAAACGCTGGATGTTGTCGGCGGTGGCGCGGGTGATGAAGCCGGGCTGCAAGGCTGACTCGGTGATGATTCTGGAGGGTGCGCAGGGCGCCGGTAAATCGACGGCGATGAGCATCCTCGGCGGCGAGTGGTTTATGGACACGCCGTTTGCGCTGGGCGACAAGGACGGCTTTCAGGCGATCCGGGGTAAGTGGATCGTCGAGCTGGGCGAGCTAGACAGCTTCAACAAGGCTGAGAGTACTAAGGCCAAGCAGTTCTTTTCGGCCTCTACCGACACTTACCGCGAGAGCTACGGCCGCAGAACGATGGACGTGCCACGCCAGTGTGTTTTTGTGGGTACGACGAACCAAGACGAATACCTGAAAGACGCGACCGGTAACCGTCGCTATTGGCCGGTGGCGTGTACCAAAGTGGATCTGGAGTTGTTGCGCTCAATGCGCGATCAGCTTTGGGCCGAGGCGGTGTTCTGCTACGACGCGGGCGATCTCTGGTGGGTGACGTTGGATGAGGCGGCGATGTTCGGCGAAGAGCAGGACGAGCGTTTTGTGGTGGATGAGTGGGAAGGGCCGATTCTGACCTGGCTGGAAGAATCGCAGATCGGCGAGACCACCACCGGCAGCGAGGTGTTAACCAGTGCGTTGAAGTTGGACTATGGGCATTGGGGCAAGCCGGAGCAGATGCGCGTCGGTGCGATCATGCATCGGTTGGGGTGGCGGCGTGTACGTCTGCCGGCATTGGTCAAAAGCGGTCAGCGGCCATGGGCTTACAAGAAGCCGGCAGGGTGGGGTGGTGCTTCGGCGTTGCAGCACGAAGCGTTCGAGGAGCCTTGCTTCGATGATTAAGGAGATCGATTCGCTGCTTCGGTTGTGGGCGCAGGAGCTGCACTCGGAACATTCGAAAGGGGGGCTGTCTGGGGGAAATATGGTTGCCATGATGATGGAGAGCAACGGGCAACTGATCAGGGGGCGACGTGCCTTCCGTGCACCACTGGAGAGTTCGTTGGACATTGAGCTGATCGTGAGCAAGCACTTGGAACCGGAGTTGGTGACAGTGGTGCGGGAGCATTACTGCACGCTCGATGTGGATATGCGCTTGCGGTATGCCCACTGCGGTTGTGGCCGCGACACGTACTACCAGCGTTTGCATGATGCGCATCTGCAGATCTACTGGGTGCTGATGGGGAGGGCTGCGTGACACCAGGCATCGCTCCAGTTGTGGTTGTCCCACTGGCCCGTCCTGTCTCGCTGCGTTTTGATGCAGTGGGACAGGTGCGGGCCTTGTCGTTGTTGGGTTGTCCCACCGTCCCGCCTAGATGCGCCTCCCGCCCGTGTGAGCGTAGCGGGCGAGCATTACGCGCTTACGCGCGAACGCGTGTTCTTTAAATTTCTTCCTTTACACGAGAAAGAAGAAAGATAAGTAGGACAGTGGGGCGAAGCCCCGAATTTAGGCGCTCTCAGGCGTCCCACTTCGATTTTGAAAAGTGGGACTTATGGGACACCGCCGCAACAACAGAATGCCGTGGTGGTGTATTCGCCGACATTCGCTAGGCGTTCACCCAGCGTTACCCACTTATTCACCGGGTGGCATTAAAACAGGGTTGCTGCCACCGGAATCGACCTGTAAAAAGTAGTCATCTTCGATAGGTGCGACCGCAGAGAGCGGCAGATATACCGGCCACTAGGCCGGTTTTTTATTGCCTGGCTTTTTTGCCTTTCCCCAAGTTTGCGTAGAGAAACGCGCACGCCCAAGCAAGCCCGCCGATACTCAGTACGTTGAGTAGCAGGTTGATTACTTCGTAGCGTGAGATCGGGGCCTGACTGTGAGCGAATTGGACGATTTCTTGTCCATACACGCCAATCAGCAGCATCAGAATTAGGTAGAAAACGATGATTACGAGGGTTGAGCTAACTGCGCGTATTCCCTCGCGCAACTGCGCTCTCCTGCCTGGTGCGAGCGCATACAGGCCCAAAATCACTCCAATCACTGCGCATATCGTTTGAATCCAATCATGTACTGACAAGGGCTAATCCTTTCTTAGGTGTGTTTGGACCAAATCATATTTGATGGCGCGATCCCATGCAGTCGATTCGGTAGTAACTTCCGAGCCCCCCAGAGAGATACGTAAATGACAACAGAGCAACAAGCGCTGGCAGAGATGCCGATCTGGTTAGTGATCGTCCTGGCCCTTGTCGGCGGGGTGTCGGGGGAGATGTGGCGGGCTGACAAAGATGGGGCTCGCGGTTGGGTATTGTTGCGCCGGCTCGCACTTCGATCCGGTGCCTGCATCGCCTGCGGTGTGACAGCAATGATGTTGATGATCGCGGCCGGCATGTCGATCTGGACAGCAGGTGCCTTGGGTTGTTTGACGGCAATGGCCGGAGCCGATGTCGCGATTGGTTTGTACGAGCGTTGGGTTGCCAAGCGACTGGGCGTGTGCGATGTCCCGCCGAATGGCGGCGGACAGGTCTGAAATCGCCGGGGGCCCTGGGGTTAGCCGGCGGGTACGGGGTCAGAAACCCGCGGGAAAGTGTTAGCGGACAGTTCACCAGCTTAGTGAACCGAGGTGAACAGGTGAACTACACCGGATTCATTGGTGAACAGGAGATTCCATCATGACCGTAATTAGCAAAACGGAGTTTGCGGCACGACGTGGCTGGGCCAAATCTTATGTTTCCAAGCTGGCTAATCAGGATCGCCTGGTGCTGACCGATGACGGCAAAGTAGAGCTGGAAGCTACCGAGGCACTGCTGGCGGAGTCGGCGGATCCCAGCAAAGCCGCTGTCGCCGACCGTCATAACCGGCTTCGTCTTGAGCGAGAGGCGAAAACAGCCGCCGAAGAACCTGCGGTGCCGCAAGTTGGGCAAGCGGTAGACTTTCAGAAGTCTCGCGCTCTGCGAGAGCACTACCTTGCTCTTCAGGAGCAAGACAACTATCGCAAACAACAAGGCACCCTAGTGGATCGCGAAGCAGTGGAAACAGGTGCCTACAATGCGGGCCGTCTGTTGCGTGATCAACTGCTTGGGATGCCCCCACAGCTTGCCCCAGAGCTGGCTGCAATGACCGACCCTTGGATAATCGAAAGGCATCTGACAGCTGCCATCCGGCGTTCGCTGGAGGACGCTGAGCGTATGTCTACCTCTGACCTTGAACATGCACTAACCATGAGTTAACCCCATGCACACGGAAATTCCTGATGGTGCAGAGGTGTACCGTGAGGCGTATTTCCGTGGGCTCCAGCCCGATCCGGACGTTTGGATTGACCAGTGGGCTGACGAATACATGCGAATCCCGCGTGACTCGGGTGCCGCTGAGCCAGGCCAATACCGAACCTCGCGTACACCTTATGCTCGCGAGCCCATGCGTTGCCTTTCGCCGGCTCACCCATGCAAGCGCGTGATAACGATGGTCGCGTCCCAGTTAATGAAAACGCAGATCGGATTGAACTGGATGGGCGGCTTAATCCATATGGCGCCGTCCAACATTCTTGCGCTGCTTCCCAGCCTAGGCTTGGCGAAACGGGTGTCGTCTCGAATCAGCAAAACTATCAAGGCTACTCCCGTGCTACGCGAGCGTGTTGCCTCCAGCCGGTCGCGAGATTCACGCAATACCATGGACACCAAGGAGTTCGAGGGCGGCTCCCTGTATGTCACCACTGCGGGCTCTGCGGCCAACTTGGCCGAGTTGTCGGCGCGCTACATCTACGGCGATGAAGTTGATCGCTGGGAGGTCGACGTGGGCGATGAGGGTGACCCTATCGAACTAGCGGAAACGCGGGGTAGTACTTTTGGCCGCAACGCAAAGTTCTATTTTTCGAGCTCGCCGACGATCAAGGGCGCGTCACGCATTGCCGATCTGTTTGAATCCAGCGACCAGCGTTTTTACTACGTGCCATGCCCCCACTGTGGCCACATGCAGGTGCTTGAATGGGAAAACCTTCTCTACTCAGCCGACTTTAGCGTGGTGCATTACAAATGCGCTGCGTCCGGTTTGGACTGCGATGTGTTGATCGAAGAGCACTTCAAGGGACAGATGTTAGCCAAGGGTGAATGGCGCTCCCACACCCAAGGCGATGGTGAAACCGTGGGGTTCCACCTCAATGCGCTGTATTCGCCACCGGGGTGGATGGATTGGCGGTCGCTGGCTAAGCAGTTCGAAAAGGCCCAAAAGGCTCAGGCTAAGGGTGACCTTGAACCCATGCAGGTGTTCTACAACACTCGTCTGGCAAAGGTCTGGGACAGTGCACAAGAGCAGACGAAGGCATCGGTCCTGATCGAGCGGGCTCGTAGGGAGGGTTTCTCCCTTGGTGCGGTACCTGCTGCTGTGATGATGATCACTGGCTCTGTCGACGTGCAGGCCGATCGCCTGGAGTTCATGGCAATGGGCTGGGGTGTCGGCATGGAGCGCTGGGTCATCGATCACCGAGTAATCGCCGGTGACCCATCAGATGAGCGTACCTGGGCTGTCCTCGACGAGCTGCTCAAGGAGCGCTATCGACACCCTTGCGGCGTTGGCCTGGGCATTCTTGCGGTTGCTGTCGATTCCGGTGGCCATCATACGGATGAGGTGTATCAGTTCTGCCGCGTACGGCGCTGGCGCAACATCTTCGCCATTAAGGGCGCGAGCAAGCCCGGCAAGCCGGTGATCGCTCAGCGGCCTTCGATGGTTGATGTGACCTGGAAGGGGCAGACCGAACGCGGTGGCGCAGAGCTTTGGTTTGTCGGTACAGACACTGCAAAGGACTGGATCTACAACCGCTACCCGTTTGAGTCTGGCCCAGGTGCGGTGCACTTTGCCAACGACCTGCCGGATGAGTTCTTCGCCCAGTGCGTGGCCGAGCGAAAGGTCGCTAAGTACGTGCGTGGTCACAAGCGTATCGAGTGGATCAAAGGCAAGGCCGAGCGCAACGAAGCGCTCGATCTGATGGTGTATTGCCTGGCAATGGCACATTACCTCGGCATCAACCGGTATCAGGAGCACGACTGGGAGCGGGTGCGGAACTCTCTGGCCCAGGCGGGATTGTTCGATGAAAAGGTGGTCACCGCCGAGCGTGTCACGGTCGCCGAGTCGGCTCACGTGACACCAAAGCCAGCGCCGCAACCCGATGCCCTGGTCGCCCAACCGCGATCCGCTTTACCCCCACGACGCCGCAGTTCAACAAGCGGTTACCTGAAGAGACGCTGATATGTCGTTTACCCCGAAGCACCTCGAAGCCATCGAGCGCGCCATTGCACGCGGTGAAAAGACCGTGCGCTACAGCGACCGCACGGTGGAGTACCGCTCCATCGACGAACTGCTCAAGGCTCGTGACGAGATCCGCACGTCGCTGAGCCAAGCCGCCGGGCCGCGCGCTCGCGTGATCCGGCTTACCCACGGAGGCAAGGGAATCTAATGGCCCGACATTATCCGACGCTAACCCGTAACGGATTCTTGCTGCCGTCGAACATCAAGGCCAGTTACGAAGGCGCCGGTGAGGGCCGACGTTCGGCCAGTTGGGAAGCCTCCGACAACGGCATCAACAGCATCAACACTCCGGCCCTTCGCAACCTGCGTGCGCGTTCGCGGGCAGCGGTTCGCAATGACCCGTACGCGTTCAACGTCATCGACAAACGCGTCAGCAACCTGATCGGCACCGGCATCACGCCCAGGCCGACCACGGACGACGCCGAGCTGCGCAAGCTCAAGCAGCAGCTGTGGGATGACTGGACGTCCGAGGCGGATGCCGATGAGCTGACCGATTTCTACGGCATGCAGGCTCTGGTGGCTCGCACCGTTGAAACGGCCGGTGAATGCTTTGTGCGATTGCGACCCCGCAGCCCGAGCGAAGGTTTGGCAGTGCCGCTGCAACTGCAGGCGCTGGCCCCTGAATTTGTCCCTCACGATAAATTCGAGATGGCCAAAAACGGCAACGTGATCAGGGCCGGGATCGAGTTCAACCCGGCGGGCAAGCGTGTGGCGTATTACATGTACCTGTCGCATCCCCGCGACTCGTCGTCGTTGAACGCTGGCTATAACCAGTTGGTGCGCGTACCGGCAACACAGGTGCTGCACATCTTCGAACCGATGGAGCCTGGTCAACTACGTGGCGTGCCGCGTTTGGCGCCGGTATTGAAGCGCTTGCGCAGCCTGGACAACTACGATGACGCGGTGCTGTTCAGGCAGGAAGTGGCGAACCTGTTTGCCGGTTTCATCAAACGGCCATCACCGGAGATGGGGCAACAACCGCGTGACCCAGTCACTGGGCAACTCCTGACCACCGACCGCGACGGCTTCACGCCGATGGTCGCCCTAGAGCCCGGCACCATGCAGGAGCTGGGGCCAGGTGAAGAGGTGGAGTTCTCCAAGCCACCGGACGCCGGCAACAACTACCCGGACTTTATGCGGCAGCAGTTGATGGCTGCTGCGGCGGGTTCGGGCACACCGTACGAGATCCTCACCGGCGACATGCGCGAGGTCAATGATCGTGCGCTCCGGGTGGTGCTCAACGAGTTCCGGCGGCGTCTGGAGCAACTGCAGTTCGGCGTGTATGTGCACCAGTTGTGTCGCCCGGTGCGGGCTGCCTGGATGGACATGGCGGTGTTGTCAGGTGCCCTGGTGCTGCCGAACTACGCGCAGCGTCGCCGCGAATACCTGCGCACACGTTGGGTACCGCAAGGCTGGGCCTACATCCAGCCGGTGCAGGACGTACAGGCACGGCGGATGGAGGTACAAGCGGGCTTTGCCTCTCGCAGCGAGATGGTGCTGCGTACCGGTTACGACGCGGAAACGGTCGACACGGAAAACGCGGCCGATCTCGTACGAGCCACGAACCTCGGCCTCAACTACACGACTCTTGAAGCCATCGAGCTGAACGATGACAAGGAACAACCATGAGCAAAAAAGCCAAGCCCCGCGTTTATGACAAGGCGGGCAAGCAGGTCAAGGTCGCCGACAAAAGCTGGTACACCCTCCAGGCCAGTGGCGAGGCTGAGCAACGCAGTATCGAGATTTTCGTGTACGGCGAGATCGGCGCCTGGGGCGTCACTGCCAACCAGTTCGTGCAGGATCTGCGCGCCATGGATGACGGCGCGTCCCCGGTGATTGTCGCGTTCAATAGCATCGGCGGTGACCTGTTCGAAGGGCTCGCGATCCACAATGCGTTGTCCCGGCTGGGCGAGCGCTGCACCGGCCGCATTGATGCCCTGGCGGCCAGCGCGGCCAGTGTGGCGGTGTGTGGCGCTCACCGGGTAGTGATCGCGGCCAACGCCATGTTGATGATTCACAACCCCTACACCTTTACCGGTGGTGATGCCGAAGACTTCCGCCGCGTCGCTGACGTGCTGGACCAGACCCTGGAAGCGATTATCGCGGCTTACAAAGCCAAGGCGCCGGACATCGACGAAGCCGAGCTGCGGCGCATGGTCAACGCCGAAACATGGCTCACGGCCAATGAGGCGGTGGCTCTTGGCCTGGCCGATGAAGTCGGCGACGGTCTCAAGGTCAGTGCCTGTCTCGGACAGGGCAGTGTGTTGCAGCGCTTCCAGAATGCCCCGCCCGAACTGCTCGCCCAACTGGATGAGGAGCCTGAAGTAGAACCGCCTGAGCCAGATCCTGTCCCTGTGCTGAATGCTGCCAAGTTGGCGCTGATGGTCACGCAGGGATGTGCAGCGGCCGGCATAAGCAACCTGGTGGACCCGATACTCGCTGCGACGAAGCTGGAAAGCGAAGCGGTGATCCAGGCAGCTCTGACCAATGCAAAAGCCTTGCACGGCCTCTGTGTCGCGGCACGACTGCCAGAGCTGACCGGCGAATTCATCACGGCGGGCTTGGATGAAGCTGCAGTTCGTGCGCGGCTCTTCGACAAGCTGGTCGGCAGTGGCGGCGGCTTTGAAATCAACAACAGCCTGCCGCTGGACGATGAGCCAGCCCCAACGATCAAGGCTAAACAGGTCGACACCCATTCAATCTGGGCAACCCGTCAGGCGGCGCAGAACGGTAACTCGAAAGGAGCAAGAGTATGAAAATTGAATCGATGCACGCAGGTGAGTTCCTGCTGTCCGAAGGCGCTGGCACCATTTCCCGCGAAGCGATCAACGTCGCTGCGGGCCCTGCGTTAGAACCTGGACAGATTCTCGGTTTGGTCACCGCTACTGGTGAATTCGCGCCATACAACCCCACAGCTGAAGACGGGAGCGAGAACGCCCAGGCGATCCTCTTCGGCCCATTGAGCATGTCGGACGTGGTGCGCCGAGGACGTGCGGTGGTGCGTCTGGCGGAGGTCAGCGAAGCACACTTGACCGGCCTGGACCCCGCCGCTGAGAAAGCGCTGAACGCTCGAGACGTGATCGTCCGCTAAGGCGACTCGTTTAACCCCTTCAACCCGCATTGTGCGGGTTTTTTGTTTTCTGGAGACATGTTTCATGGCTGACATTCAAATCTTCAATGACGATGCGTTCTCGGTGTCTTCGCTGACCGCCGCAATCAACGAACAGGAGTACGTGCCTGGACGTATCGGCAGCCTGGGTTTGTTCCAGGAGGAGGGTATTACCACCCTTACGGTACAGATCGAAAAGGACGGTGACACCTTGGCATTGGTGCCGGCGGGTGAACGGGGTACGTCCGGTCTGGTGGTCGGTGGTACCAAGCGCACGCTGATTCCTTTCAATACCGTACACCTGCCACAACGCTTCACTATCAAGGCTGATGAGATCCAGGGCATTCGTGCCTTCGGCACGCGTTCCGAGCTTCAGTCGGTGCAGGACGTTGTCAACAAGCGACTGGCCAAGGCTCGTCGACAGTTGGACGTTACTCACGAGTTTCAGCGCCTCGGTGCGCTCAACGGCAAAATCTACGATGCCGATGGCAAGACGGTGCTACTCGATTTGTATGACCGTTTTGGCGTTAAGCGAAAGTCGTTGTCGATGGGCTTGGTCGGTGAGACGAAGTCGTTTCGCGTGCAGTGTGGTGAGGCGTTGGATATGCAAGAGGACGCATTGGGCAGCGTGACCCGCAGCGGCTCTCGTGCTTTCTGCGGTAAGAATTTTTGGAATGCGCTTTTGGAAATTGAGGAGGTGAAAAAAACTTACCTCAACACCCAACAAGCAGCTGCTTTACGAGGTGATGCTCGTGAAAGTTTCGACTACGGAGGCATCACCTGGGAGCGTTATCGCGGCAAAATCGCCGGGATGACGTTTGTGCACGACGACAAGGCGCTGCTGATCCCTGAAGGCGTACCGGACTTGTACATTTCGGTATTCGCACCGGCCGACTACATGGAAACGGTCAACACCGAAGGTGTTCCGTATTACAGCAAGATCGAGCCACTGCCTTTCAACAAAGGCATGGCCGGTGAAGCTCAGTCCAACCCGCTGCACATGTGCACGCGGCCCTTGGCGCAGATCCTGCTGGAAATGTGACCGTGGCCTTCCGCGATCTGATCGACGACATCGACGACGTGGTATTCGAGACCCTGGGCGACAGCGCCCAGATCGAAGGCCGCGCCGAACCGGTACTGGGTATGTTCGCGGCACCATGGAAAGCACCGCAGTTCGGCAAGGTCCACACCGGAATGCGCGAGCCTCGATTTGAGATCCGCGTGAAAGATTCGGACGGTCTGAGCAAGGGCCTGCGGGTCACCATCGACTTGCCGACTTTGGATGGCGGCGGCGACTACGACCTGCTGCAACTTGAGCCTGGCGGCGATGGCCTGGTGGCCCTGATCTTGAGGAAGCGACCATGAGCGTCGGCAGCCATGTGCAGCAAAACCGCGACAGCGGGATGATCAACATCCTGCCGTCGGCGGTGCATTCCCAGGCCTTGCGCGAGTTCGGGCAGTTGGTGCCCAAGGCTGCTGCAGCGGCTCAGCGGCGTGCAATCAACAAGACGCTGGGCTGGCTGCGTACTCATATCGCAAGGGCCGTGGGCAAGCAGGAACGCATCGCCATCGGCGCCGTCCGGCAACGCCTACGGGCTTACCCGGTCAGCGGCGGGGCGATGCGCGGCAAGTTGTGGTTTGGGGTCAACGCCATAGAGGCCAGCCGGGTCGGCAAGGCTCGGCAAACCCGCGCCGGCGTCTCGGTAGCGGGGCGGCGTTATCAGGGGGCGTTCTTCAAGCAAGTGTATGGAAGCAGTCCTGACATCTGGATCCGCACGTCGAGCAAGCACTTCAGCGCCTCGGACTACCCCGGAAGCACTCAGGGCCGGCGCAGCTCGGGCTTTATCGCGGAGAGCGACAACCGCTTCCCACTGGCGAAAGCCAAGGTCTCGCTGGACCAGGTGCGACCGCACTTCGACAGCTGGGTGACACGCGCTGACGAGCGCTTGCTGGAGATCCTCAAGCAAGAGCTCAACTTTGAACTGCAGAAGTACCTCAAGGGGACCGCCCGTGTCTGATCAACCTTTTAGCCTCGAAAGGCTGTATGAGGCCATCGAGCAGCACCTGCAGGAGAAATTGCCGGGGATCCGGGGGGCATCGTTCTGGCCGGATCTGTCGGCTGACACCAGCATCCCCACGCCTGTGGTGCTGCTGGAAATGGCCGAGATGGAACCCGCACCGGATATCGGTACCGGTGAAACCTCGCTGACCTGCAAGTTCGAGGCGCGGATCATCGTCGATTCGATCAGCGGAGATCCGCAACGGCAGGCCGTGCAGTTGGCCTCCCAACTTGCGGTGCTTCTGCGGGGGCAGAGCTGGGGGTTGGAGGTCGACTGCGCCGAGTTTGTTCGATCCTCCCAGGACTGGACCAAGCCCGAACTGGATGGCTACTTCGTCTGGCTGGTGGAGTGGGACCAGACGGTTTACCTGGGGGCCGAGGAATGGCCGTGGCCGGATGAACCGCCGGGTTCATTGGTCATCGACCTGGGACCGGGGGTTGGGCAGATCAAACCGGAGGATCTGCAATGAGCTACGCCAGTGCCCAGCATGACCGCATGATTGCCTCGACGGTGATGCCCTGCGTGGTGGTGGCGGTGGATCTGACCACCGCCATGGTGCGTGTGCAGTCGGGTGACTGGACCAGCGCCTGGGTGCGTTGGCACAGCCAGGCGGCAGGCAAGGCGCGCCACTGGCGGGTGCCGAGCCTGAAAGAGCAGGGCGTGTTGATCAGCCCAAGCGGTGAGCCGGCGATGGGTACCTTCATCCCTGGCTTGTACGGCAATGCAGGCGCCCAGCCGGACAACCGCGACCACGTCGAGGTGTGGCGTTTCGACGACGGTGGTTCGTTGGTCTACGACTGGCAGGCCCATAGCTACACCATCGACCTGCCTGCCGGCAGCGTGACGGTAAAGGTCGGCGGGTCTGTGCTTGAGATGACGCCGGACAGCACGCGCTTGGTGTCGGGCGAGATCAACCTGGTGGGCGCTGTCACCATCGACGGTGCAACCCAGATCAAGGGGCCGTTGCACGCGACCGGCAACATCAATAGCGACGGCCAGGTCATCGACGTCGGCGGTAACACGCCGAACCACAAACATTGATTACGACCCGCCCTGTGCGGGTTTTTCGTTTTAGGAGCATTTGTTGATGAGCAAGAACAAAGCCGATGGTCAGGACGACACGCGGCCTGGCCGCGTTTTCCGCGACACGCTTTACACCTCTCGCACCTTGGTTTTTGCCGATGGCAGTACTGCAGCGGTTGCCAAGGGGCGTGTGACAGCCAGCAGCGATGAGCAATTCGCCCAGCTGCAGGCGCACCCGGATCTGGAACTGCTGCAGGAGTAATCCAGATGATCGGAATGGATCGCCACACCGGCAAACCGCTGTCCGGTCTCGACCATCTCCGGCAGTCCATTGGGGACATTCTCGGGACGCCCGTGGGCAGTCGACGGATGCGACCTGAGTACGGCAGCCAGATCCGGCGCTTTGTCGACCTGCCGGTTAACGCCGGTTGGAAGAGTGCGGTGCAGGCCGAGGTGGCTCGCTCGCTGGGGCGCTGGGAGCCGCGACTGAAGCTGGAACAGGTGCAGGTCGTTGCCGTCGTCAGCGGCCGCATCGACTTCAAGTTAACGGGTGAGTACTTGGGCGAAAGCCTACTGCTGGAGGTGTCGGCATGAGCACGGTGGATTTATCGGCGTTGCCGGCGCCGCAGGTGCTGGAGTCGCTGGACTACGAGGCGCTGTACGAAGAGGGCCTCGCTGCTTTTCGCGAGTACATGGGCGATAACTGGTCCGCCGCGCTAGAAAGCGACCCGGTGGTCAAGCTCGTCGAGCTGGGCGCCTACGGCAAGATGCAAAATCGTGCACGGGTCAACGACGCAGCCAAGGCGCTGATGCTGGCGTACGCGGAAAAGGAAGATCTGGACCAGCTGGCGGCCAACGTGAAACTGCAACGGCTGGTGATACAGCCGGCCAACCTGTTGGCGGTGCCGCCGGTCGAAGAAGTTAAAGAGTCTGATGACGCCCTGCGCGAGCGTATCCAGTTGGTCTACGAAGGGCTGACTACAGCAGGCCCCCGTAACAGCTATATCTTCCATGCACGCAACGCTTCGGCGCTGGTAGCCGATGCAACGGCAGAAAGCCCATCACCCGCTGTCGTGGTAGTGACCGTACTAAGCCTGACCGGTAGCGGGCTGGCTTTTCAATCATTGCTCAACACGGTGCATGCCAAGCTCAGCGACGACAACGTCCGGCCGGTGGGTGACCGCCTCATCGTGCAGAGCGCCGAAATCCTGAACTATCGGGTTGATGCCGTACTGCACATGCAAGGCGCTGGACCGGAAAATGACGCCATCCTGGCCGAGGCAACCCGGCGGCTTGCTGCCTGGATCAACCCGCGCAAACGCTTGGCATTGGAAGTTTCTCAATCTGGTGTCAACGCCCAGCTGCACATCAGCGGTGTTGGCCGGGTAGAGCTGAAGAACTGGAAAGACCTCAAGCCCAGCAAATCCCAGGCGGCGTATTGCACAGGCTACAGCGTCGTTCTTGGTGGCACATCATGACCAGTTTACTGCCGCTGAACAGTACGCAGTTGGAGCGCGCTATTGAGGCCGCGCTAGTCGAGAAAACTGCGATTCCTTTGCGCACGCTTTACAACCCGGACACCTGCCCGGCGCACCTGCTGCCGTGGCTGGCCTGGACGTGGTCGGTGGATCGTTGGGACAACAAATGGTCCGAAGCAGTCAAGCGTTCGGCCATCCGCTCCGCGTTTTACGTGCACGCGCACAAAGGAACCATTGGCGCCCTGCGTCGGGTGGTGGAACCGCTCGGTTACCTGATCGAGGTGCTGGAGTGGTGGCAGACCACGCCCAAAGGTATTCCCGGCACCTTCGCCTTGAAGGTAGGCGTGCTGGACGCCGGCATCACCGAAGAGATGTACCTGGAGCTGGAGCGCCTGATCGCCGACGCCAAGCCCGTCAGCCGCCCCTTGACCGGACTGGCTATCAGCCTCGAAACCCAAGGCGCCATACACATCGGTGTCGCTCTCTATGAGGGCGATGTAATCGACGTCTACCCACCCGTGCAGCGTGACATTGACGTCACCGGTTACATCGGTGTGGTCGGGCGTGAACACAGCATAGACACTCTGGATGTTTACCCATGATTGATCGCAACTCGCAATTTATGGCGATCCTCACCAACGTGGGGGCCGCGAAGTTGGCAAATGCCAATGCCTTGGGGATTCCCTGGAACCTGACACAGCTCGGGGTAGGGGATGCCAATGGCACTGATCCTATGCCCAGCGCAACACAGACCAAGCTGATCAACGAGCAGCGACGTGCGCCGCTGAATCAACTGCGCGTTGATCCGGTTAACGCGGCCGTCATCATTGCCGAGCAAGTAATTCCGGCAGACGTTGGTGGTTGGTGGATCCGCGAGATCGGCTTGTACGATTCGGACGGTGACCTGGTTGCAGTTTCCAATTGCGCACCTAGCTTTAAACCTGCGCTGGATCAGGGTTCAGGCCGTACGCAAATTGTGCGGATGAACTTCATTGTCTCTAGCATCAGCAATATTGTGCTGAAGATCGACCCGGCAATTGTTTTGGCGACCCGCGAATACGTTGACCTGTCGATTACTGAGGCGCTCAACAAGCAGGACTTCAAGCATTCGGTACTCGTGGCCACTACTGCGAACATCGTCCTGAGTGGACTACAGACTGTCGATGGGGTGGCGCTTGCTGCAGATGACCGCGTACTGGTGAAAGACCAGACTCAGGCGAAAAACAACGGTGTCTATGTTGTGCCGGCAGCCGGTGCCTGGAAGCGCGCTCAGGATGCTGACGCCAGTGTCGAGGTGACATCAGGGCTGTTCGTCACCGTCGAGAAAGGTACTACCAACGGCGATAGCGTTTGGCAGCTCGTGACAGATGCGCCGATTGTACTTGGCACCACTGCGCTGACTTTTGAAGTGGTTGCCGGGCGCACGGGCATTGTCGCGGGCACCTATCGAAGCTTGACCGTGGATAAGCTCGGCCGCGTTATTGCGGGCACGAACCCGAATACCCTGGGCGGCTATGGCATTACCAATGCATACACCATGGAGCAGGTGGACACCGCGCTTTTGGGGAAGGCTGCGAAGGCAACAACTTTGGGAGGTTATGGCATTACTGACGCTATCCTTTCCACGCCGCAAACTGGTGTTGTTGGGAAAATCGGTGACATTAACAGGCATCATATTGGCGTATATGCGAGCGGTACTACCGATGGCATGACTAACTCTAGCGGCGGCTTGTTTTTGCGCATGAAGTACCCCGGCGACACTGCAGCCGCGTTTGACATTTTTGGCCATGTGGGGAACGGGTACGACATACTCGGTTTTCGTCGTGTGCTTGCTGATGGTTCTTTCGTATATCGAACCGTGTATCACGACGGAAATTTCGACCCCGCAACTAAGATGCCTGTTAGTGGCGGTAGTTACACCCCTACCTTTTCCAGTCTGCGCATTAATGCTAGCACCGCGCCTATTGGCAGCCCTGGTGCATTCGTTTCATATGGACCTGACGGAGCGTTTACTAACGCTTTCAATTTTGTGTGCAATCGCAGCTCAGGAACTGGTGGTTTTACGTGGAGGACTGTTAACGCCGATAACAGCGTAACTGGTCCTACCATGTCGTACTCGTACGAGGGGCGCCTTAACGTTCCGGGAAGTATCTCCACGCCTGCTATTACGGGCAATACTACTGTTTGGGACCAGCCCGAAGGATACGCGGGTGCAAACATAGCTAACTGCGCCTTTGTGGCTGCAGCAGTAGGTCGGAAGGTTTCCGGCGACCGATCCGACGCCGCTGGATTTTATAATGGTGTTAAGACTGCGCCTTATATTCGTCACATGGATGGTACAGTTGTTTATTTGCAGGTTGACCGGCCAAAAGATACCGCTCTACTGGCTCCAAACGGTTGGAGCAAGAACGCAGATACCGGCGAGATTAAGCAGTGGATTGATGTTGTTGTTGGTGACTTTGCTACGACTGGAACTATAAACGTGACATGGCCTTTTAAATTTCCAAACCAAATTCTAAACGTAAAAATCGGTTTTAAACTCCCGGCAGGTACACAGTTTGGCGGCCAGGCGCATTTCAACGCAATTACCTTGGACGGCGCTACTATCCGCCTGGAAGAGTGGGCCGCTGTAGTCCAAACGGGACTTGTTTTAATGGTAGAGGCCCGAGGAAATTAATTGATGAAAATTTTCTATAGCGCACACGGCAATACATTTTTTACTGAACTATTTCACGGTACCCGGACTATTCAGGTAGCCGATCCCGATTGGACTCGTCCAACCGTGAATGTTCCCGACCCGGAATGGAATCAGCCATGGATTTCGGTGCCTAATCCGGCGTGGGTGAAAGTGGATGAAGTCGAGGGTGAGGAATCAGAAGCTCAAACTGCGCCTGAAACCATTTTGGTTCCTGATCCTGATGCAGTGCATCCAATGATTGAAGTGCCAGATGAGCAGGCCTCGCCCCCGCTCATTACCGTACCCAACCCAGCGTGCTTGCTTCCGCCTGAATCCGAGCTTGTCGAGGTGCTACCAGATCAGCACCTGGAGATTTTCCGGTTGCTGGCACTCGGCGGCTCTGTGCTTGCGCCTGACGAAAACGGTCAGCCAAGTATTGCCCCGGCGCCTGGTCCTACGCAGGAAGAACTGAAAGCTCGCGAGCGTTCAATACGCGACCGAGCATTGCTGCTCACTGACCCGTTGATCTCGCGTCACCGAGATGAGGTAGAGGCCTCGCGGCCAACAACTCTCACCGCTGAGCAATACACGCAGTTGCAGGGCTACCGACACGATCTGCGAGGCTGGCCTGAATCGGAGCACTTCCCGGCAATTGAGTACAGGCCTGAACAGCCGGTATGGCTGGCTGAGTTGATCCAATAACGCCCCGTACTCACGGGGCGTTTTCTTTTCCGTTACGCGCAACACGACCAACCTATGGCCTCGCTTATGCGGGGCTTTCTCGTTTCTGGAGTTCAACCATGAGTAATGCAGGTGGTTTTTTTCACGGCGTCACCGTGACCAACGTCGATACCGGCACGCGACCTATCGCTGTGCCGTCGTCGTCGATCATTGGTCTCTGCGACACCTTCACCCCATGCCCTGCTGCCAGTGCCTTGCCCAATCAACTGGTGCTGATAACCCGCGAAAGCGAAGCCATCGCTGCCTGGGGCGCAGAAGCGGCAATCACCAAGGCGGTGCAGGCCATCTACGTTCGCTCCAAGGCGGTGATCGTAGCCTGTGGCGTGGCGAAGGTGGCAGACGCCGCCGCGCAGACCTCGGCCATCATTGGCGGCGTCCTGGCGAACGGCACGCGCACCGGTATGCAGGCGCTGCTCGACGGCAAGAGCCGATTCAACGCGCAGCCCCGCTTGCTGGCCGCACCCAAACACACCGCGAGCTTGCCCGTAGCCACGGCGCTGGTGGCGCTGAGCGAAAAGCTGCGTGCCATGGCAATCATCGACGGACCTAACACCACCGACGAAGCCGTCATGGAGTACCGCGAAAACTTCGGCAGCAAGCGCGTGTTCCTGGTCGACCCCGGCGTGCAGTACTGGGACACCGCACTTAGTGCCACCGTCGATGCACCAAGTTCTGCCTGGGTGGCCGGACTCTTCGCCTGGACCGATTCGGAGTACGGCTTCTGGGCCTCGCCTTCGAATAAGGAGTTTGCCGGCCTCACCGGTACCGGCCGGCCTATCGAATTCCTCGACGGCGACGAAACCTGCCGGGCCAACCTGCTCAACAACGCCCAGATCACCACGATCATCCGGGATGACGGGTATCGCCTGTGGGGCAACCGCACCTGTTCCAGCGATCCGAAGTGGGCGTTCGTTACCCGCGTGCGGACCATGGACATCGTCATGGACGCGATTCTCTACGGCCATAAATGGGCTGTTGACCGCTCGATCACCAAGACCTACGTCAGCGACGTCACGAACGGCCTGCAGGCTTTTATGCGTGACCTGAAAAATCAGGGCGCGGTGATCAACTTCGAGGTGTTCGCTGACCCGGAGTTGAATACGGCCAGCCAGCTGGAGCAGGGCAAGGTGTACTGGAACATTCGTTTCACCGACGTGCCACCGGCAGAAAACCCCAACTTCCGGGTCGAGGTCACCAACCAGTGGTTGACCGAAGTCCTCGACACCAACGCATAAGGAGAACCGCAAATGGTTCCGCAAACGCTCTACAACATGAACGCCCATATCGATGGCCTCAGCTTCAACGGGGAGATCACCAGCCTGACGCTCCCCAAGCTCACCTTGAAAACCGAGGAGCATCGAGCTGGTGGTATGGATGCCCCGGTCGAGATGGATCAGGGTATGGAAAAGCTGGAGTCCAGTTTCGCTGGCAAAGGTGCGCGCCCCGAGATCATGAAGTTTTACGGCCTGGCCGATCAGACTGCGTTCAACGCGGTGTTCCGTGGTTCCTTCAAAGGCCAGAAAGGCGCGACTACGGCAGTGGTCGCCACCCTGCGCGGCATGCTCAAAGAGATTGATCCAGGCGACTGGAAAGCCGGTGAGGCCGGTGAGTTCAAGTACGCCGTGGCGGTCAGCTACTACAAGCTCGAAGTCGGCGGCCGGCTGATGTACGAGATCGATCCAATTAACTGCGTCCGGGTTATCAACGGTGTCGATCAACTTGCCAGCGTCCGCCGTGACCTGGGCCTGTAAAGGAATTGCTCTCATGAAAAAACTGAAACCACTGCCTTCCTGGCTCAACATTGAGGCGGATAGCGCGACCATCACTTTGACGCGGCCCAGCGATGTTAACGGCGTGAAGATCGACCAGCTGACCCTGCGCGCGCCGCTGTTGCGCGAGGTGCGCGCCTCTGACGCCATCGGTGGCAATGACGCTGTGTTGTGCGAAGTGACCTTGTTCGCCTCGCTGTCTGATGCCGGCACCAAGGACATCGATGGGCTAAAACTGACGGACTATGCACGGGTACAAACCGCGTATTCGCGGTTGATCTTGGACGCGGGTATCCCCGAGAAAAAAGACGAGACTCCGACTTGGTTGGTCGTTGGCACCGACGGCGCCATCGTCACGCTGTCCAAAGCGTATGACTTCAAAGACATGAAGCTCGACCGCCTGCCGTTGCGCGCCCCCACTGTGCGCGACGTGCGGGCCGCGACCTCGGCGTCCAATGGTAACGACGAGCAGCGCGAGACCATCCTCCTGGCCGACCTGTCTGAATCCGACACCAAGGATCTGGAGGGGCTCAAGCTGACGGACTACCAGCGGCTGCAAGCCGCCTACTTTCGCCTGGTGCAGGACGACGGGGTTTAACGCCGAATTGCAGAAGCAGGTCGCGAAGCGCTTGGCGACGCAGTATTCATTTGCCGCCAATGAAATCGAGACCATGCCCTTTTCCACGATGATCTGGTGGCTCATGGACTGAGCCCCGCATCTCTGCCTGGAGTGTTCTCATGGCAAATAACCTGGCGCTCGGCCTAGTCATCGGCGGCGTCGTCAGCTCCACGGTCGGCGCCGCCTTCAAGGACGTTGAAGGCCGTATCAGGAAACTCGGCGAAACCGGCACCAAGGCTCGCGTGCTGCAGAGCACTATCGGCGACACCATCCGCCTGCGGGATGAGTGGAAAAAAGCCCACGACACCGGCGCGGCGTCGGCTGATGGTCTGCTGCGAAAGCTGGAAGGCAACCTCAAAACCCTGAAAGAGCAGGGCATTGAGGTCAGTAAGTTGCGCAAGGAATACCAGGCTCTCGGGCAGGTAGCGCGGGGTGCTGAACTCAAGGCGCTGGGCCATACACAGATCCAGCAAGGCAAAGAGGGGATGAAAAACTCCCTCGGCCAAGCGGCGGTGCTCACGGGCGCGTTGGCGATCCCGACGAAGATCTCCGGCGATTACCAGGCGCAGGTTCGCCAAATGTCGTTGTGGGCTCACACGGCCGGCACCGGCGATGAAGCGGAGCTGGCAGCCAGCATCAGTAAGGTCGCGGCTGAGAAGGGTATGAGCCAGCAACTGTTGGCGCAGTCGGTGGGTGCCTTGATTGAAAAAGGCGTCGAGTGGGACGTTGCCACTAGTTACGCCGGTCAGATCGCTGACCTGATCGACGGCCAGGGCATGGAGCCCGATACGATTGCAACGCTGATCAACTCCTTTAAGGAAGCCGGCGTAAAGCAGGGTGACATGGCGGCCATGCTTGGTCAGGTGGCTGCGGCGGGTGACATCGGCGCGTTTGGTCCAAAGGAGATGGCGAAGTATTTGCCGGCGATGCTTGGCAATATCAAGCGTCTGGGCATGGAAGGCCCCGAGGCAGTGCGTTTCCTCGGTGCAAGCCTGCAGTCGCAATACTCGCAAACTCAGGATTCGGCGGCTGCAGCCACCAACATGAACAACCTGCTCAACGCTGTGATCAGCAGCACCAGTCAGGAACGGTTCGCCAAGGAAGGCTACGACCTAACGGGCTCGATCCTCGCTGCGACTAAAAGCGGTAAGGCTGCCAACCCGGTCGATGCGTTCATCATGCTCAGTGAGCAGTTGATCAAAAAGCAGGATCCGGCAAAGGCCAAGAAAATCGAAGCGCTCAAGGCCAAGATCAAGTCGTCGGTGGATGGTAGTGCCGAGGAAGAGCAGGCCATGATCGCCCTGACTGAAGCTGCCGGGCTGGCGACCATCGTCAGCGATCAGAGCGCCAGTGCTGGCCTGCTCGCGCAGATCAAGTACGGCGACAAAATCAAGGCTGATATGTCGACCATTGAAGCCACGGACGGCAAGGCTAAGATTGAGGCGGATGCAGCGAAGGCGCGGGAAACGTCCAACCGGAAGTGGGCAACGGCAACTGCCGGCATTGAATCCTCGATGACTCGCATCGGTGATGCGTTGCGGCCGCTGACGGATGTGGCGGCAGACGGGCTGGCGAAAGTTGCCTATGGGTTTGGCGAGTTGGCGGGTCGGTTTCCGACAGTGGTCAGCGGGGCGGCTGTGCTGGCTGCTGGTGTTGTCAGCCTGGGCGCCGCGATCAATACGATCAAGATCGGCAAGGGTCTGCTGAATGTCGCTCGTGGGTCGCTGATGGGCAATCCAAACGTGATCCAGCGGGTCTTTGTCACCAACCCCTCTGGCGGCGCTGGCGGGGTCGACGTAGGTGATGGAAAGCGGCGACGTGGCAAGGGCAAGCGTGGTCGCGGTGGTCGAGGCGCCCCCGTCAGTACCCCTGCACCTTCAGCGCCGATTGGCCCAACGGCCAGCCGGTTCGCGCCCAAGACCATGATGGGTAAGGGCCTCGGGTTCGCTAAGGTCGGCGCGCCCATGGCGCTGATCGAGGCGGGTTTGATCGCTGCTGATACCTATCAAAATGCGGAGACCCGCGATGAAAAAGCCGAGGGCTACGGCAATGCCGCTGGCACCTTGGCCGGAACGTTGGCGGGTGCTGCAGCGGGTGCCGCGATTGGTTCGGTGGTGCCGGTGATCGGGACTGTTGTTGGCGGATTGATCGGCGGATTCCTTGGCAGTTGGGGCGGCGGCGAGTTGGGCGGCGCTGTTGGCAAGGCTGTCTTCGGTGGCCCGGACGCGCCGGCCGAGCGATTGGTGCTGCCGGATCAGCCGTCGCCGTTAAGGTTGCCACCACCAGGTGCGGCGGCTATGCCGCTTCTGTCCCAGATGGCGCCGGCGTTATCGCCCGGCCCGTTGATGCTCAAAGTACCGGCAGCACCGGGGCCAGCCTTGGGGGATGTCTCGCGTTCGTTGGCGGCGGCTCCCACAGCAACTACGGCTCCGGCCGTGCTGGCTGCTGGACTCGCCGCGAAACCGGAACCGACTCGGGTAGACCAGCAGTGGACGTTCTCCCCGACCATGCCGGTTACGGTTCAGGGTGACGTCAAGGATCCACGGCAATTGGCGCAGGAATTGATGCCGCACATGCGGCAAATGTTTGAGGAGTTCAGCCGAGAGCAAGCCCGGCGCAACCTGTTCGATGCCCCTCACGTTTAAGGAGTTGTCATGGCTTATATGGAGCAACTGCAATCGGGCTTCAAATCCCTGGTCCAGGCCGGCGAGGCGGGGCGCCATAGCATCGACGACATGGTCGGCCCGGTGAACGGCGCCATTGGCGAAATCACCGGGGCGGCGGATGAGCTGTCCAGCATTCCCGGCGTGCCAGCCGGTGTCGGCGAAAAACTGCAACGGGTGATGCGCGGGATTAACGCGGCGCAGGCCAAGGTCGGCACGGTACTGGCGACCTACAGCAAAGCGACGCGCGCGTTGTCGGCAATTGACGAGCGCCTGGGCACGTTGAAGGAACAAGCCGCCCGTGCCAGCACCGCAATCAATCAAATCGCCGGCAAAGTCAGTCCGCGCCTGGCGAACATCTTGCCCACCAGCGCATTGGCGCCGAATGCCACGCCCCTGGCGGAAGCGGTCAAACCGTTTCCGCACCTGCTGATCCTTCAGCCGCTGCAGGCGAATGCGCAGCCGTTCTACTTCAACCTGGACACCGCAGCGTTTAACGAACTACGCCGGCAGACGGAATTCCGCTGGGCCTCGCAGGAGCGGCTCAGTCGTCGGCCAGCGCAGCAAGCCGTGGGCGTGGGAGAAGATAAGCTCAGTCTCAAGGGCGTAATTTTTCCCACGTTCAAGGGTGGGCTGAAGCAGCTCGACACCCTACGTTCAATCGGTGGGCAGTTGCTGCCTTTGAACCTGACCACCGGCTACGGCGTTGTACTCGGCACCTGGTGCCTGCGCAGCATGGATGAGGAGCAAGGCGCGCTGCTGGCCGGCGGGATCCCGCGCAAGCAAACCTTTAGTTTGGAGTTCTCGCGCTATGGCGATGATATGCAGAACGTCTGACGGCGACCTGCTGGATACCCTGTGTTATCAGCATTACGGTCACCTAAATGGCACGGTCGAGGCGGTGCTTGCTGCGAATCGGCTGCTGGCAGATGAGCCGCAACCGTTGCGTACTGGGCTGCTGATCACCTTCCCGGATATTGAGCGGTCAACAGTCGAGCAGGTGCAGTTGTGGGACTGAATATTGAGGACTACCCATGAAACCAGTCTTTCGAATCGTCACTGATGGCGCCGATATAACAGCCTTGATCAACGACCGTTTGCTGTTGCTGCGCACGTTGGACAAGCCCGGCATGGAGTCGGACGAGTTCGAGTTGCGAATCGATGACCGTGATGGCGCCGTAGCGCTCCCCAAGAAAGGCGCTGGGATTGAGGTTTACCTCGGCTACGACACCAAAGCCATGGCACGAGTGGGTCGGTACACAGTGGATGACATTGAGGTATCTGGTCCGCCGGACACCTTGGTCATTCGCGGCAAAGCCAGCGACATGCGCGGTAGCGGCAAGACCACCCGTAGCGGCAGTTGGGAAAATGTGACGCTGTCCAAGATCGTCAGCGACATTGCTGCGCGGAATGGCTGGAAGCCTGAATGCCCAGTAGGCTCGGTTGTGCCAAGGGCTGATCAGATGAATGAGTCGGACTACAACTTCATCACCCGGCTAGCTAAGAATCACGACTGCACGGCCAAGGTCGCTGACGGCAAGTTGTTGGTGTTACCGCGTCAAAGCGGGCAGACCGCCAGTGGAAAGAATTTGCCCGCGATCACCATCCGGTGCAGTGACGTCAGTCGCTGGCAATTCCGCTTTGCCGACCGCACCACCCAGAAAGCCGTCAAGGCCAGCTACCAGGACAAGAAAACCGGCGAGTTGGTCAACCTGACTTTGGATAACGACGATGCGCCTGAAGGTTTGCCGCCGGTTCATACCGACCGGCACATCCACCCGAACAAGTCTGCAGCTGAGCAAGCAGCCAAGGCTAGGTTGGCAGCGTTCAACCGCTCGACTGCTGAAGTTCGGCTGGAGATGGTCGGGCGTACTGACCTGTTTGCTGAGCGACAGATTAACGCGCAGGGGTTTAAGGAAGGGTTGGACGGGGAATTTCTGGTCGACTCCGTGGAGCAGGTGTACACCCAGTCTGGTTGGAGTACCACGGTGGAGTGCAACGCAGGGAAGAAGGGTAAGGCCAAGGCGGCCGGCAAGAAAAAGAAGAAATCCAATGAGGTCAAAGTCCTGGAGCTGTAACTGGCATTACCTGCTTCACCACACGCCGCCATCGAGCGGTATTTTTTTGTCTGGGAAAAAGCCATGTCCATTACCGAGCAACAACTCCAACGCATCATGCCCAACGCCCGCAGCCAAGCGGGCGTTTTTGTATCCGCGCTCAACGCGGCTATGACCAACCGCAAGATCGATACGCCGAAGCGCCAGGCAGCGTTCCTCGCCCAGATCGGCCATGAGTCGGGCCAACTGCAGTACGTCCGCGAGCTGGGCGGCGATCAGTACCTGAGCAAATACGACACCGGCAACCTGGCCCAGAAGCTGGGCAACACCCCGGAGCCGGACGGCGATGGCCAGCGCTATCGCGGTCGCGGCCTGATCCAAGTGACCGGCCGTAACAACTACCTGCGCTGCAGCCTGGCCTTGTTCGGCGACGAGCGCTTGTTGCGCACCCCTGAGCTGCTTGAACTGCCGCAATGGGCCGCCGAGTCGGCCGCGTGGTTCTGGTGGGTTCGCGAGCTCAATGCCCTGGCGGATCGGGATGAGTTCGAGGCGATCACCCGCAAGATCAATGGCGGCCTCAATGGTCTGGCTGATCGACTGGAGTTGTGGGGGCGGGCGAGGGCGGTGCTATGAGTCTCGTCGACCTGATCCCGGCTCCGTATCGGCTGTTAGCCGTTGGCGTGCTGCTGATCGCATCGGTCGGCGGATCTGCCGCATCGGCCTGGAAGGTTCAAGACTGGCGCTACGGCAAGCAACTCGCCGAACAGGCAGGCCTGCACAAGGACGATCTGATCGCCATCAGCAACGCCGCCGCTGACCAGGTGCGCACGGTACTGGACCAACGCCTGGCCCTTGAGCAGCGGCTGTCGACCAGTGAACAAATCCACTACAAGGAACTGAATGATGCTCAACGCAACCAGGCTCGCCTTCTTGATCGCCTTGCCACTGCTGATTTGCGCCTGTCAGTCCTCCTCGACGCCACCGATACAGCCAGTGGCGACACAGTGTCAGCCGCTACCCCAACCGGCAGCGTGGTTCATGGCGGAACACGCGCCCAACTTGACCCAGCGCATGCTCAACGAATTATCGGCATCACCGATGCGGGCGACCAAGGACTGATCGCATTGGCGGCGTGCCAAGCCTATATCAAAGCAGTTTTAATATCGCGGTGAAAAAAGCACAGGCCACATTAAAATTAACTTTTAAAGTGGCCATTCTTATGATGTATGAATCGCTTTGATTAGCGAGTTTTTTTGGTGGTTAGATCATCTGGGTTTTTTGGGGAGTTTACCCCAAATCGAATCTGAGTTTTAATATCGTTGTGGGGGAATTGCAGGGCAAAACCTGTTGTAATTTTGGCATCTGTATTGTTTATATCAATCGTTGGATAGAAGATAAAAACACCTTGCTTTGGTGAGCGTAGTTTTTTTGTATTTGGATTGTTGGATTTGGTCTCGTCAAGTCCACATAAGTATCGTGCAAGAATTCGGTGAGGACTTTCCGAGTATACGTTGAAACGCTCAGATGTTCCGTTTGTACGAGAGCGTCTATAGGATCTAAAACGCTGTCCTGCAACTTGATATTCTTTGGAGTCTTTTGGGCCGTTAACATATAGAAAGATCCATTTGTCTACGTTTGACTCGCCTTTTTCTAAAAATTCAATTTCATTTATGAGAACACTCCGGTCTTCACCTTCCCACTTGTATGTACGTAAAAATTTAATCATGTCTGTAGCGGTAAGTGTCGTTGTCTTGGTATGAAAATCAATTGATTTTCCGTTTGATGGCGTTATGGAAAGTATGCTTTCAGTGATAGGCGTGGTGAGGTTGGATAATAAGATTTCCAGTTGTTTTTGGTTGGCCTTAATATCGGAGTCCTTAGTTGGAGCTAGAGTTGGTTCTTTCCAGTCTTCTGAGAAGTTTTTAAATTTGATTACGGCGTTGTACATTTTGTTGCCGGCCGTTGGGCGTAGAAGGTGTGAGGGGACCAGTGGAGGTACTTGAGTAGGAAGAATCGGTTCGCCATCCTCGGGGTAGGCGTATTTTTCTAGTTCTGAACGAAACGCAATTTCGTCTCTGCAAACCCCTTCAAATGCCTCAAATAAATCAATTGTCCCCTTAGCGCCTGTTTTTTCTTTGCGCCCAATATAAAGTCTTACTAAGTCTCGATACCCATCACGGAAACCAAACCAACGCCCCATTTGCATAAGCGCATCTGCAGCTCCTGCGCGCCTCCGATAGTAGCTAATAGTCAATCCTTCAATTGTGTATCCTCGGGAAAGTTTAGCTCCGCCGACGATTATTTTCCAAATATTATCACTCTCGAAATCTGGGTTGTCATTTTTTTCTCCATTCACTATTAGAACTGGCTTTGGTCCGCTTTTCAATCGACTCCAGCACTCACCAAGGAATGGCTTAATTTCATTAAAATTTTTGGGGGTTGGGTAGGGCTGAGTGTCGCTGTTACAAAATTTTGCGAAGTCTGTTTGCCAAAGTTTCTCTAATCTCGTCAATGCCGTACCAATCAGATATCCACCCTTTTCGAGGCATATATTAATTTCTTTCTCTATATCTGTATGATGGCTTGTCAGATTTGACACATGAACCAGCATTGTGTGATGGCGAAAGCTTTTAGCTAAGCTGGGTTGAACGCTTTGGCGAAAGAGCTTTATTGCGCCGGTGAGAATAAATGAATCAATAGCTTGTGGGAGATTTTCGGCCGAATTATCTTTGCCAACTACGTTGCGAACGAACGCTAGCTCATTAGATCCAGCGATGCTTTTGTCTGGCCTCTCCAAATCGTGAAAGTCAGCGACACCCATGTAGTTTCCAGGGCGTGGAAGGCTGATAATAAAGTCGCGCGGAAAAAGATTTTCTTCGTTGTTGGGATCGATGAACACGTTTGCAAAAGGAGTAGCAGTGTAGCCGACGTATTGCGCACGTGGCAATTTTTGTAGTAGTGATACGATGGCGGAGTTAGTTTCAGTACGGTCCTCTACTTCTTTTTTTGTTGGTTTCTTTGTGTTTACAGATGCTTGGTCAGATTCATCGTCAATAACTAAGGTTGGGATATCAGCCAGTCGCGTTCTAATTGCATCGAGGTCTGCTGCGACTTTCTTTAAGACGGATGGCACCTTCTTTACAACCAGCAGCCTAACACTCTCAGCATGTAGATTGTCAGGGTGATTAAAAGGTAGGGTCTTATCCAGTTTACGAAACTCCAAAGACTGAATTCCCTGCTTGAGTCGCTGATAATCCCCTTCGATATTCGTCAGCCGATGCCAGTCAAATTGTCCGATGTCTGAAGGTAGTACGCCATGGTCGATGAAGCTGGCTAAGTCTGGTGCGTAACTTACTTCATCCTCCGCAGTAATAAACGGTTTTCCAATCAGCTCGCGGTCAATTCGGCGCTGAGTTTGGGCGCGCAAAATGTTCATAGTGCCAGCCAGAATAACTATTAGGCGATATCCTGCGTCCGCCGCCCTAGCGACAACGCCAGTAAAGTTTGCAGTCTTACCACTTTGCACATACCCTACAACCAACCCTTTTACTGTAAATACTTCATCTCTTTCTGGATCTGAAAGACGCTCAGTAATAAGCCTTGTACTCTCTTCCAGATTTTGAATCTGGCTCTCACTCCAGCCTTTATTTTCCCTAAGATATCGAGAGTAAGCGTCTCTATAAAATGAGCGTTTAGTTTGCCTGGTGGAGTCATACCAAGGTTTGTGTTTTCGAGCGATGACAATTGGCATTTCGTATTCAAGATTTGGAGGTAGCTTCTCGTTCAGAATGGCTTTAAGTGTGGGATTTATTTTTAATAATTCATAGATTTTTATACGTCGCTCAACGGTGTTCTTTTTAGTGTTCGATATCCATTCAGCAGAGCTTTCGTAATCCCATGAACTTAGTTTTTGGTTGAGTAGGTTGAATACTAAGTCTGATGATGCAGCGGACTTGATGTGTTCTTGGAATATTTCTTCAGTGGAGGGGTAATCATCCGAATGATGGTTTAGTTCGCGGCCCAAATTTTTTGGGCCCGATGCCATCCCGCTAAGTGTGTTTCTGGCGACTTCAATAATATTCATTGTTTTGGCTCGTTCGAGATAATATTTCGTGAAGGTAGCGTGCTCGCCATTACATTCATAAACTCTTCAGAGTTTTCTGAGTATCCTAGGCCGTCAAAATTTGCAAAATAACATACGTTATGGATTCTGCTGCGGTGAGGAACGGAGAAAAGCAGGTCAGTAGTCAATCGAGGGCATGCACTATCAACAGGTATAAGGAGGGGGGTATCTGCTAGGTGCAACCGCAGGGGATAGTAACCAGAGTGCTCCGCTCGATAGTTGAAATGTGTTCTGAGTATTTCGTCAAATCGAGACCTTTCTTTTTGGCCCAAAATTGCCCGGGTATTTTCAATATCATCCGGAAGTGTAGTTCCTGCGTTAGCACCCGATGGGGATAACCGCATGGAGAATACAAAAAGGGAATGATTCGGTGATGCTTCAAGCTGTGAAATCCCATTGATTATGTGGGTGTGGCTGGTGCTTCGAGTTGTCTTGACTTCGAATTCTAGTGTGCCAATGCGAAAGTCATGTGGTTGTCTGTCAGGGCCCACCCATGCAGTTAATGCTTGGTTACCAACTACTTTTGCCAAGCTACGCAAAAAATAGAGTTCGCCTCTCAATCCCAGCTGAGCCTCATCACTTAAAACAGTCTCAATCTTTATAAGTTCTCGCCAGCCTTCTAATGTTTCTTCGACTGCCTCGAGAGCTTTTTTGTCATTAAGTTGTACCTTGTCTGCGACGGAAACAAAAAAACCATAAATTTCCTGGTAGAGAGTACGCGCTCGAGTTTGCACCTCCAACATTGGGCCAGATAAGGTACTAATTTGGCGAACCTCGATTTCCTCGAGTTTTGATAACGCTGGCTTGTCAGAGTTAGCGCATGGTAATCTCAGAGCAAGCTCCGCTCCATGTTCTGAAACCCAAATATCTAGTGCAGGGCCTTTTCCGTCGGGGGAGGGAATACGGTGTACGAAGGGGATGCCCGCTTGAATTCGCTCTTTTAGCTGTTCCCAAGTAATGTGGCGGGATTCTTTTTGCTGATTTGTGGTCATTCAGTTTGCCTCGACTGCTCTTCTTTAACTGCAAGCATCAGCAGTTCATTGACCTCTTCTAGTCTTTCGGTAAAGCGCTTACTCCCGCGCTCGCGAAGTAAATCATCCCGCAATAGTAAGAAAAGTAGAGTTTTTATAATTGGTGTGTCGTTGAGGGTTGCTGCACTTCCCTGTAGAAGATCTTGGCGATAGAACGCATTCAAAATCACATTCCCAACCGCTCTATCAATCTGAAAGAATTGGTTTTGGGGAAGCTTCCCCCATAAAATATTAATTTCTCGTGTTGGAGCTTTTTTTCCAGCGAGGTAAGTCTTTGCTCTGCGCCGCACGGTACTTCCAAAACCTCGTCCTGGAATGGGAACAAAAATCTCCTCAAATTCTGTCTTTTTTCTATAAATTTCTTCCGCCTGTTTCACATACTGAGTCATAGGGTTGGCTGCGGAACTTAAAGCCGATCTAAAACTTTCAGGTACGTCTAAGCCGGACTTCTGTACGTTCAGACGGAACTCGGTATCAAATTGGGATGGGAGTTCGACTTCAACGCGCGCGAGCGTGAGGTGGTGGTCATTTACAGTTTCCCTCCAGCCATTCCATCCACCAGCCTGTATAAGTCTTCCATTTCTATAGAAATAAAAACCTTGTCGGTTTGCCACGTTCGTGCTGCTGAGAAAGTAACTTGGGGTTGTCTGATTAGGTGGCCAGATGTGGGCTTTACATTTCAGCGCTGGAAGTCCGCGTAATTTAATAGAGAAGTCCAGAGGATAATCTTTATGTCCTGTAATTGCATAATCAAATGGATTCAGGCTTCCGATGGGTACACTGAAGCCTGCGTTGCCTCCATTTATATGTACCGCATCGAGATGCAAACTGATGCCAGCATCAATGAATCGATGGAAAACTAGTCCTAAATGGATGCTGAGTTTTTTGTGTAATTTTTGTAATGTTGCTTCAAGCCCCTTCGTTCCAGTGAGGGCATGGTCAAGTCCATCGATTACGATAAGAGTACCGTTGTTGTCGATGCTAAATGGTTGTTGAATATTATCTAACCAGTTTTTTGCTCCTTTCGAGTCGAGAATTTCGCAGTTCCAACCAGAGGCAATTGACTGGGCCGTCCAACGGCATGACGTCACTTTTTTGTTATGCTTGGAAATAACGGTAAGACTCCGTCCCTGGCTGAGTGCCGCGGTTTTGAGACCCATACCAAATTTGCCTAAAGCATCGGCAGCGCGTTCTCGATCGGAACCAAACTGCATGGCAGATAGCAGCTGTTCCCTTGTCATGCCTGAGCCGTTATCCGCGATTATTATTCGCTTGATCTCTGTCCCATCATGAACAAAGCGAACCAGAATTGCCCGTGCCAAAGCATCTATCGAGTTGTCGATTAAATCGGCTATCGCCTCTTCGATCTTGTAACCAATTCTTGATAAGGCGTCTGTTACTTTTCCCGCATGAGGACTAATCGGAACAGTTTCAATAATTTTCAGGTCAGGGGCGGAATTGATATCAGTCAAGTTTAATCGTCCGATCTATAGGATATAATTAGAATTGGTTCGAAGATTGGGGCGTTCGATTTTTATTTGACTTGTCGTGTGTTGTTCAAAGGCTCTGTGTGTGAGCCGTTTTTTAAATGTTGCTGGTGATGGTTTAAACAAATGTTGAAGTTCTGGTTGCTTAGCCAAGGTGTTGTAAGTTGGCTCGTAAATGCCCCCAGAGTTCCTAAAATGCGCGATCTTAGCGAAAAGTGCCGAACCCCATCTGGTAGCCCAAATGTGTAGGGTAGGAGAGGTCGCAATTGCGATGATGTGTTTCCTGTGCATGTCGCTACCGTCCTTGTATGCGATGGCCACAGTGCGCATTTTTGCGTTGCGCGCTGGGTGGGTAGCCCGTTTTTGCTGATAATCCACGATAGCGAGCATCGTCAATAAAATCAAATTGCCATCATCGAGCTGTTGTGAAAACTGGCGGAATTTAGGCTGAAGGAGCACGAATTTCGAATTTTAGAAGCAAATTGGATCGCACCTTTGGGACAGATGCTATCCAGGCAGCTAACTAAGCATAAGCCATCCACGGGTCAGCAGCGGTGCTGGGGGCACTCCTCAACTGAACATACCGATGAATTGGTCGACACTTTGAGTTGTCCTAACGCTGTGCAGCTGGTCCGTCGATGTTTGCTTTTGGCCAATTTTTGCCGGTCATCATTGGATGAAGCTAGTCGATTCCTGCGTACTAGTATTAGCTAGCCCGGAACCTTGGACAGCCCGCTACCTCCGGCACCTCGCGCCAGCTTTATCGCTTTAAAGCTCGGCACAAACCTAGACATACGTCGACCCCCACAACCGTACCTTCCGCCTCCAATGGTAGTAGTGAACCCACAAGTCGTCCCGGGAGAAGAGTCAACATGGTTCGCATCTCCATTACCAAATGCCTCCGGCAGAATTGGCGGCCGATGGAATTCCCAATCCCGTTGCCGTAAACAATGATCAACTCCGGTTCTGTGAGCGGAACGGTCACCCGCTCGAAGAAGTCCATCGATCTGCTTGTCAGTGATTCCAAGCTAGCAGCAGGACATTGCCGCGCAATTTTTGTATCGACGCAGCATCCTTCGGCGAGCGGCAAGGCATTGGTATAGACAGTGTCGGGACAGTCAAAGCCGAGAGCAGTGGGTAAAGCCAGTTAGTCACCGGGCTAGGGGCTTCGGGCCCAAACTGCGTTCCAGGCCATTCGCTACATCCGGAAATTTAGGTTGTTCGTGGTCCGCGCTGACATTGGAGTGGTGGTCGTCGGCAAGGGAACCGTTGAAGCCGACCCTGATCAGGCGGCTGTGGCTTGGTGGTGCGATGAGCAATTCGAAGGGCAGTCGAAGGAGCGGTCAGAGAAATCACCAATGAGACAAGGCCTTCGAGGAATTCAAGAATAAAGCTGCGGGTTTACGGGGCGTATAGGTTCATCCATTAGGCACAGCAGTACATTAAACTGAAGAGCTTGAGCGGGCTTAGTAAGGGCTTCGTCGAGTTCCCCCCGAGAGGTGTGGCTCAATGGCTTTTTCATGGAATTTGGTTAAGTGGGTGGGGCTGGTTGCCTGAGATAGCTTTTAGCTAATGGCTGCCTGCCGTTAGTCTACCGAGAGGACAGGACATCTAAACCGTTCCGCAACTTAAAATGGCCTCCACAGCGGGCGAGAGCTGCAGGGTCTTAAAAATCAGTAGCTTGCGGAACGCTAAAGATGCTAACCTATTGAAATATATCGTTTTGTGGATGGATTGCAAATCCACCTACGCCGGTTCGATTCCGACCTCGGCCTCCACTCTTGAAAACCCCGTAGATTAACGTCTACGGGGTTTTTTTATTGTCTGGTGAAAAGTTGGAGTCGTTCACTCGGTTAGAATCATTCTTTGCCCAGTCAGGAGTCTTCTTATGAAATGGATCAGATACTTCAACAGCGCCGCTGAGCGATACGGCAGCAGATTTTCAAACCTGCAAATCCGCCTCTTGGCTGCATTCCTGCTGGTCGTTCACTGTTTGATGCTTTGGGCTATTCCCAGCTACACCTCGACGTTTCTCGGCGCGTTTGCAGCCACGCTTGGCGCGCTGACGGTGTTCCGGCCAGACCCGCCGCGTTGATTCACGACCGGTTGATGCGCAGCCCCTTAACCTCATCCGCATACGCCGCTAGTTTTGCCTGTTGATTTGCCAACAGTGCGCACATTCTCATCAATGCTGCCGCCTCATCCGGCGTTCTGCTTTTGGACGCCAGGGTGGTCAACTCCATGACTGACCATCCAATAACAGCCGCGGCATCTTCAAGGTCGTAGAACAATTCCTACTGGGCGGTTCTGGGCCCGTCGAGGCCCTGTATCAAGTCTTCCATTTATTTCTCCGTTTGGTGCCGATTCAGCTCAAGGCCCATGACAACCATCCCGACTTCCGCCAAATCCGTATCGAATGGGATTTCACCGATCTGCCGGAACCCAAACGCTTCGTAAAACCGTCGGGCGTTTGAATTGCTCTTGAGCACATCCAGCCACAGTAAGTGCTCTCCACGCTGCACTGCCTGATCGCAGATAAACTGCAAAAGTTGCTTGCCGTAGCCAAGTCCGGCAGCGGTTTTGAGGAAATAGATTTTTTGCAGTTCTGCGCCAAGCTCACCAGTGATTGGCGTTGGTGTCGACCAGTTGACCTTGGAAAACCCAATGGGTGTGCCCCGTTCATCTGAGGCGATAAGCCATGACTGACGCTCGGGCAGGTCGAGTGATCGGCTCAACGCGTCGCGTGAGAAATCCTGATCCAGGAAATCCCGCATGCCATCAGGGGACCACAAGGTCGAGAAATGCTGTTGATAGGTCTCGCAGCCCAATGCTCGTAGGCTATCGAGATCGGCTTCAGTCGCTGCACGAATATTGATCATCTAAATCGCCCCGGTTAACTCAAACCCACTGCTCATACGTGTATCCACTACAACACAAACCCTACCAAGACGTTACACGAAAGCCGTGACGGACTTCATTTACAGCGGTCTTACTTTACGTACACCAAACCTTGTAAAGCAGAGAGCGTTGTCATGAAGTTGAATTACCTTACCAAGGCGGCTGTTGTTGTCGCGCTGTTGTCTACCTTGTCGGGCTGCTGGATGTTTATGCCACCGGGCGGTGGTGGTGGCGGCGGCCATGGCGGTGGTGGTCATGGTCAAGGCGGCGGCCCTGGCGGCGGTGGTGGTCAGCGTTAACCGTTAGTCAACGAGAGCAGGTCATGAACAATGACCTGCCTTTTTTTTGCCTGGGATAAATCGCGGACAAAGAAAAGCCCGCGATGGGGAGTGCGGGCTAAAAGGGATGTTCATTAGGAGCTGGGTCTACCCTATTCGGTCGTCTGTGAAAGGTTTGTGAAAAGTGTACGCCTCAATCCGCGCATGGCTGTATGGGGCAGTGGAGGCAATAACCCACTACTGTCGCTAGCATACAACCCCTGTTTGGATGCTGCCTCATGTTCATGTCCACCAGCCTGCTCTCAGCCTTTGTGCTGTTCGCTTTCGTGTCCTCGATCACCCCTGGGCCCAATAACACCATGTTGCTCGCCTCGGGGGTTAACTTCGGGTTTCGCCGCTCGATGCCCCATGCGCTGGGGATCAGTATCGGCTTCATGCTGCTGGTGATTTCGGTCGGCCTGGGATTGGGCGAAGTGTTCAAGGTGTTTCCTTGGGCCTACACCGTATTGCGCTATGTCGGCGCCGCGTACCTGTTGTACCTAGCGTGGAAGATTGCGACGGCAGGCGGCATGTCCGACAGCAATGACGAACACGGTGAGCCCATGACATTCCTCGGCGCCGCTGCGTTTCAGTGGGTGAACCCCAAGGCGTGGATCATGGCGCTGGGAGCCATCACCACGTACACGCCGGCCGAGGGTTATGTCACCAATGTGCTGGTGATTGCGTTGGTGTTTGCGGTAGTGAACCTGCCCAGCGTGTGCGTGTGGGTGGGCTGTGGTAGCGGCCTGCGCAATGTGTTGCGTGAGCCGCGTTGGCTGAGGCTGTTCAACTGGTCCATGGCCGCGTTGCTGGTGCTGTCGCTGTACCCGATGTTGTTTGCCAGTTAAGCGCTAGACCGGTGAGATCGTCGCCAGCAGGCCGATGCCGATGGTCAGCACTAAAAAACCGAACAGGAAAATCGCCATCTTGGTCATAAGGCCTCCGAAGGGAAGGGAATAAGGATTGGGGATATTGTCCGCCTTGAGCGCATTTCAATACAGGCGCAGATAACAAAGAAAAAACCGTATCAGATGGGCCTTGTACTGTTCTGCCACGGGCTTCCGGGGGCTGTGCTTTTTACAAGATCAGCGCCTGAGACAGCCAACGCATTTCCCCCTAAGATGGCGCCCACGGCATCAACAATAACAGTGGGCCAACCCTCGATGGAAAGACGTCAATTCAGCGGTGGCATGAAAGGCAAGAACCTGCGCTACCTCAATGAAACCCCGCAACCGGCATCGGTCACCCGTGTCGGCTTCCTGTTGCTCGAACACTTCTCCCTGCCGGCATTCACTCAGACCCTCGACACCTTCGTCACCGCTAACCTGCTGCGTCCCGATCTGTTCGCTTCGCGCACGTTTGGTTGGGGCGACGGCGAAGTGATCAGCGACCTGGGTCTGGTCATCCGCCCCGATGAGTGCCTTGATGCTGCTGCGCTGCATGATTTGGACTTGCTGGTGATCTGCGGCGGTTTTCGCACCGAACTCAAGGCCGGCGAGGATTTCATCCAACTGCTGCGCAGCGCTGGCGAGCGCGGCGTGCACCTCGCGGGGTTGTGGAACGGCGCTTGGTTTCTTGGCCGCGCAGGGCTGTTGCAGGGCTACCGTTGCGCCATCCACCCCGAACACCGCCCGGCGCTGGCGGAAGTGTCCAAAGCCACCGACGTCACCAGTGAACCCTACGTGATCGACCGCGACCGCCTGACCGCCTCCAGCCCTTCAGGCGCGTTCCATATGGCCCTGGACTGGATCAAGAGCCTGCATGGCAAAGCACTGGTCGAAGGTATCGAGGACATCCTGGCGTTTGAGGAGTCCCGCTACCGGCGTATCAAACCCACTGAAAACGTCAGCGTCAGCGCGCCGTTGCGTGAAGTGGTGAAGCTGATGGACGCCAACCTCGAAGAGCCTTTGGAACTGGACCAGCTCGCCGTCTACGCGGGTCGTTCCCGCCGCCAGCTTGAGCGGTTGTTCAAGGAACAGCTGGGCACCACGCCGCAGCGCTACTACATGGAATTGCGAGTGACGGAAGCGCGTCGGTTGTTGCAGCACACCGAGTTGTCACAAGTGGAAGTGCTGGTGGCGTGCGGATTTGTGTCGCCGAGCCATTTCAGCAAGTGCTACAGCTCGTATTTCGGCTATCGCCCCTCGAAGGAGAAGCGGTTGGTCAAATAGCCGACGCCGATCCGTTGTGGGAGCGGCCGCTCTGTTCAGAATCGATCCTGTCGATCCACGGCGTAATGACGGCCATTGCAATGCAACGAATGGGCTCCGTACCCCTCATATGTCTACGAGTAACGTTTCACGACGACAGGTACCGAGCTTATGACCGCTGCTGAAAACAACCATGTGAACTGGCTGGTAGAACAATCGATGCTGCATGCGGCCCGCCAGCGCGCCAAGCTCTATTCGGGGCAGGGCCGGTTGTGGCAGCAGCCCTTTGCACAGACACGGCCGCGGGACGCCACGGCGCTCTCGTCAGTGTGGTTCACCGCCTATCCGGCCTCGATCGTGACCCGTGAGGGCGGTACGGTGCTGGAGGCGCTGGGGGATGAAACCCTATGGCATACCTTGTCGAAGATCGGCATCCAAGGCATTCATAACGGCCCGCTGAAAAAGTCCGGTGGCCTGAGCGGCACACGGCACACGCCGACCATCGACGGCAACTTCGACCGCATCAGCTTCGAGATCGACCCGCAGTTGGGCACTGAGGCGCAGTTGCAAGCGTTGACGCGCATGGCGGCGGCGCACAACGCGGTGATCATTGACGATGTGATCCCGTCCCACACCGGCAAGGGCGCGGATTTCCGCCTGGCCGAAATGGCGTACGAGGATTACCCCGGCCTCTACCACATGGTGGAAATTCGTGAGGAAGACTGGCCGTTGCTGCCCGACGTGGCCGAGGGCCGCGATGCGCAGAACCTCAGCCCGCTGCAAGTGGACGCCCTGCGCGACAAGCACTACATCGTCGGCCAGTTGCAGCGGGTGATCTTCTTTGAGCCTGGCGTGAAGGAAACCGACTGGAGCACCACGCCCGTGGTCATCGGCGTGGATGGCAAGCCGCGTCGCTGGGTGTACCTGCATTACTTCAAGGAAGGTCAGCCGTCACTCAACTGGCTGGACCCGACCTTCGCCGCGCAGCAGATGATCATCGGCGACGCCCTGCACGCCATCGACGTGATGGGTGCCAAGATCCTGCGCCTGGACGCTAACGGCTTCCTTGGTGTGGAACGAAAGCTCGATGGCACGGCCTGGTCGGAAAGCCATCCCCTGTCGATCACCGGCAACCAACTGCTCGGCGGGGCGATTCGCAAGGCGGGAGGGTTCAGTTTTCAGGAACTGAACCTCACCGTCGACGATATCGCCTCCATGTCCCACGGCGGCGCCGACCTGTCCTATGACTTCATCACCCGTCCCGCGTACCAGCATGCACTGCTGATGGGCGATGCCGAGTTCCTGCGCCTGATGCTGCGTGAAATGCACCGTCAGGGCATCGACCCTGGCTCGCTGATCCATGCCTTGCAGAATCACGACGAGTTGACCCTTGAACTGGTGCACTTCTGGACCCTGCACGCCAACGACAGCTTCCTCTACCAGGGCCAGACCTTCCCCGGCAATATCCTGCGCGAGCACATTCGCGAACAGATGTACGAACGCCTGACGGGCGAGCATGCGCCGTACAACCTTAAGTTCGTCACCAATGGCGTGTCCTGCACCACGGCGAGCATCATCACGGCGGCGCTGGGCATTCGTGACCTGGACGCGATTACGCCTGCGGATATCGAACAGATCCGCCAGATCCATTTACTGCTGGTGATGTACAACGCCATGCAGCCAGGGGTGTTTGCCTTGTCTGGCTGGGATTTGGTCGGGGCGCTGCCGTTGGCGGCCGACGACGTTGAGCACTTGATGCAGGACGGCGACACCCGCTGGATTCATCGCGGCGCCTACGACCTAGTAGACCTGAACCCGGACGCCGAACTGTCTGCCGGCCAGATGCCGCGCTCGAAAAGCCTGTACGGCAGCCTGAACAGCCAGTTGCTGGACCCCGAATCATTTGCCTCGCAGCTGCAAAAAATCTTAGCCGTACGCCGCGCCTACGACATCGCCGCCAGCCGTCAGATCCTGGTGCCAGACGTGGAAAACCCGGCGCTGCTGATCATGGTTCACGACTTGCCGGCCGGGAAGGGCACGCAAATCACCGCGCTGAACTTCGGCGCGACGCCGATCACCGAAACCCTCAACCTGCCGGGTATCGCGGCGGGGATGGTGGTGGACATCATCAACGAACGGGTTGAAGGGGATCTGACGGCGGACGGTGAGTTCACCATTACCCTGGATGCGTACGAGGGCCTGGCGTTGCGGGTTATCAGCAGCACGCCGATGTAACCCCAATCCTCCAAGCACCGAAGCACCGAAGCACCGAAGCACCAAAGCACCAAAGCACCGTAGCGCCAAATGTGGGAGGGGGCTTGCCCCCGATAGCAGTGGGTCAGTTAATAAATCAGTGACTGACACACCGCTATCTGGGGCAAGTCGAATCGTCGCACCGCCCCTCCCACATTTGAACCCACAGTGTTTTCAGGCATGTGGCCGCTTTTCAGCCAACTGAAACCGATACCCCACCCCATACAACGACTCGATCGGCGTTTCCCCTGGGCACACCTGTTCCAGCTTTCGCCGCAGGTTGCGGATATGGCTGTCCACCGTGCGGTCGGTCACCACGCGGTGGTCGGAATAGATGTGATCCAACAATTGGTCGCGGGAAAACACGCGGCCGGCGGCGCGGGCGAAGGTGTTGAGCAGGCGCAATTCAAGGGGCGTGAGGTCCAGCGTGATGCCGTCCAGTGAGGCCTGGTAGCGAGCCTCGTCGATCAGCAGGCGTGGCGCGCTGGTGTCCAGCAACTGCGGGCTGCGGCGCAGGATGGCCTTGACCCGCGCCACCACTTCACGGGGGCTGAAGGGCTTGCAGATGTAATCGTCGGCGCCCAGTTCCAGGCCGAGCAGGCGGTCCACTTCTTCGACGCGGGCGGTGATCATGATGATCGGCACCGCGCTGAAACCACGCAGGTCCTGGCACAGCTGCATGCCGTCACGGCCGGGCAGCATCAGGTCGAGCAGGACTAATTTAGGTTCGTGGGCGCGCACGGCGGGCACCACGTGCAGGCCATTGTCCAGGCACAGGGTGGTGTAGCCGGCTGCCTCGAGGTAGTCCCGCATCAGGGCGGCGAGCTTGGGTTCGTCTTCGACGATCAGGATCGGCTGTTCATCGCTCATGGTTCACAGGCTCCGGGGCAGGCGCAGGATCAGCCACAGGCCGCCATAGGGCGAGTGGTCGGCAACCAGGCTGCCGTCGTGGGCGTTGGCGATGCTGCGGCAGATTGCCAGGCCCAGGCCAGCGCCGCCATGCTCGCGGTTGCGCGATGACTCGCCGCGGTAGAACCGCTCGAACAAGCGCGGCAACTGGTCTGCGGACACGCCCGGCCCGGAGTCGAGAAAGTCGATACGCACCGTGTCGCGGTCGACATCGACACTGATGCGCAACGTGCCGTTGACGTCGGTGTAGCGCACGGCATTTTCCAGCAGGTTGGAAAACAATTGCTGCAAGCGACTGGCATCCGCCAGCAACTCCACGGGTTGGCGCGGCAACTCCAGGTCGATCTGCAACTGGCGGGCGGTGAAGCGGTCCCGGTACATCGCCAGGCTGTTTTCGAGCAGGTCGTTCAGCAGGCATGGGGCCTTGCGGTAGGTCAGGGCGCCTACGTCCGCCAGCGACAGTTCATACAGGTCATCCACCAGCTTGCTGAGCATGCTGACTTCGCCTTGCAGCGACTTCATTGAGCTTTGGTCAAGGCTGCGCACACCGTCCTCGATCGCCTCCAGTTCGCCACGCAGTACCGACAGCGGGGTGCGCAGTTCATGGGAGACATCGGCCATAAATTCTCGGCGCATTTTCTCGTTGCGCTCCAAGGTGTAGGCCAATTGGTTGAAGTCGCGGGACAGTTGGCCGACTTCGTCGTCGGAGGCCACGGCCACGCGACTGCCGTAGTCGCCGCTGGCCAGACGGTGGGTGGCGGCGGCCACGCGCTTGACCGGCTCCAGCAGCGTACGGGCGATCCACCAGGCTATCAGCATCGCCAGCAGCAACGAGAACACGCCCATCACCAGGCTGGTGCGCAGTTGGTACTGCTGGAAGCGTTCGCCGCCGGCTTCGGTCACGCTCTGGAATGGCGTGACGGCCAGCCAGCCGACGGTTTCACTGTTCACCACCACGGGCTGTACCAGCGCATCGTCGCCAATGGCCGGGTAACCGGTGACGCGTTTCTTGTCTTTATCGAGGAGGGCGATGCGAAACAGTGCACCGGTCAAGTCCGAGGCCAGCGGGGGGCGCAAATCATCCGACGCACGCGCGGCATCCGGGTCGGGCCGCATGACGTCAAACCAGCGATCCGGCCGATTGCGCAGAAAGTCCCAATTGCCCTCACGTTGGTAAGCCGTGGCCAGGCGCGGCACCACCTGGGCCATGCGCTCCATTGCCTGCTCATTGATAAAGCCCAGGAACCCCCGACCAAAACTCCAACTGGTGGCCAGGCCCATGCTCAGGATGACCAGCAACACACCGGCCAGCACCGCGACAAACAACTTGGTGGAGATACTCAACTTCATGAATGGGGGCCGTAACAAAAGGGACGCGTCCATTTAGGCCCCCACGGACGAAAGATTCAACCCAGGTCGGCAATCTTCAATTTTCCTGCACATTTGCCTTGCAGCATGAGGGTAAGGCTTGCACCACCCCGTCTTGCAGAGGCAACTATGTCGACCAAATTCTTCGCCAAATACCTGGTAACCGCCGCGGTTCTCCTGTCCCTCATCATTCTGGTGCTGCTCGGCGGCTGCTCGGCTGGCGACCCCGCGCCCGAAGTCGCTGCCCCCAAAGTCTCGGTGATCACCGTGGAACCCAAGAGCCAGGTGCGGACCACTGAACTGGCCGGGCGTACCCAGGCCTTTATGGTCGCCGAGATTCGCCCGCAGGTCGGCGGGATCGTGCAACAGCGCCTGTTTGTCGAAGGCGCCGAGGTGAGAGCCGGGCAGGCGCTGTACCAACTGGATGCGGCACCGTACAAGGCGGCGCTGGCTGAGGCCCAGGCGAGCCTGGCCAAGGCGCGCGCCACGTTGAAGTCGGCACAGACCACCGCCGCGCGTAACGCCCAGTTGGTGAAGATCGACGCCATCAGCCAGCAAACCAACGAGGACTCACAGGCCACCCTGCTGACCGCCGCCGCTGACGTGCAGGTGGCCCAGGCCGACCTCGACACCGCCCGCATCAACCTGGCGTATACCCGCATCACGTCGCCGGTCGCGGGGCGCATCGAAACGTCTACCGTGACACCCGGTGCGCTGGTGGTGGCCAACCAGGACACCGCACTCACGACCGTGCAGCAACTCGACCCGATCTATGTGGATGTGACCCAGTCCACCACCGAATTGCTGGCCCTCAAGCGCGACCTGGCTAGTGGCGTGTTGCAGGCCAACGGTGACGGCGAGGCCCGCATCAGCCTCAAGCTGGATGACGGCAGCGCCTACAACCACGACGGCCGCCTCAAGTTCAGCGGGGTCAGCGTCAACCAGGGCACCGGCACCGTGACCTTGCGCGCGGTATTCGACAACCCGGAGCATTTGCTGATGCCCGGCATGTACGTGCGCGGCGTGTTGGAGCAGGCCCGCGATGACCAGGCGATCCTGATCCCGCAAAAAGCCGTGAGCCGCAGCGCCAGCGGCGTGACCTCGGTGTTGCTGGTGGTTGACGGCAAGGTCGAGCAACGCGTGCTCACCGTTGACCGCGCCGTGGGCAACCAGTGGTGGGTGACCGCCGGTTTGAAGGCCGGTGACCAGGTGATCGTCGAGGGTGGGCAAAAAGTCCGCATCGGCGCCGTGGTCCAGACCCAGGCCGCAGATGCCGGCGCCCTGGCGCAGGAGGGTTGAACATGGCGCGTTTCTTTATTGATCGACCGATTTTCGCCTGGGTCATCGCCATCGTCATCATGCTCGGCGGTGCGTTATCCATCAGCCAGTTGCCGCTGGAGCAGTACCCGGACATCGCGCCGCCCACCGTGCGTATTTCCGCCACCTACACCGGCGCGTCGGCCAAGACCGTCGAAGACTCGGTGACCCAGGTCATCGAGCAGCAAATGAAAGGCCTGGACAATCTGACCTACATGTCCGCCTCCAGCAGTTCGGCGGGCAGCGCCAGTATCAGCCTGACCTTTGGCGCCGGCACCGACCCGGATGTGGCGCAGATGCAGGTGCAGAACAAGCTGCAACAGGCCGAGTCGCGCTTGCCGCAATCGGTGCAGAGCGAAGGCTTGACCGTGACCAAGGGCGGTTCGGACTTTTTGATGATTGCCGCCCTGGCCTCGGATAATCCCAGCGTCACCGGCACCCAGATTGGTGACTACATCTCCAGCACCTTGCTCGATTCCATCAGCCGTATCGACGGCGTGGGCGACGTACAGACCCTCGGTTCTGGCTACGCCATGCGCATCTGGCTGGACCCGGCGCTACTGGAAAAATACGCGCTGATGCCGTCGGATGTGAGCTCCGCGCTGGAGGCACAAAACACCGAAGTGTCAGCCGGCCAACTCGGCGCATTGCCGGCGGTGAAGGGGCAGCAACTCAATGCCACCATCAGCGCGCGCAGCAAACTGCAAACGGCCGAAGCGTTCCGCAACGTGGTGATCAAGTCCAGCAGCGACGGCGCGGTAGTGCTGCTCGGCGACGTGGCGACCGTGGAGTTGGGCAGCGAGAGTTATGACATCAACTCGGCCCTCAACGGCAAGCCGGCCGCCGCCATGGGCGTGCAACTGGCGGCGGGCGCCAATGCGCTGGACGTGGGCGAGGCAGTCAAGGCCAAGCTCAAGGAGCTGGCGCCGTTCTACCCCACTGAAATGCAATTGAAGAACGTGATCGCCTACGACACCACGCCCTTTGTGAGCCTGTCCATCGAGGAGGTGGTCAAGTCCCTGGGCGAGGCCATCGTGCTGGTGGTGCTGATCATGTTCCTGTTCCTGCAAAACCTGCGGGCCACGCTGATCCCGGCGATCACGGTGCCGGTGGTTCTGTTGGGCACGTTTGGCGTGTTGGCGTTGTTCGGGTACTCGATCAATACCCTGACCATGTTTGCCATGGTCCTGGCCATTGGGTTGCTGGTCGACGATGCGATTGTGGTGGTGGAAAACGTCGAACGGGTGATGGCCGAGCAGGGCTTGTCGGCCCTGGCGGCCACGCGGCAATCGATGGATGAAATCACCAGCGCACTGGTCGGCATCGCCCTGGTGTTGAGTGCGGTGTTTATTCCCATGGCGTTTTTTGGGGGCTCCACCGGGATTATCTATCGGCAGTTTTCGGTGACCATCGTCTCGGCCATGGTGCTTTCGGTGGTGGTTGCGATGACCCTCACGCCAGCACTGTGCGCCACGCTGCTCAAACCAGGGCACGCCGTTCAACGGGGCTTTTTCGGCTGGTTCAATCGTTCCTTTGATCGTTGCTCCCGCGCGTATGAAGCGTTGGTTGGCGGTGTCCTGCAACGCTCACGGCGCAGCCTGGTGGTGTACGCGCTGATCGCCGCAGCCATGGCGGCGGGTTACGCCAGCTTGCCCACCTCGTTCCTGCCGGATGAGGATCAGGGCATTCTCATGGCGCAAATCCAGCTGCCGGTGGGGGCCACCGACAGCCGTACCCAGGCGGTGTTGCACCAGTTCGAGCAGTACATGCTCAAGCAGCCGGAAGTCGAGGCGATGATCAGCATCAGCGGCCTGGGCATGGGCGGCAACAGCCAGAACACCGCGCGCGCGTTTATTCGCTTGAAGGACTGGAGTGAGCGCTCAGACGATGCCGCCACGATTGCCCAACGCGCCACGTTGGCACTGGCAAGCATTGGCGATGCCGATGTGTTCGTGATGCAACCGCCCGCCGTGCGCGGCCTGGGCCAGAGTTCAGGGTTTGATTTGCAGCTCAAGGACCTCGCCGGTCTTGGCCACGATGCGCTGGTGGCGGCGCGCGAGCAGTTTATCGCGCTGGCCAGGCAAGACCCGCGCCTGCTGGGCGTACGCAGCAATGGCCTGGACGACGCACCGCAACTCAAAATCAGCATCGATGACCGCAAGGCGGGGGCCTTGAGCCTGAGCACCAGCGACATCAACAGCACCTTGTCCACGGCGTTGGGCGGCACGTATGTGAACGACTTCCTCAACCAGGGCCGCGTGAAGAAGGTCTACGTGCAGGGCGACGCCAGCACCCGCATGCAAGCGGCCGATCTGGATCACTGGTTCGTGCGCAACAGCAACGGTGAAATGGTGCCGTTTTCGTCATTTGCCAGCAGTGCCTGGAGCTATGGCTCGCCTTTGCTGGAGCGCTACAACGGCACATCCTCCCTGGAAGTGGTCGGCGACCCGGCGCCCGGCGTGAGCTCCGGCGCTGCGATGGACGCGGTGGAAGCGATTGCCCGGCAACTGCCCGATGGCATCGGCTACGAGTGGACCGGCCAGTCCTACCAACTGCGTCTTTCCGGCTCCCAGGCCCCGTTGCTGTATGCGGTGTCCATCCTGTTTGTGTTCCTGTGCCTGGCCGCGCTGTACGAGAGCTGGTCGGTGCCGTTCTCGGTGATTCTGGTGGTGCCGCTGGGCATCGTTGGCGCGGTGTTGGCCACGCGATTGACCGGGTTGAGCAATGACGTGTACTTCCAGGTCGGCCTGCTCACTACCGTTGGGCTGGCGGCGAAAAACGCGATCCTGATCGTCGAATTTGCCAAGCACCTGCAAGAGCAGGGCAACAGCCTGCGCGAGGCGACGCTGATTGCCGTGCGCCAGCGCTTGCGGCCGATCCTGATGACCTCGCTGGCCTTCATGTTCGGCGTGCTGCCCCTGGCTGTGAGCAGTGGCGCAGGTTCCGCCGGGCGTCGCGCCATCGGTACCGGTGTGCTGGGCGGCATGTTCAGCGCCACGGTGCTGGGGATCTTCTTTGTACCGCTGTTTTTTGTGTTGATCCGCCGCCGCTTTGGCCGTGTCAGCACGACGCCCACTGTCGAAAAAGGTGACGCATGATCCGCTTTCTCTGTCCGTTAGTGGCCGCCTTGGTCCTGAGCGGCTGCATCAACCTGGCGCCGCACTATCAACAGCCTGAAGCCCCGGTGCCTGGCGAATGGCAAGCGGGCGTGCAGGGTGAGGTGCCGGCCGACATCCAGTGGCAGCAGTTCTTTACCGACCGCCGCTTGGCACACCTGCAAACCCTGGCACTGGCCAATAACCGCGACCTGCGCCTGGCCAGCCTGAATATCGAGAAGGCCCAGGCGCAATACCGCATCCAGCGCGCCGCGGCGTTCCCGACCATCGACGCCAGCGTCAGCGGTACTCACAGCCGCACGCCGGGTTCGCTGTCCAGCAGCGGCACGGCCGTCACCAGCCACGACTACAGTGCCCAACTGGGGCTGAGCAGCTATGAAGTCGACGTGTTCGGCCGCGTGCAGAACCTGCAGGACGAAGCGCTGGAAGACTACCTGGCGCTGACCGAAACCCGGCGCAGCACGCAAATCAGCCTGGTGGCCGAAGTGGCCACCGCCTGGCTGACCCTGGCCGCCGACAACGAGCACCTGCAACTGGCCGAGGAGACCCTGGCCAGCCAGCAGTCCACCTACGAACTGACCCAGCGCAGCCACGCCCTGGGTGGTTCCACGGCGTTGGCTGTGGCCCAGGCGCAAACCACCGTCGAGTCAGCGCGGGTCGATGTGGCCGAGTATCAGAGCCAGATTCTCCAGGACCGCAACGCCTTGCGCCTGCTGGTTGGCAGCGACATTCCCGACGCCCTGCTGCCCGACACCCATCTGCAATCGGCGGCGGCGTTGGTGCAGGTGCCGGCCGAGCTGCCGTCGAGCCTGTTGCAGCGACGCCCCGATGTACTCGCGGCGGAGCACAGCCTCAAGTCCGCGAATATCGACATTGGCGCGGCCCGTGCGGCGTTTTTCCCCAGCATCAGCCTCACCGCGAATGCGGGCTCCGCCAGTTCGTCACTGTCCAGCCTGTTCAAGGCCGGCAGCGGCGCCTGGACCTTCGCCCCGAGCATCAGCGTGCCGATCTTCGATGCCGGCAGTAACCGCGCGACCCTGGATGCGGCCAAGGTCGAGAAAGAGATCCAAGTGCAGACCTACCAGCAAACTCTGCAAACCGCATTCAAGGAAGTCGCCGATGCCCTGGCCGTGCGCAGCACCCTGGACCAACGCCTCACCGCCCAGCAAGCGCTGACCGAGGCGAGCCAGAAGAGCTACGACCTGTCCGACGCGCTCTACCGCGCCGGGTCGCAAAGCTACCTCGAAGCCCTGGACTCCCAGCGATCGCTGTACAGCGCCCAGCAGGACCTGATCACCCTGCGCCTGGCGGAGCAGAGTAATCGGGTGAGTTTATATAAGGTGATGGGGGGAGGGTGGCAGTAGGTTAAGGCTACAGGGCGGCGGATTGCGCCGCCTGCAACACCCGCAACAAATTCCCACTCCAGATATTCGCGATCTGCGCCTCGCTATACCCGGCATCCAACAACCGCTGGGTAATCACCGGCAACTGGCTGACATCTTCCAGCCCGGTCACGCCACCGCCGCCATCCCAGTCGGCGCCTATGCCGACGTGATCGGGGCCCGCCACTTCGAGCAAATGCAGCAGGTGCTTCATGAACACATCGAGGCTCGCCTTGGGTTGGGCGAAGCGTTGGTTGAGGGTGTCGCGTTCTTGGTAGAGCGTCTTGATCTGTTCTGGACTCAGGGCGGCAAGGTTGTGAAAGCGTGCACCGAGGGCGGCCATGGCTTTGTTGCGTTCCGGGTTGGGCGTGAGGGGGATCAGGTAGTCGCTGTAGGCGTTGACCTGGATGACACCGCCCTTGGCCGCCAGTTGGCGCACGCGGTTGTCGTCGAGGTTGCGCGGGTGCGGGTTGACCGCGCGGCTGCTGGAGTGGGAGGCGATCAGTGGGGCGCTGGACAACGCCAGCATCTGGTCGAACACCGCGTCGCTGGCGTGGGACACGTCCAGCAGGATGCCCAGGCGGTTGGCTCGCTGCACCAGGTCGCGGCCCTTGGGGCTCAGGCCTTTCCATTCCGGCAGGGCGGTGGCCGAGTCGGCCAGGTCGTTGTTCATGAAATGCACCAGGCCGAGCATGCGCAGGCCTTGGCGGTAGTAGGTGTTGAGCAAATCGGGATCGGAGCTCAGCGGGTCGGCATTTTCCATGCTGATAAACACTACGCGCTTGCCTTGGGCGGCGATGCGCCGGGCGTCGTCGGCGGTGAGGGCCAGGGCAAAGCTGTCGGGGTTGCGGTCGATGACGTCGCGGATGCGCGTGAGGGTGGCCAGGCCATACGCGCTGGCGTAGGCACGGCCTTCCTCGGTGCGTGGGCCCTGAGGGGTGTAGACCGCAAAAAAACCACCATCCAGGCCGCCTTCGCGCATGCGCGGCAGGTCGACCTGGCTGCCGTCCTGTTCGTAGTCGTGGCGCTCCAGGATGTTCCAACCGGGGCGGGTCAGGGTCAGCGGCGTGTCGAGGTGGCTGTCCAGCACCAGCAGGCGCTGGTGCAGGGCGAGGGTCGAGGGACTCACTTGCGCGTGGGCCAGAAACGGCAACAAGGCGAGGATCAGCAGGCGCTTGGTCATGTTCAAAACTCCATGCTCAAGGTGCTTTGGAAGGTGCGCGGCGAGCCGGGTCGGAACACGGCGGGGCCGCTGGTGCTGGTGAGGATGTAGCCCAGGTAGTCCTTGTCGAACAGGTTGTCGACGTTAAAGCGCAACTTGACGTTTTTCAGCGGGCCGTAATGCACGCGCTCGCCGCCCAAGTCTAGGTAGGCGTTGTAGAGGGTGTAACCGGGCACCGATTCACTGTTGGTGAAGTTGCTGTAGCGCTCGCCGATGTAGCGCGCCGAAAAGTTAAGCAACGCCCACGGTGCCAGCTCGTAAGTAACCCCGGCCTGTGCCAGCCAGCGGGGGCTGTCGGGCACGTCATTGTCACGGATCGACAGGCCGGCGGCATCGTTCTGGAAGGTGGATTTGTTGTAGGTCAGGTTGCCGTTGAGCACTACCTTGTCGGCCAGGATCGGTGGTTTCCATTGACCGCTCAGCTCCGTGCCATAGGCCTGAACCTTGCCGACGTTCTGGTAGTAGGTTTCCACCTGGCTGCTGCCGGGCACCGCTGAGGCAAAGGCTTGCAGGCGGTTGTCGAAGTCGGTGCGGTACAGCGCCCAGGCGGCGTTGAAGGTCGGACGGTTGATGCGATAACCCACCTCGTAGTTCTTAGCCCTTTCGGCATCCGGCGGCGGTGCGCTGGGGCTGGCAGCGCGGAAAATGTCGTCGGCGCCACGGGGCAGGGCCATGTTTTCCGAGTAAGAGGCGAACACTTGGGTGTCGTCGGTGAGGTTGTAGACCAGCCCGGCCTGGGGCAGGAAGGCGTCGTTCCATTGGGTACTGAGGCGCGGTTGGCGATTGTTGATGTAGTCACCGGCGTTGCGATAGCCCTCGATGCGGTACTTAAGGTTCAAGCTCTTGAAGCCGAATTGCAGGCGCAGGCGATCATCGAGCAGGGTCCAGGTGTCCTTGAGGTGGTACTGCAACGAATTGCGCGTGGAGCTGAAATCCCCTTGCAGGTGCACCGGTTCATTGAACAGCGGCTCGCCAGCCGGGCTGCCATCGGTGAGGTTGTAGCGGCCTTGCTGGCGGTTGAACACATCGGTCTCGGCCCACAGCCCGGTGTCGATCTGGTGTTGACCCACTTCCCATTGCAGCCCGGTACGCCCCCCGAACCGGTGCCCGCTCAGGGACGACAGCCCGTATTGCACGCCTTTGGGGACGAACAGACCGTCCACATTGCTTTCGGCATTGTGCAGCGCCAGGGAGGTGGCGTAGGCCTCGGGCGACACGCCAAAGCCCTTCTTGGCTTCGTAGTACAGGGTGGTGTAGTTGAGCAGGTCCGGGCGGATCTCGAACTGGCCGCCGAGGCTGTACAAGGTGTCGCGCCGCTGGTTCACCGCCTGTTTATAGAACTGGTTGTAGCCGGTGTTGCTGTAGCGCACACCCGGCACGCTTTCGGGTAGATCGGGAAGGCTGTCCAGGTAGGCGAAGTAACGGCCCGAACGCCCGAAGAGGTCGTTGGCGCTGCCGTCGTACTGGGCGATGCTGACGTAGGGCGAGTCATAGTCGTAGAACGAGTTGTGCACCGCGCGCAGCCACACTTCATCGCGATCACCGAAGCGATAACGCACTTTGGCCTCCAAGTGTTCGCGATCGATGGTGCCGGGGCCGCGCCACAAGTCACCGTCGATTTTTGAACGGCTGAAATACGCTGACAGGCCTTGGTATTCGCCGCTTTGCAACTTGACGAAACTGCGCCGCAGACTGTCGCTGCCCAAGGTATAGGACAGGCTCGCGCCAGGCTCCACCGTGGGGTTGCTGGTCTGGTAATCCACATACGGACCCAGTGACGCATAGCCCGATTGCGACACATCCCCGGCCCCGGTAGAGGCCGTGACCCGTTCGGTGTTTTCGTTGTCGACGTAGCGATAGATCGGGCTGCCGCCAAACTGGTCGGTACGGCCCAACGGCACGCCGTCGATGGAAAAACCGATCTGCTGCAAATTGAACGCCCGCACGAACACCGAGTTGCCGAACTCATACAAGCCCAGCGCATCGTTGACCTGCACGTTGAAGCCCGGGAGCGCTTCGAGCATTTTCAGCCCCGAGGTGCCCGCCGGCGCCGACAGCAGCGCCTGGTGCGAGATGCTCAGGGTGTTGCTGATCTTGTCTTCGCCGATGGCGGCGCTGGCTTCGGTGACGCGTGCGCCGACCACCTCGACCTTGCTCAGTTGCGGTTCGGTGGAGCTGGCGGTTTGCGCGGCCCACGTGGAGTCGGCCAGCAGCAGGCTGGCGAGCAGGGTTTTACGGTACTGAGCAATCATTGTTCGTCCTTGGTTGGAATGTTAGAGCCCGGCGTGGGCCTGGGCGAGGAAGTCGGGCCGGGCCCACTCATGCACGCTGAAGTCGTTCTGCAAGAAACCGCGCTGCACCAGGAAATCCTTTTTCAGCTCCAGCGCGGCGAGGTTCTGCGGGCCCAGTTGCGGTACAAAATCCAGCTCGGCGATGGCCTGGCGGATAAACCCGGCATCCGGCAGGAACGTCACGCGGGTGAACAACTCAGCGGCGGCCTCGCGGTGCTGGTTGATCCAGCGTCCCGCGCGGATCGCCGCACGCAGGAACGCCACGACTACCTGGGGGTGTTGCTCGGCAAAGGCACGGTTGACGGTGGTGGCGTAGGGGCCGTTGTGGTTTTTCAGTGTCCAGTCGGGGTAGCGCTCCAGGTCTTCGATCACCGTGAATTCACCGCTGGCGAGCAACGCCGGCACGTGCCCGGCGGCGATATGCACCGCCTCCACACGGCCTTCAGCCAATGCACGGACTTCCTGGCCCGGCTTGCCGTGCAGGCCGTGCAATTGCGCCCAGAACGCCGATGGCCGCGCGGCCGGCTGCAAAGTGTGGGGATCGCCTTCATCCTCCAGCTCGATCAGCCGCACCTGGGACGGTTCCAGTCCGGCCAGTTGCAGCGCATTGAACAGGCCATGCTCGGCCAGCGCCTTGAGCACATCCACCCGCGCCTTGTTACGGCTGACCGGGACGCCAATGCGTTTGCCAAATAGGTCCGCGACCTGGCGGATACGCCCGTCGGCGCGTACCAGAATCTGCCCGGCGCGTTGGCTCGCGGTGGTGGCCACCAGCAGCGTGTCGGCCTGGTCCGCACGGGCCCAGAGGGCGGGCACGGCGCCGCCGTCACGAATCAACCGCGACTCGCCATGGGTGAAGTGCGGCAGCCAGCCCTGGTTATCGGGCAGCGAGCGCAGGTAGACCGCTTCGGCACCGACGCGCTGGTATTCCTCATCCAGCCAGCCGAGCTCCACGGCGATGTTGGACGCGACCAGCAGCGGGCAAATGCTGTAGTGGGTGGGCAGTGTTTGGCTCATGGCAGACTCCTTGGGGCAGGTGGGGTGACAGTCAGGCGTTCAAGGCCTTGTTGCAGGTCGGCGATCAGGTCTTCGACGGCTTCAAGGCCCACGTGCAGGCGCAGCAAGACGCCGGGTTCAACCTGGGCCGAAGGGTGGCGTTGCTGCTGGCGGATCAGGCTTTCGAAACCGCCCCAACTGGCGCCCATGGCGAACAGCCGAAGGCTTTCCAGAAAGCTTTTGGTTTGCGGTTCTGAGACGGGTTTGAGCACCACGCCGAACAGGCCGGTGGAGCCGAGAAAGTCGCGTTTGAACACGTCGTGTCCCGTCGCGCCCGGTAATGCCGGATGCAGCACTTGGGCGACTTGCGGACGCTGTAGCAACCACTGCGCAACGGTCAGTGCCGAGCGCTCGTGCTGGCGCAGGCGCACGCCGAGGGTGCGCAGGCCCCGCAGGCCCAGGTAGGCGTCGTCGGCACTGGCGATATAGCCCAGCTGACGCACGGTTTCGCGCACGCCGGGGTAAAGCGCTTGCGTGGTGACGATCACGCCGAGCATCGCGTCGCTGTGGCCCACCAGGTACTTGGTGGCGGCATGGATCGAGATATCCACGCCGTGTTCAAACGCCTTGAAAAACAGCGGCGTGGCCCAGGTGTTATCGAGCATCAGCAGCGCGCCATGGGCGTGGGCCGCGTGGGCGAGGGCGGGAATATCCTGCACTTCGAACGTGCTTGAACCGGGCGCTTCGGCATACACCAGGCGTGTATTCGGGCGCAGCAAGCTGGCGATATCCGCGCCGAGCATCGGCGCGAAATAGCTGGCCTGGATGCCATAGCGCGGCAGGATTTGGTCGAACACCTGGCGCGCATGCCAGTAGCAGTTGTCGGTGACCAGAATATGGTCGCCGGCCCGCGCCACGGCCAACACCGCACCGACAATCGCCGCCAGGCCGCTGGGCATGATCAGCCCCCGAAAACCACCCTCCAATTCGGCCACGGCGTCTTCGAACGCGGCGGTGGTGGGGTTGCCGTTGCGTCCGTAGATATGCCCGCGGTAGTGCGGGTCGTCGGCCTGCTGGAGGTGGTTTGTCAGGGTGCTGGTGTCGGGCCAGATAAAGGTCGAGCTGCGATACACCGGGGTGTTGACGGTACCGGCATGGTTGGCCGGATCACGGCCGAGGTGGGTCAACAGGGTGTCGTCGCGCATGGTCGTGGTACTCGTCGAAAGGCTCATCGGCGTTCCAGCCGTTTGGCCCAGCGTGAAAGGGGATAGATGTAGAGAAAGAACGCGATAAACACCACGCCATAGGCGGGCAGCAGCAGGTCGCTGCGCAATTGGCTGGAGAGGTGCGATTGCAGGGTGGTCATCAGCTCTTCCACCCCCAGCAGATTGGCCAGGGAAGTGGACATGGTCACCGCGCAGTACAGGTTCATCCACGGCGCTACCAGGCTTGGCAGGGTCTGCGGAATGATCACGTAGCGCAGGGCCTGGCCGTGGCGCAGCCCCAAGGCCTGGGCGGCCTCCCACTGGCCCGACGGCACCGCGTACACGCCTCCGCGCACAATCTCCGAGACGTAGCCGATGGCGGGCAACGCCAGGCCCAGCGCGACTTTCAGCCAGTCCGGCAACTGCCACCAACGCCCGGCCCACTGCACTTCGTAAGGCAGCAAGTAGGCCACGTAAAACATCACCACCAGCCAGGGCAGGTTGCGCAGCAAACGGCTCAGATGTCCGGCACCACGGCGCAGAGCCGGGCGAGCACTGACTTGCAGGCTGCCAAGCAGGACGCCGAAGACCGTCGCCACCAACATGGCGGTGACGCCCATCAGGATATTCAGGCCAAAGCCTTGCAGCAGCGCCGGGGCCCACTGCCACAGCAGCATCAGTGGCGAAGCTTCAGGCAGCATTCGGCAACTCCTGGCCCGGCAGGCGCAGGTGATACTCCAGGCGGCGCAACAGCCAACTGCTGAGGCCGATCAACAACAGCCAGACCAGCAACAGCACTTGCATCATCTCGGCGACGTTGAAGTTATCCGACCAGATTCGGTTGCTCGCATAGAGCAACTCCGGCACCGCGATCGCATAGGCGATGGAGGTGGACTTGATGGTCTGCACCACCGTATTGCCCATCGCCGGCAGGCTATTGCGCAGCGCCAGCGGCAGCACGATATGGCGCAGCACGGTGCGCTCCTGCATACCCAGGGCGGCGGCCGCCTGGAGCGTGGCGCGTGGCACCCCATCAATCCCGGCGCGCAGGTTCACTGCCTGGAACGCGCCGCTGTGCAGGGCGATCACAATGATCGCCCACTGCGTGCCGTTGAGCAGGCGCACCCCGTCCACCAACGGCAGTAACGCACCGACGCCGAAGTAGAAAAAGAACAACTGCACTAACAGCGGCGTGTTGCGAAACAACGCCACGTACGCGTCGCTGATCCCGCGCCACAGACCTTGGCGCGAACCCAGGCCGGCGGCGCCGACGACACCGATCAACAGCGACAGCGCGATACTTGCCAGTGACAACAGCAAGGTCAGGCCCAGGCCCAGCAGAAAACGCTGACGGTCCATCGGGTCCCAGACGATGCTCAGCGACAGGCCATGCTGTTCCAGCCACAGGCGCAGGTTGACCTCACTCATGGCGTGCCTGCGCATGCTGCTGCGCGACCCAGGCATTCGGCGCCAGACCGTAACGCTGCTCCAAGGCGATGATCAGACCCTTGGCATGCCAGCCTTCGACAATGTTCGACACCGCCGCCAACAACTCCGGCTGGCCCTTGCGCAGGGCAATCCCCCACGGCGCCGGTGCCTGCCCCGGCAGCTTGACCTCGTAGTCGGCCCACTCAGGTTGACGGGCGAGGGCGCTGTACAACGCATCATCCCCCATCGCCCCCAGGCAACGACTGTCAGCCACCGCCTTGCGCACCTCGGCGGTGCCGTTAAACGACGCGAACTGCACGCCGTAGCGGCTTTCGAATGGCCGCACCCACACACTTGTGGCCGGTGCGCAGAGCGTCTTGCCGCGCAGACTTTCCCAATCGGGCACCGCCGTACTTTTCGGCGCAAACACCGTGGCCGCCGAGCTATAAAACCCCGGACTGGCAAAATCCACTTCCCGACGCCGGGCTGGCGTGTCCAACAGGGACGTCACCAACACCTCGCAACGTCCCTGATCGAGAAACAACAAACGATTGAGCGGATTGACCTGCACCAACGACAACTTCAACGGTTGACCGACCCGAGCAGACAACTGCTGCTGCAGATCAACAATCAAATCCATGATCAACCCACTGGGCTTGCCCTGGGCATCCAGCATCTTGAACGGAGGAAACTCATCACTGGTGCAGACATTGAGCGTGCCACGGGATTGAGCCCGTTCGAGCAAAACCTCGGCGTGAGCCGAAAGCACACTGAAAGCAAGCACCGCCACCACCAACCCACCCGGCCGGAAGCCCGCAAAGCGATGCTTTTGATCCGGCTTTTGACCTGGCTTTTGATCTACAGCGCCCCGTCGACCACGCTGGCCGGAGTGAGGGCATGCCGAGCCTAGGCGAGGCACCGAGTGGTGGGGCGAGAGCCTTTTGCTTACTTTTGGGCTCTTCCAAAAGTGAGCCGCTGTAAGAGCGGAACCCAAAGCCGCCGTTACCGCAGCAACGGAAATGCACACCGATAACCCACGACCGAAAGCCAGTCGAATCGTCGCACCACCCCTCCCAAACCCAGACCGTGCCGTGTCAGTCGCAACACCGCTCATGTCGCACTCCACCCCAACCGCGACCGCTGCGCCGCGCCACTGGGAAACGGCTGCGGAGTACCGAGCTGCTGCGCCAAAAACGTCAAATACGCCGCCTCCTCCAAATTGATCAACAACCGCGTAACCGCCAACACCCCCCGCTCGGACCAGGAAAAGGGACCATGATTAGCCAGCAACGCCGCTGGCGCCCGCGGATGCTCGCGCAACGCCGCCACCACCGGCTCCGGCGCATACCGCGGCCCCCACGCCGTCAGTGGCACCTCCTGATCCTCATCCAGAATCCCCAACAACTGAGAGGCATGGGCCCGCAACGGCCGGCCCGCAATCGCAAACGCCGTCAGATACGGCGAGTGCGTATGAATCACCGCATTCACCTGGCCCCGCTCGCGATAAATCGCCACATGCAGTGCCGCCACCTCTTTGAGGTTGTCAGTCAGGCTGCCCTGGCTGCGCTGCAACTCGAAATCCACAATCGCCGCCACACCGCTGTCAGCCCCGCTCAACGAGGCAATCACCAGCCGCTCTTCGCCGGGAACACGCAGGCTGATATTTCCCGCCTCATTGCCCGACAGCACCTGATGCTTGATCAGCAACTGCTTGGCCAGTGCAAAGTCATGCTCGAACTCTTGGGTAAAACGCACAGGATCAAAGCTCATGGGAACTCCTTAATGAGGGTCAGAAGCGGTAGTCGGCTTTCACGTAGTAGAAGGCGCCTTCGGCACCGGCCGGGGAGATGCTCTGGTAGGCCACGCGCCCACCGACAAAGCGGTTGGCCACGTCGATCTTGTCGGGGTAGCTGTCAAAAATATTGTTGCCGCCCAGGGTCAGGGTGAGGGCCTGGCTGATGTCGTAGGACAGGCTGGCATTGCTTACCCACTGCGCGGAAAACGTCTGGTCGCGGGCTTCGCCGAGGTTGGAATCGAGGGTGTAAGTGCCATAGCGGATCGTGTTGAAACTCGCCTGCCACGCGCCTTTACGCCAGTCGGCCCCCAGGATCAGCTTGGTATTGGGCGAGGCACTTTCCACGTAGCTGAGGGCTTCGCGGTTGATCAACGTGATGCCGGTGCCGGCGAGGGGGCCGGGGTTGTCCTTGATATCGGTGACCTGGGTCTTGCTGTAGTTGAACGCGCCGTTGAGGGTCAGTTGGCTGGCGTCGTCCAGGTCCAGACGATAGTGGGCGGCCACATCGACGCCGCTGGTCTTGGTGTCCAGGGCGTTGGTGAAAAAGCTCACGCCGGAGTAGTTGCCATAGCCTTGGCTGGCGAGGATCTGGCTGACCTGGGTGCCACTGAGGGTTTCCGACAGGGCGATACGGTCCTGAATGCGTATGTGATACGCGTCGACGCTGACGCTCGCGCGCTCCAGCGGCTGCCACACCACACCGAGGGACAGGCTGGTGGATTTTTCCGGCTTCAGGTCACTGGCGCCCAACGCCCGGGCTACCGGCGTGTTCACGCTGACGGTGCCGACCTGATAGGCCGTGGGGTCGCCGGCCTTGAATTCGGTCTGGGTCGCCGAGGTGCCGATCTGACCCAACGTCGGCGCGCGGTAACCGCTGCTTACCGTCGAGCGCAGGCCCCACTGCGGGGTGAGGTCGTAGCGTACGGAAAACTTGCCGGTGGTCGTGGTGCCAAAATCATCGTAGTGCTCGCTGCGCCCGGCCAGGCCCAGTTGCAGTTTGTCGGTGACCTGCTGCTCCAGGCCCAGGTAGCCGCCGAACACATGGCGTGCATAGCGGCCTTCGTCACTGTCCTGGGTGCCGGGAAAACCCTGGGCGCCGCCGGCACGGGTGGGCAGGGCCGTGCCATGGGTCCAGGAAGCAAGGTCGCCGGCGATCACTTCATAGGCTTCGTTACGCCACGCCAGGCCACTGGAAAACACCAGCGGGCCCGCGCCCCAGCCCACCTTGAATTCCTTCACATGGTCCAGGCCGACGTTGGTTTGCTCGTTGATCAGCGCGCCGGCGTTGAAGCTGGTGGGGCTGGCAGGTCCGAGGCTGGCGTTAAGCGAATCACTGAGGTGGTAGTCGATGCGATTGCGGCCGTAGTTGGCGCTGAGATCGAAGCTGCCCAGGCTGTCATCGCGCAATTTCACCCCGCCAGTGACCGACGCATCCCGCGAACGTACATCGAGCAGGGGCAGGAATCCGTTGGTGTACACGGCCACCAGGTTGTTGGCGTCGATAGGCCGGCGAAAGGTGGCCTGGGATTCACCGGTGCGGTCCTGGTAAGTGGCGAAACCATAGAGGTCGACCGCATCGTTGAGCGACAGGCCGGTGTTGAGCGCCAGGTTCCAATCCTCAAGCCCCGGAGAACCGTAGCGCCAATGACGGTCGGCATCCGCTTCGCGGGCATCTGCAGTGGGGTAGAACTGCCGGCCATCGGTGCCGCCGGTGGAAGTGCGCTCGCTGCGCAGGCCCTCGCCGCTGAGGGTGAGGAAGCCGTCGCCGGGCAAGGTGAAACCGCTCCAGCCACCGACCGAGCGGCGAAAGCCATCGCCCTTGGTGTATTGGCCAAAGGTGCTTTGCACCGCGCCGCCGTGATCCTGCTCCTTGAGCACGATATTGATCACCCCGGCAATTGCGTCGGAGCCGTATTGGGCCGAGGCGCCATCGCGCAGCACTTCGATATGGTCGACGGCGCTGACCGGAATCGTCGACAAGTCCACCGCCTGGGAACCCCGGCCCAAGGTGGCCTTGGTGTTGACGAATGCCGAGGCGTGTCGACGCTTGCCATTGACCAGCACCAGCACTTGGTCCGACGCCAAGCCGCGCAGCGACACCGGCCGCTGCGACGACACGCCATCGGTGCCGTTGACTTGCGGGTAGTTCACTGACGGCACCAGGGTTTCCAGGGCCTTGGCCAGGTTATCGGTGCCGCTGCGCTCCAGTTGTTCGTTGCTGATCACATCCACCGGTGCCGCACTTTGCAGGGCGGTAACATCGCTACGGCGGGTGCCGATCACTTCAACCGACTTAAGGCGTGGCGCGGCCGGTTCGCTGCTGATCGCGGCTGCGGGTGTGCTGGTGTCCGTCAGGCGATGGATCAACACGGCGCCGCTGGCGGTCTGGCTGAAGCCCAGTTGTGAACCACTCAAGGCGATCCCCAGCGCCTGCTCCTGGCTCAAGCGGCCCTGGATCGAACGACTTGCGCGGCCTTCAACCAGCGGCGGATCAAAAGCGATGGAATGGCCGCTTTGCTGGGAAATGCTCAGCAGCACTTCATCCAGGGGCCCGGCGGGAATATTGAACTCAATGACCTTGTGTACGGCGGCCGCATCGTTTTGCGCCAGCACCAGGCTTGGCAGCGCCAGGCCGCTCAGGGCCAATGCGCACGCCAGGGGCGCCAGGGTGAATCCTGTTTTCAACATGCCAATCTGCTCCGGGTCGTGATGTTCTTTACGACCTTGAGCAACTTCATGGGCTTTTTTTCACTGCTAAGTTAGAACACTTAGTTCGGTCTCTAGATCATTTAGTTGCGCTTATAAGCTTCGATCAAACTGATCTAAGTGTGCAGTGAAAATATAAGGGAGTATCTGCACAAGGGTACTGACAGCCAGATCGGGTTGTCCGCGCAAAGCTCACAAGTCATGGACTTGTACAGCGGTCTGCACGCTTACGGAAAAGCTCATCAGGAGACAGATGCCCATGTCTGAATTGTCCGTTTTAAATCCAGCCAGCCCAGCGCCGGCGATCCATTGCGAAAACACTGTGCCGCGTAGCATGGTGCACCGCGCTGCTGTCAGCGAAGTCTTCCTGACGGGCGCGGAGTTGGTAAAAGAGGGGCACTTCCGCTGCAGCGCCCAACTACCGCGTACCCACAGTTACTTCAGTGAACATACGCATCGCTCGGCACACTACGACATGTTGTTATTGCTGGAAGTGTTCCGCCAGGCGTCGATCTATATCTCTCATGCGTTCTTGGATGTGAGTGCTCAGGACAAGTTTATTTACCTGGACAGTGTCACTCGCGTCACCGAGCGCAGTTTGCTGGTGGTGGGAGATCGCCCGGCGTCGGCACAGATCGATGTGTTTGTGGTGGACGAATACCTGCGCCATGGCGAGCGCAGTGGCGTGACCCTGAACATGTCCCTGAGCATCAATGGCGAAGTCGCCGCACGGCACGAACGCATGAGCATCCGTTGGATGAGCGGCGCCGCGTGGAACAAGATGCGCGCCCGTGGCCTGGCGGCGATTCCCGTCGACGCGGACCCGTTGGCGCAACTGCCGCCACCGTTGAGCCCGTCGGCGGTAGGGCGCCATTGGCTGAACAACGTGGTGCTGGGCAAGGACGTGGAGCAGGGCGCCGACCGCCTGGTGGCGCCGCTGATTGTGGACCTTAACAACCCGGCGATCTTCGACCATCCCCTCGACCATATCCCCGGCATGCTGCTGCTCGAAGGTTTCCGGCAAGCGGCCTTGGTGGTGGCGGATCGGCAATTGCAGGCCGCCCCTGATCAGTGGCTGTTGTCCAGTTGCCATGTGGTGTTCACCCGCTTCGGCGAGTTCGGTTTGCCGACACGGGTGCGTGCCGATCTCACTGCCCTGGCAATCGATGAACACGGGCGCATCACTCTGGCCCTGGACGTGGAGCAGGGCGGCGTGGTGATTGCCACAGCCGAGCTTGAGTTGTTGCCCGTGGCGGCCAGCCAGCCGTTGGCCTTGGTTGCGGGGGGTGTGCGATGAGCGATTTGAAGTTTATCTGGTTCGATTTCGGGGGCGTGCTGTCGCCGCCGATCCCCGCGTTGTTCGAGCAGTATCAGGTCAAGACCGGCTTGGCCCCGCGCGTGCTGCAACAGGCCATGAGTGATGTGGCCGAGGAACTGGGCGTGCCGATGCTGGCGCCGGTGGAGAGCGCTTTGCTCACCGAAAAGGAGTGGGGCCAACGCCTGGAATTGGCATTGCGGCGCCGCGACCCGCAGATTGATTTGTCCCGTGCGCGCCTGCAAACCTTTGGCGAGCATTGGTTCGCCGGAGTGCCGGCCAATGCGCCGTTGGTGGCCGCGGTGCGTGCGCTCAAGCGTGCTGGCTTGCGTGTGGGCATCCTCACCAACAACGTGGTGGAGTGGGAGCAGCACTGGCGGGCGATGGTGGGTTTGGACGAGGTGGTCGACCTGATCGTCGATTCCAGCCGGGAAGGCACCCGCAAGCCGGAAGCGGCGTTCTTCGAGGTCGCCACCGCACGCTCAGGCGTCAGCGCGGCTGACAGTTTGTTGATCGATGACGTGGCCGAAAACATCGACGCCGCCGCCGCGCTGGGCTGGCAAGTGCTGCACTTTATCGACAACCACCAGGCCCTTACCCAGTTGCAGCGCCTGACTGGTGTGAACCTGGTGCAACCTGTCGGGGAGCCTGCCTGATGAATATCGCCGTCGTCACCACCCCGCCAGTCACCGTGGCGCGCATCCCCAACCTGGATGCGCCGCCAGCCTATCAACCCGCCAGCCCCGCCAATGGCTTGCCCAGGATCCTCTTGCCCAGCGGCCACTTGGCGTATCACCTGACCCGCTATGAACACGTGCAGGCGTTGCTGCTGGACAACCGCGCCATTCGCGCTCCGTGCAACGAAGAAGACGGTGCGAGTTTTCTGCCCACCATCACGCCGCCAGAGTTACTGCTTAACAACGACATTCCCGATCACGGCCGCTTGCGTAAAGTGGTCGCGCGGGATTTCAGCCCCAGTGGGGTGGCGTTACTGGCGGAAAAAGTGCAGCAGGCGACCCATGAGCGCCTGGATGTATTACAGCGCCAGGCCCCCGGTGCAGACCTGTTTGCCCAGGTGCTTGATCACATTCCTGCGACGGTGGACTGCCAACTCCTCGGCATTCCCCTGAGTGACCGTGAATACTATCGGCCGCTCAGCCATACGGTGCAGGTCGCGTCGGACGCGGATGTGCCGGAGCTGCTGAACCAATTCTGGGGCGTCTACAACTACCTCACCGACCTGGTGACGGGCGCGCGCCCTACCTATCCCGATGGGCTGATCCAGCGTTTCGTCGCCACCCGCAACGACAGTGAACCGCCACTCAACGACAAGGAGTTGGTGGGCATCCTGCTCGGCGTGCTGATCGGCGGCGACCAGAACATTCTTACCGTGCTCACCAAGGCGGTGTACACCCTGTTGGCCGCGCCCGAGCTGTGGCAGCAGTTGGTGGACGACCCTGCGCTGATCCCGAATGCTGTCGAAGAGCTGCTGCGCGTGATCCCCCTGGGCACCATCTCGACCTTCCCGCGCCTGGCCAGTGTCGACCTTGACGGGCCGTGGGGGTTGATCCCCGAGGGCAGCATCATCTACGCCGATGCATTTGCAGCCAACCGTGACCCAGCGGTGTTTCCTGAACCCTTGGCGATTCGCTTGGACCGTAACGACGCGCGGCATTTGCAGTTCGGCTACGGCATGCACAACTGCATGGGCGCGGCCCTCGCGCGCCTGGAAATCACCACGGTGTTGCAGATTCTGGTGCAGCGCTTTCCCAACTTGCGCCTGGCGGTGCCGGCGGACCAGGTGCCCTGGGTCGACGGCATCATCCTGCGCCGACCGGTGCGTTTGCCGGTGCACGGTTTCACTTCAACCTGACCCTGGAAGGACCCATGAAAAACTCGTTTGCCGACACGGCTCTACTCTCGATCATCCTGCTGGCGATCTTCGTTGTGCCCAGCTCCATCTCCGGCACGGCCCTCGCACTGCCGGCCATCGGCGCCGATATCCAGGCGCCGCTGACCAGCCTGCAATGGGTGGTCAACGCCTTCAACCTGGCGTTTGCCTGCTTCACCCTGGCCTGGGGCGCGCTGGCTGATCGGCTCGGGCGCAAGCGCTGTTTTGTCGCCGGTGCGTCGCTGTATGTGGTGGCCTCGGTGCTGTCTGCGGTGGCCGACAGCGCGTGGTTGCTGGACGCGGCACGGGGGCTGGCGGGGATTGGCGCGGCGGCGATTTTCTCGTGCGGCATTGCCATCCTCTCCACCCACTTCAGTGGGCCGGCACGGTTACGTGCATTTGCCTTGTTCGGCACCGTTGCGGGGCTGGGTGTGAGCCTGGGGCCGACCTTGTCCGGCTTACTGCTGGACAGCGTCGGCTGGCGCGCGATTTTCTGGGCGCACGCAGTCACCTTGGTCATTGTGCTGTTGGGCACCCCGTTGATCACGCGGGACGGCGAATTGGCAGAACGCACTGCACGCTTTGATGTGCCGGGCGCGACGTTATTTGTGTTGGCCTTGTTGGCGCTGATGGTTGCCATTGTGCAGGGCTCGCAGTGGGGCTGGATCAGCCCCGACGTGCTGGGCCTGGTCGCGGTCGCGGCGGTGTTGCTGGCGGTATTTACCTGGCAGGAACGCCGCCATCGCCAGCCGATGCTGGACCTGTCGCTGCTGGCAAGCGGGCCTTTTGTCGGCCTGGCGTTGGTCACCGTGGCGGCATCCTTTGGCTTTGTGACGCTGCTGACGTACTTGCCGAGCTACCTGTTCGGCGTACTGCAATTGAGCGCGACCCACGCAGGACTGGCGATGTTGCTGCTGACGGTGCCAATGCTGTTCTGCCCGATTCTGGCCGGCAAGTGGGCGGCGCGTGGGGTGTCGGCGATCGGCATTCTCAAGGTCAGCCTAATTGCGTTGCTGGTGGGCGTCGTGTCGTTGGCGCTGGTCAGCCAGGTTGGCGTGGCGTTGTGGCAACTGGCAGTGCCGTTGCTGCTGGTGGGCATTGGCATGGGATTGTCGGCCGGGCTGGTGGATGGTCTGGCGCTCAAGACCGTGCCCGAGCAGAAAGCCGGGATGGCTGCCGGTTTGCTTAACACCTTCCGCCTGGGCAGCGAGGCGATTGCTGTGGCGTTGTATGGTTCGTTGCTGGCCACCTTGCTGGACAGCCAATTGCGCACAACCTTGAGCCGCCTGGCGCCCGATCCCTCGACCCTGCAACGCTGGATCGATGATGTGGCCGCCGGCAATCTCACCGGGTCGTTGCAAGCCCTGAGTACGGAACAGGCCGGCACGGTGCACAGCCTGTTTATCGGCGGCTATGACAGTGCGTTCCACGGCGTGCTCTGGGCGTTGGCCGCGATCCTGCTGGTGCTGACCGCAGTGGTCGCCTGGCTGGTGCGCCCGCTGCGTGAACAGGAGCGTACGGAGGCGCAATTAGCCGCTAACTGAGTGACTCACCACACCGCCTGCGGTGCTCGCAGGCGGTGCTTTTGCGTGCCTGCAGGGATGCCAATGGTTATGCAGAAAGTGCAGCTTATTGGATGTTTTTATTCTTTTATCCGGTGATGCCCGCTGGGGCAAACTGGACTCACCTGCCTGGATGCAGGTCTACCTCAAACCGACAGGCCCACCACCACTTGTCCGCTGGCGTGTGCAGTCCATGAAGACTATGGACCTATGGACCCGAATGCCTTGCTCAAGAGCCGCCTCATCGGCCAGATTTTCCAACAGCACTACAGCTGGTTGTGCGCACGCTTGTCGTACCGCACCGGTTGCAGCCACAGCGCCGAGGACATCGCCGCCGAGACCTTTCTCAAGGTGTGGATGCTGCCCGATCCCACGGCCATTCGCGAACCGCGCGCGCTGCTCACCACCATCGCCCAGCGCCTGATGTATGAGGGCTGGCGCCGTCGCGATCTGGAAAAAGCCTACCTGCAAATCCTCGCCGAAGTGCCTGAACACGTGCACCCGTCGCCCCAGGAACAGTTGATCCTGATCGAAAGCCTGCTGGCCATCGACCGGCTGCTGGATGGCCTTTCAGGGCAAGCCAAGGCGGTGTTCGTGCACAGCCAGTTGGACGGCATGACCTACGCGCAGATCAGTGAACGGCTCGGCCTGTCGCTGGGGCGCATCCACCAATTGATGACCCAGGCCCTGCGCGCCTGTTACCTAGGGTTGAACGAGTGAGCAAACGAGCGTTGAACGACCCGGTGGCCGAGGAGGCCATTGGTTGGCTGGTGCAGATCCAGTCCGGAGATTTCAGTGTCGAACAGCAAGCGGCGCTGGAGGTGTGGCGTGGCACTTCGGCCCATCATCGTCAGGTCTACGCGCAACTGATCGCAGGGCTGGATCAACTCAAGGCTTCGCCGTGGCGCGGACGCTCCAGCTCGCAACTGTTGCGCAGCCTGGAACAGCCCAACAGTCGCCGCGCGTTCCTGCGCACCAGCTTGTGTGCGCTGGGGCTGGCGGCGGGTGTGGGTTGGGTCACGCGCTTTGAACCGGGCGGGCAGTCATACGCCACCGGCACGGGCGAGCGACGTACCTGGCAGTTGCCCGACGGCTCGACGCTCAAACTCAATGCCCGCAGCCAGGTGATCGCGACGCTCGCCGACGGGCAGCCCAGCCTGGAGCTGCGTGCAGGCGAAATGTTGGTGAATGCCTCGCGACCGTTGCAGGTCAGTAGCCGTGCGGGACGTATCACTGGCGCCAGCGGTCGCTTGATGCTGAGCGAGCAGGGTGCGGCGTTGCGTCTGGTCACCCTCGACAGCGATGTGGTGTTGCATCTCGAAGGCGGTACGCAGCAGCGCGTGGCGATGCATCAGAGCACGGTGTTTGATCATCAGCGGATTCTCACTCAGGTGCCGATGGCGACCAGTGAGACCGCTTGGTTGGAGGGTTGGTTGGTGGTGCGTAATCAGACATTGGCGAGCGTGGTGGATGCGATTCGGCCCTATCGCAATGGCATCGTACGGCTGGACTCGGCAGTGGCCGGGTTGCGGGTGACAGGGCGGTTTCCGTTGGATGATGCGCAGCAGACGCTGGAGGCGCTGGAACAGAGTTTGCCGATCAGGGTCAGGCAGTGGGGGGGAATGGTTGTGTTGATTGGGGGGAGGGTGTAGGCGGGTTGGGTACATATCCGTTGCTGCGGTAACGGCTGCCTAGGGCTCCGCCCTTACAGTGGGTCAGTCACTGTTGCATTGACTGACCCACTGCTATCACCAGTAAGCGCGTCAGAACTTGCCATCCACGCCGATGCGGAAGGTGTCGTTTCGTTCGTCGCTACCCAGGGCGGTCTTGTAGGAGACGCCCATTTGCCACGATCGGCCCAAGTTGAAGTCCAGCCCGAGGTCCAGATTGGCGAAGTTGCCACGCCAGATTTTCAATAGGCTGCGGTATAAATCGCCAACGCGTCCTCCTCAAGCACGGGCCGTGGATTGTTCACCAGCAGTCGCTGTTGTTGCATCGCACTGCGGGCCAGCTCCGGCAGGCTTTCCAGGGTGACTCCGGCGTCTCTCAAGCGCAAAGGCAGCCCGACCGCTTCGTGAATCCTGCGCAATTCTTCAATCAGTTGTGCGGCGCCATCTCCTGGCAGCAGACGCTCACCCAGCACGCACGACGCCAGTTCGGCATAGAGCGCATGGGCGTGGGACAGATTGAAGGTCAGCACCGGGTTGAGAACCAGTGCGTTGGACAGCCCGTGGGGCAGGTGGAATGTGATGCCCAGCGGGTAAGCCAATGCATGCACCGCCGCGACCGGCGCGTTGGCGAAAGCCTGGCCGGCCAGGCAAGCGCCCAGCAGCATGGCCTGGCGCGCTTCAAGGTCCTGCGGCGCGCGCACGGCTTGCTCAAGGTTGGCGCTGAGCAGGCGCAGGGCTTCGCGGGCCAGCAGGTCCGAGATCGGGTTTTTACGCAATTTGCTGGTGTAGGCCTCGATGGCGTGCACCATCGCGTCGATGCCGGTGGCAGCGGTGACCGGGCCGGGCAGGCCGACGGTCAGTTGTGCGTCAAGGATCGCCAGGTCCGGCAGCAGTTGCTGGGACACCACGCCGGATTTACCAGTGGCGGTAGTGACGATGGAAATCGGCGTGACTTCAGAACCGGTCCCGGCCGTGGTCGGCACCTGGATCAACGGCAGACGCGCGCCGTTGGCCTGATTGACCCCGTAGATGTCGCTCAAGCCCTGGCGTTGCTCGGGGTGTGCCAGGTAGGCGACCAGCTTGGCGGTGTCCATGGAGCTGCCGCCGCCGAAGCCGACGATCAGATCGGCACCGATTGCACGTGCTTGTTCAGTGGCCGCCAGCACCAGCTCTTCGGCCGGGTCGGCGAGGACGTCGCTGTACACCTGCAGGTTGATCCCCGCAGCGGTGAAACCGGGCAAGACTGAATCCAGCAGGTTGTGGCGCAGGATGCCTGCGTCGGTGACCAGTAATACGTTGCGTGCACCACGGGCGGCGCACTGTTCGGCCAATTGGGCGGCGGCGCCGCTGGCGCAGATCAGGTGCGCGGTGGTGCTGAAGTTGAATGCTTGCATGAATAACCTCTGCTTATTCTGATTGAGGGGGCAGGCCGGCATCGATGATCGTCTGGGCCACCGCTTCCATGCTGGTGCGGCTGGCCATGGCATCGCGTTGCAGGCGCCGGTGAGCGTCGTTTTCGCCGATGCGATGGCGGGCCATGAGCAGGGCCTTGGCCATGGAGATCTTCGACACCGCCGGTTGACGGGTCTGTAATTTGCGCAGTTGCGCCAGCATGTCGATGCGAGCACGCCAGGCAGCGCGGGCCATCAGTAACTGGGTCAACAAGCCAAAGGGTCGCAGTGGGCGCTCGATCACGGCAGCCGGCTGGGTTTCCAGCACCAGTTGCAGCATCGACGGGTTTTCATAGCCCACCACGGCAATGATCGGCGGCGCCTGTTCGCTCAAGCCTTCCACCAGCGCCTGGGTATTCAGGCGCTGGCTGAGTTCCACGGCGAGCAGGACCACATCGGTGTGCTCCGGCAAATGCGCAGGCACCGGCCAGCATTGCTCAACGATGCAACCGATGCGCTGCAACTGGTCCAGCACCACGCGGGCCTCGGCATCTACCGGGTGAATCACCAGCACGCGCAGGCCCTTGAGTTCGCGCAACAGCGAAGGTGCCTGGGTCATCTTGCACTCCCACTGTTCATGGCTGCACATCCAGCTGGTAATCGACCATGTAAGGGCTGGGCTTCACCGGCTGCTCGCTCTGCACCACCAGCTCGAAACGGCGTTGGTGGTCGAGACGCGCAATGCGAGGCCACAGCCAAGTGTGCTGGGTGTCCGGGTCGATCTGCACGCGGCCCTGGGGCGCGTCGAACTGCGCACCGGCCAAGGCCTTGCGCAACGCTTCAATGGACGAACCCTCGGCACGCCGCGCTGCCTCGGCGAACAGATGCACCTGGAAATAGGCCGCCTCACCGCCCGCCGTCAGCGGCGCCGTGTCACCGAAGCGCGCTCGGTAACGTGCGACGAACGCCTGGCTGGCAGGCGTCGCCAGGCTGGAGAACCACGGCGCCGCCGACACATGCCCCTCGGCCTCTTCATCGCTCATGTGCAACACGTCGACCTCGTTGGTCGCGAGGCTGACGATGGGCATGCGCGCCGGGTCGAAACCGGCCTGTCGGTACGCGCGGTGCAGGGCCGGAATATCGCTGCCGACGATGGTCGAGTAGATCGCATCCGGTGCCGTGGCACGCGCCCGTTGCATCACCCGTTCGAAGTCCTCGGCGGTGGCGTGGAACGGCAAGTAGATCTCGTCCACCACTTCGCCACCGGCCTGTTCGAACAGTTCGCGCATGATGCGGTTGGACTCGAACGGGTACACGTAGGAGCCACCGACAAACAGCACGCGGTTGCCGAAATGCGCCAGTACGTACTGCGCCAGTTGGACTGAGTTCTGGTTCGGTGCGGAGCCGGTGTAGTAACACCAGGGCGAGTATTCAAACCCTTCGTAGAGGGTCGGGTAGAACAGCAGTCGGCGGCGGCTCTCGACCACCGGCAACACCACTTTGCGGGTGCTCGACATGTGGGTGCCGAACAACACCTGCACCTGGTGTTCGTCACACAGGCGCAGGGCGCTGTCGCGGTAGTCCGACGGTTCCGCGCCGGGATGGCCGTCCACTGGCACCAGTGGCCGTCCGTGGATGCCGCCAGCGTCGTTGACCTCGGCGATCGCCAGGTGGGTGGCATTGGCCTGGGTGGTTTCCGAGGCAGCGGTAAGGCTGCTCTCGGAAAACAGCAGGCCGACTTTGTAGTCAGAGGCGCTCATGAAATCAGGCTTTCCCAGTCGATATGTTGTTCAAAGGCGTGCGCGACTTGGTACAGCGTGGCTTCGTCGTAGTCCCGCGCCACCAGCATCATGCCCACTGGCAGGCCACTGGCAAGCCCACACGGGAGTGACAGGGCAGGGTGGCCGGTGACGTCGAAGGGCGCGGTGTTCGCGTTCATTTCCAGGGCCCGTTGCACCCACTCGCTGGGTGTGGCGTCTGCTGTCGGCAAGGTTGGCGCCTTGAGCGGTACGGTGGGCATCAGCAGCACATCGAAGTCCTGCAATTGCTGGTCGTAGGCCGCACGTAATTGCCGTGCAGCATTCTGAGCCTTGGCGTAGTACTGGCCGCCAAAACGCGTGTACGCGTATTCACCGGCCAGCAGGCAGGTTTTCAGGTCGTGCGGGAATTGCCCAGCCTGGGTCTGCCAGTCTTGCTGTGCGTTCATAAGGCTCTCTACGTACAGGCCTTTCCAATTCGAGCCGTAATTGTAGCCGCGCAGCAATTGGGTGGTGCCTTCCACCGCGATGGGTGTCCAGATGGCGTGGCCCAGGGCGTGCAGCGGTATCGAGATGTCCTCCACCCGTGCCCCGAGGTCTACGAACAACGCAGCGGCACGGCGTACCGCCGCGTCCACATCGGCCTCGGAGTTGGCATGCCCGAAGCCCTCGCGCACCACACCGATCCGCAGACCCTTGCAGCCTTTGCCGAGGGCCTGGGTATAAGCTTCGGTCGGCACGACGCGGTCCTGCCTGGGGTCGAGGCCATCGGCGCCGGCCAGCACTTCCAAGAGCAGCGCGTTGTCGGCGAGGTTGGCACTCATGATGCCGGCGTGGTCTAGGGTCATCTCGATGGGCATGATCCCGGTGTAGGGGATCAACCCATGGGTCGGCTTCATGCCGTAGATACCGGAGTAGGCCGCCGGAATGCGGACCGAACCGCCCTGGTCAGTGCCGATGCCCAGATCCACTTCGCCGGCCGCGATCAGCGCCGCGCAGCCCGACGACGAACCGCCGGTGGAATGCCCCGGATTACGCGGGTTGTGCACTGCGCCGGTGGCGTTGGTATGGCTGCTGCCCGACACACAAAAGAACTCGCAATGGGCCTTGCCCAAAATCTGTCCGGCAGCGTCCAACACACGTGTCGCGACAGTGGCGTCAATGTCCGGCACGTAGCCCTGCAGGGTCGATGCACCGTTCATCATCGGCACGCCGGCCAGGCAGATATTGTCCTTGAGTGCCACGCGCTTGCCGGCCAACTTGCCCGTTGGCGCCCCCTGAATCTCGGTGCGTACGTACCAGGCGTTGTAAGGGTTGTGCTGCGGCACCTGGCCGGGGCCGCGAGGGTAACGGGGGGGCAATGGCGGGTTGGCGATGCCATCCAGGCGGTCGTAGTCCTGCCACACGGCTTCGAGAATGTTCGCGTATTCGTGCAGCAGCGGCTCGGCCATTTGCAGGCCAAGGCTGTGGCCGACTTCGGTGAGGTCGGCCAGGGTAGGGCGTTGAATAGACATGGCAGGTTCCTTATGCATGAAAGCCCATGAAGCGCTCAGCGATGGCTTCGGCGCTGGTGTGAGCCGGGTCGACCTCGTCCACCAGTTGGCCGTTCTCGATGATCAGAATGCGGTCGGACAGGGCACTGAGAAATTCGATGTCCTGTTCCACCAGGATCACCGCCAGGTTCTGTTCCACACGCAGGCGCTGCAGGGTTTCAATGATTTCGTCGCAGATCGATGGCTGGATGCCCTCGGTGGGCTCGTCCAGCAGGATGATTTTCGGGGTGCCGCACAGGCAGCGGGCGAGGGCCAGCAGTTGTTGCTCTCCGCCGGACAGCGCGCCACCGGGCTGGTCGAGCAAGCGGTGCAGGCGCGGGAAGTACGCGAGGATGCGCTCGATGGTGGCGTCAGTTGCGGCGAAGTCCTTCACGCAGCCCATGCGCAGGTTTTCCCGCACGCTCAGGTAAGGGAATATCTGCCGGCCCTGGGGCACATAGCCGATGCCGGCGCGGGCGCGTTGGTGGGCGGCGGCTTTGCTTAAGTCTTCGCCGGCAAAATGCAGGCTGCCGGCCATGGCGGGGATTTCGCCCATTAAGGCGCGCAACAGGGTGGTCTTGCCCATGCCATTGCGACCCAGTACACCGACGCAGGTGTTGGCGGCACAGCTCAAGCGGATGTCACGCAACACGGGAATACGCCCATAACCGGCGGATAGACCGATGACTTCAAGCATGTTTGATCTCCTGCTTGCCCAAGTACGCTTCGCGCACGGCCGGGTCCTGGGTCACTTCGGCAAAGCTGCCTTGGGCGAGGATTGCGCCTTGGTTGAACACAGTGACGGTGCCTGCGATCAGGCGGATGAACTCCATGTCGTGCTCGACCACCACCACGGTGCTGTGGGCGTTGATTTCTTTGATCAGCGCGGCGGTCTTGCGCACTTCCTGGTACGTCATGCCGGCGGCGGGTTCGTCCAGTAATACCAACTCCGGGCGCGAGGCGAGGATCATGCCCAGCTCCACCCATTGGCGTTGGCCGTGGGCCAGGTCGCCCACCAGGCGTGCGCGCAAGTCGACTAGGCCGATGCGTTCCAGGGTCTGCTCGGCAGTGGCGCGGGCTTCGTTTGGCGCTTGTCGGCGACTGGCGGCCAAGCGCAGGTTTTCCAGCACATCCAGGCCGTCGAAGACGCTGGGGGCCTGGGTTTTGATGCCGATGCCGAGCCGGGCGACATGGTGCGGCGCCAGCCCTGAAATGCGCTGGCCCTTGAAGTGGCATACGCCGCGGGTGGGTTTGAGTTGGCCGCTGAGCATCTTGAAGAAGGTGCTTTTGCCGGCGCCATTGGGGCCGATCAGGCAACGCAGTTCGCCGCTGTCGAGGGTGAAATCCACGGCTTTGACCGCGTGAACGCCGCCGAAGCTGACGCCCAGGCCTTGGGTTTGCAACAGGCTCATAGTGCGCGCTCCTGTGCAGGTGTCGGTTGCGGGCGACGTTGGAAAACACGCGCTGCCCAACCGGTCAAGGTCGGCAGCAAGCCACGGGGCAGCAACATGACGAAGACCAGCAGAATCAGGCCGAGCACAAAGCCGCTGTCCACATGCTGCTGTTCACCGAGGCGCGCCATCAGCGCCTGGATGCCGATGCACGCCAGGATCGGCCCGAACAAGGTGCCACGGCCACCGACGATGACCCAGATGATGATCTGCGCCGATTGCGCCAATCCGAACACGCCTGGGCTGACAAACGCGCCCCAGTTGGCGAACAGGCAACCCGCGAGCCCGGCGATGCCGCCACCCAGGCTGAACACGATCAACTTGTGCAGGCGCGTGTCATAGCCCAGCAAACCGGCGCGCTGTTCGTTCTCACGAATGGCCACCACCACTTTGCCGAAGCGGCTGGCGAGCAGGCCGCGCAGCCCCAGGTAACAGAGGATCAGCGCGGCGCCGATTACCTGGAACAGGGTTTCCGGTTCGAGCACACGTTCAGGGTTGAACGGCATGTTGAGGGTGGGAATCGCTGGAATGCCGTTGAAACCGCCGAGCAGTGCGCTGCCGATGTGGTATTCGGAGCCCGAGGTGGAGTTCATCACGTTGAACAGAATCAGCGTGACCGCCAGCGTAATCACCCCCAGGTACACGTCGCTAATGCCGCCGTAGAACATGAAGTAACCCATGGCGGCGGCGACCAGGGCGGGCACTGCGATGGCCAGCAGCACCGGCCAGGTGCTGTCGCCGATGTTCAGCACACCGATGGCATAGGCATAGGCGCCCAGGCCAAAAAACGCCGCCTGGCCAAAGCACAGGATGCCGCCGAAGCCCCAGATAAACGCAAGGCTCAGGGCCAGCAGCGCCATCACCAAGTAGATGGTCAAGGACAGCAGGGTAAACAGATCCAGCCACTGTGGCAGGACCGCCACCAGCAGCGCAGCCACGACGCAGCCGAGCACCGGTAATAGGGTGCGGGTATCAACAGGCATCAGAACGCCCTCCGAAAGAATCGACCGGTAATGCCCTGGGGCAGTACGCGAATCAGCACAATGGCCGCCAGCAGCAACGCCACTTCACCAAACACCGGAGTGCTGAAGAACGTCACCACCTGGCTGATCACGCCGAAGCCACCGGCGGCGGTGAGGGTGCCGGTGATCACTGCGCTGCCGCCGCCGATCACGGTGATGAAGGCCTTGGCGATGTAGCTGGCGCCGAGGGTTGGAATCACCCCGGTAAGCGGCGCCAGCACGGCACCGCCCAAACCCGCGAGCGCCGCGCCCAGGCCAAAGGTCAGGCTGTAGATCCGTCCCGGATTGGCCCCGAGTGCAGCGGCCATCTTGGCGTTTTGCATGGTGGCGCGGGCGCACAGGCCGAAGTGGGTAAACCGCAGCAGCGCCCACATGCCCAGCAGCACGGCGACCGCCACGGCGATCACAAACAGGCCGTAGCCGCTGGTTTGATAAGCGCCCACGGTGATGCCCGGCAAGGGCGAGCTGATGCCCACCGTCGTGTTGCCGAACAGCATGGTGGCGGCGCCGGTCAGTGCCAGGCTCAGGCCCCAAGTGGCGAGCATGGTGTCGATCATGCGGCCATACAGGTGTCGCACCAGCAGGCGTTCCACCAGCATGCCGAACAGGCCCACGCTCAAGGGCGCCAGCACCAGGATCGAAATCCAGATCGGTACGTGCAGGTTGTGGGTGGCGAGCACGGCGACGTAACCGCCGAGCATCATGAATTCACCGTGGGCGAGGTTGATGATTTTCATCATTCCGAACACCACCGCCAGGCCAATGCTCAGCAGCACCAGCGTGGCGATGGCGCCCACGATTTGCAGGGAAAAAATGGCAGCCCAATCCATGTCGGCCTCCTTACAGCGCGATGCTGTATTGTTTGGCGTCGCGCGGGTTCTTCACCAGGTCGCACACGGCGGCGGTGTCGGACGGCGCTTGCTGGGCAAAGCTTTCGACCACCTCCAGGCGGCGGTCGCGGACTTCGGCGATGTGCACGTCGAGCACACAGTGGTGGGTCGCCGGGTCGATGCTGACCTTGCCGCTGGGCAGGTCCAGGCTGATGCCTTTTTCCAGGGCCTGGGTCACGGCCATGCGCTCCACCGTACCTGCCTGGCGCACGCCTTCGGCCCACAGCATCATGCCCTGGTAAGCGCCCATGGCCAGTTCGGTGATGTACGGATAGTCCGCGCCGAAGCGCTTATGGAAGCGCTCGACGAACGCCTGGTTCTGCGACGTGGCCAGTTCCTGCACATAGTTCTGGCAGATCAGGATGCCGTTGCATTCTTCCGGCGACAGCACGATGTGCTCGTTACCGCCGGCGAAGGTGGTGGAGGCAATCGGCAGCTTGCCGGTCATGCCTGCGGCTTTCCACTGGCGATAGAACGACATGTGCGCGCCGCCCACCAGCGCCGACCAGACGAAGTCCGGCTTGGCTTCCTGGATCTTCGAGATCGTCGCGCCGAAGTTGGTCACGTCCAGTGGGAAGAACTCGATGCCGACGCTTTCGCCGCCCGCTTGCTCGACGTACTTCTTGACCCAGGCGGTGACGATCTGCCCGTAGTTGTAGTCCGCCGCGACGATGTAGACCTTCTTGCCCCACTTCTTGGTGACATGGGACACCAGCTTCTCCACGGTCTGGCCGGGTGTGACACCGGTGCCGAAGAAGTTGCGGTCACACACGCCGCCTTCGTATTGGTTGTTGTAGAAATACAAGGTCTTGTAGCGGTCCAGCACCGGACGCACCACTTCCCGCGACGCCGACGTGATACCGGCGTGCACCACCGCCGCGCGATCCTTGAGCGCGGCCTGTTGGGCGTATTGCGCGTAAAGCTGCATGTTCGACTGGGTGTCGTACTTGATCAGGTTGAGCGGGCGGCCGAGCAAGCCGCCGGCGCTGTTGAGTTCTTCGACAGCGAAGGTCAGCGCATCGACGATGGGTTTGCCGTAGATGTCGAGGCCGCCGGAGTTGTCATACAGCGAGGCGATATTGATCGCGTCGTCGGCAGCAAACGCCGAGAAACTCTTGAGGCTCAACGTGGACACTGCAGCCGCGGAAATCGCAGATGCACGCAGGAAAGCACGACGATTCATAGCCATTCGGAAGACTCCTGAAACCCGGACTCCCTATCCACTGCAGCCCGAAGCACGCCAGGAAAAGCGCCGGGCATGACGGTTTGCAATGAAGGAAAGAAGGTCTGGGAAGAAATGCAGGCGGGGAAGGAGGGCCTGATTTCACATACCGACGGCGCTGTCGGCTGGATATGTGATTCGCTTCACTTGGAGACACCAGCCGCATCGTTGAGGCTGGGTCGCCCACCCTGAGAGGATGGGGGAAACGAGTGCCGCATGGCGCGGCGATAGCTTAAAAGCAAGCTTCAGGCCATAAACGCTATGTTTATGATTTTAAAGGAAACCAGGGTGTATGGCGACGCTGGCCACGCTCCGAAAAATGTCACCTGGGTAGAAACGACGCACCGTGTGCGTGCGTTTGGAACAGGTGCGCGGTTGCTTTACGCCGTGTAAACGGCGCCTCAAGAGCCAAGCCCACGCTTGCATGATGCAAATACGGTCAGTGTTCAATCTGTCGTCGCGTGAGCACGGGAGAACGGCGAGGCGATATTCTCAGGCTACGGCTTCAGTTTTAACGGGTGAACGCTTCATGCGTTTTGCATAAAAAACTTTGATCGTTTTTGAAAGGGTTTTTTCAATCAGGAAGTATGAAGCGATGGACAGCGAAATTAAAAAGATGACAAAGACTGAAAAATTAATCGTGCTGGATTCAAAAAGAAACTGAGTCGGCAGCATTTGGAAAGCAAGGTGAGCCGGCGCTTGCAGTATGTAAAGCGAATAGCTGGATTCTCCGAGTATGACAAGCACGGGTATGAAGGGGGCTTTTTTTAGTAAGTTGTTTGCTATGGCGCAAAAGTAAATCGCTGGGGCAAACAGGATGGCTGTGAAACTACTTCCGTACGCTAAGTGCGCGCCGATGGCATCATCTATTCTTGGGCCGTAATCAATTATCTTGCCGATAATGGCGAACAACACGATGCTGAGAACGAGCGCAGTTTTCTCCCCGACGACGTTGTGCAATACGCCTGCTTTGAACATGAGCCCGGCAGTGAACCCAAGGACAAAGCTGCACAGGTGTGAAGGTGGAAAATAATTGATCAGCGAGTGCAGGCGCGGACTGGTATTGCCATAGGGGTCTGTACGGCTGTAGTAGCTGAGCACGACTTGGCTGAAAACCCAAAGGAGTAGCGAGGACGCCAGCCACACCTTGAGGCGTACGTCTTTTTTTGTATTGCTGACAAAAATCAGCAATGGGCAAATCAAATAGAAAAACATCTCAACTGAAACAGACCAGCCAGGGTAATTTAAAGTCGTTGCGTATTTTGGGAGCCACGCTTGAATAAGGGCGGCGGATATAAAAAATTTGCCGTTTAGTGAGCTGCTTGTTATTGCCATGTAAGCCAGTAGCGCTATTAGATAAATGGGCAATATCCTGGCGGCTCTGTTTACATAGAATTGTGAGGTCGGAATGTTCTTTTTTGTATTCGATAGGGCGAGCACAAAGCCTGACAGTACGAAAAAGAAAGTGACCATGATCGGCCCGCAATTCAGTATCGTTGGCAAGCTTGCGTAAATTTGCGTTTCTTTTCCGTAATGGAAAAGAACCACTACGATGGCTGCAACAAAGCGCAGAAATGTTAAAGACTCTAGCCGCTCTACGGGCAATTTTGCATTTCCCAAGGACTCATCAATTGTGTTGCGGGCATTGATTTTTTGTTCGGGCACGATTCCTTTGCCTCTTGAGATGTCGCGTGAATAGTTGGCTTTTGTCTAGCTGGCACGAGAAAACCGGTACCACGCCGACTATTAGCCGGTGATGGCTGCTGGGTTCTCCCTGATAGGTGGGCGCGCAGACGGGTGACCAAAGCCACATTTCGACAATTCGCTTTGTAGGAAGGTTCGTTGCGGGTAGTCAGATTGTTGTGCGCGTACGGCAGTCGCGGTTTGGAGGCCGAGCTTGAGCCCGAAGAGGATCTGGCGCCTTTCTAACGGGCAAAAAAAAGCCCGCTTGTGGGCGGGCCTAAAGGGAATTCTTCAAAGGAGTAGGGTGATTTAGCACCCTGTCCTGTAAATGCCAGGTGAAAAGGATGTCGCAAAAGCAGAAAGCCACGCACGTAGCGAGCTCTATGTAATACCTGGGGAAGTTGTAATCGTCAGGATTCCCGACTCAATAGATGGCGCTCCGAAGGGCAGATACAAGGAGCTCAGCGCGAAGATCGCCCATCAAACGCCAACGATCAGTGCGAACGGACCCACTACTTTCCCGTGACTGAGCCAAAACCTCGCGATTAATGGCTTATGGCCGCCATTGGTCGGCAATAACGAGATCACGCCGAACGCGCCCGGCAACCTAATACATACTGACTCATCTCACCATTAGGGGCCCTCGATGAGAGAGGCACAGCGAAGACTAGCCATGACAGCCTGGCGCGACCTGTTTACACAGGCCGTAAGTCAAACGGACGCAGAGGTTAAGTATTTTGGATTGCTGCGGCGGGCTGACGCCATGGAGCTTGCCGAACTCATCACCAGCGATGAGTGGAGAAAGCTGGTGCAGCAGGCGGGAGCAATGCTTTCCAGCACCGCAGAGTGTATGGGCGGACCTGGCTAGGGTAGAGACTTGGTTGCTTCGGTTTCTTCGTCTATCGCCATGCTGGTGGTGGCTGGATCCCCTCGCAGGTACGGAGTCGCCACAGAAGCTTTAAGGGTTAAGTAGCACGGCACATATTTTTTACTGAGTTTCCCTATCTGAGCCCAGCGCGATTGCTGGGCTTTTTTGCTATGCAGTCATGAGAACAGCGAAGTAGTCGGTGAAGTATGCCGATTTGATTTGCGTCGGCGGAACGCCAGGGAAGGGAGTTGCGAAGCAGTGTCAAAAATTGCTTAGCGCAAAAGATAAGGGCCTGCATGACGTTAATCATGCAAGCCCTTGATATCTATGGTGCCCGAACCCGGAATCGAACCGGGACGCCCTTACGAGCGGGGGATTTTAAGTCCCATGCGTCTACCAGTTTCGCCATTCGGGCGGTAGCGCGGTGTAGCAGGGTTGGGAATATATAGATCAAGGCGCGTATGCGCAAGGCCGTAACGCACCTTTGTTGGGCATCGAGCAAGATGAAAAAGCTCGAAAGATCAGTGGGCTACAGGGGTTTTAAAAGAGAGTCCAGTAGGTTTCTGCTGCCCGAACACAAGAATCACAGATGGGCGTCATGAATCTTCAGCAGAAAGGCAGAGCGATCGCAAACAAGCCCCGGTTTAGCCGGGGCTTGCGTGTGCAGGCCTATACGAAAGGCTGGCCGCTGAACCCTCTGGGCAAACGCTGCAACCCTGGCAGGTCGGTGAGACGTTGGGTCCAGGCGCTGCGCCAGTCAGTGGCGGTGGGGGGCTTGGCTTTGCGCGAAGCACGCCGAGCGGCATTGCGTTGGGTGCGGCGGGCTTCCTTGTAGGCCTCAGTGTTGCGGCAGGTACGGCACTTGACCCGGTTCAGCTCAGCGCTGGAGGGGAGGTTGGTACCGTGGTGGCCGCAAGCCAGATGCCCGGCGACCTTGAAGTGAATGACCATGTAAGCGTCTCCTTCTTATGGGGTGCACCCATCGGTAAACCCACGACGGGTGCGAAGAGGGCGGGCGCAGAAAGATCCCGGCACCTGTCATTACGACCTCACAGTTGCCTAGGCGTTCGTTTATGGCTCTAGCCTGCTCAGCAGCGCGCTGCCGTCAGTCGATCAGTGCCAGCAGGTCCGTGTCGCCGACATCCACTCCGGCCTGGGTCAGCAAGGTGGTCGCCTGACCCCGGTGGTGGGTCTGATGATTGAAAAAGTGCAATAGCAGGCTGGAAAAGGGCTTGTCGGCGGCGGCGCCACGCATGTTGTGGTAATGCAAGCGCAGGTCGAGATCAGGCTCGCGCAGGGTCTTGGTCCAATCGATGATCAGTTGGTCCAGCCAGGTACGACGGGCAGCCAGCGCGCTAAGGTCGGCAAAGGCCAGATGCTTGAGGTCGACGGGCATGGCAATGGCTTCCAGTGGGGCTAGCGCTGTAAAGCCTGCCGGGTGCTGGGCGAAGCGTTTGAGCCAGACCGTGTCTCCCTGCGCCAGGTGGTTGAGTGTGCCGAGGATAGAGCCGAAAAAAGCCTGACGGTCCGTGCGTAATTGCGCATCCGAAAGCCTGGCGGCGGCGTCATAGACTTTGCGATTCATCCACTGGTTGTAGGTCGCCATCAGCGCAATCTGCTCGATTCGGTTCACGGGTTTCCCTGCTTGAATACGCGCCCGCTCGGCGGTCATGGAGTTTCGGCAGCGGCGGACTATGGTTGTTGAACGCCAATTCTACGCGCGCAAGGGTGACACCATGAACACAAGCGACCTACTCGAACAACTGCTGCGCGCCGGGCAGTCCGGCGGTGGCGCTGCGGGCGGCGGCCTGGGCGGGCTGCTCGGCGGTTTGCTCAAGGGCACCAGCACCGGCAATGCTTCGGCCGGTGGCGGTCTGGGTGGATTGTTAGGCGGCCTCGGCGGCATGCTCGGTGGCGGGGCGGCGACACGTTCTGCACAGGGGCGCTCCGGCGGGATGAATTACGCGGCGTTGGCGTCGTTGGGGATGATGGCGTTCAAGGCGTATCAGGCATGGCAGAGTCAGCAGGCCTCCAAACCGCAGTCGTCCTTTCAGACAGTCGACCAGCTGGGTGGCCCTGAAGCCGAGGCCCACAGCCATGCGGTGTTGCGTGCCTTGATTGCCGCGGCGAAGGCCGACGGTCGGATCGATGACGCAGAGCAGCAAATGATCTCCACTGAACTGGGCAAGCACACCGACGACCCGCAACTGCAGCAGTGGCTCGACGCCGAAGTCGCCAAGCCCTTGGATGCTGCGGATTTTGCCGAATTCGCACATGACCCGGCGATAGCGGCCGAGGTGTACCTGGCCAGTGTGATGCTGGTGGATGATCAGCAGGACGCAGAGCGCAATTATCTGGATGAGCTGGCGGCTACGCTGAGCATTGATCCTCAAATGCAGCTGCAACTTGAGCAGCAGCTTAAAACCCCAGCGTAGGCAGCGCCTGCCGCATTCGCCTTCGACACGACGGCGATAAGCAAAACAACGCTCAGGGCCAGGCCGATAAAGATCAGATTGCGCCGCAGCGCACGGCGTTTGGCCGGCGGCAACAGCAGCAGGCTGTGGCGCACATCGCGGCGGTGACGCGCGCGGTATTTGGCAAACCCGTCAGGGCGCTTTGGGGTGTGTAGGTTGTGCATGATGCACCTCGCTTGGGTTCAGTTTTCTACGGTAAGTACCGAAATGCCGCTGGCTCGGGCCTGGCAGACCAGCTCCGATGTGTCCTCACCGCCCGGCAAGGCGATGACCACGTCGGGGTGGCTGTCGGTCAGCATGAAGTGGTTGCGTTGGCGTTCTGCCTGCTTGCCGTGGCGTTGCCAATTGGGTGGGTAACGCACCACGTCGATACCGATTTCACGGGCCCATTCTTCGATATCGCTGCCGAGAAACTGGTTGCCGCCGTGGATCAGTACCTGCACCGGGCGCAGGCGATGGTAGGCGTCCAGCACCTGGCGAGACTTTTTGGTGTCGGCGTAATGACGACCTGCACAGATCAAGATGCGCATAGTCCGATTCCTTGTAAGACACGGTGGCGGCCCAGCGACCGCCACCGTTTAAACGGCAGGGGTGATCAGTACCACTGCTTGAAGCGGCGGATGTAGATCGTTTTCATCAGTTGGGCCACGCAGCAGTAGCTGAGCAAGGTGCCCACCAGCCATGGGAAGTAAGCCAGCGGCAGTGGCTGCAAGCCCACCAGGGTGCCCAGGGGCGAGAACGGCACGTAGATCCCCAGTACGATCACCAAGCAGGTCATCATCAGCACCGGCCATGCGGCCGTGCTCTGGAAGAACGGGATCTTGCGGGTGCGCAGCATATGCACCACCAGGGTTTGCGACAGCAGTCCTTCGATAAACCAGCCGGACTGGAACAGCGTCTGCATCTCGACGCTGTTGGCGGCAAACACGTACCACATCAGCGCAAAGGTAGTGATGTCGAAAATCGACGAGGTCGGCCCGATCCACAGCATGAAACGGCCGATGTTTTTCGCGTCCCACTTGCGTGGCTTGGCCAGGTATTCCTTGTCCATCTTGTCCCACGGCAACGCCAGCTGGGAGATGTCATACATCAGGTTTTGCAGCAGCAAGTGGATCGCCAGCATCGGCATGAACGGGATAAACGCACTGGCCACCAAGACTGAGAACACGTTGCCGAAATTGGAGCTGGCGGTCATGTTCAGGTACTTCATGATATTGCCGAAGGTTTCGCGGCCCTTGAGCACGCCTTCCTCCAGCACCATCAGGCTTTTTTCCAGCAGGATGATGTCGGCCGACTCCTTGGCGATGTCGGTGCCACTGTCCACCGAGATGCCTACGTCGGCATCGCGCAGCGCCGGGGCATCGTTGATGCCGTCCCCGAGGAAGCCCACCGTATGGCCGTTGGCTTGCAGGGCCTTGAGCACACGGGATTTCTGCAACGGCGTGAGTTTGGCGAATACCGTGCGTTCCTCCACTCGGCGCGCCAGGGTGATGTCGTCCATCAATTCGATTTCAACGCCCAGCAGCGGTTGGCCGGGCTCAAGGCCGACCTGACGGCAGATCTTGCTGGTGACGACCGCGTTGTCGCCAGTCAGCACTTTGACCGCCACGCCGATCTGTTGCAGTGCGGCAATCGCAGGGCCGGCGGTTTCCTTCGGTGGATCGAGGAAGGTTAGAAAACCGTGGATCACCAGGTTGCGCTCATCGACGGTGGTGTACTGCTTGCGTGCCAACGCCTTGGGGATCGTGCGAGTCGCCACCACCAGCACGCGAAAGCCGTCTTCGTTGTAATCGTTGGCAATTGACAGCAGTTGCTCGCGACGGCGCTCATCCAACGGCACCGCGGCGCCAGCGTCCATTACATGGGTGGAAATACCCAGCATCTCTTCCACGGCGCCTTTGCACACCAGCAGATGGTCGTCGGCCGCGTCCCTGACCACGATGGACAGGCGGCGGCGTACAAAGTCGAAGGGCAACTCATCGACCTTGCTGTAGGCAAACGGCACTTGGAATGTCGGGTTCTGTTGCGAAAACTGCACCACCGCCTGGTCCATCAGGTTCTTCATGCCGCTCTGGTGGTAGCTGTTGAGCCAAGCCAGGGACAGCACGGCATCATCACGTTGGCCAAAGGCGTTGACGTGATGTTCGAGGATGATTCTGTCCTGGGTCAGGGTGCCGGTCTTGTCGGTGCACAACACGTCCATGGAGCCGAAGTTCTGGATCGCGTTGAGGCGCTTGACCACCACTTTGCGCTTGGCCATGGCCGTGGCGCCCTTGGCCAGGTTGGCGCTGACGATCATCGGCAGCATTTCCGGGGTAAGGCCCACGGCAACCGCCAGCGCAAACAGGAAGGCATCGCCCCAGTCACCCTTGGAGAAACCGTTGAGGAAGAACACGATGGGCACCATCACCAGCATGAAGCGGATCAGTAGCCAACTGACACTGTTGACCCCACGGTCGAACGCGGTCTGCACTCGCGAGCCGACAATCGCCTTGGCCAGGGAGCCAAAGTAGGTACGCGGTCCGGTGGCCACCACCACGGCCGTGGCCCGGCCGCTGACCACGTTGGTGCCCATAAAGCAGATATTGGGCAGGTCCAGCAGGTTGCCTTGGTCGGCGATCACCGGTCCGGCGGTTTTTTGCGTAACGTCGCCCAGGGTGTCGTACTTCTCCACCGGCAAGGCTTCGCCGGTGAGCACGGCCTGGCTGATAAACAGGTCTCGGGATTCGATCAGGCGGATGTCGGCGGGGATCATGTCCCCGGCCGACAGTTGCACGATATCGCCCGCCACCAGCTCGCGCATCGGTACTTCGCGCAGGGTCGGTTGGCTGCCCACTTGCTCACGGCGCAGTACGGTGGCGGTGGTGCGCACCATGGCCTTCAAGGCCTCGGCGGATTTTGCCGAGCGGTGCTCCTGCCAGAAGCGCAACAGGCTGCTGAGCAGGACCATGGTCATGATGATGATGACTTTGGTCGGGTCAGCGTCTTCGCCTTCCTGCATCGGCAGCCAGCAATCGGTAAAGAAGCTGATGGCGCCCAGGGTCAGCAGCACGTAGATGAACGGGTTGTTCAGTGCGTGCAGGAACTGGATGAGGGCGTGCGGCGGCTTGTCATGGGCGACTTCGTTAGCGCCTTCCCGTTGCAGACGTGCAGAGGCGTCCAATTCGGTCAGGCCATCCTGGGTGGCGCGTACGTTGGCCAGGGTGGCTTGCAGGCCGTTTTGGGCTTCGCGGGCGGCACGCATCGACAGTTTGGTGCCTTCGCAGGTGCTCTTTTTCTTGCTCAGTGGCGTGTTTTTTACGGCGCTCATTGTTTGTACTCCTGTCGCCAATTCTCGACAAAACATACCCGGTACTTACCTGAATACAGGCGAGCAAAAGCATGCCGAGCCGCGGACTTCGCGATCGGTTTTATTAAAGTGTTCACATAACTTCTATAACGCCCGCCAACAGCGCGTTAGTTAACTAACGTGCAGCGGGCTACGACTGGATGCGTTCATAAAGAACTCCAGGGAATTAATAAGAAAGTTGCTGTTTTCAGCCAGGTCAGGCGGCGCGAGCGCTCACATACAGACCGAGCATCAAGCCAGCGTGAGCCAGGCTGGAAACCTTCGGTCTCTGCGGGTCTTGAGGGTCGGCATGTTCCCAGTGCTGCATCAATTGGCCGCTTTGCGGGCAGATACGCCAGTGCGCCAGCGGTCGGGCTGGATGCACTTGAGGGGAGGGTGCAACAAAGGTCGACCGGGCAGGGCAAAAGCCTGCGGGTGCTCGGCCTGGCTTGGCGCGCAGGGCTGCGGCCAGCGTGCGTACATCGGGTAAAACAAGGAGTTGGAAGGTCATAACACACCTCGGGACCGGACGGGCATCCGGTGAGGCAGTTACGGTGGAGCATCAAGCTCTAGCGCAGCTTACCGGACCGGGGAGACGAGTCCTGTCATATTCTGGGTTTGGCGCCCGACGCCCGCAAATGCGGTGCTCGGACAGCGACTAGATACTGTGTCCATTGGCTTCTTTTGTGAGGTTTAAAAAAGGCCCCAGTTGCGGGCAGGGGCAATCTACTCAGACAGTTACAAAATGTCAACGCATGATTAATTAAACTGACCAGTGTTCAGACTTCATTCAGACAAAACGCGTTGGAAGTTGTTGGCTATATAACTTCATATACCGTGCGCGGCGAGAATCGCCAGATATATCAATACCAGCCCGCAGGCGCCATAACTGATGCGTTGCCACAGGGGCGAAGCGTTTTTGCGTAGCAGGTTAACCAGCGCCGCGATCAGAAAGCAGGACAACACCGATGCCAGCATGAAGCCTGCAAAAAACATCAAGGTTTGCCCGTGGCTGGGCGTGGCGCCGACAATGCCAGACAAGGCACTGCCCAATGCCCCCCAGTAAACAATGTTCTTCGGATTGGCCAACGAGATCGCCGCGCCCACCGCCAAGGCATTCTGCCCGGAGCTGGCCGGTGCGCTGCCGGCTTCAGGCAACTGCCAGGCGTCGATCAGGCTACGCACGCCGAGCCACGCCAGGTACAGCGCGCAGACAATGGTCATCGGCACACGCACGGCGTCGTGCTGGATCAGCAGGGCAATGCCGGTCAGGCCGATCACGGCCCAGACGGCGTCACCGACCAGTGAGCCGATCTGCACCATCAGCGCGGGAGTAAAGCCATGGAGCAAGCCGCGCCGTAAGGTCTCCGCCAGCACGGCGCCAGGGGAGAGGCAAAACACAAAACCGAATACCAGCGCGTAGAAAAAGATCGTCAACATGCCCGCGTTCCTTCAATTGATGGGGGCAGTGTGAGGCGCAGGTTGGAGAGTGTCTTGAACCAGATTGCGCAGTTCAACGTTTTACGACGTTCTGGTAACGACCCGGGGTCATGCCGTAAGCCGCGCGAAAATGCCGATTGAGGTGGCTCTGGTCGGCAAACCCGAGGTCATGGGCGACGTCCGAGGCTGGCGCGCCCATGCGCAACAAACCCTTGGCGCGACGGGTGCGCAGTTGCATGGCCCACTGCCGAGGACTGAGCCCGGTGGCTTTCTGAAAGGCGCGCAGCAGGTGGAACTTGGACAGCCCCAACTCATCGCCGAGGTGGTCCAACGGCAGCGATTGATGCAGGTGCGCCGCCAGCAACTCCTGGGCGCGGCTGACCATGGGGTTAGCCGTGGCAGGGGGGCGGGGCAGACGCACGCCGCTGATCGCGACCACCTCTCCCAGCAGCGACACCAAGGAGTCTTCGTTCAGCTCGCGAACCAAGGTGTCGGCGCTCAATGCGCCTTTCACCGCCGCCGCCAGGCGTTGCGCGAGCAGCGGTTGAAAACATAACGGGCGATCAAACTCCAGGTGCGCCAAGCCCAAGTCCGCGGCCAATTGATCCGCCGTGACGTAGAGGCTGACGAACTGCCAAGGCGCGCCATCCGCCGCACCGCCGCCTTGAATCTGCCCTGGGTTGTACAGCGTAATGCTGCCCGGCCCGGCGTCGAATTCCCTGCGGTCCAGCCAGACTTTCTCCTCGCCCACCAGGTTCACGCCGATCACACACTCGTCGTGACTATGGCGAGCGAACGTCAGGCCGGTGCAAACCGTGCTGCTGACTTCATAGTTGCCAAGCCAGGCGTGTTGCAGGGCTTTCATCGGCATTCTCCGTCAGATACTCAGACGCAGGGCGAGGGCGGCGAGGGTGACCAGCAGCACCGGCAAGGTCAGCACAATCCCGACCTTGAAGTAGTAACCCCAAGTGATGGTGATGCCTTTGCGCGCCAGGATATGCAACCACAGCAAAGTGGCGAGGCTGCCGATGGGGGTGATTTTCGGGCCCAGGTCGCTGCCGATGACGTTGGCGTAGATCATCGCATCCTTAACCACGCCCACGGCATGGCTGTGCTCAATGGACAACGCGCCGATCAGCACTGTGGGCAGGTTGTTCATGACTGACGACAGCAAGGCCGTCAGCACACCGGTGCCCATGGCCGCGCCCCACACGCCGTACTCGGCGAAGGTGTCGAGCCAGGTGGCGAGGTAATCCGTGAGGCCAGCATTACGCAGGCCGTAGACCACCAGGTACATGCCCAAGGAAAAGATCACGATCTGCCACGGCGCTTCCTTCAGCACTTTGCGCGTGGAGATCTTATGGCCCTTGGCGGCGATGACCAGTAAGAGCACGGCACATACGGCGGAAATCGCACTGATGGGAATGCCCAGTGGCTCAAGCGCGAAACAGCCGATCAGCAGGATGCCCAGCACCCACCAGCCAGCGCGGAAGGTGGCACGGTCGTGGACGGCACTGGCGGGGTCGGCCAGGTCGGCGGGGTCGTAGGTTTGCGGGATGTCGCGGCGGAAGAACCACAGCAACACCGCCAACGTGGCCGCGACGCTGACAAAGTTGACCGGAACCATCACCGCCGCATATTCGTTGAAGCCGATCTTGAAGTAGTCCGCCGAGACGATGTTCACCAAGTTCGATACCACGAGTGGCAGGCTTGCAGTGTCGGCGATAAAGCCTGCACCCATCACGAACGCCAGGGTCGCCGCCGGCGAGAAACGCAGGGCCAGCAGCATCGACATGACAATCGGAGTAAGGATCAGTGCCGCGCCGTCATTGGCGAACAGCGCCGACACCAGCGCACCGAGCAGCACCATATAGGCAAACAAGCGACGGCCGCGTCCACGGCCCCAACGCGCCACATGCAGCGCGGTCCAGGCGAAGAAACCGGCTTCATCGAGCAGCAGGCTGATGATGATCAGCGCGACAAACGTGCCGGTGGCGTTCCAGATGATGTGCCATACCACGGGGATGTCCGAAAGGCTGACCGCGCCGCAGGCGAGGGCCAGGATCGCGCCCAAGGTGGCGCTCCAGCCGACGCCAAGCCCCTTGGGCTGCCAGATAACCAGGACGATGGTGGCGATAAAAATAGCAACGGCGACAAGCATGAATTAACGCTCCGGTGGCTCAGCGGCAGGTGCTGGCCCGTTGTGGTCTGCAACCATGGCGGGTTGTATGAAGGGGGTTAGGGAATATACGTATTTCCCGATATTTCAGCCAAACCTTGTTTCAATTGACGTGGATCAAACACCGACAAATCAACCACAAGTGATTGAAATTAAAATGAAACACGAATGTCCTAAAGTGCCCGCCCATTGCTGAAGAAGGAAGACCCCGCGTGACCCGTGCCACTCGTAACCTGCGCAAGACCCTGGATTCCGTCGCGGAAAATAACGAAACCGCGGCGTTTGACCTGATGCGCGCCGTCGAAAAGCTCGGCGATGAAGTGCTGCGTCAACGCTTGCTCAATACGATTCATCGTCTGAACCAGGACGCCTACGAATTGCGTGAAGCTCGCGACTCGGTGGAGCAGGTCTCTGTAAAGCTCGCTTGAGCAAGATCGTTCAAGACAACTCCCTGATTACGCTGGCATGCTTGTCGACTGTCTGTCGATGAGCCGTCTCCATGCCTACTGCCTTACCTCATTACGCCTTCGCTCGCGGCGCCATCGCCGTTATTCCCTTGTCCCTGGCCTGTGCCCCTTGGGGGCTGCTGGCCGGCTCCATGGCCATCGATGCGCAATTCACCCCGCTGCAGGCCCAAGGCCTTTCCGCCATTGTGTTCGCCGGTGCTGCGCAACTGGTTGCCATCGGGATGGTCAAGAGTGGCGCCAGCCTGATTTCCATCGTGCTGACCACCTTGCTGCTGACGTCCCAGCATTTGCTGTACGGCATGCATATGCGCCCCACGTTGTCGGCACTTAATAGCCGTTGGCGCATGAGCCTGGGGTTTCTACTGACCGATGAGTTCTTCGCACTGGTCAGCCACTATGATCGCCAGACCTTCAATCGCTGGTATGCCTTGGGCGTCGGCCTGACGTTTTATATCGCCTGGAACCTGTTCACCCTGGCCGGCATCGTGTTGGGCAAAAGCATTCCCGGTCTTGATCAACTGGGCCTGGAATTTTCCATTGCCGCGACGTTTATCGCTCTGATCACCCCCGTTGTGCGGGATGTGCCGACCGTGGTCTGCGTGGCGGTGTCGCTGCTGTGTTCGGTGTGGCTGAGTTTCCTGCACTGGGAGTCAGCAGTGGTGGTGTCCGGCGTGCTGGGCATGAGTGCAGGGTTTGTCTGCAAGCGATTGGGAGTAGGGCAGCGATGATTTACCTGATGATTGTGGCCATGGGCCTGGTGGTATTTCTCAACCGCTACCTGTTTATCGAACCGCGCCTGCCGGTGCGCCTCAACCGTGGGGCGCGGGAGTTTCTCGGGTTTGCCGTGCCGGGGATGCTGACAGCGATTTGCGGGCCGATTATTTTTCTTGCTGACCATCAGCTCAACCTGAGCCCCGCCAACCCCTATTTGCTGGCGGGTATCAGTGCGGTCGCGTTGATGTTCTGGACGCGCAATGTGCTGCTTACGGTGCTGCTGAGCATGGCGTTGTTCTATCTGTTCCGCTGGTGGCTCTGAAGCGCAGGCAAAAAAAAGCCCGCGGGAGGGCGGGCAGAAGGGAGACTTCTAAAAATGAGCCAAGCCACTATAGATGGCACGCTCCTGCGTCACAGTGAAACAAAGTTCATCCAGGCGTCAGTCAGCTGCGCGGCAATGCTACAGTCGCGTTTTTTTTCATGGAGGCGATGGCATGCACAAGGTGGTAATGGGCGCATTGGTATTGGCAGCACTGACCGGCTGCGCAGGTTCGAAGATGAACGAAGCCCGTTCGGGAGCCCCCTACAAGACTCTGGCATCGGACAAGGCCACCCTGGTGGTTGCCGAGTGCATCCAGTTTGGCTGGCAGGATGAAAGCGTGTTTGGCGTCGATGCCGGCGGCTTCAAAGAGCCGAACGGGGCGGGTGGTTTCACCGTCTACACCACCGGTGGCGATTACTTCGTCGACGTGCAAAGTGCGGGTGCCGGATCGTCCGTCAAATACTACGCCGCCGAGGATGAGATGCCTGCCAAGCGTCGTTTGGCCGCGCTGGCGACTTGTCTGTAGTCCCTTGCCTTAGTCTGTTTAGGAAACGCCCGGCGGGACAGCCGCCGGACATTCGCTTATCATTCTCACTGCTCGCCCGGCTTGATGGCTCTTTACCAGTACAAGGACGTCGAGGCCAAATTGTCGGGCGAGCATCTTTTCCCCTTATCGCGGCATGAAACCCAAGTGCCAGCGACGAGGGATCTTCAGTGACACCACCCCCAACACCCCAGCCAACACAGCGCTGACCAGCAACGCCTTCAGGCCCATCTGCTGCTCCAGCAACGCGCCGATCACGGCCCCCACAAACATCCCGCCCCACGGGATCAACTGCACCCGCCAGCCATTGCGACGCTCGCCCAGCATCCAACGCCCCAGGCCACGGCCAAAACGAGACAACGCACCCGTGACGTAGGTAAGGCCTACGGGCAAACCGTTGACCTCTTCGACGGCCGCATTAAGCATGCCCATTGCAATGATGGCTGCCAGCAACGCGGGCAAGGTATCGTCTGACGGCCACAGCGCGCCTGCGCACAACAACGCAGCAATACACAGCAGTAAAGGTAGTGCATGCCGCTTGCCAAAACGACTCACTACTACGCCCAATGCGTTGCCGACCACGAAGGTGGCGACCAGCAATAACAATCGCGCCGTCAGCCCCAAGTCCCCGGCACTGATTGCCACCGCAAGGCGCGTGGTGTTGCCGCTCATGAACGAAACGAAGTCGCCGCTGGCCATAAAACCGATGGCGTCGGTCATGCCCGCCAGCACCGAAAGACTGGCCACCAGCATCATGCCGACCCGGCCGCGCCAGCGCTGTCGATGGGCAAGTGCAGCATTGACGTAAGGCTTTCGGGACGAAGGCAGCATAGGACCGGGCTCCACGGTGAGATTATCCGGCCACTACGGTAGGGCGCTTTGACCACGCATGCAATGACCTCAGACAGCTTCCAGGCGCCAGCCCTCCTGCGTCCAGTTCAAGCGGTGCGTCGGCCCGATCGCCTGCACAAACGCCTCATCATGAGACACCACCACCATCGCTCCGCTAAACCCTTGCAGCGCCTGCTCAAAAGCCCTCACCGATTCCAGGTCCAAGTGATTGGTAGGCTCGTCGAGCAGCAACAGTTGCGCGGGCACGTGGCGCCACAGGGCAATCGCCATGGCGGCTTTCAAACGTTCGCCGCCGCTGAGTTGCATCGCGGGTTGTGTCACGCGCAGGGCGTCCAGTTGCAGCAAGGCCAGGCGCGCACGCAACTCGGCTTCGGTCAGCGGCGTACCGAGCAGGTTGAGCTGTTCGATGATCGAGCGCTGGTTGTCCAGCAGGGTGAGATGCTGATCAATGTAGGCACTGGGCACGTGCACGCTGCATTGCCCCGTGACCGTTTGCCATTGGCCAGCCAACAGCTTGAGCAGCGTGGACTTGCCGCAACCGTTCGGCCCATGCACCGCGACACGTACCGGGCCTGTGAGGTGCATGTTGACGCACCTCGCGGGCAGCCACGGCAGTTGGGCATCGATTAAGGTCGCGACTGTGCGCCCGCTGGGCACCGTCGACGCCGGTAATGCGAGCAACGTTGTCGACTCATCCTGTACCCGCTCGTAAGCCTGGCGCACCTGGCTGTCCAGATCTTCTTTGCGGTGCCGATGGGCGCTGCGTACGGTGCTGACGATTTGTGTAGCCGCGCCTTTCCAGCGTGCCTTGGTGAAACGGTCAACGTTGGCGACTTGCGCCTGCTTGCGGGAGTGTGCGGCGTTGCGTTGGAGGCTGTCGTGGTCCTTTTGCAGGCGCTTGCGTTCGCGGCTGCGCTCCAGGCGTGCGTGCTCCAATGCGGCGACAGCGGCCTGCTGTTGGTTGTCTCGTTGCACGCGATAGGCATCGTAATTACCGCCATACACCCGCACGCCGAGGGGCGACAGCTCGATGATGCGCCCCAGGCTATTGAGCAACTGCCGATCATGGCTGACCACCACCAGGCCGCCACGCCAATCAGCCAGAACCCGCAGCAGCCACGTGCGGCCTGCGCTGTCGAGGTGGTTGGTGGGCTCATCAAGCACCAGCAACTGCGGCGCAGACAACAGCGCACCGATCACCACAACCCGCGCCAGTTGGCCACCGCTGAGTTGCTCGGCAGGCGTGCTGGCACTCAGCTGTGACAACCCCGCTGTATCCAAAGCGCTGCGTAAGCGGTCGGCGAGGTCCCAGCGTTCATTGATCAATGCCAGATCTTCCACGCTGGCGGTGCCTTGGGCCATGCGCTCCAACGCCGCCAAGGCGTCTGCGACCCCTGTGAGTTGGGCGACGGTATCCCCCGGTTCGACGATAACCGCCTGTGGCACATATGCCACGTTTGGCGGGCGATCCAGCGCGCCGGAGGAGGGTGAAAGCAACCCGGCGATCAGCTTGGCGAGAACACTTTTGCCCCGGCCATTGCGCCCGACAATCCCGGTGGGCGTAAGGTCGATGGACAGCGTGAGGTCTTGCAGCAGGGTTTCGCCTTTGGCGAATTGGAAAGACAGGTGTTGCAGGGAAACCAACGCGGGCAGCCGGTTGACGTGAGTCATCAGCACCTCCAAAGCAATGTCGAACAGGCCAACAAGCACGCCAGGCGGCTCGTTGCAGGTACATTTTGGAAGGCTTAGTGGTTCACGTCGGCGGTCATCCCATGGGGCAGAAAGGAGGCAGAGCCTAACTCGCCTTGGCGAGCTGTTCAAGGAACATGGCCAGTGCGACTTCCTCAGCCTTGAGCCCTTTGCGCACCCGAGGCTTGGGTAAGGTGTGCAGTTCGCCCAGGCTGAAATGCTCCAGCACTGCCGGATGGATATAGCACTTGCGGCACACTGCCGGTGTATTCCCCAACTGCCGGGCCACGTCCTTGACCATGGCCACCACATGCCGTTTGGCGTCGGATTCCGGCTGCCACTCCAACTCACGCAACACGGCGAGCGCCATGGCGGTGCCGGCCCAGGTGCGATAGTCCTTGGCGGTGAAATCGGCGCCGGTGAGGCTGTGCAAGTACGCATTTACATCATGGGAACTGACGGTGCGCCGCTCACCGTCTTCGTCCAGATACTGAAACAGATCCTGCCCAGGCAATTCCATGCAGCGCTTGACCACGTTCGCCAAGCGTCGATCCTTGACGCTGACCTGATGCTCCACGCCGCTTTTGCCGCGAAACTGGAACTGAATCTCGCTGCCCTTGACGTCCACATGGCGGTTACGCAGCGTGGTCAAACCGTAGGATTTGTTGTCGCGTGCGTACTGGGTATTGCCGACTCGGATCAAGGTGGCGTCCAGCAGCATCACCACCGTGGCCAGCACTTTTTCTCGGGTGAAACCGGGTTCGGCCAGTTGCGCTTCCAGCTGCTTGCGCAGCTTGGGCAGTGCGCTACCGAACGCTTGCAGGCGTGAGTATTTGTCGGTGTCGCGCACTTCGCGCCAGCGTGGGTGGTAGCGGTATTGCTTGCGTCCACGGGCGTCGCGTCCGGTGGCTTGCAGATGGCCACGCGGGTCGGCGCAGATCCACACGTCGGTGTAGGCGGGCGGGACGGCGAGGGCGTTCAGACGTTTGATTTCGTCCTTGTCTGTGATGCGCTCAGCCTTGGCATTGAAATACTGGAACTTGCCGCGCACATGTTTGCGGCGAATGCCGGGCTGGGTGTCGTCAACGTAATGCAGGTCGCGGGGCAGGTCGGCGGGGATCGCGGAGTCAGGCATAGCGGGTTCCTTGGCAACAAATCAGGCCGGTATGTCTGATTGACCACAGCGTTTTGCGGTCGTGCCAAATGGTTACGCCAGTACCGCGACTGCCTTGATTTGTGCCCACAGCGTCTGGCCCGGATGCAAGTGCAACTGGTCGCGGGAGAAGCGGGTGATGCGCGCCAGCAGGGGCGTGCCCTCGGCTTCCAGGCGGACAAGTACGTGGGCGCTGTTGTCTGCGGGTATTTCCTGGATGACCGTTACGGGCAAGCGGTTGAGGATGCTGCTCGGTTCCGATCCTTGCAGGCTGAGGCTGACGTCTCGCGCCTGCACCTTGACCCGCAGCGCTTTGCCCACGGCCAGCGGTGCATGGGCCACGCGCATGGACAGGGCGCTGTCGGGCAGATGCAGCGTCAGCAACTGATAGTCCGCGTCATAGGCACTGACGGTGCCGTTGATCACCACGCCGGCATCGTCGCCCCGCGCCAACGGCAGGTCGAGCCGCGCCAGGGTTTCGCCGATCGGGCCGCTGGCCAACGCCTTGCCGTCACTGAGCAGGACGATGTGGTCCGCCAGGCGCGCGACTTCATCCTGGGCATGGCTGACGTACAGCACCGGGATGTCCAGTTCGTCGTGCAGGCGTTCCAGGTAAGGCAGGATTTCATTTTTTCGCTGGCTGTCGAGGGCGGCCAACGGTTCATCCATCAACAGCAGTTTCGGGCTGGTGAGCAAGGCGCGGGCGATGCCGATGCGCTGGCGTTCACCGCCGGACAAGTGCTGGGGGTTTCGCTCAAGGAGGTGACCGATCCCCAACAGCTCCGTGGCCTGGGCCATGTCCACCCGGCGCTGCTGGCGGGGAATGCGTTTGAGACCAAACTCCAGGTTGGCCCGCACCGACAAATGCGGGAACAGGCTGGCCTCCTGAAACACATAACCCAGCGCGCGCTTATGAGGCGGTACGAACAACCCGCTGCGGCTGTCTTGCCAGACGTCATCGTTGACCTGGATAAAACCGTCGGCAGCGCGCTCCAGCCCGGCGATGCAGCGCAGGCAGGTGGTCTTGCCGGAGCCGGAATGCCCGTACAGCGCGGTGACACCACGCCCTGGAAGATGGAGGTCCACCTCCAGGGCAAAGCCGGAATAGTTGAGTTGCAGGCGTACATCAATCATCGACATCAGCTCCAGCCCATCTTGGTTTTACGGCTGGAGTAGAGCGCCAGCAACACGAGGAACGCGAACACCACCATGGCGCCGGCCAACCAATGGGCCTGGGCGTATTCCATGGCTTCAACATGGTCGTAGATCTGCACCGAGACCACGCGGGTCTTGTCCGGGATATTGCCGCCGATCATCAGCACCACGCCAAACTCACCGACAGTGTGGGCAAATCCGAGGATCGAGGCAGTGATAAACCCCGGGCGCGCCAGGGGCAGGATGACCGTAAAGAACGTATCCCATGGATTGGCGCGTAAGGTCGCGGCCACTTCCAATGGGCGAGTGCCGATGGCGGAGAAGGCGTTTTGCAACGGCTGCACCACGAACGGCATGGAATAGATCACCGAACCAATGACGAGCCCGGCGAAACTGAAGGTGAGGGTGCCCAGGCCGAGCCATTGGGTGAACTGGCCGAAGTAGCCATGGGGGCCCATGGTCAGCAGCAGGTAAAAGCCGATTACCGTGGGAGGCAACACCAGCGGCAGGGCCACTATCGCGCCGATGGGACCGCGCCACCAGGAGCGGGTGCGGGACAGCCACAGGGCAATTGGAGTGCCGATGACCAACAGGATCACGGTGGTCAGTGACGCCAGTTTGATGGTCAACCAGATAGCGGAAAAATCGGCACTCGATAGGGGCATTTATTTGGCCAGCTCGTAACCGTAGGACTTAATGACGGCAGCGGCTTTCGGCCCTTTGAGGTACTCGACCAGCGCTTTGGCAGCGGCGCTGTCTTTGCCTTTGTTGAGGATCACCGCGTCTTGTTTGATCGGGTCGTGCATGGCTGCGGGGACAATCCACGCCGAACCGCTGGTGACTTTGCCGTCTTTATAGATCTGCGACAAGGCGACAAAACCCAGCTCTGCGTTGCCGGTGGACACGAACTGGAAGGCCTGGGTGATGTTCTGGCCTTCGACGAGCTTGTCCTTGACCTTCTCGGTCAGGCCTTCTTTCGCCAGTACTTGGGTCGCGGCCAGGCCGTAAGGTGCGGCTTTCGGGTTGGCGATGGACAGGTGCTTGAAGTCGTTTTTCTTCAGGACTTCACCCTTGGCGTCCACATAGCCGTCTTTGGCCGACCACAGCGCGAGGGTGCCCACGGCGTAGGTGAAGCGCGTGCCTTTGACGGTGTCGCCTTCGCTTTCGAGTTTTTGCGGGGTGGTGTCGTCGGCGCTGAGGAACACTTCAAACGGGGCACCGTTCTTGATCTGGGTGTAGAACTGCCCGGTCGCGCCGTAGGCAGCAACCAGCTTGTGTCCGGTGTCTTTTTCGAAGTCGGCGGCAATAGCCTGGATCGGCGCGGTGAAGTTGGCGGCGACGGCCACTTGCACCTCATCAGCGTAGGCGGAGCCGAAAGAGAATGCAGCGACCAGCAAGGCAAGGCGTGAGGCGTGAATCATCATGAAGCAGCTCCTTGGGATGTACGGCTTGTTCTAGGGAGAAGGGCTAACCGCTATGTATTTGAATATATAGCGGTTAGCCATCGCCGGTACAGCGCAAAGTTGCCACCTATTTCTGGGCTATTTAAGTTTTGCCAGCGTTTGTTCGGCCAGTTCGCGGGTCAGGTCGTAGGTCGTCATGTCTTTGCCAAGGCGCAGTGCCTGGCCTGACCACAGGTTGCTGAAACCCGCTTCATCCTTGGCCTTGAGGGGCATCAATGCGCCGCCAGCACGCGGAAATGCGGGTGCTGCCGGGTTGATTGCACCCAGTTCACGCATCACCCGGTTGACGATGCCCCGCGCCGGACGGCCGGTGAACAGGTTGGTCAGCGCAGTTTCGCTGGCCTGTGCGTGACGCAGTGCGCGGTGATGGGACGCGCTGACCGTCGCTTCAGGCGTGAATAAATACGCGGTGCCGATTTGTACCGCGCTCGCCCCCAAGGCAAACGCCGCGACAATACCCCGTGCATCGCCAACACCACCGGCGGCAATCACTGGCACCTTCACGGCGTCGACGATCTGGGGTAAGAGGGCGAACAGACCTATCTGCGTGTTGAGGTCATCACTGAGGAATAATCCTCTATGCCCGCCGGCCTCGCTGCCCATGGCGATAATTGCGTCGCAACCGTGCTGTTCAAGCCAAACGGCCTCTTCCACGGTGGTGGCCGACGACAACACCCGGGCGCCGGTGGCTTTTACCCGGTCCAACAAGGATGTTTCCGGCAGGCCGAAGTGGAAACTGACGACTTCGGGTCGGAATTCTTCCACTACCCGGCAGGCAGCGTCATTGAACGGGGCGCGGTCACTGACAGGGGTAGGCCCTTCAAAGTCAGCGCCTAATTCACGGTAGTAAGGCTCCAGCAACGCCTTCCAGCGGCGATCCCGCGCTTCATCTGCTTCGGGCAGCTGGTGGCAGAAGAAGTTGACGTTGATAGGGCGGGCGCTGGCGTGGCGAATAGTGGTCAGCGCCTCGCGCAGTTGCTCGATACTCAGTGTCGCCGCAGGCATTGAGCCGAGTGCACCGGCTTGGCAGGCCGCAATGACCATTGCAGCGGTAGTGGCACCGGCCATGGGCGCCTGAATGATGGGCAGGTCGATGCCCAATAGGTCGAGAATGCGCGTGTCTGGCCAGTTGCTCATGGGGTGCGTCTCCAGCGATCGTCGGACTTTTCGCTGTTTTAGCAGGGCATCCGCCGTGCGGCCAGTCCGTTTTATTCACTGGACGACGTTGCGTTTTCGTGCGGGTTTAGTGGTCGCGTTCACGGTCGAGCAATTGCTGCTTGCGCTCAACGCCCCAGCGATAGCCGGACAGATCACCATTGCTGCGTACCACGCGGTGACACGGAATCGCGACCGCCAAACAGTTAGCGCCGCAGGCCTGGGCTACAGCCCGGAACGACTTGGGCGCGCCAATGCGCTCGGCAATTTGCCCATAGCTCGCGGTGTCGCCTACCGGTATATCGCGCAACGCCTGCCAGACCCGTTGCTGGAATGCGGTGCCGCGCAGGTCCAACGGCAAATCCAGCCCGAGGGCGGGTGCCTCGATGAAACCTACGACGTGTGCGATCAGCTGTTCGAAGTTGTGGTCGGCTCCCACCAGGTCAGCGTTGGGAAACTGGTCTTGCAGGTCACGCACCAGTTGGTCCGGCTCATCCCCCAGCAGGATCGCGCACACCCCGCGGCTGCTCTGGGCCACCAGAATCGAACCCAGTGAACATTCTCCGACAGCAAACAGGATTGCACTGTTGGTGCCGCCGGCCTTGTAGTCACTGGGTTTCATCCCCAGCAACTGGTCGGCTGATTCATAAAAGCGGCTATTAGAGTTGAAGCCAGCGTCGTACAAGGCATTGGTCACCGTCTGTTTTGCCTTGAGTCCGTTGCGCACTTTTTGTGAGCGATGTGCGCTGGCGTAGCCCTTCGGCGTCAAGCCGGTGACGGCTTTGAAGATCCGATGGAAATGGAAAGGGCTCAGCCCGGCGAGGGTGGCGAGGGTGTTGAGGTTGGGTGGGATATCTGCCTGCTCGATATGGCGGCAGGCGTCGGCCACCCGTTGTGCATCTTGCGCGGCGCGTTGAGTCTGATCACCGGCGGCGCGTTTGCTGGGACGATAACCGGCTGCTTCGGCCTGCGCGGGTGTGTCGAAGAATTCGATATTTTCCGGGCGCGGCAAGCGCGAGACGCTGCTGGGACGGCAATACACGCCGGTGGTTTTCACACCGTAGACGAACAGCGTGTCGGCCTTGGAATCACGGGCGAGTATCGCCGCCCAGCGCGGATCTTGTTCGGTAGTCATGTTCGGCACTCTTGACGGATCCCGGCCAGATTAGCCGTGCCGCGCCGGTCAGGCACTCCGAAGCTTGCGCTCAAATTAGCCAGCGGTGCGAAAAGTCAGGTTGATGCGTTGCGGGCCCATGATCGGGTGCACGCCTTCCTTGATCGGCATCACACCATGAAAACGCAGGCGATCAACGCCGCCCCAGACAACCACGTCGCCATGGAACAGCGAGACCTTTTGGGTTTTGTCACTGCGCTGGTGTCCACCAAAAAGGAAAATCGCCGGTAACCCCAGCGAAACCGACACCACGGGCGCGCTGTACTGACGTTCATTCTTGTCTTGATGCAGCGACATTTTTGCGCCTGGTACGTAGCGGTTGATCAGGCAAGCGTCGGGCGCGAAGTCGATAAACCCGGCGTCTGCCGCCGCCAGGACGGCAAGTTGTCGCAAAGCATCGGGCAGTGCCGGCCACGGTTGTTGACTGCGCGGATCAAGCGGGCTGTAGCGGTAACCGCTGGTGTCGGTGGTCCAACCCAGGGCGCCGCAACTGCTCAGCGCCGCGGACATGGTGAAACCACCAGGGGTGACCATTTGCCGAAACGGGGATTGAGCCAGCACGCGCCGCAACTCGGGCAGAAGCCGCTCAATCCACGGCAGGGCGAAGCCCCGTAATACGTAGGACTGTTCACCAATTTGCTCGCGCCCTGCGGGTTGTTGCAAGGCGTCATCGGCGAAAAGGTCGGCTGTGGGGCCGGGCATGTTCTTACAGCGCCTTGCTCACGTTGATGTCGGTGATTACATCACTGGCATCATGGATTTTCGCCAAAGCCTGCAAGGCCTCTTCCACGCTGTTGGTCGTCAGTTGGGCGAACTCAAAACGGCGTTCGCCGTTGAGTTTGTACTTGATTACGTATTTGGTGGTGGTCACGGTGATTTCCTGTGGCGTGTTCGAATCAGCTCAGCTTGGTGCTGGTGCGACGTACAATGCGAATCTTGTGGGACAGCGCGGGTTTGCGCGTAACGCTGATGGCGCGGCGGGTCACTACATCCAGGGTAATGTTCCAAAATCCGGTGCTGGGAGCAGTGATCTTGGCGGGAAACTTGTCGAACGCGCCGCCGTGGTAAGTGTGACGGCCGCCATTTTTAAAGCTGCGAAAATTCGCATCGCTCATCAGGCGGATATTGCAAGTCTGCGAGCATTCGATGACGACGATATCTCCCTCATTGAGGTGCTCGCGCTGGTGAATGAATTTCATGAGGGTGTCTCCAGAAGGGCTTTTTCTGAAAAATCAGAACGATACGTAGGTTAAGATGGAGTTTATCAGCCCCAGCGCGTTTATTATCGGCCTGTCTTCAACGTCGTCGACAATTTAAAACAGTTATTTACCGAGTAATCAGGGATAAATCCTACGTGGGCGGGAGAAAATTACCATCCCGGCTGTCGTAGGGTCTTTAAGTGGAGATTTTGTATGAAGTGGAGTGTGTTGGTTCTGGCCTTGGCGATAGGTGGGTGTGCTTCGGTTGCAGATATCAAGCAGACCCCACCGACGCTGGCGGTCATTTCGGGGAAGAAACCCCAGGAATACGCCGCGTGTGTGGTTCGGAAACTATCTACTACCCGCCGGCCGCCCCAGATCGAGCCGCATAAGGACGGTGGCGTGCAGGTGATCGTTCCACAGAAGTTCTCGGCCGATCCTTCGGCGATTTTCGAAATTGACGAGCGTTCCACTGGTAGCAGCATCAAGCTGTACGAGAGCATGTCCAACGTGCCGATCCGCCCGGGCGACGTAAAGAAGGCCGGGGAAGAATGCATTTCTGGCTGATGCCGTTGTGGAAAAATCAGATATGAAGCGTGAACACGTCCAAGCCCGGCAGGCCGAGGGGCAAATCTCGGCGACCCATGTCATCCAGAATCCTGCCGACCTTGGCGAATGGATCGTGTTCTTCAAAAAAAGCGGGGGGCGCAGTTATTTCCTGGTCGATGATCAGGATGAGGTCGAATCCTTTGCCAGCCTTGATGAGCTGACCGAGATCCTAAGGGAGCTGGGCATCAAGTTTGCCGAGATCCACTTGTAGCCTGCAGTTACTTGCAGACCACCACCACACTGCGGTTTTTAAAATTGCCGACGTCCTGGCCCAAGGTCTTGTCGCTTTCCTTCAAGGATGGCGTGCCCTCTGTGCCGACGATGCGATAGCCGGTGCCTGCGCAGGAGGCGTCGGCTTTTTCGTAGCAGCTGGCCCAAGAGTTGGCTTCGCCGGAGCAGTCGATGGTCAGGCCTTGCTCGCCGTTTTTTAGGTAGACATCGGAAGTGGTGGTGCAGCCGGCAAGCGCCAGTACCGCAGTCAGTGCCAGAAGTTTGTTCATGAGTGTTCGTCGTCGAGGGTGTGGGAAGGGCGCTGACACTGTCGTGGGGCGTTTTCGGCAGATTATAGCGAACTGCCATCTAGGTACAGACAAACACAAAAAAAGCCCCTTGAATCGGGGGCTTTTTGCGCAGGCCTGTAGGCTTACTTGGTCTTCGGTCGTTTGCTCGACGCGTGGCCCGCTTCATCCACAAACACTTCGGCTACGGCAATCGCCATGCTCTCGGTCTCGAAAACGCCCGCGACGCTGTCGCCGTGGAAGTTGATCAGGTGCCAGCCGTCTGCTCGCTTGGTGATCAGGTAGCCGTTCACGCCTTTGGGTTCTGACATCTATTAACAATCTCGTGGTCTGGTTCAAGGTCATCATGATAGCGCCAAATGCCGAGCAGCCGCGCAAGTTATTCCAAGGCAGTGTTCCGGCCTTGAAAGCGTGCTAAAAGGGTTTACGCTCTTTTAAACAGGGGCGCGGGGGCATTTTTTGCCGTGGCGGTGCAAACGTTCTTCGTAAGATAAGTGGAACTTACGCCGACATTTTTTCTCTATGTTGACATCGCAACGCCAGCAGGACCCATTGTAAGGTGACTGCGGCGTGATTAGACTGCGCCGAATTCCGTACGCACAGCCCTTTGTAAGGACTTATATGATCAAGAAATGCTTGTTCCCAGCAGCCGGTTACGGCACTCGCTTCTTGCCAGCGACCAAGGCCATGCCTAAAGAGATGCTGCCGGTGGTAAACAAGCCACTGATTCAGTACGGCGTCGAAGAGGCATTGGATGCCGGTCTGAACGAAATCTCCATCGTTACCGGTCGTGGTAAACGCGCCCTGGAAGACCACTTCGACATCAGCTACGAGCTGGAAAACCAAATCAAGGGCACCGACAAGGAAAAATACCTGGTCGGTATCCGCAAGCTGCTGGACGAGTGCTCGTTCTCCTACACCCGTCAGACCCAGATGAAAGGCCTTGGCCACGCCATCCTGACCGGTCGCCCGCTGATCGGTGACGAACCGTTCGCCGTGGTGCTCGCGGACGACCTGTGTGTGAACCTGGAAGGCGACGGCGTACTGACCCAAATGGTCAAGCTGTACCAGAAATACCGTTGCACCATCGTTGCGGTTCAAGAAGTTGATCCTCAAGAGACCAACAAGTACGGCGTGATCGCCGGTGACGACATTGGTGATGGCCTGATCCGCGTACGCGACATGGTTGAGAAGCCGGCGCCTGAAGATGCACCGTCGAACCTGGCGATCATCGGTCGTTACATCCTGACTCCGGACATCTTCAAGCTGATCGAAGAAACCGAGCCAGGCAAGGGTGGTGAAATCCAAATCACCGACGCCCTGTTGAAGCAGGCCAAAGACGGTTGCGTGATCGCGTACAAGTTCAAGGGTCGTCGTTTTGACTGCGGTGGCGCCGAAGGCTACATCGAAGCAACCAACTTCTGCTACGAGCACTTCTACAAGACTGGCAAGGCTTACTGATTCACGCTTGCCCGCTGCTAAAAAGCCACCTTCGGGTGGCTTTTTCGTTTTTCAGCCCCATGTAAGTCGGTATGCTGATGTCCTGCCGAGGAGAGTGAAATGGCCTACGATTTTGATCTGTATGTAATTGGCGCCGGTTCCGGCGGTGTTCGTGCGGCGCGCTTTGCTGCGGGCTTTGGCGCCAAGGTGGCCGTGGCGGAAAGCCGCTATTTGGGCGGCACCTGCGTTAACGTGGGCTGCGTACCTAAGAAGCTGTTGGTGTACGGCGCGCATTTTGCCGAAGACTTCGAGCAGGCCAGTGGCTTTGGCTGGTCCCTTGGGGAGGCGAATTTTGATTGGGCGACGCTGATCGCCAACAAGGATCGCGAGATCAACCGCCTCAATGGCATCTACCGCAACTTGCTGGTCAACAGTGGCGTGACCCTGCATGAAGGGCATGCGCGCTTGGTTGATCCACATCAAGTGGAGATCAATGGCGAGCGTTTCACCGCCAAACACATCCTGATCGCAACTGGCGGCTGGCCGCAGATTCCGGATATTCCAGGGCGTGAGCACGCCATCGGCTCCAACGAGGCGTTCTTCCTTAAAGAGCTGCCCAAGCGCGTGCTGGTCGTGGGTGGTGGTTATATCGCCGTTGAGTTCGCGGGTATTTTCCATGGGCTGGGTGCTAAGACGTCGCTGCTGTATCGCGGCGATCTGTTCCTACGTGGTTTTGATGGTGCGGTGCGCAAGCACCTGCAGGAAGAGCTGACCAAGCGTGGCCTGGACCTGCAATTCAATGCCGATATCGAACGCATTGAAAAACAAGCCGACGGTAGCCTTAAGGCCACCCTGAAGGATGGTCGTGTACTGGAAACCGATTGCGTCTTCTACGCCACGGGCCGGCGTCCGATGCTGGATAACCTGGGGCTTGAAAACACAGGCGTCACGTTGGATGAGCGCGGCTTTGTTCAGGTCAATGACCTGTACGAAACCACCGAAGCATCAATTCTGGCTATCGGTGATGTGATCGGTCGCGTGCAGTTGACGCCGGTGGCGCTGGCCGAAGGCATGGCTGTGGCGCGTCGCCTGTTCAAGCCTGAGCAATATCGCCCGGTGGATTACGCAATGATCCCGACGGCGGTATTCAGCTTGCCGAATATCGGCACTGTCGGCTTGACGGAAGAAGAGGCGAAAAAGAACGGCCATAAGGTGCAGATCTTCGAAAGCCGTTTCCGGCCAATGAAGTTGACCCTGACGGATTGCCAGGAGAAAACCCTGATGAAATTGGTGGTTGATGCCGACACCGACAAGGTGCTGGGTTGCCATATGGTCGGCCCGGACGCCGGTGAGATCGTCCAGGGCCTTGCGATTGCGCTCAAGGCCGGCGCCACCAAGCGTCACTTCGATGAAACCATCGGCGTGCACCCTACGGCGGCGGAAGAGTTCGTCACCATGCGCACGCCTGTGGCGGACTGATCAGGCTTTAGGCGTTGCCTCTGGCGCCGTTGCAACGACGGCCGCCAGTCGCAATGCCTCGATACTGGCCTGAGCCTTGATAAGGTCCAGTTCCAGGGTCTTGTTGGCGTGCTGGTGTTCGGTCAGCGCTTCCTGGCGTGACTGGCTTTCCAGCACGGCTACCCGCAGACGCTCTTGAAGCAGGGCGCGCTCGCTATCTATCTGGCTCATCTGTTCGCTCAGCTTCGCCTGCTGCGCTTGATCTTTGCGGGTTTGCTCCTGCAGCGTCGTCAATTCCTTCGCCGTCACCCGATGTTCGATCAGTAGGCGCTCGTTGTCGCGATGCAGTTGAGTGATCTCATCCTGGCGCACCATAGCGCTTTGTTGGGCCTGGCGCAGTTCCGCCTGTACCTGCTGCAGCTGGCCTTCATGGCGCCGCTGCTCCTGCTCGCGTTGCTCCTTGATCGCATTGCGGTAGTGCTCCAGCGCGTCGCGGGCGTGAAGGTGCTTTTCTTCCAGTGAGCGAATCTGTTCGTCCTTATCGCTAATCCTCAGCTCGTAATCACTGCACGCCTGGCTAAGCCCTGCATTACGGGTTTGCTCGGTCTGAAGACTAGTACTAGCTGTTTGCAGCGCAGCGCTTTCTTCTGCCAGCGCCGCGGCCTGAATATCGAATTGCTGCTTGAGTTGGCCGTGGGCCTCTTGAAGCGCGTCGAGCTCGGCAAGCAGGGCAGCTTTCTGCTGTTCGAACTGCGCCAAGGCCAGGTCAATCGGCTCTTGAGCCTTCTCTTTTAAGCGCTGAGCCAGTCGCGAAACCAGTTCACCCAGCTCGTCGTCAATCGGCGCTTCGGTGATGGTTAGGCGACTTTCGCTGTCGTCCAGCTCCTTCAGGTAGCGATGGATCGTGGTTTTCGAACCGGTATTGCCCATTTCGATGCGTACTGCGTCGATGCTTGGGTTCTCGCCGCGGGCAAGGATCGCCAGGCGTGCCGTTTGAACTACTGCTTTGTTTATGCCGCCGCGAGCCATGGGGTCTCCGTCGATTTAGTATTGTGGTACATGGTATGTATATACGTACTATAACACGAATATAAAGTCCTAAAAATCAAGCTTTCTCAGATGGGATATTGGCGTATTATCCCGCGTCATAAGCGCTTCACGCGCAGAAACGCATGCCCGCAGTACGAATAGGCCTCCCCATGAGCGATCTTGATCGTTATCTCAACGCTGCCACCCGCGACAACACACGCCGTAGCTACCGCGCGGCGATTGAGCACTTTGAAGTCAGCTGGGGCGGGTTTCTGCCGGCCACCAGTGACAGCGTGGCGCGCTATCTGGCGGCCCATGCGGGCGTGCTTGCGGTTAACACCCTGAAGCTGAGGCTGTCGGCGCTTGCGCAATGGCACACTAGCCAGGGGTTCCCCGACCCGACCAAAGCCCCGGTGGTGCGCAAAGTGCTCAAGGGGATTCGCGCCGTGCACCCTGCGCAGGAGAAGCAGGCCGAGCCATTGCAGCTCAAGCATTTGGAGCAGGTGGTTGCATCGCTTGACGCTGAAGCGCGGGAGGCCGCCCACGCAAACGATCAGCCGCGCTTGCTGCGTGCCAAGCGCGACACCGCGTTAATCCTGCTCGGCTTCTGGCGTGGCTTTCGTAGCGATGAATTGTGTCGACTGAGCATTGAACATGTTCAGGCCACACCCGGAACCGGCATCAGCCTGTACCTTCCGCGCAGCAAAAGTGACCGCGACAACCTCGGCAAGACCTATCACACGCCTGCGCTGCTGCGCCTGTGCCCCGTTCAGGCCTACAGCGAATGGCTCAGCGCAGCGGCGCTGGTGCGTGGTCCGGTATTCCGGGGCATCGACCGTTGGGGCAACCTGGGCGAGGAGGGCTTGCACCCCAATAGCGTGATCCCGTTGCTGCGTCAGGCGCTGGAGCGCGCAGGCATTGCCGCCGAGCAGTACACCAGCCATTCCCTGCGTCGGGGCTTTGCCACCTGGGCCCATCGCAGCGGCTGGGATTTAAAGTCGTTGATGAGTTACGTCGGCTGGAACGACATGAAATCCGCCATGCGCTATGTTGAAGCGACGCCCTTTCTCGGCATGACATTGGCCACTCAACCGCTGCTTTGAGATTTCTTCTATTAATACAGTCTCCTGATAGGGAAAACCAATCGTCAGCATCAGGTTTGCCAATGAGCCAGCGTCGGAAAGAGTGGGTAGGATTCACCCCATCAACTTCTTAACCCCTGACGGAGAGTCAACGATGCCTATCATCAACAGCCAAGTAAAACCGTTCAAAGCTACCGCGTTCAAAAACGGCAACTTCGTAGACGTGTCTGATGCTGACCTGAAAGGTAAGTGGTCGGTGTTCTTCTTCTACCCAGCCGACTTCACCTTCGTTTGCCCAACCGAGCTGGAAGACCTGGCTGACAACCACGCCGAATTCCAGAAACTGGGCGTCGAAATCTACAGCGTTTCCACCGACACCCATTTTGCCCACGCTGCCTGGCACAACACCTCGCCAGCCATCGGCAAGATCCAATACACCATGATCGGCGACCCAACCCTGACCATCTCCCGCAACTTCGACGTGCTGATCGAAGAAGCTGGCCTGGCAGATCGCGGTACGTTCGTGATCAACCCAGAAGGTCAGATCAAGATCGTTGAACTGAACGACGGCGGTGTTGGCCGTGACGCTTCCGAGCTGTTGCGCAAAATCAAAGCTGCCCAGTACGTCGCTGCCCACCCAGGCGAAGTGTGCCCAGCCAAGTGGAAAGAAGGCGAGGCCACCTTGGCTCCGTCCCTGGACCTGGTCGGCAAGATCTAAGTCTATGAAGCATCAAGGGCGGGTTTCCGCACCTACCAAGTAAGCTGCAACCGCCCTCAAAAACGCCCGGGCGAGATTCGCTCGGGCGTTTTTTTATACCCAGAATTAAAGGAAATCGCCCGTATGTTGGACGCCAATCTTAAAGCTCAGTTGAAGTCATACCTGGAACGGGTCACCCAGCCGATCGAGATCGTCGCCTCCCTCGATGACGGCGCGAAATCCCAGGAAATGCTTGCCCTTCTGCAGGACGTAACCAGCCTCACCACGCTGATCGCCCTGAAAACCGATGGCGATGACGCGCGCAAACCGTCGTTCTCCATCAACCGCCCAGGTGCCGATATCAGCCTGCGTTTCGCCGGCATCCCTATGGGCCATGAATTTACTTCGCTGGTGCTGGCCCTGCTGCAAGTCGGTGGCCACCCGTCGAAGGCCAGTGTCGAAGTGATTGAACAAATTCGCGCCCTTAAAGGTGAGTTCAGCTTCGAGACTTACTTCTCGCTGTCGTGCCAGAACTGCCCGGACGTGGTCCAGGCGCTGAACCTGATGGCCGTTCTCAACCCGAACATCCGTCACGTCGCCATCGACGGTGCGCTGTTCCAGGCTGAAGTCGACGAGCGCCAGATCATGGCGGTGCCAAGTGTGTACCTCAATGGCGTGAACTTCGGCCAGGGCCGCATGGGCCTGGAAGAAATTCTCGCCAAGCTCGACACCAGCGGTATTGAAAAAGCCGCCGAAAAAATCAGCGCCAAAGACGCCTTTGACGTACTCGTCGTCGGCGGTGGTCCAGCCGGTTCAGCGGCCGCGATCTATGCTGCGCGTAAAGGCATCCGCACCGGTGTTGCCGCCGAGCGTTTTGGTGGTCAGGTGCTGGACACCATGTCCATCGAGAACTTCATCTCGGTACAGGAAACCGAGGGGCCGAAACTGGCCAGCGCACTGGAGGCTCATGTGCGTCAGTACGACGTGGATATCATGAATCTGCAACGTGCCAGCAGCCTGGTCCCGGCGAAAAACCCTGGTGACTTGCACGAGATTCGTTTTGAAAGCGGCGCGACGCTCAAGTCCAAGACCGTGATTTTGGCCACTGGCGCCCGCTGGCGTGAAATGGGCGTGCCAGGCGAGCAGGAATACAAAGCCAAAGGCGTATGCTTCTGCCCGCATTGCGATGGTCCGTTGTTCAAAGGCAAGCGTGTGGCAGTGATCGGCGGCGGTAACTCAGGCGTGGAAGCAGCCATCGACTTGGCGGGCATCGTGAGCCACGTAACCTTGCTGGAGTTCGATAGCAAGCTGCGCGCCGATGCGGTGTTGCAGCGCAAGCTGTACAGCCTGCCGAATGTTGACGTGATTACCAGTGCGCTGACCAGTGAAGTCAAAGGCGATGGCCAGAAAGTCACGGGCCTGGCATACAAGGATCGTGACAGCGGCGAGTTCAAGACCATCGACCTGGAAGGTATCTTCGTGCAGATCGGCCTGCTGCCTAACACCGACTGGCTCAAAGGCACCGTAGAGTTGACCCCGCGTGGCGAAATTATCGTTGATGCGCGTGGCGAAACTTCACTGCCCGGTGTGTTTGCCGCGGGTGACGTGACGACCGTGCCGTACAAGCAGATCGTGATTGCAGTAGGCGAGGGCGCCAAGGCTTCCCTGAGTGCTTTTGATCACCTGATCCGCACCTCCGCGCCAGCGTAACTACCCAGCTGCAAATGAAAAACCCCATGATCACTCATGGGGTTTTTTCGTTACAGCGGCGTGGGCTGGATAATCTCAACCCAGTACGCATCCGGGTCCTTGATGAACGCCAGGCTCTTCATGCGGCCATCGGTCAGGCGCTTCTGGAAATCGCAGCCCAGGGCTTCGAAGCGTTCACACGCAGCGACGATATCCGGCACCGCGATGCAGATATGGCCAAAACCACGCGGGTCGGTGTTGCCATTGTGGTAGGCGAAGTCGGCGTCGTTTTCGGTGCCGTGGTTGTGGGTCAGCTCCAGAATGCCAGGGATCGACTTCATCCACTGGGTGCGCGCGGCGGCGTCGGCCGGGATCTGGGATTTGTCCACCAGGGCCAGGAAATAGAGGCTGAATTCAGCCTCGGGGAAATCACGCTTTTCAACCAGCGAAAAACCCAGTACGCGGGTGTAGAAGTCCAGGGACTTGGTGATGTCCTTGACCCGCAACATGGTGTGGTTGAACACGAAGTTCGTGGTGGCGGTGTCAGGTTGGGCGGTGACGCCCGGGAAAGTGTTCAGTTCGTGCAGGCTCATGGGCCCTCCAGAAAAAAATGGGGCAAACGCGGCTCCAGGTGAGAGGAGCGTTCCCTTGGCTTGCGGCTGGCATCCGTGCAGCCGGGCCATGATACGCAAGGCCCGCCTGCTGCGCCAAATGAAAAAGGTCACGCGGGTCTTGCGATCAGCGGGTAGCGGGCCTCACACTTTGTCGCTTGAACCTTGGGTATCTTTCGCATGACCGAACGTCGTAAACCGCTGTTGAGTGCTGTATGCCTGCTGTTGGCCAGTCCTTTCGTTTCGGCGGCGGATCCGGAAATCCACTGGCCCAGCGGCTGGCAAGTCGAGGAGGTGGTGCGTGATGGTGAAACGCCGGCAACGCCACAGCCGGTTTCGCGTCAGCGTGCAATCAAGAACGATGAAAACGGCATCACACTGATGGTGATGGAGTTGACGGCAACGCCGACTGAGGTGGGCCATAACGTTAATCTTCAGGGTGTATTGCTGGAAATGCGTAAGTCCATCCAGAAAGATTTTGCCCAGAGCGGTTACCAAAGTGTCTGCAGCAAAATGCACTCGACAACATTGAGTCGGCTTGAGGCCATGGAAACTACCTGTGTGATTACCGAGAATGGACGGCACGTGCTTTCACAAACATTGGTGGGAGCTGTTGATACCGATAAAGCGTATGTTTTCTCATACGCGGGTCAAGCCGATGCTTACGAGGCGAGTAAGGATGAAGTCCGTTCGGTGCGCGACAGCCTCAAACTTTAAGTGCGTGTTGCGCGTCGAATTTGAACAAAATGAAATGTTATTTAAGTTCGGTTTCGAACCCTTGAATAAAAAAGCCCCGCTGACGCGGGGCTCTTTATTAGTGCGGTGTAATCAGCCGCGAAGCCAGGAATCTACAGTGGCGGCGCCGTACTGTTCTTTCCATGCTTTGAGGCCGCGGTGGTTGCCGCCTTTGGTTTCGATAAGCTCGCCGGTGTGCGGGTTGTGGTAGACCTTGACCACGCGTGCACGGCGTTGTTTTGGTGCGTTGGCAGCAGCAGCGCTGGTCTTGCCCGGGTTTGGATCAAGGATCAGGATGATGTCACGCAGGCCTTTGCCGTAGGTTTTCATCAGCCCTTGAAGTTTTTCTTCGAATTCGATTTCTTTCTTCAGGCCAGCATCGTTCTTCAGGGATTCCAGCTGGGCAAGCTGCTCTTGAAGGGCTTTTTCTGCTGCGCGAAATTCGGCGAGTCTGGACAAAATCTGTACTCCAATAGTGTTGTTGGCTGATATCAACTGCAGACAAAGCTATTAGCCAATAGCGTTAAGGCGACTCAAAGAGGACGTCGTCCTGCGAGTTCTGCACAGGCAAGAAAAATTGTAGTAGTTAATCCGCTACGAGTAAATCATGTCTTTTGTCTTACTAACATTATTTCAACGCCGCTAATACGTGGCTATTCAATGGCTGGTCAGGTTTTTAATGAATTCATCGCTGGGTAGTGGCTTTCCAAACAGATAGCCTTGCAGGAAATCCACGCCGTGAGCAGCCAGGTATTCGCATTGTTCGACCGTTTCCACACCTTCAGCAACGACACCCAGATCCAGTTTGCCGGACAACTCTATGATGCTGTCCAGGATATGCCTCGACAGTGCGTCTGCACCGATCATGGCGACAAAACTCTGGTCGATCTTCAAGTAGTCCACATTGAAGTTGCGCAAGTAACCCAGGCTTGAGTGGCCGGTACCAAAGTCATCGATGGCAATCATGACGCCCAGTTGGTGCAAGGCGTCGAACAGCTGACGGGTGATATCGGTGGGCTCGATCAGCTCGCGCTCGGTCAACTCCAGCACCAAGGTCACCTGGCCCGGTATGAAGGCGGCGAGAAACTCACGGCAATCGTCCACCAGCGTCAGGTCGAGGCAATGGCGGGCGGTGATATTCACGCCGATGTGGAACCCCGGGCAAAACCGTGCCGCATGGGGAGCCAGTTGTACGGCGGTCTGGCGCAGCAGGGCGCGGGTCATCGGCACGATCAGGCCGGAATGTTCGGCCAGCGGGATAAATAGATCAGGCCGTACCAAGCCTTCCTTGGGATGCTGCCAGCGCATGAGCACTTCACAGCCGGCCCATTCGCGGGTGTCGCCGCGTACCACCGGCTGAAAATACGGAATGAACTCATCGGCGCCCAACGCCCGTCGCAGTTCATGGGTCGGTGCCGAGGAGCGTTTTTGCAGCCAATGCGCGAGCAGGCCTGCCATTGCGCCAAAGAACACCACCAGGCTGAACATCGCACGATAGCGCGCCTGCATGTAACGCCAGACCTCGCCGTCCGGCATGCCGGCGTCGACGCTGTAACCATAACGTTGCGAGGCCAAGTGATGATGGGCTACGGCAAATTGCGGCACTTCAGTGGTATGAACACTGCCGTCGGCAGCCAGCCAGTTGGGCCCCACTTGCAGGACCAGCTGTGCATAGCGGCTGATCAGGCGCAAGGCGTTGGTCAGGTGATAACCGTCAATTGAAGCAAACGCGCCTTGGTCTCCGTCGACCAGTCGGTACACCAGCAGCGCAGTGTCCGGCGTCACCGGGTTGCCATTCATCAACCAAAGCCGACCGTCCACATAGTCGTCGGGGTTTACGGGCGACTCATAGTTGCTGCCGAACAGTGAGCTGCAATAGATATTCTTCTGCCAGGACAACGTCGTGGCGCGCACGAACGGGCGCCTTGTGACCTGCTCGCGCAACGCCAATTGGGTGCCGTTATCGCACGGCTGGCCTGCCAGCGGCAGCAGGGCCTGGGCGGCGAGGGCGGTGTTATCGAGCATCAGGTCGAACTGGCGCACCGCTTCCTCGGCGGTTTGCGCCGTGCTTTGCTCAAGGGTTCTTTCTGCTTGCCAATACAGGATGGCCAAGCCGAGCAGGATCGGCAGCAGACCGCAGAGGGCGCTGATCGAGTAGCGGACGATTGGCTCTCGCGGGCCTTTGACGGTGAGGGGCATGAGTTGTGCGGCCTGTTGCGGAGTAGGGGATGCGCCGGCAGGCCGGTCAGTATTATTTCGATAATAGATGGCTCGGTGGACAATTGCTTGCCCTACCACCGCGTTGCGCAATCTCGATGAACGCCAGCGTCGCGGGTGATGACTGGCGCCGATCAAGCACTGCCAAGCCAATCTGGCGCGGTACACGAGGGGATAGGGGGCGTTTCACATAGCGCGGGTCGTCCAGCGGTGGCAACGACGCCTCGGCCACGATGCTCAACCCGTCCCCGCGACTGACGGCTTCCAGAGTGCTCAGCAGTTGGGCGCAGCGATACCGCACCTTGGGCCGTAATTGGGCCGCACCGAACAGTCGGGACACCAGTTCCGACGATCCTGCCTCGGTGAGAATAAAAGGGTCGTCACACAGCTCCTGAAGAGTCAGGGCATCGCGAGCGGCCAGTGGGTGCTCCGTGGGCAACAACGCGACCATTTGGTCCTCAAACAAGGCGAAGGTGTCGAAGCGCTCCTGCTCCAAGACCACAAAGCCTACATCGATCCGCCGCTCATCCAGCCACTGCAACACTTGCCGGTCAGGGCCTTCATCTACGTGGACCTCAATGCCCGGGTAGGCTGCACGAAACTGGCTGAGGATACCGGGCAGCAGGCGAATCGACGCAGTTGGCCCAAACGAGCCGACGCGCAGGGTGCCGCGCTTCATGCCACGGGCATCTGCGGCTTCCTGTTGCAGCGTGTTGGCCAGGCCGAGCATGGCACGGGCGCGTCCAAGCAATTGCTGGCCGATCTCGCTCGGCTCCACCAGGTTTTGATGGCGCCGGAACAGCTCGACACCGAGCTCTTGCTCCAACGCCTTGATCGCATGGGACACCGCCGACTGGCTGATGCCCAGCCGGTGCGCTGCGCTGGTAAAGCCCTGAAGTTCGGCCACCAGTGAGAAAATTTCCAGTTGGGTCAAGGTCATGAGCAAATACTCATTTTACGATGATTGATCATTAGCAGAAGAATACTCCAGATCTTCTGTCACTTGAGCCAATCCAATGAGCCCCGCTTCGGATCGCCTGACCTATTGCAAACTCGCCGCCGTCACCATGATTTGGGGCGGCACCTTTATCGCTGGTCGTTACCTGGCCGATCAGCTCAATCCGCTGCTGGCCGCGAGCCTGCGTTTTATCCTGGCGAGCCTGGCGTTGTTGCTGTTCATGGCCTTCGCACGCATCCCACTGGCTCGCCCGAGTCTTCGGCAATTTGCGCAATTGGCAGTGCTGGGGTTCTTCGGGATTTTCATCTACAACCTGTGCTTCTTTTATGGCCTGCAGTACATCAATGCGTCGCGGGCGTCATTGATCGTGGCGTTGAACCCGGCGGTGATTGGCCTGGCGTCGTGGTTGTTGTTCAAAGAGCACCTGAATCACACCAAGGTGATGGGGATTGCATTGTGCGTGGCTGGCGCAGTCGCTGTGATTGTCAGTCGCAACCCTCAGCTGATGCAGGCAGGAGCCCATAGTTGGCGGGGTGACTTGCTGATCCTTGGTTGTGTGGCGGCGTGGGGCGTTTATTCGCTGGCTTCCCGCGGGCTGAACGCAAGCCTGGGGCCATCGCGGACCGTGACATGGTCGGTATTGCTGGGAACCCTGATGTTGACCGCAACCACAGCGCTGTCAGGAAACTTCACGGTCAAAGAGGTTGCAAGCCTTGGGCTTTCACAGCTGCTGAGCCTGCTGTATTTGGGTGTGCTCGGCTCGGCGCTGGCTTATATCGGTTACTACGACGGCATCCGGCGGATCGGCACGACACGTTCCGGTGTATTTATCGCGCTTAACCCGCTGACCGCAGTGATCTGCGGCGCCTTATTGCTGGGTGAAGCGTTGACCTTGCCCATGCTGATAGGCGGTGCCTTCATTTTGGCTGGCATTTACCTGTGTAACAAACCCCTTGCACGGGCAAGGGCAATAGGGATTTGATGAAGAGTACGGACAAACATCTTTACGCTGTGTAGAATCGATTTACGCATACAAGAATATGGACTTGCGCTCACGCAAGCCTCAGCCGTCAGAGACTGATGTAACCATGAAGCGACTCGGCTCCCCCCTCATCTTTGGTGACTTCCTCGCCCGCAGCGTGCGAGGCCTGTCCTGCGCGCCTCCCTCCCACCTCATCCTTGCTTGCAAATAACCCCTTGCTACCTACAAGAATGATGAGGCACCGACCATGACCGTCCAACACGAAAACCCAATGGGCCTGATGGGCTTTGAATTTATTGAATTCGCATCGCCGACCCCGGGCACCCTGGAGCCGATCTTCGAGATCATGGGCTTCAGCAAAGTCGCGACCCACCGCTCCAAGAACGTGCACCTGTACCGCCAGGGCGAGATCAATCTGATCCTCAACAACGAACCCAACAGCATCGCCTCGTATTTCGCGGCCGAGCATGGCCCGTCAGTCTGCGGCATGGCGTTCCGCGTCAAGGACTCGCAACAAGCCTATACCCGCGCACTGGAGTTGGGCGCTCAACCAATCCATATCGAAACCGGGCCGATGGAGCTGAACCTGCCGGCAATCAAAGGCATCGGCGGCGCGCCGTTGTACTTGATCGACCGGTTTGGTGAAGGCAGCTCGATCTATGACATCGACTTCGTCTACCTCGACGGCGTGGAGCGCAACCCACAAGGCGCAGGCCTGAAGGTCATCGACCATCTGACTCATAACGTCTATCGCGGGCGCATGGCTTACTGGGCGAACTTCTACGAGAAGCTGTTCAACTTCCGTGAGGCGCGTTACTTCGATATCAAGGGCGAATACACCGGCTTGACCTCCAAGGCAATGAGCGCGCCGGACGGCATGATCCGCATCCCGCTGAACGAGGAGTCGTCCAAGGGCGCCGGGCAGATCGAAGAGTTTCTGATGCAGTTCAACGGCGAAGGCATCCAGCACGTTGCGTTCCTCACCGACGACCTGGTCAAAACCTGGGACGCGCTGAAGAAGATCGGCATGCGCTTCATGACCGCGCCGCCGGACACCTACTATGAAATGCTCGAAGGCCGCCTGCCGAATCACGGTGAACCGGTGGATCAGTTGCAGGCTCGTGGCATCCTGCTGGACGGCTCATCCATCGAAGGTGACAAGCGCCTGCTGCTGCAAATCTTCTCGGAAACCCTGATGGGCCCGGTGTTTTTCGAGTTCATCCAGCGCAAAGGCGATGATGGGTTTGGCGAGGGCAACTTCAAGGCGTTGTTTGAGTCGATCGAGCGCGATCAAGTCCGCCGTGGCGTATTGACCGCCGACTAGCCATCCAAAGCCTGTCAGGCTTTTCGGGCAATTCAAGAACATGCTCCGTATCGAAAGGTACGGAGCTTTTTTTTGCCTGCCAAACACGTCAGAAAGGTTTTGCAACAGACAACTCCTCGGGGCTGTGGAACAAAATTTTACGAGACTCCACCCATGGACGTCGCAAGAGCTGATCCTCTCCTGCGTCATAAGTGTGCGTTTCGCGACCCCTAATTTTAAGGAAAGACTGATTATGACAAAACACACTCTGGCGGCTGCAGTGCTGGCTTTGTGCGGCTTCGCTGCCAGCTCCGCTTATGCAGCAGACGGTACCATCACGATCACCGGCTCGGTCAGTGGCACTACCTGCACCATCAGCGGCGGCACCGGAGCCTCGCCAGGTTCAGGTGCCAACTTCCCGGTCGTTCTTGATCGCGTGCAAACCTCGGCCCTCAAGGCGGCAGGCGATACGGCCGGCAGCAAACGCTACTTTGTCTATGTGGGCGGCTCGGGCGGATGCCCGAACGGTACCAAGGTCGCCGTACGTTACGAGCCGACCAGCCCTGGCATCAACCCGGCAACCGGCAACCTGCGTAATACCGCCACTGCAACACCCGCCTCGCGGGTGGAGGTACAAATTCTCGATGGCGCTTCCAACACGCCAATGGACTTGCGCGTAGGTAATAACTCAACCGTTGCCACCGTGACCAATGGTCTGGCGACCTTACCGTTCTACGCACGCTACATCGCCAATGGCGGAGCGGCAGGCGCGGGCAATGTCACCAGCAGCGTGCAGTACTCGGTCACCTTTCCTTGATGCAGCCGCGCTGATAACTATTGCGTTTGTTGCCTGAGATCCTCGCTCGACCGTGCGGTCGGGCGCAGGACAACTGTTTTCAAGGATTACCCGATGCAGGATTTAATGATGTTCTTAAGTCATCGCGTGGTGTCCGTCGCGCTGAGTCTGGCCTTGTGCATAGCCTCGCATGCGGCGCACGCGGGGGTAGTTATCGACGGTACGCGACAGATTTACCCCGAGCAGCGACGCGAGGTCACCATACGAGTGACCAATGATGACAAACACGCACCCCGTCTGGTCCAGGCTTGGCTGGACGCAGGTGATGCCGAGGCAGCGCCGACACTGAGCGATGTGCCTTTCGTGCTGTCTCCCCCGGTATTTCGCCTGGACGCCGGCAAAAGCCAGTTCATGCGCTTGTCCTACACCAAGGCACCGCTGCCTGCGGATAGAGAGTCGCTGTTCTGGTTGAACGTACTTGAAGTGCCGGGCGCCACCAATGAGTTTGATCCCACCCTCGAAGACAGCCAGCGGAATCACTTCAAGTTTGCGTTCCGTATCCGCACCAAGGTGTTTTTTCGCCCGGCGCAGTTATCTGGAACACCCGAGGAGGCGCCAGGGCTGTTGCGCTGGTCCCTGGAGCAGGTCGCCCAAGACACCGTGATACAGGTGCACAACCCTTCGGCTTATCACGTCACCTTCAACGACATTTACCTGCTTATGGGCTCCCATCCCGACGCGAAAAAATTGTCACTGCCCGAAGCGATGGTGGAACCGGGAGGCACGTTGAAGTTGCCGGTGCCGAACGCCGCGAAGGTAATACCCGCCGATGCGCGGGTGAATTTCACCTACATCAACGATTTCGGCAGCTTTTCATCGGCGCAGCCTGCTGTATTGCATCGCTGAACGCGTCCCCGGAACGTTGCTGATCGCAAGCAAACGTACATTTCTCAGCGTCCACTGAAGTCATAACTATGCCTAGTCACATCCAAGTACGGGTGCATCGTTGCGCCCCGATTTTGCCATTCCAGCATCGAAAGATGATGTTGGGCGGTTTGATGAGTGCGGCCGTAATCGCAAGCGATTCCGCGCTTGCGTCTGAGTTGAGCTTTGATCTGAACGCATTCTCCAGCGGCCTGGCATCGTCGGTTGACATGTCACGGTTCAATACCGCCAACCAGATGAGTCCTGGCCTATATCGCATAGATATCGTGGTCAACGGCCAGGCTTTGGGGCGCAGGGAGGTAGAGTTCGTCGCGGCCCACGCAAAGACCGGTGCACAGCCGTGTTTGAGTCGCGAAGTATTGGAAAAAATCGGTATCGCGATGGATAAAGTCGATACCGATACCCGTGGGCGCGAGCTCGCGAACCCTGCCGCAGCCGGCCAGTATTGCGGCGACCTGGGGCAGTGGATTCCGATGGCGTCCAGCTCGTTCGATCCGGGCGCCCTTGAGTTAGCCGCCAGCGTGCCGCAGGCCTACATGAACCGGTCCATGCGCGGCTACATTGACCCCGAGTTGTTGGATGAGGGCATTACCGCCGGGCTGCTCAATTACAACTTCAGTACCAATGCGGTCACTGCTGGTGAAGGCGACGGTCGCACTTACCTGGGCCTCAATGCGGGGATTAATCTGGGCGCCTGGCGCTTGCGGCACCAAGGTGCCCAAGCCTGGAGCAACCGCACAGGGTTTGAGACTTATCAGAACACGTCCACTTACGTGCAGCGCAGCATCATCCCCTGGCAATCACAACTCACTATTGGAGACACCTTCAGCAACGGACAGATTGTCGACGGGGTACGGGTGCGAGGCGTAAGCCTGGCAACCGACGACCGCATGCGTCCGCAAACGCAGCAAGGCTATGCACCTCAGGTACGCGGTGTCGCCGACAGTAATGCAACGGTCACCGTCAGCCAGAACGGGTACACCATTTATGAGACGACAGTCGCGCCTGGCCCTTTTGTCATCAGTGATTTGCATGCCACGGGTTATGGCGGTGATTTGATCGTCAGCGTGACGGAAGTCGACGGGCGTCGAAACACCTTCGTCGTGCCGTACTCGGTGGCCCCGGAATTACTGCGGGCCGACACGACAAAATACAGCGCCACCTTGGGTGAGGTGCAGCAAAAGGGCATCGATGCCAAGGGCGCAAACGTCTTTCAAGGCACTCTGCAACACGGCTTGACCGATGACTTGACGGTGTATGGCGGCGGCAGTCTTTCCAACGGTTATGAGCAGGGCAAGGTCGGCATTGCATTGAATACGTCCATCGGTGCCTTCTCGCTGGACGGCGCCACCTCGCATACCAAGGTGGCTGATCATGGACGCCTGTCCGGCCAAAGCCTGGGCGTGGGCTACAACAAAAGTCTGCCCGCCTCGGGTACGCATTTTGCGCTGGGTGCATACCGGTTCTCTACAGAGGGTTACCTGAACCTTCCGGATGCACTGAATGTGCGTGAAATCGCTCGCCAGTCCGGTGATGTCAACGGTTATGCCCGCCAAAAAAGTCGGCTCGACCTGACCATCAGCCAGCAGTTGGGCATAGGCACCTTGAGCCTGTACGGCAGCTCTGTCGACTATTGGGGCGGGCAGGAAGGGCGCCAGGTCTCATTCACCGCCAGTTACGGCTCGACCTGGAACAAGGTCAACTGGAACCTCTCGGCGCAGCGCTCAAGGGTCCAGGACACGCGACAACTGACTCAAAGCGAGCTCAGTGACGATGTGTTTTTCGGGCGTATCGGCCAACCCGGGCGCATCGATAACCGCTACATGCTGACGTTATCGATGCCGCTGGGGAGCGAGCCGAGGTCGCCGACCATCAATACTTCGCTGTCTCGGGACAGTGGCGATACACGGGGCAGCCAGCAGCAGGTGGGCATCAACGGCTTCCTGGGCGAGAACGCCGAGTTCGACTACGGTTTTTCCGCCAGCCGCGCGACCAGTGATCAATCGAGTTCCAGGCAACTTAACACCCACGCAGGGTACCGCACCGGTTCTGCCAGCGTGCGTGCAGGCTATGGTCAGAGCCGCGATAGATCCCAGCTTTCATTTGGCGCCGATGGCGGCATCGTCGCTCACGCTGGCGGCGTGACGTTTTCGCAAAGCCTGGGAGAGGCCTCTGCGCTGGTTCATGTGCCGGATGCCGAAGGCGCAGTGTTGGGCCACGACGGTGTTACACGCATCAATAGCAGCGGGTATGCCGTGGTTCCGTCACTCAGGGCATTCCAAAACAATACGGTGAGTGTTGATCCACAAGGCATGTCCATGGACGTGGAGCTTCAAGAGTCGAGCCTGGATATCGTTCCAACCCTCGGTGCAGTGCAATTGGTGGAGTTCAAGACCGTCAGCGGGCGGGCGGTGATCGTCCAGGCCAAACAGCAGAATGGCACGCCGCTGCCATTTGCGGCTCAGGTTCTGGACCAGCAAGGCCGGGAAGTCGGCGTAGTGGGCCAAGCCAGCAAAGCTTTTGTGCGCGATATCCCGGCTGCCGGCACGTTGATCGTCAAATGGGGTGAAAAAATTTCTGAACGATGCGACGTCCACTACCAGATGGCTGCGCATGCCGCGAACAGCCGCCAGCAAGACGTCGACTATCTCCAAGGGTTGTGCGTACCCAGCTCGGTTCGCCAAGTAGCCGGCAGTATTGAACGGCACCCGTGAATATTCGGTGCCACATCTGTAGGGCACCAGCAGAGGACTTTTGTATGAACTTATCTTGGCTTGCTGCCTCGACGTTGGGCGGCTGGATGCTAGCGATGCAAGCGCATGCTTTTTCAGGTGGGGATTGTTATCCGCAAGGGGCAACGGCGATCAACATTGCCCCCATCATCCCCCCGACCAACCCCCAGGTCGGGCAAGTGATCGGTTTGGCGGGAGGCTATCCCTTTAATGCACCGGCAAGTGTCATGCAGTGCCGTTACGACTTCTGGAGCGATTTCCACTGGGTAACTGCGACGATCAACGCGGTCAACTCCAGCTCCACTGGCAGGACATTCAACGCCAACGGTGTGTCCATGCCAGTGTTCGCCACAGGCGTGCCCGGGGTTGGGTTTGCAATGATGGCCCGCGACCCGAATCATGGCTTCGCCGCTGTCGGTCAATCGGCAGCATCACTGCTCAGGGTGAAGTATCCCAAGCCAGTTGTCTGGGGCCTGCAGGGACGGCTTTACCTGGTGGCCACGGGAGGGGCGATTTCTCCGGGGACTGTGCCCACACGCACTGTCGCGCATTACAGGGTGCAAAATACCAATACCTCAGCCCCTGGGTATCATCCGGTCAATATGCAGGCGCTGGTCATTAGCCCACCGCTAAAGCCGACATGCCGGGTTTCGACGCCCTCCATTGCGATGTCTTTGGGAAGCGTACCGGTTACGGCGTTCCGTGGCGTCGGCAGTCATGCCGGCAGCGTAACCCGCAATATCACGCTCTTGTGCGAAGGCGGCACCGGAGGCACGCGTGACGTGTTTATCACCGTCACTGACCATACCACCCGCTCGAATCGCAGCGATGTGCTGTCCCTGACCGCAAGTTCCCAGGCCAAGGGCGTGGCCCTGCAGTTGGTACGCGGCGGCAATATTCTGGTTCGTTACGGTGCGGATTCCTCAAGCGTGGGCAACCCTAATCAATGGCTGGTGGGGACGACGGGCAATGGCACGGTGCAAATTCCGCTGACTGCGCGCTATATCCAGACACAACAGACGATCGCGCCTGGCAGCGCAAATGGTGTGGCGACGTTCACGATGAGTTACCGATGAGCCGGACGTTCCTGCGACGGCTCAACGTGATAGGGCTGCTGATGGCGCTGCAGGCACCTCTGGTCCAAGGCGAAATCGTCATCGACCGTACCCGTGTGATCTATCCGGCTCAAGCCCGCGAAGTAACGGTCAACCTTACCAATGAAACGGATGGCCCGCGGCTGGTCCAGGTATGGATCGACGCCAACGATAGCGAGGCGTCACCTGAAAACAGTGATGTGCCATTCACTGTCACTCAACCGATTTTCCGCATGGAGGCCGGCAGTGGACGAGCGCTGCGCGTGCTCTATCAATCGTCTTCACACACGAACGAGGACCGGGAATCAGTGTATTGGCTCAACGTGCTTGCGATCAGGCCGACAGGCGAGCCCGCTGTGCAAAATAACCAAGTGAATCTGGCATTTCGTACGCGGGTTAAATTGTTCTTGCGGCCGAACCAACTAGGGGGGACGGCGGCAAGCTCGATTAATGACTTGAAATGGCAACTAGTTACCGGGGATGAGTCGACGCTACACGTGAATAACCCCGGCGATTACCACGTCACGCTGTCCGGCATCGTTGTGACACGCGAGGGCGTTGAATACCACAGCGAAGACCCGCCGATGATCGCACCACGATCCACCGCCGTCGTGACGATGCCAAGGCTGCCGCACGGCGCGGCGGGCAGCGCTACACTGCGCTTCACTACACTTGACGATCAAGGTGCAACCCAAACGCATTCGGCGCTGTTGGGCAATTCCAGGTGAAGACGGTTCAAGCCCTGCGCTGGCGTACCAGGTGCTTGAACCCTTCGAACACCAGCACCATGACTGCGATCCAAATCGGGATATAGGTCAGCCACTCGCCCGCCTTGATGCCTTCACCCAGCAGCAAGGCCACGAACAGCAAGAGCACCGGCTCGACATAACTGAGCAGCCCGAACAGGCTGAACGACAGTAATCGGCTGGCAATGATGTAGCTCACCAACGCAGAGGCGCTGATCAGACCCAGCATGGGAATCAATGCGTAAAGCTTTGGGTGCACATCCATGACCGCAAAACCTTGCTCGCCGCTTTGCACGAACCACCAAGCCACCGGCAGCATCAGCGCCATATCCAGCCAGAGCCCACCCAAGTTATCGGTCTTAAGGTATTTGCGCACGATGAAGTAAAGCGGATAGCCAATGATCACCACCAGGGTTGCCCACGAAAACCCACCGGCTTGGTACAACTCGTTGAGTACCCCAAGGCCGGCAAAGAACACTGCGATCTTTTGCAGATAGGACAGCTGCTCACCCCATACCAGCCGTCCGGTGAGCACCATGGTCAATGGCAGCAGAAAGTAACCCACCGAAACATCCAGGCTGCGCCCGTTCAGTGGTGCCCACATGAACAACCACAGCTGCACGCCCAGCAAGGCCGAAGACAACACGACGCCTGCGATCAATCGAGGCTTTGCCGCCAGAACCTGCAGCAATTCCCAAACACGCCGCCATTCGCCGCTGACGATCATGAACACCGTCATGCACGGCACAGTCAGCAGCATGCGCCAGCCGAAAATCTCCAGACCACTCAACGGCGTGAGCAACGATGTGAAGTAATACATCACGGCAAACAACACCGAGGCCGAGACCGATAACACAACACCTTTAGACACGCTGTCCTCGCGAAAACCGATTTGTACAAGAGAGGCGGGCATTATGGTGCTTGCGGCGTGAAACGGCTGCTCTGTTTTGGGGCGATTGGTGGGAAATTTTCTCACGCCATAAAATTTCTCCTATCCCGGTGGCGAGCGGGCTTGCCCGTGTTGGGCTGCGATGCAGCCCCGCAACCTCTTTCGGTCAACACCCGCTGCCGCTCGCCCCAACAGCACTCGACTACGAGCGAGCGACGCGCCCCGAGACATAGTGGCTAACATCATTGAACCCTGGGGTGGACGAGTGCCCCGATGTCACCAATGAATCGATAAACGCTTCATCCTCAGCCGTGATCTTCACGTCCAGCGCGCCGGTGTAAGCATCCCACTGGGCCTCGGTACGCGGTCCGACAATCGCCGAACTCACCGCTGAGTTGTTCAATACCCAGGCGATGGCAAACTCGACGATCCCCACACCACGTCCCTGGGTATATTGCTGAATTTGCTGGGCAATGCGCAGCGACTCCACGCGCCATTCGGTTTCCAGGATCCGTTTATCCTGGCGTGCGGCGCGGCTGCCCGGTTCTGGCGTGACATCCGGCGCGTATTTACCGCTGAGCACGCCTCGGGCCAGCGGGCTGTAAGGCACCACGCCCAGGCCATAGGCGGCAGCGGCGGTAATCTGCTCCGCTTCAGCCTGACGGTTGACGATGTTGTACAGCGGCTGGCTGATCACCGGCCTGTCCACGCCCAAACGCTCGGCCACGCGGATCACCTCGGCAATGCGCCAACCGCGGTAGTTGGATAAGCCCCAGTAGCGGATCTTGCCCTGGCGGATCAAGTCGCCAATCGCAGAAATCGTGACCTCCAGAGGGGTAGCGTGGTCTTCGCGGTGCAGGTAGTAGATGTCGAGGTAATCGGTGTCGAGTCGGGTCAGGCTGGCGTCGAGCGCATTGAAAATCCGTTTGCGACTCAAGCCACTGCGGTTGGGCAAACCGTCCGGTGGACCGAAACCGACTTTGCTCGCCACCACCCAATCCTGGCGGTGTCGGGCAATGGCTTCGCCGACGAGTTCCTCGGAGCGTCCGCCGGTGTATACGTCGGCCGTGTCGATAAAATTGATGCCCTGATCCCAGGCCTTATCGATGATGCGCAGCGAGTCCTCGGTATTGGTCTGCTCGCCAAACATCATGGTGCCCAGCGTCAAGGCGCTGACCTTCAAACCGGACTGGCCCAATGTGCGGTAAATCATGCAAAGCTCCTTGCGGCTGTGAGACGTCATCCATGCAATACCAGACTCAGAGGCTCTGGAACAAGCCCTGAGCGTGTTTCTTCATTCGCTCAGCAACGCATGGCAGCGCACTTGGAGAAACCGATGCAGCACTTTTACCCGCTCCGACACTTGCAGGCGGTGCGGGCACATCAGGTTGAATGGCGTCGGTTCGCCTTGCCAATCCGGCAACAAGTGCACCAGGCGGCCGGCCTTCAGATCCCGGGCGATATCCAGGTTGGCTTTATAGGCGATGCCGTGACCGGCCAAAGCCCAGCGCCGCACAATTTCACCGTCGTCGCTCAGGTAATCGCCTGTCACGTTGACTTCCTGCAGCTCGCTGCCCTGGCGAAAGAACCACGTACTGTTGGCGCGCCCCTGGCGCATGTACCGCAGTGTGTTGTGTTGCGCCAACTGCGCGGGCGTCGTGGGTGTGCCGTGACGCGCGAGGTACTCGGGGCTGGCACATGCAATGCGCTGGTGACCGGGCACGACAGGCAGTGCCACCAGACTGGAGTCACGGGGTACGCCGAAGCGCAGGGCGATATCGACGGTGTCGCGGAAAAGGTCAGCATTGCTGTCGTTGAGCAGCAATTGCAGACGGATATTCGGGTGTTCCGCCTTGAATTCGTCCAGCCAGCCCAAGACGACATTGCGTCCAAAATCCGACGGCGCGGCCAATTGCAGCAATCCGGTCAACCCCTGGCTGTGCTGCTTGAGGGCTTGTTCACCTTCGGCCAATGCGGCCAGGGCTTCGCGCACGCTGTCCAGGTAGCGCTTGCCTTCCTCGGTCAGGCGCATGCTGCGGGTAGAGCGCGCGAGCAGGCGAATGCCCAGCCGTGTTTCCAGACGCTTGAGGGCGATGCTGGCCGCAGCAGGCGTCAACCCCAGGCCGCGCGCGGCGGCGGACAAACTGCCCGTGTCGGCGGTGCGCACAAAAACTTCAAGGTCTAGGATTGAGCTCATTTGTAAAAATCCTTTAAAGATCTTGTCGTTTTACCGGGATTTTTCGTCGATTGCCAAGCTGGGAAGATGAACGCTCACTTTCTGACCCAGGACATCTCCCCATGACATCTTCCCTCAACGGTAAAACGGTCGTCGTGATCGGCGGCAGCAGTGGCATTGGCGCGGCGGTGGCCAAGGCCGCCGCTGCACGGGGTGCTCAGGTGGTGTTGGCGGGGCGGCGCCTATCGTCGGGCCGCGACAACGGCCTACGCAGCGAGCCAGTGGATGTCACCGACCCCGACTCCCTGCAACGTCTGTTCGAAACCGTTGGGCGTTTTGACCATCTGGTGTACACCTCCGGCCCCTCGGTGCGCGCCAAGACCTTGATCGAAACCGATCTGGACGAGGCCCAGGACAACTTCAACGTGAAACTCTGGGGCGCGTTGCGGGCGATCCAGCAGGCGCTGCCTTTCCTGGATGAGCGCGGGAGTATCAGTCTGACCTCCGGGCAACTGGGCCGTAAGTTGGCGCCGGGCCAGTTCATCAAAGTTGGTATCAACGCGGCCACTGAAGCCCTGGGCAAGCAGTTGGCAAAGGAGTTGGCGCCGCGACGCGTCAACGTGGTGAGTCCCGGTGTGATTGATACCCCGGCGTATGCAGGGTTGGCCGAGGACCAGCGCCTGGCGATGTTTGCCAAGGCTGGTGGCGCGTTGCCGGTGGGGCGCGTGGGGCAGGCAGAGGAAGTGGCGGCGGGGTATGTGCTGGCCATGGAAAATGGCTATATGACCGGTGCTGTCATTGATATCGACGGCGGCGGGCTGCTGTAAACGCGGACGAGATGTGGGAGGGGTTTGCCCCCTCCCACATGGACGCCGTCAAGCCTTGAGGGTGCGCGTCATCCGCAATGCCAACACACTACCGGCCACAATCACCGCCGCCAGTAGGTACAACGCAATATCGGTGGACCCCGTCGCATCCTTCACAAAGCCCACGATGTACGGGCTGAGAAAGCCCGCCATCTGGCCCATGGAGTTGATCAACGCCAAACCACCCGCCGCCGCGCCCGCGCTGAGCATCGCAGTCGGCACTGGCCAGAACATCGGCAGACCGGTGAGGGCACCCATGGTGGCGATCGTCAGGCCCAGAATCGCAATCGCTGGGGTCGTGGCGAAGTTCACCGCAATCACCAGACCAATCGCGCCCATCAACATGGGCACCACTAAGTGCCAGCGACGCTCTTTGCGCAAGTCTGCGGAGCGGCCCACCAGCAGCATAAAGACCGCCGCCAGCAAATACGGGATCGCACTGAGCCAGCCGATCACCAAGTTATCGCTGAACCCCAGGTTCTTGATGATCGACGGCAGCCAGAAGTTGATCGCGTACACACCACTCTGGATGCAAAAGTAGATCAGGCCGAATGCCCAGATCGCTGGGTTCTTGAACACTTCGGCGAGGGAATCCGTAGTGGTTTTCGGCTTGTTGGCCAGGTCCGTCGCCTGGTCGGCTTCCAGTACCGCACGCTCGTGGGGTTTGAGCCACTTGGCGTGGGCAAACGTGTCACTGAGCAGGAAGTAGGCGAGGGCGCCGAGGATTACGGTGGGGATGCCTTGCAGCAGAAACATCCACTGCCAACCCGCCAAACCGCCTTGGCCGGCGGCAAAGTGGTTGAGGATCCAGCCGGAGAACGGGCTGCCGAGTAAGCCGGACACCGGAATCGCCGACATGAACAGCGCCATGATCCGTCCACGTCGGAACGTTGGGAACCACTGCGACAGGTACAGCACCACACCAGGGAAGAAGCCGGCTTCGGCGGCGCCCGTGAACAGGCGCAAGGTGTAGAAATGCGTCGGCGTGGTGACGAACAGCAGGCACGTGGACAAGGTGCCCCACACGATCATCATCAACGCGATCCAGCGCCGTGGACCGAACTTGGTCAGCGCCAGGTTGCTCGGTACGCCGCACAGCACGTAGCCAATGAAGAAAATCCCGGCCCCCAGGCCGTACACGGTTTCACTGAATTTCAGCGCATCAAGCATCTGCAACTTGGCAAAGCCAACGTTGACCCGGTCAAGGTAGTTGAACAGATAGCAGATGAAAATGAAGGGGATCAGGCGCAGGGTAATGCGCTTGTAGATGGCGTTTTTATCGTCATCGGTGGCCAGTGTGGCAGCGGCGCTCTGTGACATGGCGTTCTCTCTTTATTATGATTTTTCGCGATGCGAGGGTAACGTTGATCGCTCAACGAGTCTCGGCCACGGGGCGGGGTGCTGTCTTTGTGCTCGCGCACAGTGATGGAAACTTTGCGCTGTGCCGATGAACAACCATGCTTTTTTAGGAATTTAGACTCATGTTCGAGTTGGATCATGACTTGGCACAGGACATCGTCGATCGGACCATGGCGATTTTGCCCTACAACGTCAATGTCATGGACAGCCAGGGCCTGATTCTCGGCAGTGGTGAGTCCGAGCGCATCAACACCCGCCATGAAGGTGCGCAACTGGTGCTGGCCAATGGTCGCGTGGTGGAAATCGACGGCCAGACCGCCAAACACCTCAAGGGCGTACAGCCGGGTATCAACCTGCCGCTGATGCACGATCAGCGTCTGATCGGCGTGCTGGGCATCACCGGCGAACCTGAACTGCTGCGCACCTACGCTGAACTGGTGCGTATGACCGCAGAAATGTTGGTCAGCCATCGCCATCAGCAAGCCGAGCAGCAATGGCGACGCCAACGTTGCGACGATCTATTGGCGTTGCTCCTCGCCGAAACTGGTGATTCGCCGCGCCTGGTCGACGAAGCTCAGCAACTGGGACTCAAGCCGCAGCTGGCGCGCACGCCGTACCTTTTCGAACTGGGGCCGGGCCAGTCGGCGGAGGCATTGAGCGCGTGGCTGACGTCGCGCTATCCGGACAGTTGGTGCGTCAGCTCGGCGCAGTTTTCGTTGTTATGGTGCCGGCCCGCGGCGGTGCAAGTGGATAATCCGCGCCTGCTGGAAAAGCTCGAAGGCCAAGGTTGGAATGTGCTGCGCGTAGCCGTCGGCGGGCAAGCGGAAGGACTGGCCGGGCTGCGCCGTTGCTATCGGCGCGTGGGTGACTTACTGGCCTACGGTCGCGATGTACTGCCGCACTCACGGCTGCTGACCCTCAACCGTTATCGCCTGCCGGTGATGCTCTGGCGCCATCGCAACGACGACGCCCTCGATGAACTGCTCAACCCCCTGCGCAAAGTGCTCGTCAAGGACAACAACGGCCAATTGCTGGCCACGCTGCGCAGTTGGTGCGAGCACGATGGCCAAAGCCAGGCCTGCGCCGACGCGCTGGGTATCCACCGCAACAGTCTGCGTTACCGCATGGAGCGCATCGCTGAACTCAGTGGTGTCGACCCGCTGACCTTGGACGGCATGCTCGCCCTGTACCTGGGCGTCCAGCTGTTGCCCCAGGCTTTGTCGGAATGAACAACAAACCTCACCCGCACTTGTGCATCGGACCGGCGTCATTCCCGGTGCCAACTGGCAGCATGGGCGTCATAAAAACCGGAGAAAGCCCATGAAAATCATCATCGCCCCCGACTCGTTCAAGGACAGCCTGAGTGCCGAAGGCGTTGCCCAGGCCATTGCCCAAGGCTTGGCTGAGGTCTGGCCGGACGCGCAGTTGATCCAGTGCCCGATGGCGGACGGCGGTGAAGGAACGGTGGACTCGGTACTCGCAGCCTGCAACGGCGAGCTGCGCCGCCAGGCGGTTCGCGGACCGTTGGGCGCGACGGTTGACGCGCGCTGGGGCTGGTTGGCCGACAGCCACACGGCGATCATCGAAATGGCCGAGGCCAGCGGCTTGCAATTGGTCCCACCAGGACAGCGAGATGCGTGTATCAGCAGCACTTACGGTACCGGCGAGCTGATCCGCGCCGCCCTGGATGCCGGCGCACAGCGCATCATCCTGGCAATTGGTGGCAGTGCCACCAACGATGGAGGCGCGGGGGCGATGCAGGCGCTTGGCGTGCACTTGTTTGATGCCCACTCCCAAGTGCTGGCGCCGGGCGGTTTGGCCTTAGCTGGCCTGGCCCATATCAGCCTTGAGCGGCTTGATCCGCGCCTGTCTGAGGTGCGCTTTGAAATCGCGGCCGACGTCAACAATCCCCTGTGTGGCCCCCACGGTGCCTCCGCCATTTTTGGCCCGCAGAAAGGTGCCAGTCCCGCACACGTCCAACAGCTGGACGCGGCCCTCAGCCACTTCGCCGATCACTGCGCCAAGGTCTTGCCCAAGGACGTGCGCGACGAACCCGGCAGCGGCGCCGCCGGCGGCCTGGGCTTCGCCGCCAAGGCCTTTCTCGGTGCACAGTTTCGAGCCGGCGTGGAAGTCGTCGCCGAATTGGTTGGCCTGGACGCCGTCGTACGCGACGCTGACCTGGTCATCACCGGCGAGGGCCGCTTCGACGCCCAGACCCTGCGCGGCAAAACCCCTTTTGGCGTCGCTCGTATCGCCCAGCAGCACGGCGTGCCCGTGATCGTCATCGCAGGCACCCTGGGCGACGGCTACGAGCAAATGTACGCCCACGGCGTCGACGCCGCCTTCGCCTTGCCGAACGGGCCGATGAGCCTGGAACAGGCGTGCAGTGAGGCCCCGCGCTTATTGCGTGAGCGGGCGGCGGACATTGCGCGGGTGTGGCGGGTGGCGGCTAAGCACTGACGCCACCTCCCGAACATGGGACAATCCGCGCCTTTTTTCGACACGGAGAGTCCCCATGCTGCGCCCCGCACTCCTGGCCTTGCTGTTGACCAGCACTGCCACCTTCGCTCAAACCAACACTGAAACCGTTCCCTTGCTCCGGGAAATCAAGAATTGGGTCACGGGTTGCGACAACCTGCGTAATTGCCATGCCCTCAGCGCACCCAGTGGCGTCGACGAGGAGGACTACAGCTCGCTGACTTTGCATATCTGGCATCAGGCCGGGCCTGAAGGTTACCTGCGTTTGCGCTTCGACCACCGCGGTGACGCGCTCGACCTGTCGACCCTGCTGTTGGACGGCCAGCCGCTGGGGCTGGAGTTGACGCAGGGTCTGCACGTTGAACTGGACGATCAGGGCGGTGATCCCGAGGTGCAGTCCTATGGCGTGATCGAGGAGGCAGTGGCGCGGCGTTGGTTGCAGCGTTTGCGTAATGGCCAGCGCCTGCAATTGCCGGGGGATGAACAGGCGCATGTGTCGCTGAGTGGGCTGAGCGCTTCACTGCTGTTGATGGATGCGGTGCAGGGGCGGGTGGATAACGTCACGGCCTTGGCCCGCCCAGGTAAGGGCGCGGCCAGCGCCGTGCCTGCACGTTTGCCCACACCGGTGCTGCGTAAATTCCCAGGAGCACCGATGTTGACTGCGCAGGAGCAGGCCGGTCTTATAGCGGCCGCGTTGCACACCGTCACGCCCGAGGACAACGGCACCGGCAGCGCACCCGAGGCGAACGCTGGTGCCCTCACCGCGCAGCAGGCGATGACCGTGGTGCGTTATGACTGCGCGGCCTACAACTGTGAATACGATGTGGTCAGCCGCCAGCGCCAGGCGCCGTATGCCGAAACCCCGATGCAGCTTGAGCCCTTGCCATTAGGGATCGAACCACTGCAAGGCTCTGTGGGATATGACGCAGCTAGTGGCACCTTGAGTTATTTCTACAAGCTCCGGGGAATTGGCGATTGTGGCGCGGGCGCCGTCTGGGTGTTCGACGGCAAGGGTTTCCAGCTCAGTGAATTGCTGTCCATGCCGCGCTGCACTGGGGTGGGTTACGGTGATTGGCCTGCGTTGTGGTCGACGGCGCCAGCGCCCTAGCCATCGGGCGGGCAGGGCCTCTACACTGGCTGGCCACGTGTCTTTCAAAGGATGAAACGCCATGCACACACCTGAACCCCATATCGTGATCCAGCGCTTTACCGAGGCCCATCTTGAGGGCGTCGCAGCGCTCTATAACGAACCGGCGGTGTGTCGACAGGTGCTGCAAATGCCTTACCAATCGGTGGAGGCCTGGCGCAACAAGCTGGTGATGGACAACGAGCGTCGGCTGCAACTGGTGGCGGTGCACGGCGGCGAGGTGATCGGCCAACTGGGCTTGGAACAGTACCTGCGCGTGCGCCAGGCCCATGTGGGTTCGTTCGGCATGGGCGTTGCGCCGGCCTGGCAGGGTAAGGGGGTGGGATCGCGTCTGTTGAAAGCTGCGCTGGACGTGGCTGACAACTGGATGAATCTTCACCGCGTGGAGTTAACGGTGTACGCCGACAACGAAGCCGCGCAACACCTGTACCGTAAATTCGGTTTCGAGGTGGAAGGTCTGCTGCGCGATTACGCCCTGCGTGACGGTGTGTTTGTCGACACCGTCAGCATGGCCCGTCTGCGCCAGCGGGGTTAACCCAGAGCAAACGCCACCGCAGCCTGCGCATGCAGCTCGGTGGTGTCCAGCAGCGGCAGGTCGCTGTGTTCGGGCTTGATCAACAGGCCTATTTCCGTGCAACCAAGAATGATTGCCTGGGCGCCACGGGCGGCCAGGGATTTGATAACCCGTTGATAGATCTGGCGTGAAGTGTCGCTGATCACGCCCACACACAACTCTTCGTAGATGATGCGGTGCACGTCCTTACGTTCATCCGTGTCCGGCACCAACACCGTCAGGCCGTGATCGGCCAGGCGGGACGTGAGAAAGTCCTGCTCCATGGTGAATGCGGTGCCCAACAAACCGACCGTCAGCGTGCCGGCCTCCACTGCGGCCAAACCGGCTGCATCGGCGATGTGCAGGAACGGAATCGACACGGCCGCCTCAATACGCGGCGCCACTTTATGCATGGTGTTGGTACACAGCACCACACACTCGGCGCCGCCAGCCTGCAGGCGGCGTGCAGCATCTTCGAGGATCTGCGCGGTGTCATCCCAACGCCCCGCATGCTGGGCCTGTTCCACTGGGCCGAAATCCACGCTGTACATCAACAGTTGCGCCGAGCGCAGCGGGCCCAGCTGGTCGCGCACGCGCTGGTTGATGATGCGGTAATACTCGGCGCTGGACTCCCAGCTCATGCCGCCGATAAGGCCGATGGTGCGCATGTGATGTTCCTGACAAGGGATGTGACTTCACCTTACCCACTGGCCAACCAATAGTCATACGCAGTTGCCAGCCAAATGACCGGTGCAGTTTTAAGGCGTACGGCGAACCGCCGCATCTGCCATGATCAGTCTTCGCAACCTGGCTCACCCAAGGAAATCCGCAATGGACGATGTACAACAACTGGGCGAGATGCTTCGTCATTACGCCGACAGCGAAGCCCACAAAAAACAGCAATTCGACGTACAGTCAGCCCGCTGGGCGCAAAAGCTCGGCGAGTTGTTCGGGCAGATTGAGCTGTGGCTGGAACCGGTCAAAACCGTCGGGCTGCTGGAAGTCAATCGTGAAGCCTATGTGGCCAGCGGCCCGAGCGTGCCGGTGGAGACGTCCACCTTCAAGACTGAGAAGCTCATTGTGCAGATCACCGGCAAAACCGTGGAGTTCGTGCCGGATGTGATGGGGGCGGGCGGTTCGATTTCCGTCGCGGTGATGGGCTTGACCGCAGCCCGCCATGGCAGCGTCTCGCTGGTGCTGGCGGCCGACAAGAACGACTGGCTGTGGAAGAAAACCAATGGCCTGAAAGACCCCGACACCTTCGGCTTCGACGCCAACTTCCTGGCTTCGCAATTACAAAGCCTGATCCCGCGCGATCGCGCTTGAGCCTTCAGCTTTAAGGCCAGTCGCAGGCCTGGCAAATGCCCGAGGCTAAATAGGGCGTATTCCCCAGGATTGGCTATACCTACAGCTCACTGTTTCGATGATGACCGCCAAGGAGTTCGATGATGAAACTAAGGCTAATGATCGGCGCGCTGTGTATCGCCACGCTGGGAATGACCGGTTGCGCCAGCAAGGTCACGCAACCGGATGAGTATTCGGGCTTTCTGTCCGACTACAGCCAACTCAAACAAGCCCAGTCGCCGTCGGGCGCCGTGGTGATGCGCTGGGTCGATCCCAAGCTGGACCTGAGCCGCTACAACGCGGCGTACATCGAACCGACTCAGTTCTACCCCAAACCCCACGCCACCGCGAAAATCCCCGAGAGCACCCTCAACGGTATCAACGCCTACTACAACCAAGCGCTCAAGCGTGAGCTGGCCAAGTCACTGCCCCTGGCCAGCGCGCCCGGCCCTGGCGTGATCGTGGTGCGCGCGGCAATCACCGCCGTCAGCAGCAAGACCGAGGGCCTGAAACCCTATGAATTCGTCCCGGTGGCCCTGGTGGCAGCGGCGGTGAGTACCGGTACCGGCATCCGTGACCAGGAAACCACTTTGGGGACCGAAGCGCAGTTCCTCGACGGGGCCACTGGCAAGGTGATCGCCCAGGTGGTGCGCAAAGGCACCGGCAAGCCGTTGGACAATGCTGCCCAGGTAATGAAGGCCGATGACGTCAAAAGCGTGATCGATGGCTGGGCGTCGGACCTGCATCAGTCCTATGTAAAGCTCAGAAACCACTAGAACGCATTCCTGGCCAGGCGGTTGTAATAGCTGAGCAGGGCGTCGTAGCGGCGGGTGACGCGGTAATAGTCGTCACTCAACTGCTGCGGCGCGGCGTGGCCCTGCCAGTCCTGATGCAGGGTGTTCAAGGCCTTGAGGTATTCATCGGCAGGCGCCTTGATGTTGTACCAGAGGTAAATCGCCTCATCGTCCAGCCTTCTGCTGGGCATGGCATTGAGAAAGACTCTGCTGTCCTCGGCGGCCTTGCGTACCCCCTCGGTCAAGTCAGCCACGCGCTGCGGGGCAAGGTTGGCGTCGCGCACGCCTTGCTCGATCTGGTTCACCGCCTGGCGCGCCGCGATCATGTAGTTGAGCAAGTGCCACTGCATGTCTCGGCCAAAGCGCGCTTCCAGCAACGCCAGTTGCGCGGGACGCACACTCAGGTCTTCATCCGCCAACTGTTGGCGCAGAGAAGTGGACGCTGCCAGGTATTTTTCGACGACCTGATCGTAGGCCAGCAGCAATTGCTTGCCAGCGGCCTCTGACGCTATTTCCTGCGTTGTCGGCGCCAGGCTGCGCGCCTGCACGCGAGTAACCCCATCGGCCAGTGCCGTGACGTTGTACAACGCTTGCGCGTAGGCACCGGCGGCGGCGAGCAAGTTGCTGTCGGGCGCCTGGCGTTCCAGTTTCACCGTGTACTGCTGCGAACATACCGACCGCTGGATAAGGTACGGCTCGGGCTCATTGCGGTCGCCATAGGTATCGAGGGTGGGCTTGTCGGGCTCCACTTCGGGAATGGGGTAATACGCGAGGCGCGTATCCCGGTCGACGCGGTTCACGCAATCAATGATCGGTGCCAGGGCACTGGCTCTGGCAGTGTAGGGACTGTCGCGCTGGTCCAGCCACAGTTGCACTTTTTGCAACGGTCTGGTGGCGCTGGCCACCCCGAGCAGGCCAAGGCCCAAGGCGATGCTTATGGGTAACAACCATTTTGGATTCATGGCTTGCCCTCCTGGCCGTACCACTGCACTTGGGTGGCGGGCGCCTGGCACTCAACCACGCTACGTGGCATGCGGCTGCACAGGCGTTCGGTCCACTGCTGCAGACCTTGGTTGCGGGTAACCAGGTGCTGGTTGTCGAGCATCTTCAGCCCGGCATAGAGCGCGACCGCGCCAACAAGACAAAGCGCGCCGCCCAGGACGGCCCAGCGTGGATGCCGGGCGGTCCACGGGGTGTGGTGATTCATGAATGGCCGCTTGATCAAACCCACCAGCGCCAGTGCGACCGCCAGGGTCAAACTGGCGAACGGGCTGAACACATAACCCAACGCTGCGGCCAGAATGAGACCCGGTACCAGGTCACGTATCGGCAGCAACGGCAAGTGGGTCGGGCTGAGCCAGCGGGGCAAGCGTTGGCTGAGCTGTTCATCCAGCACGCGGTAATGGTGGGCCAGCGGTCGCCAGGCCTGCCAGGCTATGCCCGCACACACCACGGCGCCGATCGACCACAGAATGCCCTGGCCCAGGGTCGGTATTACTTTGCCGGCCAAGGCTTCGGCCTTTACCAGCACACCCACCAGGCAACTGAGCACCAGCGCAACGATCCACGGCCAGCTGTCCATGGAGGCCTCCCAGCCCTGCCAGAAATACACCGTGCCACCGGGCATGCCTTCGGCAACGCTGACGTGGTCGGCATAAATATCGGCACTCAACGTCTTGCAGGCCTTCCAGTCGTCTTCGTCGAAGCGCTGGGCAAAGGCACGGCGCTGGCCAAGGCTCATGGGTGCCAGTAGCAAGCGCGCGGCACGCTGTTGCGGGCTGTCGGGCGGTTGTGCGGCCAATGCACGTTGGTGCGCCATAAAAGCAGGACCTTCTTGGCGCTTCAACATCTGCGCCCAGTCTCCAGCGGGGCACCCATGATCTGCGCCACCGTGCCAGTTTTGTCCGGCGCAAACCGCTTCGAATACAGTGCTCGACCAGTAATGATGGTTGGCAAGCAGTCTGGCCAACCATTCATTGAACCACTCGGCATGGGGATGATTGTTCACCCAGGCATGCGCGTTGGGTGTAGCGGCGTAGGCCGCCAGGAACGCAGCGTCGTCTTGCTGGCCAAGGGCTTGGTGCAAGGGGTTCTGCAGTTGGGTCCGTTGCTGGAACTCCAGGGTGCTGATTAACGCGCTGGGCAGTTCCAGGCGTTGCCAGGCAGTCAGCCAGTTGAAGGTTTCGAAGGCCCACCGGGTGTCTTCGGCATTCAGATCGCCTTCGATGCAGCGCTGTAACAGGTGGACTTCCAGCAACAGCGCGGTGCCATCGGCCATGGCCGCTTCGTAATGCTGAGCGAGGGTGTGGTCGGGCGTCTCGACCAGCACGTCATCAGCGACCTGCTCGTCCGGGTTCCACGCCAGTGCAGCCTCATAGGCTTCGCGCAGGCGCTGAAAGCCTTGCGGGTCATCGTCCGGGCGGGTCTGTTTTAGCAAGGCGGCGTATTGGCGCTTGATCGTACGGCTATCGGCATCCGGCGTCAGGCCGAGGACATTCCAGCAAGTCATGTGCGGTACAGCTCCCTAGACAATCGCAGGCGCCATGCCTGTTTTACGGCGTGATATTCCAACGGTATGGGGCAGGGCGCGCCCGGTCCAGCGCTGTTGCGACCGGGCGCGAGGTGTCACTTAAGCGGCGTCAGTGGCGGTAGCTTCCATTGACCGGAACCTACCTCAGGCTTGGGCAGGTAAATGCGCAGTACAGCGAAGAATGGGCCGGGTGGAGCCGGCAACCAGTTGCTCTGTTCGGCTTTCGGTGGCTCATGGTGCTGTAGCGCCAGGGTCACGCCGCCATCGGCGTCGCGCTTGAGATCAGGCAACATGTGCGAGTTGATCAGGTAGCGTTTCTTGTGGTTGGGCACCAGCAACTTGGTCTTTGCGTCGTACAGGGTCAGGGACCAGAACGCATCGGCCGGCGGCAGTTGGTCCTTGGCGAAATGCACGGTGTAACTGTGGCGCGCACCGTTGGCAGGCTTGCCTTCGCTGTCGACGACGTACTCGAGGTAAGCGGCCTCGTCACTGGAGTTGCCGAAGATCCCCAGGTCCGCACCGGCGTAGCGGTACAGGTAGTTGTTTTGCAGATGGTCGCGACTGCCGAACAAATCACCGCTGGGCACTTGATGCGTGTCGATCCTGTCTTTTTTGAACGCTGCAAATTCAGCGCGGGCATCGCTGATGCCATCTTCCAGGGCTTTGCGCTGCTCGGCGGTCAATTGGTTGAGCGTGAAGGGTGCGCCGGGGGCGATGCCGATCCTGGCAAAACGCGCGAGCAGCTCTTTTTCACTGTCCTGAGGGGCGGCGAAGGAGAGCATGAAGTTCAGGTAGCGGAACAACTGCGGGCCTTCGACCATGGTCGCCGTAGGCTTGGGCCATTCGACCTTCGGCGCCTTGGCCGGCGCGGCTTGTTTCACATAGCTGCTCAGGGACTGGACTTTGTAGCCGTTCTGGATCTGCTTGACCTTGTTCAGGTCTTTTTCATCGAACAGCTGCGTGCGGTACAGGGCGTAGGCGATGTTGCTTTCGCTGTACACCACGCGGTCAACGTCCACCGGCTGCTGACCTTTCCAGTCCGGGCCGGCGATCATGTAGTGGCCGCCGTTGTTGCCGGTGCTGCGGGTGCCCAGGTAGGCGAAGTTCTGTGTGTAAAGATCGATCAACTGCACCGAGTAGTAACGGTTGTCTTCGATCTTCGGCAACGTCAGCACCAGCGGTTCGCTGCGCAGGTCCATCCATACAAACGAGTAGGCCGTGTCGGGGCTCGGGGTCAAGGACGCCGTGTCTTTGGGCGTAAACACCTGGGCGGTGTTGCCTATCCGGTTGAACGGCGCCTTGAAGTTGGCACCGCCTTTATCAACTGCCTGGGTGTAAAGCGTCTTGTACATCTGCACGACCGGGTAGCCATACAGATACGCTTCCTTGGCGATAGCCCGCGCTTCGCTCGGGGTCGCGGTGAAATCGGCCAAGGCGCCGGTACTCATGAGTATCGAGAGGCTCGCCAACAGCAGGCGCGTCGGTTGTTTGATCATGTTGTTGCGTCTCTTAATGAGCAGGGGTGATGTCTTCCAGTTTTCAGCTTTTATCGACGTTGGCCTCGGTCGGCGCATACAGCCGTAAAAAGCTGAACCCGTGTTTGCCGGACGAAGTTTGCACCCAGTTGCGCTCGAAGTCTTTTGGCGCGTGCGTTGAGGGGCACGATCGCGCTAGCGTCCTATTGAATGAGTAACGGGGCAGGGCGGCGACGAGTGTCAAACGTGGGGCAGCATCGCTTTGACTTTGTCACGCAGTTGATCGATGGAAAACGGCTTGGCAATCACCTGCATGCCGTCAGGCACATCGATGTTTTCGGCATAGCCGCTGGCGAACAGGATGGGCAGGGAGGGGCGCAGCTCACGCACTTTGGTTGCCAGTTGCTTGCCGTCCATATCGGGCAAGCCAACGTCGGTCATCATCAGGTCAATCACCTGGTCAGTATCTTTAACCTGTTCCAAGGCCTTTTCAGCGTCGCCTGCTTCAAGCACCTTGAACTCCAACTCCTCAAGCACATCGACGATCAGCATGCGCACGATGGCGTCGTCTTCAACGACAAGGATGGTGGAGATGACTGTGGACATAATATGGAATTCCCAAAAAAGGCGAGGTTTACCGGCTGCCGTTCTGACAGGCCTCTTCCTTGAGTAAGCGCGGCCTGTAGACAAGTTCCCGCAAGCGGTAAAAACAATGCAATACAAAAGGCTAGGGAGAATAGCTTGTTCCGCTGTAGGAATCTGTACAAAACAGCTTTAGAAAAATGGTCTTGCCCGCCAGTTTGGGGCAAACTCCCGGTTTTTCCGTATTTGGCCAAGGCATGCCCATGACTCCTGCGTCGTCCGTCGATGAAAAGAGCTTTCGTAACCTCCTGAGCCGGAACGTGGCATTGCCCCTGGGTGTGGGTGTGCTGAGCGCCGTGTTTTTCGTCTGCCTGATTACCTATTTGCTAACGGTGATCAAGTGGGTTGAGCACACCGATCGGGTAATTAATAACCTTAACGAGTCGTCCAAGCTCACCGTGGACTTGGAAACCGGCATGCGTGGTTTCCTGATTACCGGCGACGAGCATTTCCTCGACCCATACGAAGTGGCTAAGCCGCGCATCATTGCCGACCTGCGCAATTTGCAGGAACTGGTGGCCGATAACCCGCAGCAGGTCGACCGCCTCAAACGCCTTGAGGCCATGCAGGACGAGTGGAATAAATACGCCCAGTCGATGATAGATATGCAGCGCCAAAGCGGTGATTACCGCGGCGCGGTCAAGGCTGGCCGCGGCAAGCGCCTCACCGATGAGATTCGCAAGGAGTACGACGATGCGGTGGCGATGGAGCAACAGCTTCGCCTCACTCGCAATGAGGACGTGACGCGCACCACGGTGATCAGTGTCACCTTGTACCTGGTATTCGTACTCGGTTTGAGTGGCTTTCTGGCGTATATCGGCCGGAAGAATTTACTTGCTCTATCACAAAGTTACGCCGCAACCCTCGCGTCTCAGCAGAAGATTGCACGGCGCCTCGAACAGCAGGCTTGGTTGCGCAACGGGCAAACCGAGCTGGCCGAACAAGTGCTGGGCCAACTGACCCTGAACATGCTGGGGCGCAATATCCTGCAATTTTTCGCTCAATACATGGGCTCGGCGGTTGCGGCGCTTTATGTACGCGAAGAGCACGGCGGCCTCAAGCGGGTCGCCACTTATGGCTTCTCCCGTGACCAGGAGCAACTGGAACAATCGATCTACAGTGACGAAGGCATCGTTGGGCAGGCTGCCCAGCTGGATCGCCTGATTCGCCTGGACGATGTGCCGGTGGACTACTTTAAAGTCAGTTCCGGCCTCGGCGAAGGCGCCACCCGCAGCGTGCTGGTGATGCCGACCAGCGATGATGACCGCGTCAACGGGGTAGTCGAACTCGGCTTCCTGCGCCCGCTGGAGGACCGTGACGTTGAGTTGCTGGAACTCATCGGCGGCAACATCGGCACCTCCATCGAAGCCGCGCGTTATCGTCAGCGTTTGCAGGAAGTGCTGGCCGAAACCCAGCAGCTCAACGAAGAGCTGCAAGTGCAGCAGGAAGAGCTCAAGACCGCCAACGAAGAGTTGGAAGAGCAGTCACGCATCCTCAAGGAATCCCAGGCCCACCTGGAGACCCAACAAGCAGAGCTGGAGCAGACTAACGAACAATTGGCCGAGCAGGCCCAGACCCTGGCCGAACAACGCGACGCCATGGACCGTAAGAACATCCAGCTCAATCAGGCTCAGGTAGAACTGGAAGACCGCGCCGAAGAGTTGCAGCGGTCCAGCAAGTACAAGTCCGAATTCCTCGCCAACATGTCCCACGAACTGCGCACGCCGCTGAACAGCTCGTTGATTCTGGCCAAATTGCTGGCGGAAAACCCCCAGGACAACCTCAGTGCCGAACAGGTCAAGTTCGCCGAATCGATCTATTCGGCCGGTAATGACCTGCTCAACCTGATCAACGACATCCTGGATATTTCCAAGGTGGAAGCCGGCAAACTGGAAGTGCGCCCGGAAAACTCCAGCGTGACGCGTCTTGTGGACGGTCTGCGCGGGATGTTCGAGCCGCTGGCCGCCGACCGCAAGTTGGGGTTCCAGGTGGAGATCCAGCCAGGTGCGCCGATCATGCTGTACACCGACCGCCAGCGCCTGGAGCAGATCCTCAAGAACCTGCTGTCTAACGCAGTCAAGTTCACTGAACAGGGCCAGGTCAGCCTGTCGGTATCAAGCGCATCGGAAGGGGGCATTGCCTTTACCGTGCGCGATTCCGGGATCGGCATTGCTCCGGACCAGCAGGAAAGCATCTTCGAAGCCTTCCGCCAGGCCGATGGCACCACCAACCGGCGTTACGGCGGCACCGGCCTGGGCCTGTCGATCTCCCGGGACCTGGCGGCCTTGCTGGGTGGCTACATCAGCGTAACCAGTGAACCGGGCAAGGGCAGCGTTTTCACGCTGGTATTGCCGGAGCATTACGTGGAGCGCGCCGAAGACGCGCCGCCGATCGAGCAGCCGCGCCAGGCCGTCGTAGTGCCGGCACCAACGCCGATCAAAGTGTCGCCGTTACCGGTGACCGACACTAAACTCATCCCGCGCTTTGCCGACGACCGCGACAAGGCACCGTTCACCACGCGCTGCATCCTGGTGGTAGAAGACGAGCCTAACTTCGCGCGCATCCTGTTCGACCTGGCCCACGAGCTGGGCTACCAATGCCTGGTCGCCCACGGTGCGGATGAGGGTTATAGCCTGGCCGAGGAATACATCCCCGATGCAATCCTGCTGGACATGCGCCTGCCGGACCATTCCGGGTTGACCGTGTTGCAACGCCTCAAGGAGCACGCCAGTACCCGACATATCCCGGTGCATGTGATATCCGTCGAAGACCGCGTCGAAGCTGCCATGCACATGGGCGCCATCGGGTATGCGGTGAAACCCACCACCCGCGAGGAGCTCAAGGACGTATTTGCGCGCCTGGAAGCCAAGCTGACCCAAAAGGTCAAGCGCGTATTGCTGGTGGAAGACGACGACCTGCAACGCGATAGCATTGCCCGCCTGATCGGCGACGATGACATCGAAATTACCGATGTCGGTTACGCCCAGGCCGCGTTGGAGCTGCTGCGCACCAACGTCTACGACTGCATGATCATCGACCTCAAGCTGCCTGACATGCTCGGCAACGAGCTGCTCAAGCGCATGGCCACCGAGGACATTTGCTCGTTCCCGCCAGTGATTGTCTACACCGGGCGTAACCTCACCCGTGATGAAGAGGCCGAGCTGCGCAAGTACTCGCGCTCAATCATCATCAAGGGCGCCCGTTCGCCGGAGCGCCTGCTGGACGAAGTCACACTCTTTCTGCACAAAGTCGAATCCCAGCTGTCCCATGACCGCCAGAAGATGCTCAAGACTGCCCGCAGCCGCGACAAGGTCTTCGAGGGGCGCAAGATCCTGTTGGTGGACGACGATGTGCGCAACATCTTCGCCCTCACCAGCGCCCTGGAGCATAAAGGTGCCGTGGTGGTGATCGGGCGTAACGGCCGTGAAGCCATCGAGAAACTCAATGAAGTCGACGATATCGACCTGGTGCTGATGGACGTGATGATGCCGGAGATGGACGGTTACGAAGCCACCGCCCTGATCCGCCAGGACCCGCGTTGGAAGAAGCTGCCGATTATTGCGGTGACGGCCAAGGCCATGAAGGACGATCAGGAGCGCTGCCTCGCGGCGGGTTCCAACGATTACTTGGCAAAGCCGATCGATCTGGACCGTCTGTTCTCACTGATTCGCGTATGGCTACCCAAGATGGAACGCATTTAAGTGGAGCACGTTTTTTTGGACAAGAGCAGCGACATTGAGCTGCGCCTGCTGATTGAGGCGATATACCTCAAGTACAGCTATGACTTTCGCGACTACTCGGGCGCGTCGGTCAAACGCCGTGTGGCTCACGCCCTGCGCCAGTTCGACTGCGCGACCATTTCGGCGTTGCAGGAACGGGTGCTGCATGATCCAGCGGCATTCATGCAATTGCTGCAATTTCTCACGATCCCGGTGAGCGAGATGTTTCGCGACCCGTCGCACTTCCTGGCGATCCGCCAGGAAGTCGTACCGCTGCTCAAAACCTATCCGTCGATCAAGATCTGGATCGCCGGCTGCAGCACAGGGGAGGAGGTGTACTCCATGGCGATCCTCCTGCGCGAAGAAGGGCTGCTGGAGCGCACGATCATCTATGCCACGGACATCAATCCTGCCTCGCTCGATAAAGCCAAGCAGGGCATCTTTTCCCTGGAGAACGTGCGCGCCTACACCGCCAACTATCAGCAGGCGGGTGGGCAGCGTTCATTTGCCGACTACTACACGGCGGCTTACGATTACGCGATCTTCGACAAGACGCTGCGCGAGAACGTGACCTTTGCTGATCACAGCCTGGCGACCGATAGCGTGTTCTCAGAAACTCAATTAATTTCATGCCGTAACGTACTGATTTATTTCAATAAAAAGTTGCAAGACAGGGCGTTTGGGTTGTTTCATGAGTCGCTGTGCCATCGCGGCTTCCTGGTGCTGGGCAGTAAGGAAACCCTGGATTTTTCTGCCTACAGCAAGCAGTTCGAAGCCTTGGTCAAGCAAGAGCGGATCTACCGGAAATCATGAACGACGCGCAAGCCAGCCCGATTCGCGGGATTGAAGCCATTGTCGTCGGCGCGTCTGCCGGCGGTGTGGAGGCGTTGCTGCATATTTTTGGCGAGCTGCCTGCGGGCTTTGGATTGCCGATCATTGCCGTGCTGCACCTGCCAGATGAGCGCCGCAGCCAGCTGGCCGAGGTATTTGCGCGGCGCTTGCGTATCCCGGTCCTTGAAGCTCGTGACAAAGAAATTATTGCAGCGGGCTCCCTGTATTTCGCCGGTCCCGGCTATCACCTGTCGGTGGAGCATGACCGCAGCCTGTCCCTGAGCCAGGAGGATCGCGTGCATCATTCCCGGCCCGCCATCGATTACCTGTTCGCGTCCGCCGCTGATGTCTATGGCAAAAACTTGCTGGCTATTCTGCTGACCGGCGCCAACCAGGACGGCGCGAAAGGGTTGGCCCATGTCAAGCGCTCGGGGGGGATCACCGTCGTGCAAGACCCCGCCGAGGCGCGTATTTCGGTGATGCCGCTAGCGGCCCTGGCCTTGCATACACCTGACCATATTCTCACGCTGAGCCAAATTGGCTCGTTGCTGGCTTTGCTGGAATCCTCCCCATGTTAAGTACCTTCCAGGCCAAACTGCTGATCGTCGACGATCTGCCGGAGAACCTGCTGGCTCTCGAAGCGCTGATCAAACGCGAGGATCGCCAGGTCTTCAAAGCGTTGAGCGCCGACGAGGCCTTGTCCCTGTTACTGGAACACGAATTCGCCATGGCGATTCTCGACGTGCAGATGCCCGGCATGAACGGTTTTGAATTGGCCGAACTGATGCGAGGCACCGAAAAAACCAAGAACATCCCGATCGTGTTCGTCAGTGCCGCCGGCCGCGAACTCAACTACGCCTTCAAGGGCTACGAGAGCGGCGCGGTGGACTTCCTGCATAAACCGCTGGATATCCACGCGGTGAAGAGCAAGGTCAATGTCTTCGTCGACTTGTACCGCCAAAGCAAGGCCATGAAGCAACAGGTTGAAGCGTTGGAGCGCAGCCGCCGCGAGCAGGAGCAGTTGCTGAACCGCCTGCAGGCCACCCAGGCCGAGTTGGAACAGGCTGTGCGCATGCGTGATGACTTTATGTCGATTGTCGCCCATGAGGTGCGTACGCCCCTTAACGGGCTGATCCTGGAGACACAGCTACGCAAGATGCACCTGGCACGGGATAACGCCGCCGCGTTCACCCTGGACAAGATGCACGCGATGGTTGACCGCGATGAGCGGCAGATCAAAAGCTTGATTCGCCTGATTGAAGACATGCTTGATGTGTCGCGCATTCGCACCGGCAAACTGTCGATCCGCCCCGCAAGGTTTGACCTCGCGCAACTGGTCAGCAACCTGGTGGAGAACTTCGCGCCACAAGTGGCAGCCGCCGACTCGTCGATGCAACTGGTTGTGCAAGGGCCCGTCGAAGGGAACTGGGATGAGTTCCGCATTGAGCAGGTAGTCACCAACCTGCTGACCAATGCCTTGCGCTACGGGGCCAAAAGCCCGGTGGAGGTGCAGGTATACAGCGAGCATGGCGAAGCTCGGGTCGAAGTGCGCGACCACGGTATCGGCATCAGTGCAGAGAACCAGAAGCGTATTTTCCAGCAGTTCGAGCGCGTGTCTGCCAGCCAAGTGGCGGCGGGTCTGGGCCTTGGGCTGTTTATTTCCGAGCAGATTGTTGCGGCCCATGGCGGCACCATCGAGGTCGAAAGCCAGATAGGCGAGGGCGCGCTGTTTCGGGTGTGTCTGCCCCTTGAAACGTCAGCGTGAAATCAATCGTCACTTCGACGCAACCTCTGCGTGACCCCATGGTCGTACTTGCAGCAATTGACCGAACGAAGGCTTCCCATGAGTGAAGATGCACAAGATGTCGTACTGATCGTCGAGGACGACGAATCCATTATGTTTGTGCTGGGTGAATACCTGGCAGGCCTGGGTTATCGGGTCCTGAAGGCGATCGACGGCAAGCAAGCGTTCGAGATTCTGGCGACCAAGCCGCACTTGGACCTGATGGTCACCGACTACCGTCTGCCGGGCGGGATTTCCGGGGTGCAGATCGCAGAACCGGCGATCCAGTTACGACCGGAATTGAAGGTCATTTTTATCAGCGGTTACCCGCAGGAAATTCTCGAATGCAACAGCCCGATCACGCGCAATGCGCCGATCCTGGCCAAGCCGTTTGACCTGGATACCCTGCACGAGCATATCCAACGCTTGCTGGCGTGAAAAAGTGGCGCGTGGGCGCCACTCAATTCAATCGTTAACGTTTTAACCTTTGAACATTGGCGTTGAGCGTACTGGCTGGCGTGTACGCGAACTGCCAACCGCGTTTTCCGTCAATACCATTGAGGAAGGCCTGCAGACCTTTGTCGTTGCTCAGTGGATAGACCGTCATACCGCCGCTAATTACCGGGAGGTTGCCATTTTTGATCATGGCCATATCCAGATCCGGACTATTAGTGTTGAAAAGGTACAACTGATTATCTTTGGTTTTTTGGATGTAGACGGTGTGCGCGAACGCTTCGCCCTCATTGGTATGCTTGAAATTCAATAGCCCGGACTCTGTAATGTCAGCGCTGTTGAACACCGTTTGGAGGTTATCTGTTTTGATTCCCATCAGGTCCAGGTAATGCGGCGAATAGTTTGTGCCGCCGCTGCGGTCTGTAGCCTTTATGACAGCATCGTACACTTCAGATGAAAGGCTTTTTTCAGCCTGCCCTACCCGCATAGACGCCTCGTAACAAACCAGGCCCTGATTACCCGGCGCTTTGTGCAGTATTTCCAAGTTCTGTCTCAACTGAGTGTTAGACAGTTTTTGGGGGCCGGACGGAGTGAGGGGGGCGCTGTACAAGCTGTTGACGTCCAGATTGAAAACGCTGTTTTTTTGCTGCCAGTCATCCGTGTGATCAAAGACCTTGAATTCCAACTTTGTTGGGTCGGTGCTATGGGTTTTATAGGGGGGCTGAAGTTTCTTGTCACGCGTCAGTTTTTCTAAGCCTTTTTGCATCGCCTCTGCGTTTGAAAAGTTGGCGAGACCATGGTTGGGATCATAAAAGTAATACGTTTTATACGCGCCATCGACTTTTACTCCTGCGGCCATCGCATGGCCTGGAGAGTCGATCATTAAGGATTTCGAAACCGTCGAATTGGACAGCTCCCTGACCATGTCTTGAATGGAAACCTGACGGGTGGGCTGTCCTGCGTGGAAGGCACTTTGGCCACCCGTTTTGCTTTGGATTTTACTGAGCTTGGCGACGAAATCCCTGGAGGCCGGATCTAACGCAAAGGCCGCGGCGGTGTACATATTCTTGATTAACACTTGCTCCTTGCCTTGCGCCATCGCCGTTGCCATGGCACGTGCGAGAGCCGCGCACTGACCATCAGACAATTGCCCTGTTTGGGTGAGGTAAATGATTTGGGGCATAGGCGTAACGTCGCCGAAGCGCGGCTCAATGTTGCCTATAAATCGCGCCGATGTGTTTTTACCGAACTGATAGGCCATGTCGTCATACTTTTTGACCAACATGCCGACCTGTTCTGATGTCAGGGTTTTACTGGCGCCAAGCTTCATTAAGTCAGCCAATGACATCTTATTGGAGTAGCCATTGATCTTCCGCGGGTCTCCGTAAATATAGCCGCGGTCAAACGCCTCTTTATCTGGCCCTTCTCGATGGGTTCTAACGGATTTCTTCCAGTCGCCGACCACCGCGCCACTTATTCTTTTTGCAGGGTCCGTTGCTGTCGCAAAACTTCCCAAATCATTGCTGTGTACCGAAGGCAGGAAGTCTTTTATGGCAGGGCCGTAGGGTTGCCCGGTTGCCGGGTTGAAGGCGTGCCACTTTCCATCGAGAAGGGTTGCCGGTGCTTCAATGAACTCGTTGTTGACCTTGAATGTTCCCACCGAGGCCGCGTCGAAACGTTTACTGGCGGATACCAGGTCATAACTGCCGGCAGAATGAGTCAGTGTTCTAAAACCCTTTAGTACTGATGTGGAACCAGTTTTCGCGAGGTAAAAGGCCCCCTTGGCGAGGTCCGTTGCGCCGTCGAAGGGATTAAGACTTCCTATGGCTGTGCGCCCGACAATCTTAGCCCCGTGGAGCAGCTTGCTGAGTGCGGAAGCGCCGGACATCATTGCTTTGGCGCCCTTTGCCGCCGCACCGGCCCCGACGATAAAACCAAACACATCCAATGTCAGATCCAAAACGCCTTCAGCGTAATCACCGTTTTGAAAGTTGAAAATCGCCGACCTTAACGGGATCAGATTCAACATGAACTCACGCACCTTTTTGTGAAAAGGCTCCTCAGTGTCAAAGGTCGTTTGTTGTTGGGCTTCCATTGTGAGTGCTTTGATATTGATGTGTTTGATAAACGCATCGGCAATATAAGAGGTACGTTCACTGTTAAAGCTATCGGGCGTGGCGGTTGCGCCACTTTTTTCATCCGTGAGGCCTGACGCGGACGGTGTATCGGGAATCACCTGGACAAGTTTTCTATCAGGATGGGTGTGACCGGTTGGGAATCTTCCAGGTCGAAAATCGCCCAGGTCGGTACGTTCGGTAATTTTTGCGTGTTTTAGATCTATCTCGTAGGTATGAATCTGACCCATGCGTTCAGTTTTGACCAATAGGTTGTGATCGTCACGCTCGCGTATTTTCGGCATGAGAGAGAAGGGTGAATAGTCAATGTATTGCTCTTTAACAAGAGTTAATTTTCCGAGTTCAAGATTATTTCGCGTGGAAATGGGTTGTTGCGATATCAAGTGTTTGACTTGCGTGCCCAGGCTTTTTTCCATGCCTGAGCAGTACGCCGAAAACGCACTTTTGAAGGCCGAGGAAAGATGAGGGAGTTGCTTTATCGTTTTCAGGACCTCGCTGATATTGACGCCAGAGGCTGACGAAACAAACCTGCTGGGCGAGTAGGGGGATCCGTCGGTGAAGAGCGCTCTATAAAAAGCATCGGGTTGGGCGGTGGGTGCGCCATGTGCACTTCCTCCATCCATGTACAAATCCAGGACCGAATAAGGTCCGGGGAAATCCGCAACAGAAGGCTCCAGCGTGATGCACTTTTCATCAAACAGTGCCGCAGCCATGTGCGGCAGCGCCTTCTGTAACTGTTCCCGCGCCATGTCCCTGGCTATCGGCATCGGTGCACGTTGCGCATCGCTGGCAGTTTTCAATTCAGCGATCCGAGCATGAAACGCGTTGCGCACTTCGTTCATCTGCGTTTCGTTTTGAGGGTAAGGCAAGCCATTGGCGTGCCCCCAGTCCTTGAGCGCTTCCTGCTGGACAAGGAACTCAGTACGGCGCTCCTCTTCAGAGATCGGTGCGATCGCCGCTTGCAGCATCACCTCGCCGTAGGTCATCGCCGCCGTTGATCCCGCTGCCTTCGCCTCAAGGCGCCCGACGGCGGTGACAAAACTGACCCAACTGTGAGAGCCGAAGGTCAGGCTTTCGGGGATGTCCTTGACCAGCAACTCCGGCGTACGGCTTGCCAACAACAGGTGGGCTTGCAGCGCGGCTTTCTCGGGCGATGATGCTTGGCCTGAGGACACCAGGTAGTCGCTCAGGTCCTTGACGATGCCCGCTACAGGCTTCCCGTAAACATTAGGGCCCAAGGTAGAAATGCCCGCTACGTAGCCTCTGGAAGCGCCTGGTTGAACCTTACGGTCAATACTCAGCGCAGCCAGCAGCCAGTCGTTGGGACTGCCTTTCACAGACTTTGCATCGAAACTGCTCTGCAGTGCTTCGCCAAGTGCCTGCCCCCTGGGCGACTGGATCAACCTGTCGAGGACCCGTTGAGGATGACGTAACTCGGAAGGCTCGAATGTCGCGTCTTGCGCCAGGTACTCCAGCACGCTCTTGAAAGGCTTCAAGTCAATGTCGCCGATCTTGCCGTGACGTAGGTTTGCCCTCAGTTGCCACTGGCTGCGGGTGTCGAGTGGTATCGGCCATGCCAGTGCACCGCCATAGTTGCCATGGGGCGGGTGTTGGGGTTCTAGTCGGAGCAGGGCCGCGGCGAGATTCTCCGCTTCCTGGTGATTGGTGGGAATATCCCAACCGTTTGCCTGCAGGTAATGCTCAAGTGTGGCTTCGCCCCATGTGTTCATGGCAGCTTCTGGATAGCTGCTGTCGGGGGCGATCTGGACGTTGTTTTTTTGCAGGTGATCAAGAATCAGCTCGGAGGGAAGATCGCCGCGCTTTAAAAGCATGGCGAGATGCGTGAACGCAAACGCGGCATCACGGCGGGTATTCTTATCTCCCAGGGCCTTCTTTTGCCCTGTGAGTGCCTCCTCACTGCGCGCCTCTTGAAGGCCGGCGGGTAGCTGCGCAAAGGATTTATCCTGCGCCAATTGCGCCGCTCTGTCCTGGCGCTCTGCGACTGACGATTTTTCGGGCTCCCGATAGAAGCGCTTCACCAGCCATAACGGCGCGCTGTTGCTGTGTTCGGACAACGGCGGGGAGAAAGTGGAAAGTCCGTTGCCCGCCGCTATGACCTTCGCCGCCTCAACGACAGGGCCGCTTACCCCGGACCACTGCTTGTCTTCCTGGCTATGCGTCTGTGTCACTGGTGATGCGGTGATATAGCGCTGAACTTTGAAAGATACTTGACCCGATTCGGGCGTGATTTTCACTGTGCGGCTATCCACCCCGATGTGTCTCATCCACTCCTTGACATCATCGGACTGCATCGCTCGCCCTAATTGCGCCCACCACTGACCGAATGTGGAGTTGGGAGGAATGTTTTCTATCATCACCTCCCGATCCTGACTTTCAACATCAGTCAAGCGAAGGAGTGCCTTGCCATAAATCTCGGCCAGAAGGCTGTCGCCCTCGGAACGGGCGGTGTCATGGGAGGGGACGGGACCTTCAGTCCTGAGCCCAGGCTTATTGAACTGGGGTTGATCTACGGACGTCAGTGGCGCGTTGACGTTCATCGGGAGGTGATGACTGAGCACTACATCATTACGGGATGGGATCATTGGCTAGCTCGTCAGGTCGGCAGGGAGGAACACCCTAGGTGTCACTCTCAGTACCCAAAAACGTTCTGGCGATTCCGCTTATCCCGACGCCAATGATTTCCGAACTTTTCCCTCTTGACCTGGCTGTGCCGCAAGCAATACATGCATCACATCATGCCCGGATCATCTCCCGCACCTTCGCCGTCAACAAATCAAAGGTAAATGGCTTGGTAATCAACTGCATGCCAGGGTCGAGAAAACCACCGCGCACGGCGGCATGTTCGGCATAGCCGGTAATAAACAATATCTTCAGATCCGGCCGCATCTGCCGGCCGATCTCTGCCATTTGTCTGCCGTTCATGCCGGGCAAGCCGACATCGCTGATTAACAGGTCGATGCGCTGTTCAGATTCAATGATCGGTAATGCCGTATTGGCGTCCTCTGCCTCAACAAACCCATAACCCAGCTCTTTAAGTACTGCGCTGACCAGCACGCGTACGGCGGGGTCGTCCTCGACGATCAGCACGGTCTCCCCGGAATTGGCAAATGGCAGCAACGCAGGGTCGACGGGTGCGGGCACGACGGTCTCACCCAGAAAACGTGGCAGGAACAGGCTGACGGTCGTCCCAAGGCCCACCTCGCTGTGCAGGGTGACGTGTCCGCGGGACTGACGGGCGAAGCCGTAGATCATCGATAAACCAAGGCCGGTGCCTTGGCCGATCGGCTTGGTGGTAAAGAAGGGGTCGAACACACGGCCAATCACGCTTTGCGGGATGCCGCAGCCGTTATCACTGATGCTCAGCTCAACGTAATCGCCTGGAGGCAGGGTGCCAAAAGCAGCGGTGAAAACGCTGTCCAGGTGCCGATTCGACGTTTCCACCGTCAGCTTGCCGCCGTTGGGCATTGCATCGCGGGCATTGAGCACCAGGTTGAGCAGGGCGCTTTCCAGCTGATTGGGGTCGGCTTCAGCTGTCCAAGGCTGGTCGGTGAGTTGCATCTCAAGGGTAATGCTTTCATTGATGCTGCGTTCCAGCAGTTCACCCATGGAGCTGACCAGTTCATTGATATTGACCGGTTTGGAGTCCAAGGATTGCCGGCGGGAAAACGCTAGCAACCGATGGGTCAATCCGGCTGCGCGGTTAGCTGACGTGACGCCAAGATCGATGAGGCTATCGAGGTCGTCCAACTTGCCACGGGACACGCGCCTGCGCAGTAACTCGAGGCTGCCGATAATCCCGGTGAGCATATTGTTGAAGTCGTGGGCGATACCGCCCGTCAATTGGCCGACGGCTTCCATTTTCTGTGATTGGCGCAGCGCCTCTTCGTTGTGGCGCAGTTGCGCGGTGCGCTCTTCGACTTGTTGTTCAAGGGTTTCAAGTGTGCGTTGCAGGCGCAGTTCGCTTTCGCTCAAGTCGATCAGGCGGTCACGCGCCTCGTACTGGCGACGACGGCCGCGCAGAGCAGCGCTGACCAGGCTGATCAGGGTCACCGGGTGGAAGGGCCGCTCCAGGAAGGTCACATTGCCGAGCAGGCCACTGAGGTGGGACGAACCGTTCTGTTCGCTGCCGCCGTGATGGGTCATCAGCACGATGGGCATATCCGACCAAGCGGGCTGCTGGTGCAGTTTTTCCAGCAGCGGCTCCAGATCGATACCGCGCAAGGCTTCGGCGGCAATGATCAACAGACCTGCACCTTCTTCCATCGCGTCGCACAGCATCGGCAGGTGGGTCGCGACGATGCCGGAGTAACCGGCTTCGTTGAGCATCATCAACGCCAGTGAACTGTCGCGCCCCACTGGCGCCAGGATGATCGCGCGTTCGGAAACGCCAAGTAGATTCGGCACTATTGCTCATCCTTGAGCAAAGGGGAGCCTGCGCCCATGTAGGTCGGGATGCCGCGCAGTACGCCCTGGAAGTTGTCCAAGGGCTCGCCGACGGTCAAGCCACGGTTGCTGATGCGGTATTCACGAATGGTCGACTCGTGGGCGCCGGTACGTTTCTTGATGATCGAAATCGCCCGGCGGACTTTGCCCAGCGCTTCAAAGTAACGCAGCAGAATCACTGTGTCGGCCAGGTAGGTGATGTCGACCGGTGCTTGCATGTCACCCACCAACCCGTGTTGAGCGACGGTCATGAAGGTCGCCGCACCGCGACGGTTGAGGTACAGCAGCAACTCGTGCATGTGCAGGATCAGCGCATTTTCTTCAGGCATCGCCGCCTGGTAACCGTTGATGCTGTCGATCACCACGGTTTTGATACCCCCTTCGTCGATAGCGCGGCGCACCCGGTGGGAGAACTCGCCAGGGGACAGTTCGGCAGCGTCCACTTGTTCGATCATCAAGTTGCCGGTGGCCTGCAGCGCTTCAAGGTCGATACCCATGTTTTTCATGCGTTCAAACAACAACCCCAGCTCTTCGTCGAAGATAAACAGCGCTGCCTTTTCGCCGCGTAACACGGCGGCGGCAGCGAAGATCATCGAGATCAACGATTTGCCGGTACCGGCCGGGCCGAGAATCAGGCTGCTGGAGCCCGTCTCGATACCGCCTCCCAACAATGAGTCCATCTCGCTGATGCCGCTGGTGAGCGTCTGGCGGTTGTAACCACCGCGGTGTTCGGCGGCCACCAGGCGAGGGAATACATGCACCCCGTCCTGCATGATGGTGAAGTCGTGGAAACCGCCGCGATACTTCTGGCCACGGTACTTCACCACGCGAACCCGGCGGCGTTCGGCACCGTAGTTCGGCGTCAACTCTTCCAGACGGATCACGCCGTGGGCCACGCTGTGCACGGTTTTATCCAGGGATTCAGTGGTCAGGTCGTCCAACAGCAGTACGGTGGCGTCATAACGCACGAAGTAGTGCTTGATGGCGAGGATCTGCCGGCGATAACGCAACGAACTCTGCGCCAGCAGGCGGATCTCAGAGAGGCTGTCGACGACCACGCGGGTCGGCTTGACCCGTTCCACCACCTCAAAGATCTGCCGCGTGGCTTCACCCAGCTCAAGGTCAGAGGAATACAGCAGGCTCTGTTGGTGCTCGGCATTGAGCAAGCTTTCCGGTGGGGTCAGCTCAAAAATATGGATGTTGTCATCCAGGTCCCAACCGTGGGACTTGGCGCCCTGGCGCAACTCGCGCTCAGTCTCCGACAAGGTGATGTACAAGGATCGCTCGCCGTTTTTTGCCCCGGCCTGAAGGAAATGCAGGGCCACGGTGGTTTTACCGGTACCAGGTTCACCTTCCAGCAAAAACAGGTGGCTGCGCGATAGCCCCCCGGCAAGAATGTCATCAAGACCTTCGATGCCGGTGGCCGCCTTTTCACTGAACAGCTCTTTGGATGTAGACAAGAAGTGCCCTCGGGTCACGTACAAGTGGAAGGGCATGTTCGTCACAACACGCCATGTTTACTTGACCGTGGCACTATGCAACCGTTCAACAAACGGCTCAATTTATCGGTACAGGCGAGCCGTCCCCGAGGTGTCGTGGCGTGTCTTAGAGCCCTTGCTGCAAGGCCGGATCGTCCGGATTCTGTTGCTCAAGCTGAGCCAGCAGCACTTGGACATTCTGCAACTGCCCACTCTCTTTCCAGTAGTTGACCAGCAGCACCCGAGCCTTGCGATTGGCCGGGTGGCGCTGGACGATTTCTTCCAATTGGCGCTGCGCTGCCTCCAGCTCCTGCTGGTCGTGCAGGGTGGTGGCCAGGTCGTAGCGGTAATCCTGATTATCCGGCTCAAGCTCTACCGCTTTGGACAGGCCGAGGAGGGCATAAGGCCGCTCGCCATGGTGCAGCAGCCACATGCCGAGGGCGTGTTGCAAGTAGGCGGACTCGGGGTGCGACGCCAACTGCCGCGCCAGCAATTGGCGGGACTCGTCGGTCTTGCCTTGCTTATCCAACAGCTCGATCTGCGCGACCACTGCTTGCAGGTTGTCCGGTTGCAAACGCATCGCCTGTTCCAGGGCCTGTTGCGCCTCCGGCAACAGCGCGCTGTGGATGTAGAGGCGTGCCAGCTGAATCCACCCCTCGGCGGTTTCGGGCTGGGCCTTGAGGTATTTCACGAATTCGTCCAACACCTGCTGCAGCGGCCCGAAATACAGGCCAAGTGTATCCGGCGACAGGCCGAGCAAGGCATTGGCGGCGGCAAAGCGCACGCTTTGCTCGGGGTCATCCAGCGCCGGGCCCAGCAGCAGGGTGCGCTGGCCCGTAGGCACCAGGCCGACAATGCTGTGGATCGCCGCTTCGCGCACCACCGGCGATTCATTGATCAGGTCTTTATCCGCCAGCTTCAGGGCCTGGGGGCTTGGATAGTTGTGCAGTTCGGCATGCAGGGCGGCGCGGCGCTCATCGGTCAGGTCCGGGCGGCCCAATTGCTGATACAGCACTCGGGCGGCGCCAGGCTCGCCATTACGCGCCTGTTTCAGCGCTTTGGCGTAGCCATGGGCAATCGCGGGAGCCACAGCCACCGGGGCGGAGCGGGAGAAATACCAGGTGAGCAGCACAATGAAGAACAGGGCGCACAGGCCGACGATGGCGTAACGGCGTGACTTTGACATGCAGGCGTCCGAAAGCTTGAGTAGCTATTACAAAGGCCGTCAGCTTCGGTCAGACCAGGGCAGGTGTCAAACCGGCGTCAGGTGAGCACGTACTCCACTGGCTCCAAGGGCGCTGGCAGTTCGGTTTCGCCCAGCGCCGCGAGAATCTCACGCTCCAAGGTGCGTAGGAGCGCATTGCAGGGCAGGTCGTTTTCATCAAAGCCGAACGGGTCTTCCAGGTCATCGCCGATTTCATCCAGGCCAAAAAAGGTGTAGCTGACAATGGCGGTGAACACCGGTGTCAGCCAGCCCAGAGGTTCGGCCATGGCGAAGGGCAGCAGAATACAGAACAGGTAGATGGTGCGGTGCAAAAGCAGCGTGTAAGGGAAGGGCAGTGGCGTGGTCTTTATCCGCTCGCACGAGGCCTGAACCTGACTCAGGCTGACCAAGCGGGTTTCCAGCTGGGTATAGCGCCATTCGCTGATGACGCCCTGCTGAGCCAGTACCGAAAACCGCCCGCCGAGCTGTTGCAGCACACGGTCCGGCAGGTTGGGATGGTCCGCTTCCACGCTGGCCCAGGGCTGTATCGCCTGGGCTTCATTTTCATGGCGCAGTCGTGCGATCAACCCATGGGCAAAGCCGCCCAGCCCGCGCAACACGCGCGCACGTTCAGCGGCATCGGCGAGTACTTGGGTTTCACGGATCAGCGAGCGCACCTCGATGATCATCTGCCCCAACTGCTTGCGGCCCTCCCACCAACGGTCATAGCAGGCATTGTTGCGAAAGCTCATGAAGATCGACAACGAGAGCCCGAGCAAGGTGAAGGGCGTGGCGTTGACCTTGGAGAAGTACGCGGGGTGCAGGGTTTCCACGAGCACGATCACTGACGCCAGCAACGTGACCAGTAGGCTGCGCAGGGCGATGCGTTTGGCAATCGAACCTTTTAGGGAAAACAGGATACCCAGGAGATTGGGTTTAGGACGCACGATCATGGGGGGGCTTCTTTGGTGGCGCAGGCCATCAGGTTAGAAGCTGATAGGGAGGGCGTCCAATCGCTTGGGCCTACCGGCTGATCGGTGGGGTCTATGATCGGAGGTGCGCCAGCTTCTGTGTCAAGCAGGCCTCTGTGGTGGGCGGAGCAAGTCCGCTCACCACAAAAGCACGATCACCACGAGTGCCTTGCCCCCTTGGCCAAACCAGTCAGGCATGTTGAAAGCTTTGACCATTGTCGCTGTGCAGCACCCAAGCGACTATCAGGGCCATACGCTCGTTACCCGGTCCATCGTTCAAGGAAACAATGATGCAGATTGAAAACAAGGTTTTTCTGGTCAGCGGCGGCGCTTCGGGCCTCGGCGCGGCCACCGCTGAGATGCTGATCGCCGCTGGTGCCAAGGTGATGCTGGTGGATTTGAACGCCGAAGCGGTCGCCGCCAAGGCCAAGCAATTGGGTGAAAACGCCCGCAGTGCGGTGGCCGACATCAGCCAGGAAGCTGCCGCTGAAGCCGCCGTGCAAGCCACGGTCTCGGCCTTTGGCGGCTTGCACGGGTTGGTCAATTGCGCAGGCGTGGTGCGCGGCGAGAAAATTCTCGGCAAGAACGGCCCTCACGTGCTGGCGAACTTCGCCCAGGTGATCAACGTCAACCTGATCGGCAGCTTCAACCTGTTACGCCTGGCCGCTGCGGCCATTGCGGAAACCGAAGCGAATGCCGACGGTGAACGCGGCGTGATCATCAATACCGCTTCCGTGGCCGCCTTCGATGGGCAAATCGGTCAGGCTGCGTATGCCGCCTCCAAAGGTGCCATCGCCAGCCTCACACTGCCCGCGGCTCGTGAATTGGCGCGTTTCGGTATTCGCGTGATGACCATCGCTCCCGGTATCTTCGAAACGCCCATGATGGCCGGCATGACGCCGCAAGTGCGCGACTCCCTGGCCGCCGGCGTGCCATTCCCGCCACGCCTGGGCAAGCCTGCCGAATACGCCGCACTGGTGCGGCACATCATTGAAAACAGCATGCTCAACGGCGAGGTGATCCGTCTTGACGGCGCCTTGCGCATGGCAGCCAAGTAAGGAGAGTGACCCATGACTGATCCCATCGTGATTGTCAGCGCCGTGCGCACGCCCATGGGCGGGTTCCAGGGTGACCTCAAGGGACTGACCGCGCCTCAACTCGGTGCCGCCGCTATTCGTGCAGCGGTTGAGCGCGCCGGTATCGCCACCGACGCCGTGGATGAAGTGCTGTTTGGCTGCGTACTCCCTGCTGGCCTGGGCCAGGCGCCAGCGCGGCAAGCGGCATTGGGCGCCGGGTTGGACAAGTCCACCCGTTGCACCACCCTCAACAAGATGTGCGGCTCAGGTATGGAAGCCGCCATCCTGGCCCATGATTCACTGCTGGCGGGCAGTGTCGATGTGGTGATTGCTGGCGGTATGGAGAGCATGTCCAACGCGCCGTATTTGCTGGACCGCGCCCGCAGTGGCTACCGCATGGGTCATGGCCGCGTCCTCGACCACATGTTCCTCGACGGCCTGGAAGACGCTTACGACAAGGGCCGCCTGATGGGCACCTTCGCCGAAGACTGCGCCCTGCATAACGGCTTTACCCGTGAAGCCCAGGATGCCTTCGCCATTGCCTCCCTGGCCCGAGCTCAGGAGGCGATTAGCCACGGCAACTTCGCTGCCGAAATCGTCCCGGTACAGGTCACTGTCGGCAAAGAGCAAAAAACCATTCTGCACGATGAGCAGCCCCCCAAAGCCAAGCTGGACAAGATTGCCAGCCTCAAACCGGCGTTCCGCGAAGGCGGCACGGTGACAGCGGCCAACTCCAGCTCGATTTCCGACGGTGCTGCGGCGCTGCTGCTGATGCGCGAGTCCGAGGCGCACAAACGTGGGCTCAAGCCGTTGGCGGTGATCCATGGGCATGCTGCATTTGCCGATGAGCCGGGGCTGTTTCCCGTGGCGCCGGTGGGTGCGATTCGCAAATTGATGAGCAAGACCGGCTGGAACCTTGATGAAGTGGATCTGTTCGAGATCAACGAAGCCTTCGCGGTGGTCAGCCTGGTGACCATGAGCAAGCTGCAAATCCCCCATTCCAAGGTCAACGTTCACGGCGGTGCCTGCGCCCTCGGCCACCCGATTGGTGCCTCGGGCGCCCGCATCCTGGTGACCTTGCTCTCGGCCCTGCGCCAGAAGGGCCTCAAGCGTGGCGTTGCCGCGATCTGCATCGGCGGTGGTGAAGCCACAGCCATGGCCGTCGAATGCCTGTATTAAGGAGCCACGATGCTGCCCAATGACGAACAACTGCAAATCAGCGACGCGGCCCGGCAATTCGCCCAGGAACGTCTCAAACCTTTCGCCGCCGAATGGGATCGTGAGCATCGCTTTCCCAAGGAAGCCATCGGCGAGATGGCCGAACTGGGGTTTTTCGGCATGCTGGTGCCGGAGCAATGGGGCGGTTGCGATACCGGCTACCTGGCTTACGCCATGGCCCTGGAAGAAATTGCCGCCGGTGATGGAGCCTGCTCCACCATCATGAGCGTGCACAACTCGGTGGGTTGCGTGCCCATCCTCAAGTTCGGCAACGACCAGCAAAAAACGCAGTTCCTCACGCCTCTGGCCAGCGGCGCCATGCTGGGGGCCTTTGCCCTGACCGAACCGCAGGCCGGTTCCGATGCCAGCAGCCTGAAAACCCGCGCGCGTCTGGACGGTGACCACTACGTGCTCAACGGTTGTAAACAGTTCATCACCTCCGGGCAAAACGCTGGGGTGGTGATTGTGTTTGCCGTTACCGACCCAGCTGCAGGCAAACGCGGGATCAGCGCGTTTATCGTGCCCACCGATTCGCCGGGCTACAGCGTCGCGCGGGTCGAGGACAAGTTGGGGCAGCATGCGTCCGACACGTGCCAGATTCTGTTTGAAGACGTGAAGGTCCCGGTGGCCAACCGTTTGGGTGAGGAGGGTGAAGGCTACAAGATCGCCCTGGCCAACCTCGAAGGCGGCCGCGTGGGCATCGCCTCGCAAGCAGTGGGCATGGCCCGTGCCGCGTTTGAAGCAGCGCGCGACTACGCCCGCGAGCGCGAGAGTTTCGGCAAACCGCTGATCGAACACCAGGCGGTAGCCTTCCGACTCGCCGACATGGCCACGCAAATCGCCGTGGCACGGCAGATGGTGCATTACGCCGCCGCCTTGCGCGACAGCGGCAAGCCGGCGCTGGTGGAAGCGTCGATGGCCAAGCTGTTTGCCTCGGAAATGGCCGAAAAAGTCTGTTCGGCCGCCTTGCAAACCTTGGGCGGTTACGGTTACCTGAGCGACTTTCCCCTGGAGCGGATCTACCGCGATGTGCGGGTCTGCCAGATTTACGAAGGCACCAGCGATATTCAACGCATGGTCATCTCACGCAATCTCTAAGGAGCCGATACATGAGTTACGAAACCATTTTGCTCGACGTCCAGGGCCGCGTCGGGCTGATTACCCTGAATCGTCCGCAAGCCCTGAATGCGCTGAATGCGCAGCTGGTCAGTGAGTTGAACCAGGCGCTGGATGATCTGGAAGCCAATCCGCACATCGGCTGCATTGTGCTGACCGGTTCGAAGAAAGCCTTTGCGGCCGGCGCCGATATTAAGGAAATGGCCGAGCTGACCTACCCGCAGATCTACCTCGATGACCTGTTCAGCGACAGCGACCGCGTGGCCAACCGCCGCAAGCCGATCATTGCCGCCGTCAACGGTTTTGCTTTGGGCGGCGGCTGCGAACTGGCGCTGATGTGCGACTTCATCCTGGCGGGTGATGGCGCCAAATTCGGCCAGCCAGAGATCAACCTCGGCGTCCTGCCCGGCATGGGCGGCACCCAGCGCCTGACCCGCGCGGTAGGCAAGGCCAAGGCCATGGAAATGTGCCTGACCGGGCGCTTTATCGATGCGGTGGAAGCTGAGCGTTGCGGGATTGTCGCGCGCATCGTGCCTGCCGATGAGCTGCTGGATGAAGCGCTGAAGGTCGCCACGCTGATTGCTGGCAAGTCGGTGCCAATCAGCATGATGGTTAAGGAAAGCGTAAACCGTGCGTTTGAAGTGAGCCTGTCCGAAGGCGTGCGCTTTGAGCGCCGCGTGTTCCATGCGGCGTTTGCGACGCTGGATCAGAAGGAAGGTATGGCGGCGTTTGTGGCCAAGCGCGCGCCAGAGTTCAAGGATAAGTAAGCCAATCTTCATGTACTGAAGTGCAAATGTGGGAGGGGGCTTGCCTCCTCCCACAGTAGTTCGTTGGTGTCTCTGTCAGAGCTGGTAGTTCTTGAGTTCCCTGGCAATCACCATCCGCTGAATCTCGCTGGTCCCCTCGTAAATCTGCGTGATTCGCGCATCCCGGTAGTAACGCTCCACCGGGTAATCCTCCAGGTAGCCGTAGCCGCCATGTATCTGCATCGCTGACGAGCAGACCTTCTCCGCCATTTCCGAGGCAAACAGTTTGGCTTGTGACGCTTCCGACAGGCACGGCTTGCCGGCACTGCGCAGGCGCGCTGCGTGCAGGATCAGCAGGCGGGCCGCGTTCAAGCGGGTCTGCATGTCCGCCAGCAAATTAGCCACGCTCTGATGCTCGATGATCGCCTTGTCGAACTGCACCCGGTCTCGGGCGTAGGCCAGCGCCGCTTCAAACGCTGCTCGCGCGATACCCAGGGCCTGGGCGGCGATACCGATGCGGCCACCTTCCAGGTTCGACAGCGCAATCGCCAGGCCTTTGCCGCGTTCGCCCAGTAAGTTGGCTTGGGGAACTGTGCATTGGTTGAGGGTGACGGCACAGGTGTCAGAAGCGCGTATACCCATCTTGTGTTCGGTGCGGTCCACCACAAAGCCAGGGGTGTCGGTGGGCACGAGGAAAGCGGAAATGCCTTTCTTGCCCAAGTGCGGATCAGTCACGGCAAACACGATAGCCAACTTGGCGCGCTTGCCGTTGCTGACGAATTGCTTGGCGCCGTTGATCACCCACTGGCCGTCACGCAGCTCAGCGCGAGTGCGCAGATTGTGGGCTTCGGAACCGGCCTGGGGTTCGGTCAGGCAGAAGCAGCCAATCGCTTGGCCACTGGCAAGTTCTGCCAACCAGGTTTCTTTCTGCGCCGTTGTGCCGTAATTGAGGATCGGCCCGCAACCCACTGAATTGTGGATACTCATCAGCGCGCCGGTGGCGCCATCGCCGGCGGAAATCTCTTCCACCGCCAGGGCATAAGCCACGTAGTCGACGTAGGTGCCGCCCCATTCTTCCGGGACCACCATGCCCAGCAGGCCGAGTTCGCCCATCTTGGCTACCAGGTTGTCGTCAATCCAGCCGGCTTTTTCCCAGGCTTGGGCGAATGGGGCGATTTCACGTCGGGCGAAGTCACGCGCCATGTCGCGGATCATCACTTGTTCTTCAGTGTATTCAATATCTTGCATGGCTTATCTCGCAATTTGCTCGAACTGTTGGAAGAAGCTTTCGACGTGGGCAACTGATAGCCCATGCAACGTTGGCGGGTTCCAGCGCGGGGTTTTGTCCTTGTCGATGATCAGGGCGCGCACGCCTTCGATCAGGTCGCCGCGCTTGAACCATTGCTGGTCCAAGTGCAGTTCCAGGGCGAAACACTGTTCCAACGACAGGCGGCGGCCTTTGCGCAACATCTGCAAAGTCACGGCCATGGCCAGGGGCGAGCGGGTCTGCATCAGGTGGGCCGTGTTGAGCGCCCATTCATGGCTGTCGGCAACGGTGACGGCCTGTAATTGCTCAACGATGCTCGGCACATCCGGCAACCCGAAGAAATGGTCGATCGCCGGGCGCAAGGCTGCCAAAGGCGCATCGGGCAGCTGCTGCACCGCAAGCTTTGCCAGCACACCTTGCAAGTCTTTGAGCGCAGAGTCGTGCCATTGCAGGTGGTCGAGTTTCTGGTCCAGGTCGGCGAGCCTGTTGCTGTCGAGGTACCAATCCGCTAAACCGCAATACAGTGCATCGGCGGCGCGGATCTGCACGCCGGTGACGCCGAGGTAAATCCCCAGTTCGCCCGGAATGCGCGGCAGGAAATAGCTGCCACCCACGTCGGGAAAATAACCAATGGCCACTTCCGGCATGCCCAGGCGGCTGCGCTCGGTAACGACACGTAAATCGGCACCTTGCACCAGGCCCATGCCACCGCCGAGGACAAACCCGTCCATCAACGCCAGCACGGGCTTACGGTAGTGGTGGATGGCGAGGTCGAGGGCGTATTCCTCGACGAAGAAATCTTCGTGAAGGGTGTCGCCATTCTTGAAGCTGTCGTACAGGGAACGGATATCGCCGCCGGCACAGAAGGCTTTGTCGCCGGTGCCTCGCAGGACCACGGCGTAGACCGATGGATCGTCGGACCAGGCCTCCAGGTGCCGGGTCAGGCTGCGAACCATGTCGAGGGTGATTGCGTTTAAACCCGCAGGGCGGTTAAGGGTGAGGTGGCCGATATGGTTGCGGACGTCGGCCAGTACCTCTTCCTGAGGTGAATCGGCGCGGCTTGCTTCGGATGAAACCTGAGCAGTCATCTCTAACTCCCTGCTTTTATTGTTCTTTATCAAGATGTTCGCGGACGAACCATCTCGCGATCGTACCAGTGCAAATTTGCGCAGTACAACCCGGAATCATGCAGGTGGTTGTTGCATTTATGCAGGGCGCCCGGGCCTCTGCTCAGGGCGCGCGGTTGGCCAGTACTTCGCCGATGCTGCGACGGCGCGCGTGGGTTTCGGCCGCGTGAATCAGTTGTTCAAGCTCTGCGGGCGCCACGTCGTAGAACTGCTCCATCTCGGCAAGCGCCAGCTTCAAATCGGCGGCGGTCACGGCAGGGTTTCGCGCTGCATCGGGGGTATTCAATACGGCCGAAGGGGACTCGACAGCACCCTTGGGATAACGCGTGCGAGTGGCGTTGTTGTAGGCCAGCGCACATGCCAGCAGGGCGCTGGCGCCGAGCAGCACAGCGCCCAACTCATGCCAGCCCAGTGCGGCGGAAGCCGGGTCGGCCAGCACCAGGGTCATGGCCAGGCCACCTGCGGGTGGGTGCAGGCAACGCAGCCAGCACATCAACACCACTGCCATGCCGGCCGCCAGGCAAGCGCCGCCCAAGGTGCGTCCGAGAACCCGCGCGACCAGCAATGCCACGACACCGGCGCACAGGTAGCTGCCGATGATCGACCAGGGTTGCGCCAGCGCACCGGAGGAGACGGCAAACAACAACACCGCCGAGGCCCCTAGCGGGCCGAGCAGGTGCAGCGCCACCTCCATGCCAAATACCAGGGCACAGAGCCAGACACTGAACAATGTACCCAGTGCCATGCCAATGGCGGCCCGGCTCCATTCGGTAGGACGAGTATTGATTGCAGCGGGAAACCAGCGAGCGAGCATTGAAAAGAAATCCATAAACGGCGGGCAAAAAAAAGGCTTGTCTGGTTTCCCGGAAAAGCCCTTTGAACGTTCCTGCATTTGGGGGAGGAACCTGCGCAGTGTGCCGCGGCTCGATTATCGGCGCCAATGCATATTAATGAGGTTTTAATGCATAAATATTGAATTAAAACCCATTTCATTAGAGGGGAATGTACGCGGTGTTCAGTTTGCCCAAGACGCGGATATCGGTCTCTTCGTTGAACATATGCTTTTGCAGATTTTCCAGGAGCCCTGGCTCGCCAGAGAGGGGACCTTTGAGTGCCACCAGAGCGTTGCGTAGCGACATCAGTCGATCCAACGGCGGAATGGGCAGGTAGCCGATATGCACTTCATCCCGGATCAAGGCAGCAGGAGTATCAGGTAAACGATCATTTGGCACGGCATTGTCCTCTCGCGAAGTGAGCCGCAGTGATGGCTGCCGCTCTTAACGTCCTTGTTGTGTTCCATGGCCTGTGGCGGTAAAGACCTACCCCACATGGCCATCGAGTTTACAGTTGGGTTTCAACCCCCGGAAAGTGAAATGACACCAGCCATTACGCATAGCTGCGTAGGATTCTTCCGGGTCGGCTCAAGGCTGTGGGGGTTTGGCCAGGTACAGCAGGACAAAGGTGTTGCGATCGAACTCACCCGTTAAGGTCGGTGTGAGCGTGGCAAAGCGCGGATCTTTAAGCGCGCGGAAATCCTCTTTGCTCATCACCAACCAGGCTGGCCCTTGCAGCGGCGTCAGGTCAGCAGCTTGCTGGGTAAACAACGGCACCTGATCGCAGTCGAGGTTGACCATGTATTTGATGGCCTTGGCGTCTTTGCCCAAACCGTGCAAGACCACGGGGGCATGCTGCTGCATCACCTGCTCATGAACGTTCAAGGTAAATGTGCGGGTGTCATAGACACTGCGCTCCAGCGGCTCCACCACTAGGATATAGGTAGCCCACACCGCCAACACCGCAGCGAACGCCGGCCCCACCGGTCGTAGACGAGAGACGAACAACGACAACAGCGCCATTGCCTGCAGCGCACCAAGCACACCCAGCACCAAGCCCAGATGGCTCAGTTGTTCCGGATAACGTGGGCGCACGAACAGCAGCCCGGCGATCAGCAGCGTAGGCAGCAGCGTCCATAAACCCAGCATCAGGCCGCGCAGCCAGGCGAAAAGCCGCCCGCGTGCGCCGTAAAAGGGATACGCCGCAATAATCGCCGCCATGGGCAGCATCGGCAGTACATAGCGCGCCTTTTTCGCCTGGGGAATCGACAGGCCAACCATCACCAGCAAGCCGGCAGCGGCGCAGTACAGCACCAATTGCAAGGCCGGCTCCGGCGTGCGCCGCCCACCGGTCGCCACTGCCAGCAGCACCAGCAACGCCAGGGGATAGGCCAAGGCGTAATTACCCAGGGAGCTGGTGAAGTAATACAGCACACCGCTGCTGCCTTCGCTGCCATCCATGCGCCCGAGGAACTGCATGCGGATCACGTCCTGCATGAAACGCTCACCGCCACTGAGTTTGGCCATCAGCAACAGCAGGCCGACACAGGCCAGCAGCAGCGCCAGCGCCAGGAGGCCGAAGCTGAGCAGTTGGCGCCATTGCCGGTTGATCAGGTAATAGCTGCACAGCACCCCGGTGGGCACGACCAGGCCAATCGGCCCGCGTATCGCGAACCCCAGGATCAAAAGCAGAAACAGCCAGTGCAGACGTTTACCCGCAGAGAAATGATCATGGGCGTAACCCAGATAAAACACCGTCAAGGTGATCGCGGCGAGCATCTGGTCCAGGGACACGGCGCGGGTTTCACTGATAAAGGTGGTGCTCAACAGCAGCACCGCAATGCTCAACAAGCCCCAGCGCTGGGAGTAGGGCGCCGTGAGGCGATACACCAGGATGACGATCAGTGCCGAGGCCATCGAAGTGGGCAGCCAGGCCGTGAGGCTGGTGACCTGGCCCAGTGGCAGCGACAACAGCCAGGTCATCAGGGTCGAGGTGGCCAGATAATCAGCATACGGCTGGCCGTAAGTGGTGGGAAAAAAGCCCGGCCCATGGCGCAGCATTTCCTGGGCGAACAGCACGAAACGTGAGTCGAAGCCGATAATCGCCTGGTGCCAACTGCCGGCGATAAACAGCAACAGCGCCAGCAATCCCAGGCAGAGGGATTGGCGGCGGATCGTGGCACTCAGCAAAGGCGGTCGGGCTGTGTTCACGTATCAGGCTTCCACGACCTGTGGCACCCACTGCTGCTGCGGAATCGGCAACTGACATGAGTCGCCTCGCCCTATCGGGAAGTACTGGAAGCCCTTGCGCGACAGGCGCTCGCCGTCATACAGGTTGCGGCCATCGAAGATCACCGGGGTTTTCAGGCGCTGGTGGATCAGGTCGAAATCGGGGGCTTTGAACTGCTGCCACTCGGTGCACACGATCAGCGCATCGGCGCCAACCAGAGTGGACTCCGGCGTGCCCATCAGCATCAGCCGTTCTTCGTCGCCGTAGAGGCGCTGGGTTTCCTGCATGGCTTCCGGGTCGAACGCGCGCACGTTGGCGCCGGCAGCCCAGAGCGCTTCCATCAGCACGCGGCTGGGTGCATCGCGCATGTCGTCGGTGTTGGGCTTGAACGCAAGGCCCCACAGGGCGAAGGTCTTGCCGCGCAGATTGCCTTGGAAGAACGCATTGACGCGCTCGAACAGCTTGCTCTTCTGGCGTTGGTTGATCGCTTCTACGGCTTCCAACAGGTCGCTGGAGCAGTTGGCCTGTTTGGCGCTGTGGATCAAGGCGCGCATGTCTTTGGGAAAACATGAACCGCCGTAACCGCAACCGGGGTAGATAAAGTGATAGCCGATGCGCGAGTCGGCACCGATGCCCAGGCGCACGGCTTCGATATCCGCCCCCAGGTGCTCGGCCAGCTCGGCGATCTGGTTGATAAAGCTGATCTTGGTGGCCAGCATGCAGTTGGCGGCGTACTTGGTCAGCTCGGCGCTGCGCAGGTCCATGAAGATGATGCGGTCGTGGTTGCGGTTGAACGGCGCGTACAGATCGCGCATCACCTCGCGCACTTCTTCGCGCTCACAGCCGATGATGATGCGATCCGGACGGCGACAGTCGGCAACCGCCGAGCCTTCCTTGAGGAATTCCGGGTTGGAGACGATATCGAACTCCAGGTGCCGGCCAGCGACGTGCAGGGCTTTTTCGATATGGGCGCGCAGGGTGTCGCCGGTGCCCACGGGGACCGTGGACTTTTCCACCAGGATTACCGGGGCCACTCGATGACGGGCCACGGCGTCGCCCACCGACAGCACGTACTTCAAGTCGGCCGAGCCATCTTCGTCCGACGGCGTGCCGACGGCGATAAACAGCACTTCACCGTGTTCGACGGCGAGCTTCTCATCGAAAGTGAAATTCAGGCGGCCGCTTTCCAGGTTCTCCTTGACCATGGCGGCCAGTCCCGGTTCGAAGATACTCACGTGGCCTTGCTGCAGCAGCTTGACCTTGTTTTGATCGACGTCCATGCAGATCACATCGTGACCGACTTCGGCTAATACGGTGGCCTGTACCAGGCCGACGTAACCACTACCAAATACACTGATTTTCATGGGGCATTCCTGGGACGAGTAGCACTGGCACGACGAGAGTTGATGATCAGCACACCGAGGATGACAAGCGCCACCCCCAGGGTTTTTGAAACGGAAAAATGTTCGTTGAACACCGGGAGGCTGGCGGCCAACAGGTACACCAGCGCATAGCTGATGCTGAGCAATGAATAGGCGCGGCCAAGGGGCAGGTGCTTGAGCGCGCCGAGCCAGCAGAGCATCGATAGCGCGTAGGCGAAGATCGCCAGGCTCACCACGCCCAACGCAGCGAAGTCGATGGCGTTGCTGTTCAACGCCGCCAGCCATTCGGTGGGCAAGGGCAGGCGCGTCATGCTCCAGCGCATGCCCAATTGGGCGGCGCTGACCAGGCCAACGCTGCCCAGGGCCAGGGCAAAACCACGCACGCGGCTCATACCTGGCGCCCCAACAGCACCACACCGGCAATCACCAGCACGACACCCAGCCAATGCCGTGTGTCGATGTGTTCCTTGAACACAAAGCGCGCCACCAGCGTGACCAGGACAAAATTGAGGCTGAGCATCGGGTAGGCGATACCGACTTCCAGGCGCTGCAACACCAGCAACCACACCAGCAAACCAAAACCCAGGCACAGCAGGGCCGACCACAGCCACGGCGAGCGCAGCTTCAGCGCCCAACCGTCGGGCTGGTCGCGCCAGCTTTCCACGGCGAATTTTTGCGAAACCTGGCCCATGCATGTCAGCAGGCAGGCGGCCAATAACAGGCATAGCGTGATCATGGCGCAACCTGCGGGAACACCAGGATCACGATATTGCCTTGCTCGTAGCGCTTGCCGTCTTTGGGCAGCAAGTCCACCTCGGCGATTTCGTCGTCACCCTTCACGCGCATGACCACCCCGACGGCGCCGTGTTTACGTGCGTCGCTCATCCACTGCTGGACCTGTGTAGTGTCGACCTTGTGATGGGCCGCATCGTCAAAGGCCAAGCCATATTTCACTTCGCCGACGGTGTTATAGAGGGTCACGTCCGGGCGCTTGACGCGCCAGGCCAAGGCGGAGGCTGCGCCCAGGTCATTGCTCAGCAACGCGCTGGTCTGGCTCAGCTCCTGGAGGTGATCGATGATGAACTGGTCCGGAGTCTTGTTGTAAACCACCGAATGGGGCAGTGCGGCCGGGACCAACGCCACCAGCAACCAACTGCCGACTACCGGCGCTGCCCACAAGCGCAGCGGGCGTGACGCTTGCAGCAGGTTGGCGATGATCCAGCCGAACAGGAAGACAAACACCAGCACCAGGCTGAGGGTTTCCTGACCGTGTTCGTAGACGGGCTTCTTCAGTTGAAACCACGTCAGCGCCAGTAACGCCGCGACGCCAATCACCAGGTTCAGCCAACCGTTGATACGCACGACACGGCCGCGGCCTGCGGCGAGTTTGTCCGCCAGTGTCGAGCCCATCAGCAGCGCCAGCGGCAACAGGCACGGCATGATGTAGGAGGGCAACTTGCCCTTGGCCAGGCTGAAAAACGCCAGCGGCATCAGCAGCCACAGCAGCAGGAAGGCAGTTTTCGCTGCACGTTTTTCCTGCCACGCCTGTTTCAGGGTGGACGGCAGCAGTGCGACCCACGGCAGGCTGAACGCGACCAGCAGCGGTAGGTAATACCAGAAAGGCTCGGCGTGCTGGGCATCCTCGCCGGCAAAACGCTGGATATGCTCGTGCCAGAAGAAGAAATTCCAATAGTCCGGTTCTTGCAGATGCACGGCCAGTGCCCACGGCAGGCTCACTGCAATGGCGACAACCACGGCGACCAGCCCATAACCGAGCAGTTCGCGAAAGCGCTTCTGCCAGATCGCGTAGGGCAGGGCGATTAACACCGGCAACAGCCACGCCAGGAATCCCTTGGTCATAAAGCCCATGCCACAGGCGAAACCGAGCAGCGCCCAGGATCCCAGGCGGCCGTTGCGGGTGGTGCTGTCGAAGCAGAACCACAGGGCAACGCCGGTCAGGTTGACCCAGAAGGTAAACTGCGGATCGAGGTTGGCATAACCGCCCAAGGCCGCGACGCTGACAAAGCTCATGTACAGCACGGTGCTGACCAGGCTCTTTTGCGGGTCATTCCACAGCCGGCGTGACACCAGGTACACCAGCAGGATGCTCAAACCGGTGCTCAACGCCGAGGCGAAGCGCACACCAAACAGGTTTTGCCCGAAGATCGCCTGGCCGAGCGCGATCATCCAGTAACCGGCAGCCGGTTTTTCGAAATAGCGAATCCCCATGAAGTGCGGCGAAGCCCACTTGCCGGTCAGCAGCATTTCCTGGCTGATCTGTGCGTAGCGGGTTTCATCAGGAATCCACAGGCCATGGGTTGCCAGCGGCAGCAGGTAAAACACGCCAAACGCTAACAGGAGCAGGGGCAAGGCCCAACGCCGAATCATGCCTGCTGCACTCCAAGCCAACCCTCACGGCCGCTCAATGCGCCGCGCACCAACTGTTGCTGGGGCAGGGTGGTCAGGTCCGCAGGCAACAAGTCACCCAGCGGTTTGAAATCGATGCCGCGCTGCCCTGCCTGGGCAAGCAACTGGCGAAAATCGTTGGCCATCAGAATCCCTTCTACTTCTGCGTGGATCGTGTAGACGTTGAGCTTCGACTCGGCAAACCGGTCAAGAATGAAGCTATTGAAGTCTTTGGCGGCCACCACCGGCCCTACGACTTCGTCGAAGGTCGGCAGGTCCACCGGAATTTGTGGCGTACCTGCGCTGCCATCGGCCAATGTCGGCCGAAACAGGCTGGTACCCCGGCAATCGCTGTTGTAGCGAAAGTTGAAACCTTGCTTGGCTTGCACCACACGCTCGTCGGCACGCCAACCGGCGGCCGCCGAACAGTCGATGCGTTCGCCCAGGATGTCGCTCAGGGTCTCCACGCCGCGCCGAATTTGCTCGACCAGTTGTGCATCGCTCCACCGTCCGGTGTTGGCCTGCCAGCCATGGTGATCCCAGGCGTGCAGGCCGACTTCGTGACCGGCGGCCTTGGCCTGGCGCATCAAGTGCCCCAAGTCACGGCCGATCGGCTTGCCCGGCCAGGCAGTGCCGGCGAGCAGGATGTCCCAGCCGTACAGGCCGGCAGCGTTGGAACGCAGCATCTTCCACAGGAATTGCGGGCGGATCAGGCGCCACAAGTGGCGCCCCATGTTGTCCGGCCCGACACTGAAGAAGAACGTCGCTTTTACCCCGGCCTCGTCCAGGGATTCGAGCAACCGTGGCACACCTTCACGGGTGCCCCGATAGGTATCGACGTCAATGCGAAGACCTGCCTGCATTAGCGCTTATCCGCGATTTCGAGCATGGCCTCGCGCAGGAAGAAGTCCAGCGTGTTGCCGATGGTTTCGCTCATCTCCACGGTTGGCTCCCAGTTCAGCAGGCGCTTGGCGTTTTCGATGCTTGGCTTGCGGTGTGCCACGTCTTGGTAACCGGTGCCGTAGAACGCCTTGCTCTCCACATCGCGGAAACCGGCGAACGGCGGGAAGTTGCTGCGCAGCGGGTGCGCTTCGAACTGACGCAGCAGCTCTTCGCCCAACTGGCGGATGCTGGCTTCGTTTTCCGGGTTACCGATGTTGATGATCTGGCCGTTGCAGGCATTGTTGTCGTTATCAATGATGCGGGCCAGGGCTTCGATACCGTCGGCGATGTCGGTGAAGCAGCGTTTCTGCTCGCCACCATCGAACAGGCGGATCGGCGTGCCTTCCACCAGGTTCAGGATCAGTTGGGTGATCGCACGGGAGCTGCCGATACGGGCCGAATCCAGGCGGTCGAGGCGTGGCCCCATCCAGTTGAACGGACGGAACAGCGTGAAGTTCAGGCCCTTGGCGCCGTAGGCCCAGATCACGCGGTCCAGCAGTTGCTTGGAGACCGAGTAGATCCAGCGCTGTTTGTTGACCGGGCCAACCACCAGGTTGGAAGTGTCTTCGTCGAAATACTGGTCCTGGCACATGCCATAGACTTCAGAGGTCGACGGGAAGATCACGCGCTTGTTGTACTTGACGCAGTAGCGCACCAGCTTGAGGTTTTCTTCGAAGTCCAACTCGAACACGCGCAGTGGGTTACGGGTGTATTCGATCGGCGTGGCGATGGCCACCAGCGGCAGGACCACGTCGCACTTCTTGATGTGGTACTCGATCCACTCGGTGTGGATGCTGATATCGCCTTCGACGTAATGGAAGTTCGGGTGGCTGCGCAGGCGCTCAATGGCGTCGGAGCCGATGTCCAGGCCGTAGACTTCATAACGGTCGTCACGCAGCAGACGCTCGGACAGATGGTTACCGATAAAACCGTTCACGCCCAGGATCAGCACGCGGGTACGACGTGGCTTGCGGCCGGACTCGGCACCGCGCAGCACGGAGCCGTCGACCAGGCCCAGTTCGTTGGCCAGGGAAGGGCCGGCCAGGTACAGGCCGTTGTCGTTGCGCTGGCCGAACTTGACCACCAGGGAGTCTTCGCCGCAGGCGATGCGCAGCGGGTTGACGCTGATCACCCGGCCCGGTGCCAGGCCTTCGTTGCCCTTGACCACCTCGGCTTGCCACACGATCAGCTTGTGTTCGCCCACGGCACAGAATGCGCCTGGATACGGTTGAGTCACGGCGCGAACCAGGTTGAACAGGGTTTCAGCCGGATGTTTCCAGTCCAGCTTGCCGTCTGCGGCCGTGCGGCGACCGAAGTAAGTGGCTTGGCTTTCATCTTGTGCGGTTTCAGTCAGCTTGCCTTCGGCCAGTTGCGGCAGGACATCACGCAGCAGGTTGCTGGCGGCTTCACGCAGCTTGGCATGCAGGGTCAGGCCGGTGTCGCTACGCTCGATGGTGACTTTTTGCTGGGCGAGGATCGCGCCGGCATCCGCACGCTTGACCATGCGGTGCAGGGTCACGCCGGTTTCGGTTTCGCCGTTGACCAGCACCCAGTTGGCCGGGGCGCGGCCACGGTACTTGGGCAGCAACGAACCGTGCAGGTTGAACGCACCTTTACGGGCGGTGGCCAGCAGCGGCTCGCTCAGCAGGTTGCGGTAGTAGAAAGAGAAAATGTAATCCGGGTTCAGCTTGGCGATGCGCTCAATCCACAGAGGGTGGTTGGCGTCCTCTGGCGCATGCACCGGGATACCGTTGCGGGCGCACAGTTGGGCAACAGAGCCGTAGAAGTTGTTTTCCTTGGGGTCGTCGGCATGGGTAAACACAGCAGCAATTTCGTAGCCGGTATTGAGCAGCGCTTCAATGCCTGCACAACCAATATCGTGGTACGCGAATACAACAGCTTTTGAACTCATGACTGAACCTGATCGGCGGAAGTGGAAGTATGGGAAGACACCAGGCCGTCAACGACGACCACAGGAGCCGGTGCTGCCGGTTGGTTGCGCAGCACTTTTTCGATAAAGAAGCGTGGGCGGGCGCGCACATCGCTGTACATGCGGCCCAGGTATTCACCCAAGAGGCCCATGCCGATGAACTGGCCACCGGTGAAGACGAACAGCACCGCGAACAGCACGAACAGGCCGTCGCCCGCCCAGTCGGCACCGAAGGCCAGGCGCAGAACGATCAGCGCGAAGGCAAACAGCATGCCCAGGGCTGCCAGGCTGAAGCCGACAATAGACAGCAGGCGCAGCGGCGTGGTGGTCATGCAGGTCAGCAGGTCGAACATCAGGCTGATCAGGCGCATGGCGCTGTATTTGGACTCACCGTGTTCGCGCTCGGCGTGGTGCACCAGGATTTCCGTGGTGTGGCGGGCGAAGCCGTTGGCGAGGATCGGGATAAAGGTGCTGCGCTCGCGGCAGGCGAGCATGGCGTCGACGATGGTGCGGCGGTAAGCGCGCAGCATGCAGCCGTAGTCAGTCATGGCCACGCCGGTAGAGCGCTGCACGGCAAGGTTGATCAGGCGTGACGGCCAGCGGCGAAACGCCGAGTCCTGGCGATTGTTGCGCACGGTGGCGACGACGTCGTAGCCGAGGGCGGCTTGCTCCACCAGGCGCGGGATTTCTTCGGGTGGGTTCTGCAGGTCGGCATCGAGGGTAATCACCACTTCGCCCTGGCACTGTTCGAAACCCGCCATGATCGCGGCATGCTGGCCGTAGTTGCGGTTGAGGATCACAGCCACCACGTTGCTGCCGTATTCTGCGGCAGCGTCTTCCAGCAGTTGGGCCGAGTTGTCACGGCTACCGTCATCCACCAGGATGATTTCGTATTCGTAGGCCAGTTGCCTGCACGCCGCGGTGGTGCGACGCAGCAATTCAGGCAGGCTTTCTTCTTCGTTGTAGACCGGGATAACGATCGACACGCGATGAATAGGGTAGGGTTTCAAAGATTTATGACCTCGGGGTTAGAGCAGCGTGGCGCGTGAAAACGCCCGCAATCATTGGATACAAACGCCGTGCAACGGTTGGGAACCGCTAAAAATCGAATTCTAATCAAGAGGTTAGTTCAAAAATGTGAATATCACCTTGAGCTTCCGTATTTAAGATTAAGCTCAAAAATGTAGGAAAGGTATGAAGCGGAAGTCGAAAATTCGTTTATTTGACAGCCAGACAGCCAGGGTTCAGCTAAACGTGAGGGCGCTAAGGGGGGGCTGGATCGCGGTGAAACAGGAACGGCATGCAACGCATTTGCTACAGCGTGGGCGAACACAAACAGGCTTCGACCACGATTGAAGAATCTTCTCTGCAATGCCTCTCAAGTGCCGGTAAAGTAACGCGTCTCTTGGCAGGGTAATCGGATGAATAGCGTGCAGCTTTTACGCGGCCAGTTGCGGCCAGTATTGATGGGGTTGTTGATGAGCGTGGCGTGTGTCACGACCGTTCGCGCCGATGAAAGCGTGGCGTTGACCAGCCTCGATCAGGTGCCGGATGGCGTGGAAGTACGTGGCAAGCAGATCGCCGCTTACACCTGGGACGACCGTCAGGGCAAGAATCTGCTGGTGCTGGCTGAACAAGTCAGCGAGCGGGATGACGACGGCACCCAGTCGTCCTTTGTGTATGCCGCTCAGTACCTGATCGACGGTAACCGCCCCAAGCGCGTGTGGATGCTCTACGACGATGTGCAGCATTGCGAATTTGACGCGGCGTTGCGTTTCGACCAAGCCGCGACCAAGGTCACCGACCTGTCGGGCGATGGCATCACCCAGGCCACTGTGGGCTATTCGCGCACCTGCACGAGCGACGTCAGCCCCAATGAATTCAAGCTGATCATGCATGTGGGCAAGTCGCAGAAGTACCGTTTGCGCGGTGTCGACCGCTACGGCGCCGCCTGGTGGGATGAAGAGGCCGGGGCGTTGCGCGGGATGCCGCTGCCCAAGGATTGCAGCACCGCCGGGCAACAGGCGCTCGTCAGCCAGTACAAGGAGCAGGGCACCGAATTGCCGTTACCCGGCTGCTATGGCGATGAGAAGGATTTCGCCAATGCGCCCGAGGCGTATCTCACGTTCATGCGTCAGCATTGGTTCGCACTGATGCAAAAGCAGGACGCCGAATGGAGCCAGGCCCAGACCCAGCCCCAGGAACCCACGGAGGACGAAGAAACCGCCCCATGATTTGGTAAGAGGGCCTGTGCTGCGCTAGACTCGGCCCTCGCCAATTCACTAAATACCTTGATTTAACAATGGCTTGTTCGAGGTATTTAATCCAAAGGCTGATCTATTTTGACTGAGCATATCCGCAACCCGCTGACCCTCTACCTCACCCGCCTGGCCCCCTCCAGCCAACTCACCATGCGCTACGTGCTGCAGGACGCCGCCGACCGCCTGGGCTTCGAGGATATCAACCTTGAAGACATCGACTGGCACCTGCTGCAACCCGAACACGTCATCGCCCTGGTAGCCGCCCTGCGCGAAGACGGCTACGCGCCCAACACCTCATCGTTATATGTAAATGCGGTGCGCGGGGTGATGAATGAAGCGTGGCGCATGAGCCTGATCAGTCAGGAACACTTGTTGAGAATGCGCACGGTCAAGCCAGCGCCCGGTACGCGTCTTGGCCAGGGCCGTAACCTGCGGCGCACGCTGATCCGCGAAATGATGGAAGTCTGTGCCGCCGACCCCAGGCCACAAGGCCTGCGTGATGCAGCGGTCATCGGCATCCTCTACGGCTCGGGCATGCGCAAGTCGGAGTCGGTCAACCTCGATCTCGCGCAGATCAACGTTGAGGAGCGCAGCTTGCGGGTCATTGGCAAAGGCAACAAAGAGTTGATCAAGTACGCGCCGCAATGGGCATTTGCCAAGTTGCAGGCCTGGCTGGCGTTTCGGCGCGAGCAGTTAAAAGAGGGCGAGCAGGACGACAGCTTCCTGTTCAATCGCATCCGCCGGGGTAGCCATATCACCCGGGAACGCATTACTAAACACGCGATTTACTACATTGCCCGGCAGCGAGGGGAACAGGTTGGGGTGAAGATCATGCCCCATGACTTCCGTCGCTCGTTTATCACGCGGGTGATCGAGGAGCATGACCTATCGATCGCGCAGAAGCTGGCGCATCACACCAACATCCAGACCACCGCCAGCTATGACGTGCGTGACGACAACGAACGCCGCCGAGCCGTAGATCGGTTCGACCTGTAGTGAGCGGGCTTGCTCCGCGCCGGCTTGCATAGCAGCCCCCTAGTTTATTGGGTCTGCTTCGCAGCCCAGCGCGGGGCAAGCCCGCTCACCACAAAAGCCCGATCACCACAAAAAGCCCTGTCACCAGGAACAGAGAGGTCACCACAGGCGCTCAGTTCATCAAGGCGCTCGCCACAGGGAGGATGTTCAGCCTTCGAGCGCCTTCAAGGCTAGAGGATGGGTTTCCCCCCAGTAACCGCATAGCGTGAACCGGAGATGTAGCTGGCTTCATCCGAGGCAAGCAGCACATAAATCGGCGCCACCTCCACCGGCTGGCCAGGTCGGCCCAGTGGTGTTTCGCTGCCGAAGCTCTTCACGTCTTCATCGGTCATGGTCGCCACGATCAGCGGCGTCCAGATCGGTCCGGGGGCCACACTGTTGACGCGAATGCCCTTGCTGCCCAGCAACTGCGCCAAACCGCCAGTGAAGTTGGCAATCGCGCCCTTGGTGGCGGCGTAGGCCAGCAGGGTCGGTTTGGGCATGTCAGAGTTGACCGAACTGGTGTTGATGATCGAACTGCCAGCCTTCATATGGGGCAGGGCGGCCTTGCAGATGCGAAACATCGCCGTGATGTTGATATCGAAGGTCTTCACCCATTCCTCGTCCTCAATCTCTTCGAGGGTTTCGTGGGTCATCTGGAACGCAGCGTTATTGACCAGCACATCGATGCGACCGAACTGTTCGACGGTGCTGTCGACCAGTGCCTGGCACTGGGCTTTCTGTGCAAGATCGCCGGGCAGTAACAGGCATTGGCGACCGGCCTCTTCCACCCAGCGTGCGGTTTCCTTGGCGTCTTCGTGCTCGTCCAGGTAGGCGATGGCAACGTCTGCACCTTCACGGGCAAACGCAATGGCAACCGCGCGACCGATGCCGCTGTCGGCCCCCGTGATCAGCGCGATTTTGTTGGCCAGCCGACCAGAGCCTTTATAGCTTTGCTCGCCACAATCGGGATACGGGTCCATTTTTCTCTGGGAGCCTGGGACCGATTGGGCTTGAGGGGCGAAAGGCGGGCGTGGGTAGTCAGTCATCTCAATCTCCATAGGTTCCTAAGGGTGCTATGGAGTTAGTAATTCCTTGGCCGGCGATAGTTGGGCTGGATCCTGCCCAGGGCCGACGAGTGGTTAACGCCGAGCCCTGTTGTTACCCCTCAGGAGGAGGGCGGGGCACTCGCCAAGTGGGCGGGCAAACGGCGCAATGTCCAGATCACCGTGAGCATCGCCGCAACGGCACACATCGCAATACCGATGATCATTGGCGCCGGGGTGTGGTCGGCAAAGACTCCAACAAGGGTCATGGACACCGCCCCTGTGATCATTTGAATCGCGCCAAGCAAAGCGGATGCAGAACCCGCCACCGCGCCATGGTCCTCCAGGGCCAACACACCCGAGGCAGGCAACAGCAAGCCAAGGAAGCCGAAGCCGATAAACAGCAACGTCATCATCAGGACCAAGCTATCAACCCACAGCGTGGTGACCGCCAGCAGGAGCATCACTGCAGCCACCGCCGTAACTGACCAAAGTATCAACGGCACCAGACCGAAGCGTGCGCTCAGGCGCGCCGTCAGCTGGCTCATAGCGAAAAATGACGCCGCATTCAGGGCAAAACACAGGCTGAATTGCGTGGGTGTCAGGCCGAAATACTCGATGTACACAAAGGGCGCGCTGCCAATAAAAACAAAGAACGTTGCCAACCCAAAGCCGCAGACCACCGACAATCCGATAAACACAGGATCGCGCAGCAGAGCCCCATAACTGCTGAATGCAGTGCCCAGGGTTTTACCCATACGACGCTCGGGCGGGTGGGTTTCGGGCAATTGCACGGCCGTCATCACCAGGCACAACACGGCCACCACCGCCAGCACGGCGAACACTTCGCGCCAACTCCAGAGCGCAATCACCACACTGCCAGCCAGCGGGGCAAGAATTGGCGAGACACTCATCACCAGCATCAGCAATGACATCAGCCGCGCGGCTTCATGGCCGGTGTACAGATCGCGAACGATAGCCCGAGGGATCACCATGCCGGCGCACGCACCAAATGCTTGCAGGGCACGAAATCCAATCAGCACTTCAATGGTCGGCGCCAGGGCGCAGCCGATACTGCCGATGGCAAAAATCAGCAGTCCGGCATAAATCGGCGGTTTGCGTCCGAATACATCGCTGATGGGGCCGTAGAACAGCTGGCATACCCCCACGATCACAAAGAACACGGTCAGGCTCATCTGTACGGCGGCCGGCGAGGCGTGCAGGCTCGCGCCAAGGGTTGGCAGCGCAGGCAGATAAATGTCGATGGCGAACGGGCCAACGGCCGTGATCAACCCCAGGAGCAGGGCCAAGTGGGCAATACTTCGAGACATGGGCATTTCCGGGCGGAGCAAAGGATGGCCAGCTTAAGGGATCCTCGCAGATCCGCAAACTTAGGCTTCACTAACCAGTGACTGCTGCCGATAACGTTAATAGAGGTTGGGTTCCCAACCCGCGGCCAAGGTATGGGGATACCCGCATGACGATCAAACTACGCTTGATGCTGTTGATAGCGACCGGGTTGCTTACCGCCCTGGTCATGAGCCTGGCCAGTTACCTGGGCAACACGCGGATGGGCGAGGCTGTGCAGGCCAATGAGGTCGCCATGACGGTACTGCGCAACCACATGGAAGCCGACATGATGCACGATGCCCTGCGCGCCGACGTGTTGTCGGCCATGTTGGTGGGCTTGGGGAAAAGCGCCAGTACCAAGGCCGAGGTGACGAGTTCGATCAAGGAACATTCAGAGCACTTCCGGGAGGTGCTGGGGGACAACCTCAAGTTGCCCCTGGATGACAGCCTTAAAGCCAGTCTGGAAAAAATCAAACCCAGCCTCGATACCTATATAAGCGCCGGCGAACGTATCGTCGCGCTGGCGTTGGAAAATCCCGAAGCCGCTCGCGCAGAACTGGAGAGTTTCAACACTGCGTTCAGCCGTCTGGAAGACCAAATGGCGGCGCTGAGTGAGCTGATCGAAACCAATACCCAGCAGACCGGCGCTAGCACTCAGCACGCAATCAGTAATGCGAACTTCACCCTGGGCACGGTGTTGATTGCCAGCGTATTGCTGCTGTTGGCTCAGGGCCGCTGGGTCATCCTGAGCATCATGGGGCCGCTGCAGACCGCCAGCCGCATTGCGGCGAGTATCGCCAGGGGCAACTTGAGCGAGCCGATTGTCGAACCTAAGCGCAATGATGAAGCAGGCGCGCTGATTCTCAGCCTTGCCACCATGCAGCGCGACTTGCGCGGCATGATCGAAGTGGTGCGCAGCAACGCTCATGGCGTCAATGGCATGAGCGAGCAACTGAGCCACGGCTGCCATGAAGTCGCCGGCAGCAGCCAGCAGCAAAGCGCGGCCGCCAGCACCATGGCCGCTGCTGCGAGTGAAATGACGGCGAGCATCGAAGAAATCACCCGGCACGCCGGCCGCGCCCTGGACATGGCCAATCAGGCTGAAGCCTTGGCCAAGGACGGCGGTCGCGTCATTCACCAAGTGGTCAAGGACATGGACGGTATTGCCCGTTCAGCCCAGCAATCGGCTCAGGTGATCCGCACGCTGGACAAGGAGTCCGAGGCGATTTTCAGCATTATCCAAGTCATCAAAGGCATCGCCGACCAGACCAACTTATTGGCCCTCAACGCAGCGATTGAGGCTGCCCGCGCGGGAGAACAAGGCAGGGGGTTTGCGGTGGTCGCCGATGAAGTGCGCAGCCTGGCGGGTCGCACCAGCGCTTCGACCCAGGAAATTGCCAGCATGGTCGGACGCATCCAGCAAAATACTCGGGAAGCGGTGACCAGCATGGAGGAGGGCGTCACTCAAGTGGACAAAGGCATGGCGGTGACAGCAGAAGTAGAACGGGCAATCCGCGAGATTCTGCAGGCCACGTTGAACACCACGGAGTTGGTGAACGACATTTCGCGCACCATCGGGGAACAAAGCCTGGCCAGCAATGAAATCTCCCATCAGGTGGAGATGATCGCTGGCATGTCGGAAAACAACAGCCGCGTGATCGGGCAAACTGCCTCAACTACGGATGAACTGGCCAATCTAGCAGGCAAACTGTCGCAATCTGTGGACCGTTTTCAGCTCTAACAGGGGTAGCGTAGGAATGACTCATATATAACTCAACTAAATAGATATTTAGTTGAGTTATGTCATTATCGAATAATTGGGGCAGGGCCGGGCTAGGGGGATTTCTTAGTACCGTCACCGAAAACAATGCTCTTATGGACGAAATACCCGACGATTCCCCAGTGCTTGTCGTCGTCGCGCATGATCACTTTCTCTTGAACAGAGGTCGTGGAAAATATCGAGGCAAACTCGATCACCGCATAATTTCCGGCAGGCGCGTCAGGTAGCTGATCGATAAAACCAATCGCGACAGGTTCGCGCCTCTGGAATGAACCCAGCCCCAGTCGCAGGCCTTTGAGGCTACTGGCCCACATCAACTTAGAGGTTTTGGCTTGCAGCACGGGACTGACTGCGGGCCAAGTCATTTCGGCTGTGCCCGCATCAAGTAACCCCAAAAATCCCACAGCTTTATCGAAAACACGCTGTTGCTGTTGCGGCGTTCCAGGATCGGTTGCAGTGACATTAGGCGTGTTGTTGTTGAAGCTGACGTCGCAGCCACCGAGCATCGCGAGTATGAACACCATGACTGCAATCGACTTCATGCAAAACCTCCAAGGCACTGACATCCGTTGGGACGAGTAAAGATGACGCTTAAGGGGGTTGCCATCAGCTAGGCGGAAAATGCTGGGGTGGTGTGTGAATTCTGCAGGCCTACGGCTGGCATTCAGAAACATATGGTTACGCATAATGTATATTATGTTAAACGATGTGCTATGTCAGAGATGCTCATCAGCCATATACCCCTCAACGTCTACTGTCCCTTTCCCAATTGTTGAATGGCGTTCATCAGGAATCAGTCAATTTCCAAATAATGCTGATGTGATCGCCAAGCTGCAGGCTGTCACCGCTTCCAGCCGTCCATTTGTCAGCGTCTGGTACTGCCAACGATATTTTGCCTGGTTGGCACGTAGCTAGAATCTTGAGCAAAGCTTCTGGGGCTTGCTACGTCGAAACCACACACCTCGGGCGCCTTCTAAACTCACCAGAGTATTCGGCGTTCTGAACTGGGCATACGCACGAGTAACCAGAAAGTCAGGGCTGTCGGCCAACAGTTGATCAAAGCGCCGTAAGTGCTCGGTTTTTTTCATTCTGCAGCTGACGCTTGGGCTCTTGTATCAATGGGGCAACGCCCATGCGATTAAGAAGAATCCCGGACATGCGCAACAAGGTAGCCTGGCCGATGGACGCTGCCGCCAATGGCGTGAAGGAAAACCGATCGAAGCACCCTTCCCATCCCTTGCCCCAGCTTTCGTTGAGGGATGCACATTGCCCGAAGTCAACAGCAAGTGCCGGACGTATGTATTCCTTAAAGTGAGTGACTCTCAAAACTGTAGGCCCAAAAGACCCGCTTGGGCGAGGCAATCTCGACTGCGGTCGGCGTTGGGGATTTTTAAATCACTTCACCCTTCGACTTGGTATATAGAACCCCACCCAGCGATAGGGGTCTGCTCTTGTATCAGATCTCAGGAATACATCGAATGTCCGCGCAACATAGCCTGGTAATACTCGCTCGGGGAGGCTACGCCGCTCGGGGATTGCTTTATTTGATCATCGGTATCTTCGCACTGCTGGCAGCACAAGATTCGACGAAACCGAAGGACAGCCATAAAAGCCTGGAAGCACTGCTAAGCCAACCCTTTGGCTATTTTCTAGTTGGCCTTGTGGTAGCTGGCCTCCTCGCATTTGCGGCGTGGCGCATCCTGCAAGCTACACGCGATGTCGACCATCATGGCAAGAAATTCAAAGGGTTGGTGATTCGCGCTGGTCTGTTCGCGGGAGGTATGTTCAACGGCGCTCTAGCGTTTTTTGCGTTGGGCCTACTCATTAGCGGTATTAAAAGCTCGGGCGATTCTGGAGGGCAAACCAAAGACTGGTTAGCGCATCTCTTGTCATGGGATCACTCGAATGTGTTGGTATACCTGATCGCACTCGTTCCGCTTGGGGTTGGTATCGCTCACATCATCAAGGGATGGAAAGCGTCATTCGAGAGATATTTTGAGGCCGATGAAGACGTCATGCGATACGTCCGCCCGGTATCACGATTCGGACTAATCGCCCGCGGAGTCGTGTTTTTAGAAATTGCGTTGTTACTGGCCATCAGTGGTTCCACTTATCAAGCCATGGATCCACCTGGTATGAAGGAATCGCTGGATGCGCTCCAAAATCTACCTTCTGGTTGGTTGATTTTGATGGTGATGGCCTTGGGGCTGATTGCCTTCTCGGTGTACAGCTTCTCTGAAGCCTTTTGGCGCAAGATCAACATGGATGTGCCGGGAGTACCGAGCAAGGATTGATGAGAAACGGAAGTCTCACGGCCATAGGGAGCATTACTTGCACCAGGGCCACGATCTTGGCGGGTTATCCACGAGATCTATTGATCGCACCAGCCGGTAGTAATATCCGTGAAAAAGAGTGAGCTTCCCGTAAAAACCTGCGTGATCTGTGGTCTTCCCTTCACTTGGAGGAAGAAATGGGCGCGCTGCTGGGACGAAGTCCGTTATTGCTCGGAGCGCTGCCGGCGCAGCAAACGTTGACCAAAAATGGGCCGTCACAGGCCCTCTCGTACTCAAGCTACATGAAACAATTTACGCCTGCCCCCTCCTCCCTTCTGCGCAACGACACTTAGCCGTGGCCCTCCCTCTGGAAGCTTGATGCCGAAGGGGCGGACGATCCCTTCACAACACTGGGCGTGCCCATCACGCAGCTACAGCACAGTGCCCATTGTCAGCCCGTTTCTTTCAGCCTATCTTGTATAAACCTATACAAGGTCCATTACGATGTACAAGAAAATGAAGTGGCCGTTGACGCTGTATTTTGACGGTGAATGCCCTCTGTGCGCGCGAGAAATCAAGTTCCTGCGAGGACGCGCCGTAACGGATCGACTGCTTTTTGTGGACATCAGCAGCGGTGCATTCGATGCCAAGGCACTCGGGTTGACGTTCGCGCACATGCAGTCCTCGCTGCACGCTCGTTTCGCTGATGGCCGCTGGGTTACCGGCCTGGATGCCACTCTGTGGAGTTGGCGAGCGGCTGGCTTAGGTTTTTGGGCCACGCCACTGACGTGGAGTGCATTGCGCCCGCTGTTTGAATTCGGTTATCGCCTTTTCTGCCGTTTACGCCCCCATTTGGCGTGGTTACCTCATCCAGAGGGTGGCCGCCGCTGTGTCGATCAGCAGTGCGCGGTGCCGGCGTCAAAACCCGCATCAGACAAGCAGGCCATTTTGAAAAAAAAGCAGACCTAGAACGCTTTGCGTTGTCATGGTCCCGACGAAGAAGGTGGGTCATGGCTGATCTGGCGACCCCCGTGCCATCTGCGTCAGATCGTGCGCAGCAGATACGTTCCTACCGCCATGGATTGCCGACACTTAAACCGCAGCATGGCTGCGAGGAATCAAGATGAGCCCATCATTAGCCGAACACTACCGTGAAATTCTCGTCGGCGTAGGCGAGAACCCTGAGCGTGAAGGACTGCTGGACACCCCCAAGCGCGCAGCCAAAGCAATGCAGTACCTGTGCAATGGCTACACAATGAGCCTGGAAGAAGTGATCAATGGCGCATTGTTCGAATCGCAAAACGATGAAATGGTCATCGTGCGCGACATCGAACTGTATTCATTGTGTGAGCATCACATGCTGCCCTTCATCGGCAAGGCTCATGTGGCATACATCCCTACTGGAAGGGTATTGGGCCTGTCGAAGGTGGCCCGAGTGGTCGATATGTTCGCCCGCCGCTTACAGATCCAGGAAAACCTCACAAAACAAATTGCTGACGCCATTCAGCACATCACCGATGCGGCCGGCGTGGCAGTGGTCATTGAGGCTAAGCACATGTGCATGATGATGCGAGGCGTGGAGAAGCAAAACTCGGTGATGACATCTTCGGTGATGCTGGGAGCCTTTCGCGAGTCGTCCGCGTCGCGTCAGGAGTTTCTGCAACTGATTGGACGAATGGGTTAACACCAACAAATCGAACCAGACCGCAGGAGCGCCCAGATGAAAAGTCCCTTCAAGATGAACTCGCTTGGTGAGGGCTATCGTGCCCTCGTGATAGGTGCCAGTGGAGCGATCGGCTCGGCTTTTTGTGAGTTGCTCAATCAGGATCCAAGTTGCGCGTATGTGCGTGAGCTGGGGCGCAACAGTGTTCCATGCCTCGATCTGGAAGAGGCCGACAGTATTGCCAGCGCGGCCTCCGAATTAGCTCAAGAAGCCCCCTACCAATTAATTTTGCATGCTGCCGGTTTGCTCCATCGCGACGAAATCAAACCTGAAAAAAGCTACTCCGCTATTGAAGCGGATACGCTCCAGGCGATATTCCAGGTCAACACCATCGGGCCTGCGCTGGTTTTACGTCACTTTTTGCCCTTGCTTGACCCACGAGGCGCTATGGCGATGCTCTCTGCCAAGGTGGGTAGCATCGGTGATAACCGTTTGGGCGGCTGGTACGCCTATCGCGCCTCCAAGGCGGCACTGAACATGATGATTAAAACGGCCGCCATCGAGCTGGCACGAACCCGGCCTCAGACGCGCTTGTTAAGTCTTCATCCCGGCACGGTTATTTCAGGCCTGTCACACCCCTTTCGAGGTGCCTCTGAAGCCAGGCCGGCAAACATTGCGGCGCATGAGCTGTTATCTCTGATTGACCGCTTAGGGCCTGCTGACAGCGGTAATTTCTTTGCCTATAACGGAGAACGCCTTCCTTGGTAGACAGGAAGTGAACCTTGAATCTCCAGGGGCCGACCGACAGGGCCGCGCACAGGGACGTATGCGAATCAGAGCAGCTGCTGCAATTTCGCGTTCCTTTAATGGCAAATGACTGCCCTCCTCTTTAGCTCCAATTTCCGCCTTTGAACTGAACCGTGCTTCCTGCACGTGGTTGTCGGCCTGTGGGTAACGACCATGGCACGTCAGGCATCAGATGGCCGCAGACTTGCACTGTCTAGTCGGCCAAACGCACTCAGCCTGGGATCCTGGCTTGTCAGCTCGCCGCGAGATTGTTAGTGTCGATCCATGACTCACTATTGCCTCACCTCGACTACCACCACCACGACCGCTGTATGCGGAGCGTGCGAGGTGTCGTGAGCCAATAGCCTACGAACTTCAAAGGCCCGCCAGCGATGGACAGGGCCTTTTTTTATGCCCTTGTGTCGCTGGTTCAAACGCAAGGAGATGCACCCATGTACGCCCTATTGATACTCGATATCCAAGTCGGGCTTGTTCACGGCCCGGAAAAACCATGGCGCTGCGAAGCGTTATTGGAAACAGTGAATAGCCTGATGGACAAAGCCCGCATCGCTGGCGCTCCGATTTTTCTCGCGCGCCACGTCGGGCCCGCTGGATCGCCCATCGGCCCCGACAGTCAGTTGACGATGCTTGCGCAGGAACTCAACCTGGTGGGTACAGAGGTGGTATTCGAAAAGCGGCGGCCCAACGCCTTTGAAATGACTGAGCTGGCGGACAATTTGCGGTCTCGCGGAGTTACTGGTGTGGTCATCACCGGCATGAAAACTCAATACTGCGTCGACAGCACCTGCCGTGCTGCTCGTGATCTTGGCTTCGATGCGGTACTCGTTGCCGAAGGTCATACCTGTTCAGACACGCCAGTGATGAGCGCTAAGGACATCGTTGCTCATCACAATGCAACCCTTGATGGGCCGTTCTGCCGGCTGGTTCGGGCCGAAGAGTGGCGCTTCTAGCAGAGCCTCAATAACGGGAATGTGCGTGACTTGGGAGAATGATTTCTTCTTGTCACGCTCTGCTACATTCATCGGAGGCCACAATCAGGGATAGAAACAAGTGACCATTCGCCTAAACGTTCGCCTTCTTTTATTCGTGCGATTCGCGAGCATCGCAATCGCGCTCACTGCAGCGACTGATGCCCACTCTGAGCAATACACAGTGGGCGGCAGATCGATTGAGCTGCCTTCGCCTCAAGGCTACTGCAAGATTGGCGAAACGCCCGGAGAGCAAAAGTTCGTTGAACTGACAGCCAAGGCCACTGGGCCGTCGAGCCGCATTTTGGCGTTGTTTTTGAGGTGCGAAGAGGTGGCAGAGTGGAGAAAAAACGCACCGTCCGAGTTAGTGAGCTCATCCGACTGGGTGGTGTTGGGCGTCATCCTGGACCGTGATGGTCAACTGCGGCCCATGGAGGGCGTGAGCCGTAAGGAGTTTGTCCGCACACTTGGAAGTGCAATGTCTAAAGATCCAACCCTCTTCTCGCGCACGAATGCTGACGCCCAGATTCGACTCAATAGCTTAGTAACCGGAGCGGACTTCAGGATGATGGGCACCCATGTTCTAAAGGCGGACGACGAAGCCATCTATTTCATTCTGGGAAGTGAAATACTCGCCGACAATGGTGAGCACCGCCGCGTAATCGCTGTATCAGCGATCACCCTACTTAAGGGCGTGCGCATCGTTTATGGCAACTATCGTCAAGTGAACCCATCACAGAATGGCAACGCGCTCTTTAGCAAGACGAACGCGCTGGTTCATGCCGCTGTGCAAGCCAATCCCTGAAACGGACCTCAGCGCCCACGACGGAAATTAAAGACTGACTCAACCCTTTTGAGTAGTGCGGCAACCTTTAAGTCGATAAGCGCTCAAGCCCCAGATCACTAACGTTTCGGTAGCATCCGCGTCAGGGTGTTGTCTCGCACCCAGTAGTGATGAAACAGCCCCGCAGCCGCATGCAAACCGATCAGCCAATAGCCGCTGCTACCGAGCAGCTCATGCCAATGTTTGAACTGCCTGGCCAAGTCTGGATCGGGCTGGACCAGCGCGGGTAAAAAGAACCCGAAGTAAGGCATCGGTTTACCTGCTGCAGACAACATTAACCAGGCAAGCACGGGCGTAGCGATCATCAGGCCATACAGGGCCAGATGCATCAGGTGCGATACCCCAGTCTGCCACGCCGGTAAGTTTGGCGTTATGGGTGGACGAGGAGTCAGGCGACCCAGCAGGCGTATCCAGACCAGAGCAAAAATGCTCAATCCGAAGACCCCATGCAACCCAAGGAACATCGCTTTCCACGGATTACCCCGTGGCAAAAGCCCTTTGATTTCGATACAGGCATACACGCCGACAAACAGTCCCAGCATCAACCAGTGCAAGGTGATCGACAGTTTTCCGTAACGATGGTCAGTTGAGTCTGGGGTCATGATGCGCCTCTTGAATAATTAACGCGGGCAAGTCATTCGCCCGGCCACGATCCGACGTGTCACCTAATCGAATGCCAGCACAGTGCCCATCAAGCCTTAAGGTAATCTGAAGGTGCGTTTGCATCGGCTTTTGCCACATTCAGACTTCGTTAAGAAATGCCCTCGATACTCTTCCCAAACCTACCGGGGAGACGTTGTCCAATGGCCGATTTCGACTGGCACATCGCATTACCACTCCACTTCGGCCAAGCCGGGTCTCCACCGCTGAGTATGGCTCGGGCCCTGCCCAGCGATGCGGCAAGGCCTCACTTCGAAACCTTTGTGCAGCAACGCTTTCGTCAGGCACACGGTGCTGACATTCGTCATTTCATGCCGCAACTGTTTGGCATGAGCGATGCGGCCGGAGAATTGTGCGCAGTCGCCGGCGTACGCCTGGCCAGCGAAGAACCTCTCTTTCTCGAACGCTATCTAGACGATTCGATTGATCCACTGATCGCCGCCGCTGCCGGCCGGCCGGTTGACCGCGCCTGCATCGTCGAGGTGGGCAACCTGGCTGCCAGTGACAACGGCAGCGCGCGTCTGAGCATCATCACCCTCACTTACATGCTGGCCCTGGGCGGGCTTGAGTGGGTGGCGTTTACGGGGAATATCGGGTTGGTCAACAGCTTCCATCGCCTCGGCTTAAAACCCGTGACGCTGTGCGCCGCCGACCCGGCGCGGCTCGGCGATGACCGCCACAGTTGGGGCAGTTATTACGAGAGCAAGCCCTGGGTGCATGTCGGCAATATCCGCGCGGGCTTTATCCATTTGCGCAACATCGGGTTATTCAATCGCCTGGGCTTGCCCACGTCACTCCTGGAGGCCACTCATGTCGCCTGAAGTCGAGCATTTCAAGAGAACCCTGCGCAGCCATGCTGAGCGCAACACAAACACCATTTCTTTATGGGGCGATGAGCTGAAGCTGGACTACGCCACGTTGTATGCCGAGGTCGTGTATCGCCAGGAACGCCTGCGTGACGAGAACGTCAAGGTGGTCGCGCTGGCTTTGGATAACGGCGTCGAGGCGCTGATATGGGATCTGGCCGCGCTGTTCGAAGGGCTGACGTGCCTAACGCTGCCACCGTTCTTCACGCCCTCCCAGCGCAAGCATTGCCTGGACCAAAGCCAAGCAGAACTGTTAATCGCAGAAGTCGAGTTGGAGTCTGAACTGCAAACAGCGGGTTTCGAGAAAACCGGCGAATTCTGGCGTAAGGCTGTTCACGGCCCATCGCTGATGCCTGAGGGCACCGCGAAACTGACGTTTACGTCGGGCACTACCGGCACCCCCAAAGGCGTGTGCCTCAGCGCCGAGAGCATTGTGTGCGTCGCGCGTGAGTTGTATGAGGCGAGCCGGCCCAACGATCCGCAGCACCACCTTGCTGTTCTGCCCCTTGCGATCCTGTTGGAAAACATCGGCTGTTATGCCGCGCTGTATGCGGGCGCAACCCTGAGCCTGCCCAGTCAGGCAACCTTGGGTATTCAGGGCGCCAGCGGCGTTGATGTACCGCGACTGCTCGGCTGCCTGGCCTCTCGCGCCCCCGACAGCCTGATTCTCGTGCCACAGCTGCTGTTACTGCTGGTGAGTGCTGCCGAACAGAACGCCTTCAATCCAAAGACGCTGCATTTTGCAGCCGTGGGCGGCGCGCGCGTTTCACACGAACTTCTGGACCGTGCGCAACGCGTTGGCATGCCGGTTTACGAAGGTTACGGGCTGTCGGAATGCGCATCGGTGGTGTGCCTCAATAGCCCAGGGGCGCGCCGCGCAGGCAGTGTCGGAAAACCGCTGCCGCACGTTGAGGTGCGTCTGGCCGAGGACGGCGAAGTACTGATTAAGGGCGCTACTTTGCTGGGTTATCTGGGCGAGCCGCCTCACGCCCATGAATGGTGGTCCAGTGGCGACATCGGCGAATTTGACGATGAAGGTTTCCTCTACCTGAAGGGGCGCAAGAAACATCAATTCGTGACCAGTTTCGGGCGCAACGTGAACCCTGAATGGGTTGAGGCCGAACTGACACAGCGCCGCCACATCGCCCAAGCCTTCGTGTATGGCGAAGCCATGCCAAGCAACCATGCATTGTTGTGGCCTCATCGACCCGATTGCACCGATGAGGCGTTGGCGGCGGCGGTTGCCGAGGCCAACGAGGCGTTGCCCCATTACGCCCAAGTCCATCACTGGACCCGCCTGCCCCACCCATTCACGCCCGCCAATGGCCTGCTGACCGCCAACGGCAGACCCCGCCGCGACGCCATTGTCGAGCTTTACCAGACACAACTGACTGCTCCCCTACGCACCGAGGAATCTGAATCATGAGTTTTTTTGACACGCTGCAACTGGCCACGCAAAAAGAACGGGCCGAATTGTTCAACCTTCCGGTCATTCGTGATGCCCTTGAGGGAAGGGTCAGCCTGGAAAGCTATCGGGCCTTTCTGACTCAGGCTTACTACCACGTACGCCACACCGTACCGTTGATGATGGCCTGTGGTGCACGCCTCCCGTCGCGCCTGGAGTGGCTGCGCAAAGCGGTCTGCGAATACATCGAAGACGAATACGGCCATGAACAATGGGTACTCAACGACATCCATGCCTGCGGCGGCGACAAGGATGCAGTGCGTGAAGGGCGTCCGTCCTTGCCCATTGAGCTGATGATCAGCTTCCTCTATGACCTCATCGCCCGGGATAACCCAGTAGGCCTGTTCGGCATGGTCAACGTGCTTGAAGGTACCAGCATCGCCTTGGCGACCCATGCTGCAGGCGCTATTCGCGAACGCCTTGAGTTACCGGAAACGGCGTTCAGCTACCTCAGTTCCCATGGCTCGCTCGATATTGAACATATGCAAACTTATCGCCGATTGATGGACACACTGGACGACCCGAGCGATCAGGCTGCGGTCATACACGCCTCCAAGGTCGTCTACACCCTCTACACCGACATGTTTCGTGGCTTGCCGCGTGACGGGGAGCGTTTGCATGCGCCTGTCTGAGGCCCGTGCGGTATTGACCGGCGCCAGCGGCGGTATCGGTCTGGCGATCGCTCATGCCCTGTGCGCCAGCGGCGCCTCTGTGTTGGTGGTATCGAGGAACCGAGAGTCATTGGTGCCGTTGCTTGATCAGTATCCGAACCAGGTGTTGTGGGTGGGTGCCGACCTCACGTTTCTAGCAGATCGTCGTAAGGTGCTGGCGGCGGCCGAGGCCATGGGCGGGGTCAACTTGCTGATAAACGCTGCCGGGATCAACCACTTCGCCATGCTTGAGCAACTGGCAGACAGCGACATCAATGCAATGCTGGCGGTAAACATCAGCGCACCGATCTGCCTGACCAAAATCCTGCTGCCGCTGCTCAAGCAAGCCCCAAGCGCGATGGTCGTCAACGTTGGCTCCACGTACGGCTCTATCGGCTATCCCGGATATGCCAGCTATTGCGCGAGCAAGTTTGCGTTGCGCGGTTTTTCCGAAGCCTTGCGCCGAGAACTGGCAGACACCCGTGTTGGCGTTTTATACGTCGCGCCTCGGGCCACCCGCACCCCCATGAATAGTCCGGCTGCGCAGGCGTTGAATGATGCCCTCAAATCCAATGTCGACGACCCGGAAACCGTCGCATCCGCAGTGATCCGCGCAATTGCCGGCGACCACCGCGACTTGTACCTCGGATGGCAAGAGCGATTTTTTGTGCGCCTCAACAGCCTGCTGCCCAACTTGGTGGACCGAGGCTTGCGCAAACAGTTACCTCTGGTCCGTCGCCTCAGTGAAAAAAACGACAGTGAGCACCCTAAACCATGAAAAAAATTCTCTGTGGCCTGTTGCTCGGCGCTATGAGCCATAACGTCTGGGCCCTTGACGCTGCTGACCAGCAGCGCCTCGCTAATATTCAGCAAAGTTGGGCACATATCCAATACGAACTGCCCGCAGACCAGCGTACTGCTGCGTTTGAACAGCTCGCCACGCAGGCCGACGCCTTTACTCAAGAACGCCAGTCAGTCGCCGAGGCATGGATATGGTCCGGCATTGTCACCAGCAGTTGGGCCGGCGCCCAGGGTGGGCTCGGTGCCCTGAGCAAGGTCAAGCTGGCAAAGGCCGATCTTGAAAAAGCCATCGCCCTGGACCCCAAAGCCTTGCAAGGCTCGGCTTATACCAGCCTTGCTGCGTTGTACGATCGCGTGCCGGGCTGGCCCATTGGGTTCGGCGACTCGGACAAAGCAGAGGTGTTACTCAAGCAAGCCTTGCAACTGAACCCGAACGGCATCGATAGTCTGTACTTCTGGGGTGATCACCTCTACCGTCAAAAGCGCTATACCGACGCCCACGCGGCACTGCAAAAAGCACTGCTGGCCGCCCCAAGGCCAGGCCGCGAAACCGCTGACGCTGGACGGCGCAAGGAAATCGAAGCGTTGCTGCAGGATATAACCAAGAAACTCGGCTGACAGGAGTCCGTGTGCGCATATTATTGATCGAGGATGACGTCGCTCTGGGCGAGGGTATTCACCAGGCGCTGGTACGAGAAAGCTATACCGTCGACTGGTTACAGGATGGCAGTAGCGCCTTGCATGCTCTGCTCAGTGAAACGTTTGATCTGGCCGTACTCGACCTTGGCTTGCCGCGCATGGATGGACTCGAAGTGCTGCGCCGCTTGCGTGACAGTGGCTCCAATCTGCCGGTGTTGATCCTGACCGCTCGGGACGCCACAGAGGACCGCATCGCAGGGCTCGACGCCGGTGCCGACGACTATTTGATCAAACCGTTCGACCTGGCAGAACTCAAGGCACGCCTCAGGGCGTTGCTGCGACGCAGTGCGGGCCGCGCCCAGGTGTTGATTGAGCACGCAGGCATCAGCCTGAACCCGGGAACTCAACAAGTCAGCTATCAGGGCGAAGCGGTCGCCCTGACCCCCAAGGAGTATCAGTTACTCCATGAGTTGCTTTCCCCGCCGGGTCGGGTGATGACGCGCGACCAACTGATGCAGTTACTCTACGGCTGGAACGAAGAGGCAGAAAGCAACACGCTGGAGGTGCATATCCATCACTTGCGCAAGAAGTTTTCGAGCCAACTGATCCGCACGATCCGTGGGGTCGGTTACCTGGTGGAAGAGCGCCCATGACGTCTATTCGGCGACGTACGCTCAGGTTGATTCTGGGTCTGTTGTTCCTCGGGCTGTTGCTCATGACCGTTGTCAATCTCCACGACAGCAATCATGAAATCGACGAGGTATACGACGCTCAGCTGGCGCAGAACGCACGTCTGCTGCAGGGCGTGATGCGCATGCCAATGGCGAGCAACGAGCACGCAAAGCTGTATGAGGCGTTCAACCAGGCATTGGGGCTCGCCGCGCCCAGAGTGGATGGCCACCCGTATGAAAGCAAAATCGCTTTTCAGGTGTGGAACGCGGATGGCACGTTGCTGGTGCACACCTCCAGTGCGCCGTCCTTTAGTTCGCCTCCGGTCAAACCGGGTTTCAGTGACATCACGGATATCAACAACCGAACCTGGCGCGCATTTGTGTTGGATGATGCCCAATACAATCTGAAAATTTGGGTGGGAGAGCGGGACGATGTGCGTGCCGACCTGGTGGATCGCATCGTCCGCCATACGGTTTTACCTAACTTGATAGGTAGCCTGCTGCTTGCCGCAGTGATCTGGTTGGCCATTGGCTGGGGGCTCAAACCGTTGAGCAATATGGCTGAAACCTTGCGAGCGAGGCATTCAGGTTCTCTCGAACCCTTGCAGTTGAATCCGCTGCCTACTGAGCTGGAGCCCATGCAGGCCGCCCTGAATCGTGTGCTGGCACAGATCCAGGAGGTGATGGGCCGTGAGCGACGCTTTATCGCGGATGCCGCCCATGAAATGCGCACACCGCTCGCCGTGCTCAAGGTCCACGCAGAAAACCTCGTGGAGGCCGTCAGTGAGGAAGATCGGCGCGAATCCCTCAATTACCTGATCGTAGGTGTGGACCGCACCACTCGCCTGGTCAATCAACTCTTGACCATGGCCCGTATCGAACCGCAACCCCAAACTCATGAGGCGCAGAGCATCGATCTAGTGGCGACGATTCGGGGCGGTCTGGTGCAAATGACACCCTGGCTGCTGAGCAAGGGGCTTGAACTCGTGTTCGAACCCATGGAAGAGGTCTGCCTTGTTAAGGTCGATGCAGCCGTCATACATATTGCCTTGAACAACTTGGTCACCAATGCCGCCAACTTTTCCCCTCCCCAGGGAGTGATTACCGTGCGGTTGATGAAAAACCAGGATCACTACGAATTATGTGTTGAGGACGAGGGGCCAGGCATCGATGAAGCAGAATGTGATCGACTTTTTGAGCGGTTCTACAGTCGTGGAAATGATCAAGGCGCTGGGCTGGGGCTGACCATCGTCCGGTCCATCGCAAGTCGTTTGGGAGGGAGCGTGCGTTTAGAAAACCGTGAATGCGGAGGATTGCGCGCAACATTCGAGATCTTGAGGTTCTAAAAATCCATGGCATTCGAAGTAGCCGGACAGCGCATTTTTTAAAGGCTGTTGCTGGATGCCTGAGGGAATCGTCACTGTCTGGCTGATATCCGATAGCGAGTGCCTTAACCCTGATTGGTTAGAGGCGAAACATCACGAAGGACTCTTTGGATATGAGCAACCACCTGCATGGTTGCCTCTTCGATCGTTCCTTCATTGCGGCAGAGCACCCAGTCATGATCGGCAACCGCCTGCTCAAACGCCTCGGTGCTAGCAACATGTTCTTCCAACGCATGCATGACCGTACTGCTCAACCCGCGCGTTCGTGCAGCCGCTCGCGCCCATGAAATCTCAGGCGCGGTGACAACCCCAACGTGCAGGTCTGGCACTTGCACGTTGCGGTCACGGTTCAGCTGGAGAATCTCTGCAAACGGCACCAGCCGGCGAAACGCCGCTTCTGACGGGTACCAGCGATCCATCAGGATGATGCTGCCCGGCGGCTGTTCCGGTAGCACCTGTTGGGAAATCCACCGGCGGCTATCAGCAAAGCGCTCGCACACCGTCAGCTCCAACTCCCTGCTGGGGTTTCTGACGAATTGATTAACCAGGGCCATGGTTTCAGCCCTGTAGGGATCGCTTTTTTTCTCGCTCAGCCGGATCACTGTGTGGTGGTCGACCCTCAGGGCTTTCGTCACGGCCTCCAACAGTGTGGTCTTGCCGACGCCCTTGGGACCATCCAGAGAAACAAACAACGCACGCTTCATTTTTCACATATCAACGGGTAACGGATGACCACTCTAACCCGGTTGCTGGGTCCACCGTAAACGTCGACCCGCGACGCTCAAACCGGGGGATCTCCAATCCCAGGCTTTCACGCAAGGTTGTCCCTTCATACGCGGTGCGGTAGACACCACGCGCCTGCAACAACGGTATGACTTCCTGGGTGAAACGATGGAATTGCTCGGGGTGCCCGATGTAGATATTGAACCCATCCACGGCCCGCGCCTCGAACCATTCGGCCATTTTCTGCGCGACGGTTTCAGCCGTACCCACGAATGCACCGGGACGCAGTTGTCGGCCGAACTCTACGGCCTGGCGCAGCGTGAAGCCTTTCTCGCGCGCTTGGTCTGCAATGCGTTTGGCAGCGGTAAAGAAGCTGCTGCGCGCAGCCTCCAGGCTTTGCTGGGGAAACGGTGCATCGAGGTCGTACTGGCTGAAATCATGCCAGCCGAAATTGCGCCCGAACTCCTTCAGGGCGAGCTCAAAGCTGTGATCGGTCTGATGATAGTGCTGCTCGATTTCCCGAGCGTGCTCGTCAGTGTCGCCAACATAAATTTCAGCGCCCGGCATGACCAGCAATTGCTCCGGGTCGCGCCCCTGTTGCGCCGCCCTGCCCTTTATATCCTGATAAAAAGCCTGGCCCTGCTCGATACTGGCGGCATGGGTGAAGATCACATCCGCCGTCGCAGCCCCCAGGTCGCGCCCCTGCTGCGAATCACCAGCCTGGAAGATCACCGGTTGGCCTTGCGCTGAACGTTGGATATTCAACGGGCCGACCACCGAAAAGTGTTCGCCCTGGTGATTCAGGCTATGCAGTTTGCTCGGATCGAGAAACTGGCCGGTCGCCCGGTCACGTACGAATGCATCGTCCTCGTAGGAGTTCCACAACCCCTGCACCACCTGGACGTGTTCCGCCGCGCGGCCGTAGCGTGTGTCGTAGTCGTAATGTTCGTCGCGGCTGTAATTGCCCGCCGTGCCGGCGTCGCCGCTGGTGACCACATTCCAACCCGCACGGCCTTTGCTGATCAGGTCCAGTGACGCCAGGCGCCGCGCGACGTTATACGGCGAGTTATAAGAGGTAGTGAGCGTGCCCACCAGGCCAATGTGTCGAGTGCTCACGGCGAGCGCCGATAACAGCGTCAGCGGTTCCAGTCGATTCAGGTAATGGGACGGTGAGCCCGGCGTAATGAACTGACTGTCGACGATAAATATCAAGTCGAACAGCGCCGCCTCGGCTTGGCGCGCGATCTCGATATACCAGTCGACGTTGACGCTCGCATCGACCGGCAATTGAGGGTCGAGCCACAGGTTGTGTCGGCCTGGACCGCCGCTGCCCATGGTCAAGGCACCCAGTTTGAGCTGTCGTTTGGTCATTTGCAGAGGATTCCTTGAGGCGTTCACGGCTGTTTAGTAGCGACGGCGGGCTGCAAAGACGCCGCGAACGAGTCATCAAACAAGCTGGCAGCCGGAAAAGACTTGACCAGTCCCTGGCCGGCAAAAAAGTCCACGGTCTTTTGCGCTTCGACGGGAGATTGGGCCGTTACGGGCTCGACGGTGGTGCGCGCGCGGGCAAACCAGGCACGGGCGATTTCAGCATCCGCTCGGGTACGTTTGGCCCACGCGTCGGCATAGGCGTCTGTGTTGGCCGGCGCTTGGCGAGCCCAGTCGCGTGCTTTCTTCAGGCGCTGGAGAAAGTCACTGATGGGCGCCCGTTTGGCGTCCACAGCACTGGCGTTGGCGGCAATGAAACTCTGGGCTGGAATCAGCCCTTGCGCCGTGGCCAGCACCCGCGCGCCTTGGCGTTCCTGCTGTGTCACATAGGGTTCCCAGGTCGCGATGACGTCAACCGAGCCGCCTTCCAGCGCGTGGGAGGCATCCAACGCGCTCAGGTAACGCAACTCCAGGGCGTCGCGCTGCACGCCGGCTTTGTCCAGCGCTGTCAGCAATAATTGCTGGCTCCAGGAGCCTTTCCAGATGGCCGCGCGCTTGCCTGCAAGGTCCGCGAGACTCTTGATCGGCGAATCCTTCGCAACCAGAATCGCCACGCCGTCGAGATTTTGCCGACTGACGGCAATCACCTTGATTGGCGCGCCCAATGCGCCCAGGAACAGCACAGGCGCATCCCCCAGCAGGCCGATGTCGAGGCTGCCGACGTTGAGCGCTTCGGCAACTGGCGAGCCGGCGGTGAATTGCTTCCATTCAAGGGTATAGGGAAGATCGTCCAGCCCCCCCGCCGCTTCCATGACGGCTTGGGCGTTGTAGCTTTGGTCGCCGACCACCAGCGTTTGCGCGTTCGCGGTCAGGCTCAGCAGTGCGGCGGCTAACCCGGCCGCCAGTTTTGAAAGGTAACGCACGTTCGTCTCCAGATGCCTTGTCAGGCAGATCAAGTCGATCCGCGCGTGCGGTCTCGGTAGTGTTCACAGGAATAATCTGCCTCATACGATGAGGCCCATCCAGCCACCTGTAAAATACTGATAACGCATAACGTAATTCTATAATAATGCCACCTACGCATTTTAACGCCAGCGTGCAACATCTGTTTGGCGCATACCCCATGCTCAAACGTCATAATCCCCGGCCTGCCTGCATGGTAATCTCGCGCGACCACGAATAGACATATGTCGTCACATGACGATCAGAGCCAGGAAAGAACATGCCCAAAAAATCTCACTCGACGCTGCGCCGTGACTTCCGCGAATTGCTTGCCAAGCCGAGCTGCGTTGAAACTGCTTCCGTATTTGACCCCATGTCCGCCCGTATCGCGGCGGACCTGGGGTTTGAGGTGGGTATCCTGGGAGGGTCAGTCGCGTCGTTGCAGGTATTGGCGGCGCCCGATTTTGCGTTGATCACGCTGAGTGAGTTCGTTGAGCAGGCCACGCGCATTGGGCGTGTCGCTCAACTGCCGTTTATCGCCGACGCCGACCACGGTTACGGCAATGCCCTCAACGTGATGCGCACCGTCGAAGAGCTTGAGCGCGCCGGCGTGGCCGCATTGACGATTGAAGACACCCTGCTGCCGGCGCAATTCGGGCGAAAATCCACCGACCTGATTTCCATCGAGGAAGGCATTGGCAAAGTCCGCGCCGCCCTGGAAGCCCGTGTCGATCCTGAACTCTCAATCATCGCTCGGACCAATGCGGGTGTGTTGCCCGCCGAAGCGGTGATCGAGCGCACCCTGGCCTATCAAAAAGCCGGTGCGGATGGGATCTGCATGGTGGGCGTGAGTGACTTCGAGCATCTGGAAAAAATCGCAGAAAACCTCACCGTTCCACTGATGCTGGTGACCTACGGCAATCCCAAGCTCAACGACGCCCAGCGCCTCGCGAGCCTGGGCGTGCGCGTGGTGGTTGCCGGGCATGGCGCCTATTTCGCGGCGATCAAAGCCACTTACGACAGCTTGCGTGCCCAGCGCCAATTAACCCATAGCACCTCTAATCTCAGCGCGACCGAACTGACGCACACTTACACGCTCCCGGAAAACTACGTGGCGTGGGCTGAAGAGTTCATGGACGTCAAAGAGTAATCCTCCCCCCTCACAGCCAGGCAATGTCCTCGCGCTGGTAACGGTGCGCACGGAAGATCGCGTTGTTTTCTCCCGGCAGGTAACGCCGGGAGGCTGCATCGGGATAGGCGGCAAAGTGCGGATTGATGTACTCCCACACCACTTCGTTGGCTGGCGTGACTTCGAACAGACGGCCAAAGTTGGCTTCGGTCACCAGCGTGTTGCCATTGTGCAGACGCTGGGCGCCGCCCATGAATGGCGTGAAGAAGGCATAACCCGGCGTGTCCGCGTACTGCCATTCGATACGCTGCGTGTGCGGGTCGATCTCCAGGATGCGCGAGTGCGGCATGCTCACATGTGGGCGTGAAATGCCGTTGTCGAACACCAGCACATTGCCGTTTTCCAGCTCAGTCGGGCAATGCTGCTGCGCGACCAGATCGTGGCCCAGGCGCCACAACACTTCGCCACTGCCACGCTGGATAGCAATCACCGAAGAGACACTGCGCAAACTGAGAATGACCTTACCGTCACTGCCCGGCGAGACCGCGTTGGTCATCGGCCAGTGGTAACGCTCGAATGTGTCGTGCAGCGGGTAATCCTCGGGCCGCAAATGCTCCCAACTGCGCCACTCCCAGACCACCTGCCCTTGGCGGTCAACCTCCTTGACCACGTCCGCATAAATCACGCCACCCGCCGCCTCGCTGCCGGGAATGCCGCCGACCACTCGGCTGGCCAACTCCGCACTCAAGGGCTCCACCGTGGTGTACAGCAGGTGGCCGTTGTCCAGCCATTGAGCGTCGTGATGGTGCAGCAAATCGGTGTATTCCCACACCACCTCGCCTTGGGGGGTGACCTCGCTGAAGGCACCGCCGTGCCACACCGACCAACCGGGAAAGAGCTCCGGGGAATCCGGGTGATTGCCGTTGTAGCCCAGGTTGCCGTTGCCCAGGATCACAGCGTCGCGGCCGGGGCGCTGAGGGAGCTTCCAGCGGTGCACGACCTCGCCGTCGATGTCGATCAGGAACACATTGCCCTCGGCGGTTTGCGGTGCGAACAAGGTGTAGCCACCCGCGCTGCGGGCGTGGTCGACGGTGATAAGGCCGGTCTTCTGGCGTTTGAGGGTGGTGCTGTGCATGAGGTTTCTCCGGGTGCAGGAATCCCTGCCGAGGCTACGTCGACAAGGTCAGAAATAAGCGAATCAGTGGGGGGGCGGTAAAAGGCTGTTGAAGCGCGGGTCGAAGATTTGCCCGACGTCCAGCGCACGGGGAATCACCCGCTCGGCGGCGAACAGGTCCGCCAGACGCTGTTGCAAGGCGATGACGGCAGGATCAATCGGCACGTACTGCAAGGTTTGATGGGCGAGCATGTCGCGCACCAGAGCGATTGGCAGCCGCGTGGTCTGGGCAAACACCTCGGCCCAGGCATCTGGATGCGCCGTGGCCCAGGCTTGGGCGCGGGCGAGCCTGGCCAGCAAGTCACCGGCCTGCGCCGTACGCTCAGGGTCGGCCAGAGCCTTGAGGCTCGCCACCGTAAAATTCTGCCCGGTTTCCGGCCATTCGCTGCCGTCCAGCAGTACCCGCGCGCCTCGCGAAGTGGCTTGGCCAACAAAGGGATACCACACTGCCCAGGCATCGAGCCGGCCACTGGCAAAGGCGTTTTGTGCATCGACGGGGCTGGCATAGATCATGTTCAGGTCCCGCGTTGTGAGCCCGGCCTGATGCAGCGCTGCCAGGAACAGGTAGTGCCCGCTAGTGCCTTTGGCGACGGCGACCCGTTTGCCCTTGAGATCGGCGACTCGCTGGACAGTGGTCCCCTCAGGTAACACCAGCGCGTTATTGTTCTGCGCCCCGCTCGCCACGCCAATGATGCGGATATCAAAACCGCCAGCCTGGGCAAAAACCGGCGGCGCGTTGCCGACCACACCCAGGTCGATGGCTCCGGCGCTCAGGGCTTCCAGCAGCGTGGTACCTGCGGTGAATGGATGCCACACCAGCGTTCCCGACAGCCCCGCATCCTCCCCCGCCGCGTGCAGCATGGCTTGGGTCAAACCGCTTTGGTCACCCACATGCAGCGCAGCCGACACCGGTTGCGCGATCAACAACGCAGCCCAGCACACCAGCCCGACCAAGTGTTGTCGTACAGCGTACTTGGCAGCACCCGGTTTTAACGTCATTGTCTTTCCCTCATTTTTGCGTTGAATCCAGTATGTCGAGGCTCGCCGTGCCGCTCCATGCCAAACACCCCTCCTTTACTGCCACGTCGGGCATCGCTGTGCGCACGGTGGTGGTGCTAGCGTTCGATGACTTGCTGCTGCTCAACGCCGCTGGACCGCTGGAGGTGTTTGCCGCGATTCCACGCCTGCTGGGCGGCGCGTTTGCCACACAGGCGCCGTATCGGTTGCTGCTTGCCTCACCGTTTGGAGGCCAGGTCAGCTCGGTGTCGGGGATCAGCGCCAGCACCCAGTCACTGGAACGAATTGATCAACAAGCGCCCGACATTGATACGCTGATCGTCGCGGGCGGCCCCGGCATGGACGCCCTGGAAGCCAACGAGCATGCCTGCGCCTGGCTGCGCGGCCGCGCCCCGGCGATCCGTCGCCTCTGTTCAATCGGCACCGGCGCCTTCGCATTGGCCGCCGCCGGTTTGCTCGATGGGCGCAACGTAGTGACCCACTGGAAGTTCGCCGAAGCATTGCAGGCGCGTTACCCTAAGGTCATCTGCCAGACCGACGCGTTGTACCTGCATGACCGCAACCTGTGGACGTGCGGCGGCGCCACCGCAGGCATCGACTTGGCGTTGGGACTGGTCGAGCAGGATCTGGGGGCCGACGCGGCGCTGTCATTGGCGCGCTATTTCACCGTGTTCCTGTGGCGCTCGGCCGAGCAACCGCAGTTGAGCGCTTCGCTCAAAGCCCAGTCCACCGCTCTGCGAACTGATCCCGATGTACGCCTGGCGCGCTTGCATGCGTGGATTGCGGGCAACTTGAACGGTGATCTACGCGTGGAGCGCTTGGCCGAGCAATTCGGCATGAGCCCGCGTCACTTTGCGCGAGCCTATGTCGCCGCCACGGGCGATACGCCCGCACAGGCGGTGGAGAGTTTGCGCTTGGAAGCCGCCTGCCGGGTGCTGGCCACCACGAGTGAACCCATCAAGCGGATAGCGCAAACGGTTGGTTTCGGCCGTGAAGAGCGCATGCGGCGTGCCTTCCAAAAACAACTGGGCACTAGCCCGCTGGGTTATCGCAACCAAATGAAGGCAGCAACCCACCAGGCACCGTTTCCGATGGGGATCGCGCTGCAGGGTTTGGCGCATTGAGTTCAGCTAAGCCCAGCGCTCAAGGACGCCCCCACAAAAAAATCCGCCGTAACATGTGAGCGCTGGCTTGCCCGCGACAGCGGCCGTTCGGTGTACCTATCCACTATCTAGGTAACGGCGGCTCACTTTTGGAAAAGAGCCCCAAAAGCAAGCCTGAGACCAACATCAACAGCGAGCCAGCGATTAGCCAACCCAGCCTATGGCAGTCTTGGGAATCACCTCCGACTCATCCAGCTTCGACGCAAACATACTCACCGCCTGCACCGCATCGCTGGTGCTGGTGCGAATCTGCAAGATCACCGAACCCGCCTGGTCCGCCAACTGGACGCCGCGTTGTGCGCCTTCCTGGGTGGCGTTCATGCTGGTCACCGCGTCGCGGGTTTCCGAGAGGATCATGCCGATCATCTCGGCGATTTCCGCTGTGGAGCGACTGGTACGCCCGGCCAGTTGCCTGACCTCATCGGCCACCACCGCAAAGCCACGGCCTTGGTCGCCGGCCCTTGCGGCCTCGATGGCGGCGTTGAGCGCCAGCAGGTTGGTCTGGTCGGCGATGCCACGAATGGTGTTGACGATGGCGGTAATTTGCTCGGAACGATCGCCCAACTGCCCGACCAGGCGCGCGGATGAGCCGATGTTTTCGGCAATCCGGCGCATCTCCGTGGCGGTTTCCTGGATAACCTGGGTGCCGTGCTCGGCAAACCGTTCGGTCTCGGACGAGATGTGATAAGCACGGGAGGCGCCACGGGAGTCTTCTTCGAACTTCTCTACACGTTCGGTGATGTCGCTGGCGAACTTGACGATCTTGATCAGCTTGCCGTCGCCGTCGTAGACCGGGTTATAACTCGCTTCGAGCCACACGACCCGGCCATGTTTACCAAGGCGTTTGAATTGCCCGGTGAAGAATTCGCCATTGTTCAAGCGCCGCCAAAAGTCCGCGTACTCATGGCTGTTGATCAGGGCCGGTTCGCAAAACAGGCGGTGGTGTTTACCTTTGAGCTCGGCCAACGAATACCCCATGACGTTCTGGAAGTTGTCGTTGGCGTCCAGTACCTGCCCGTTCAAATCGAATTCGATAACGGCCATCGCCCGGTCCAACGCCGTCAGTTTGCTGCGCGTAGCGGCTTCCTGTTCAACCTTGGCAGTGACGTCCAACGCGTACTTGACCACTTTCAACACCTGGCCACGCTCATCCAGCACCGGGTTGTAGCTGGCCTCAAGCCAGATAGTCCTGCCTTGGGAGTCCACCCGCTTAAACGTACCTGACACGAACTTTCCGGCCTTGAGGTCAGCCCAGAACTGGCCATAGGCCGAGCTGCTGGTCAGCGCTGGCAAGCAGAAATCACGATGGGATTTGCCGAGCAGTTGCTCACGGCTGTAACCCAGCGTCCTCAGGAAGTTGTCGTTAGCACTCAACACCTTGCCATTGAGGTCAAATTCGACCACGGCCATGGAGCGTTCGAGTGCAGTAAACAGTCCTTTGTATTCGGTGACTTCGGCCGTCCTGGCCGCCAGTTCTGTTTTAACTGCTTTATTGAACATGACGTACCCTCAACCGTGCGAAGAAGCTGTCTGTAACTGGCTATCGGCGGCTGAATACGCGACTTTACGCGGTTTTAATGTTTATTTTCTGGCGTCAAAAAGCCGCGCATTGCGGTTTGCCCGCGCGGCTGTTTTCGGGGACCATGGGCGCCTTTGCAACCTGCCAACGAGAGGCGCCCATGGCCAACCACGACCTGTCCTACACCCCCGATCCTGATGCTGACTCCATCTCATCCGACGTAATTGGCTTCAACGGTATCCTGGTCTCTACCCAGATCCCGACCCGCGCCGACGGCAGCCTGGAGCTGGGCGATATCTCCCTGCAATGCGAATGCACCCTGCAAGCGCTGAAAGTCGCGCTGGAAAAGGCTGGCAGCTCCATGGATCGGGTAATGCACCTGACCATTTATCTGACGGATATGGCCGATCGTGCGGCCTTTAATGAAGTCTACAAACGCTTCTTTGCCAAGCCCTGGCCCGTGCGTGCGGCGGTTGGCGTTGCTGCATTGGCGGTAGAAGGCATGCGCGTGGAAGTGACCGCGATGGCCGCCCAGGCCTGAGTTGATGCCGGTCAGGCATTTCACAGCTACAATGCGCGCCTCAACCGTGACAAGCCTGACTAAAAAAACTATGTCCATGCCCAAGCATCACCTGGAATTGCTCAGCCCTGCCCGCGATGTCGCCATCGCGCGGGAGGCGATCCTGCATGGCGCCGACGCCATCTACATCGGCGGCCCAAGTTTCGGCGCCCGCCATAACGCGTGTAATGACGTGAGCGATATCGCTCAGTTGGTAGAATTCGCCCACCGTTACCATGCACGCGTCTTCACCACGATCAACACGATCTTGCATGACAACGAACTGGAACCCGCGCGCAAGCTGATCCATCAGCTCTACGACGCCGGTGTTGACGCGTTGATCGTGCAAGACCTGGGTGTGATGGAGCTGGATATTCCGCCCATTGAGCTGCACGCCAGCACCCAAACCGATATCCGCACCCTGGCCCGCGCGAAGTTTCTCGACCAGGCCGGTTTCTCGCAGTTGGTCTTGGCCCGTGAGCTGAACCTGCAGGAAATCCGCGCCATCGCCGACGAGACCGATGCCGCCATCGAGTTCTTTATCCACGGCGCCCTGTGCGTGGCGTTCTCCGGGCAGTGCAACATCTCCCACGCGCAAAATGGCCGCAGCGCCAACCGTGGCGATTGCTCCCAGGCTTGCCGCCTGCCGTACACCTTGAAAGACGATCAGGGCCGCGTTGTGGCCTTTGAAAAGCACCTGCTGTCGATGAAAGACAACAACCAGAGCGCCAACATCCGCGCCCTCGTCGAAGCCGGTGTGCGTTCGTTCAAGATCGAAGGCCGCTACAAGGACATGGGCTATGTGAAGAACATCACCGCCTATTACCGCCAGCGCCTCGACGACGTGCTTGAAGACCGCACAGACCTGGCCCGCGCTTCCAGCGGCCGCACGGTGCACTTTTTCCTGCCTGACCCGGAAAAAACCTTCCACCGTGGCAGCACCGACTATTTCGTCAGCGACCGCAAGATCGACATCGGCGCCTTCGACACGCCGACCTTCACCGGCCTGCCGGTCGGTACGGTGGAAAAAGCCGGCAAGCGCGATCTGCAAGTGGTCACCCATGAGCCGTTGTCCAACGGTGACGGGCTGAACGTGCTGGTCAAACGCGAAGTGGTGGGTTTTCGCGCCAACATCGCCGAACCCAAGGGCGAGTTCGAGGAAGACGGCCAGAAGCGCTATCGCTACCGCGTCGAGCCGAACGAAATGCCGGCCGGTCTGCACCAGTTGCGCCCGCACCATCCGCTGAACCGCAACCTGGACCATAACTGGCAACAAGCGCTGCTCAAGACCTCGGCGGAGCGCCGTATCGGCCTGTCGTGGGTCGCGCGCCTGCGTGAAGACCAGCTGGAAATTACCGCCACCAGTGAAGAAGGCATCAGCGCCAGTGTCACCCTGCCCGGCCCGTTCGGCGCGGCCAACAAGCCGGAGCAGGCGCTGGATACCCTGCGCGACCTGCTTGGCCAACTCGGGACTACCGAGTATCACGCGACGAATATCGAGCTGGACGCGCCACAGGCGTTCTTCGTCCCCAACTCGCAGCTCAAGGCATTGCGCCGCGAAGTGATCGAAACGCTGACTGCGGCCCGTGTCGCGGCTCACCCCCGTGGTGGACGCAAGGCCGAGACCACGCCGCCGCCGGTTTACCCGGAAGCGCACCTGTCGTTCCTGGCTAACGTCTACAACCAGAAGGCCCGCGACTTCTATCATCGTCACGGCGTCCAGATGATCGACGCTGCCTTTGAAGCCCATGAAGAAACCGGCGAAGTACCGGTGATGATCACCAAGCACTGCCTGCGCTTCTCGTTCAACCTCTGCCCTAAACAGGCCAAGGGTGTGACGGGCGTGAAAACCAAGGTCGCGCCGATGCAATTGATCCATGGCGACGAAGTGCTGACGCTGAAGTTCGACTGCAAGCCGTGCGAGATGCATGTGGTGGGCAAGATCAAGGGGCATATCCTTGGCTTGCCGCAGCCGGGCAGCGTGGTGGAGCATTTCAACCCGGATAAGATTATCTTTCAGGGCACGCACTAACCCTGCGGGAGCGGGGCCACCACCAGCCCCGCTGCAACCCGGCAGCCGCCAGCAGAATAGCCGCCACCCCCAGCCATTGCAGCCAACCCAGGCGGTGGCCAAAGGCAATCCAATCGACGACGATCGCCGCTATCGGGTAGATAAACGACAGCGCGCCGGTGATGGCCGTCGGCAGTTTCTGGATCGCCCCGTACAGCAACACATACATCAACCCGGTATGCACAACGCCCAGGGCCACCAATGCCGACCAGGCATTACTCGCCTGCGGCAGGCTATTCCAAGGCACCAGCGGTGCCAGTAGCAGCGCACCGGTAATCACTTGGATCAACGCCATCAAATGCGGCGGCACGTCCTTCAAGCGCTTGATGATCAATGCCGCTACGGCATACAAAAACGCTGCGCCCAACGCCAGGACGATTCCCGTCAAATAGTCCCCACCACCGCTCTGCTGCTCACCATGGGCAGTGACAATCGCCAGCATCCCCATAAACGCCACACTCAGCCAAGCCAGTTTCTGTAGGGTGATTTTTTCACCGAGAAACAGCGCCGCCAGCATGACCAACAGGAACGGCTGAACGTTGTACACCGCCGTACTGATGGCGATGGATGCGCGGGAATAGGATTCAAATAACAGTAACCAATTACCGACGATGGCCACGCCGCTGAGCATCGCCAGCCCGAGCCGGGCCCAACTGAGCAGGTCCAGGCGCAGGTAACCCAGCACCGCGCAGACCAGCAGTAACGTGAGCCCACCGATCACACAGCGCCAGAACACCACCTCAATTACCGACACGCCCGACACCAGCACAAACCAGCCAATGGTGCCCGAGATGAGCATGGCGGCGACCATTTCCCAAGAACCGCGACGGATCGATGTATCCATGATTGGAGCTCCTCAAGTGAGGCTCAATTATGGCAATCTGCGCGTGATCGGCTCCAGCGACTAAAAAAGGCAAACACCGGAAATCACCTTTTCTTATTAGGCGAACACCATGATTGACACCATCGACCAGCAACTTATCGCCGCTTTGATGGACGACTCGCGTTTGTCGCTCAAGGCCCTGGCGGGTATTACCGGGCTGTCCTCGCCCAGCGTTGGCGAACGCTTGCGTCGCCTGGAAGAACGCGGCGTGCTGACCCACTACACCGTGGACATTGACCCCAAGCATTTTGGCTATTTGCTGCAAGCCATCGTGCGCATCCGTCCTCTGCCCGGCCAGTTGCAGGAAGTGGAACGCCAGATCCAGGCGATCCCCGAGTTCACCGAGTGCGACAAGGTGACGGGCGAAGACTGCTTTATCGCCCGTCTGCATGTACGCACCATGGACCATCTCGACAGCCTGCTTGACCGCCTCAACGCCTATGCCGAAACCAACACCGCCATCGTCAAGAAAACCCCGGTAAAGCGGCGTTTACCGCCCCTCTAGGGTGCGCAGGGCGCCAGCCGTCGCCAAGGTTTGGCGCTGCCTGTGATGACCCAGTTCAAATCCGGCCGTTGGTTTTGCGTCCAGTGCGCCACCTCATAGTTGTAGCGGTCATACGAGACTTTCTCGTTGTTGACCGAATAGGCTTTGCTCGCCACCCACGGCGGCGCGCAATCCCCGGCTTGCTCCGGTGGGCTGATAATCACCGAATGACTGGCGCTGGCCGTGCGGTTGGCGACGTCGGTCACGGTCAGCCCGATGCTTCGCGCGCCCGCAGTGGTGGGCGCAGTGAACGTTGGGCTGACCATGACCGAAGCAGCCGGGGTAAAGCCCTCTGCCTGCCATGCGTAGCGTAACGAGAGCCCACTTGAGCCGGTCGCCGACAACGCCAGGGGTTTGCCCGCTTCGACCGTGGTGGGCCCACTGATCTGGGCGACGGGCCTGGCGGACGGTACGACGCTCACCGTCTTGCGCAGGTTCAGGCTGGCGTTCTTGCTGTCTGTGACGGTCAATGACACCGTGGCCGGGGTCACCACGCTGACCTGGGCCGCACGCAGTGTCAGCGACGGGCCATCGACCAGCGTACCCTCCAGTGGCGGCGAAATGGACCACGCGTACTTCAGTTCGCCGCCCGGCGGGTTCGAGGCGGCGTCGGTAGTGAACAGGATGGATGCATCGGCTTCTACGTCGTCCGCGCTGATGATTTTACCCACCGGCGGTAGTGGATCAGGCTCTGGATCTGGCTCAGAGCCGCTGGCCTTGACCAACACCGCGACGGCTTTTTTGACACTGTTGCGGGCCGCGTCAGAAACCGTCACCGCCACGGTGACCACTTGATCGGTGGTCACTTGCGGCGCGGTCCAGGTCTGATCGGCACTGTTGGGCGTGGCGCCGATCAATGAGCCTTTGACCCACGCGTAGTTCAAGGGATTGCCAACGGGCGAAGTAAACGCGGCCTGGTAACGAATGCTTTGGCCACTTACGACTTCCAGAGGGCCGTTCAGTTGACCTTGGGGTGGATTGGCGCCGGACGGCTCTCCAACAACCACGCGAGGCGTGTTGTAAATCACCGATCGAAGGCCGCCGTCGCTGACCGTGGCCTGAACCACCAACCCACCGTTATTACTCGACTTGACCGCCTTCACTCGGGCTGTGGGCTGCTTGGGGTCGGCATCCAACAATTCGAAGCTGGCGGTGTTCACCCACCAGCGATAGCTCAGATCCCGGTCTTCAGGGTTATCAATGATCACCCGAGGCTCGAAGATGTCCCCCACGTTGACATGGTTAGGCAAGATCATGCGCCCGATCAAAGGAGGATATTCATACGCCTTGATCTGGATGGTTTTGTTCGGCAGCGATGCGAAGCCCACACCATCTCGGACCAACACCCTGACGTAACCATTCTTGTTAGCCATCAACTTAGGCGCCTTTAGGGTGATCTCCCGCTGATCGCTAGGGCCTATTACCGTCAAGGCGCCTTCGGGCGGCGATGTTACGGTCCATACGTAGGTCAGTTCACGATTGTGCGGGTTGCCGATTTCGACGTGCTGGGTGAAGGCCTGATCGCTCGGAACTTGCGTTTCGCCGACGATGGTTCCCCCGACCAACTGGGTATCTTTTTTGACGATTACGTTTTTGTGCAAATTCAGCGTTGCGCCGTTGCTGTCGCGTACGTCCAGGGCCAACTCAAGCGTCGTGTCAGCCGCAACCGGCGGTGCCGTGAGGGTCACGCTCGCGGTATTGCCCACCTGGCCCGTAAACCCAGGTGGGATGCGCCAGTCATACATCAAGGGCAAGTTGCCGGGGGAGTTGACCAAGGCCGTAAAGGTCGCGGTGGTTTTTTCCACCACCTCGGCCGGAGCGCTCAGCTCCCCTTCGGGCCCGCCTTGTCCCTGGCTGCGCACCACGACCACATGCTCTTCACGGGCCTGGAGCTGCCCGTCATCGACCCGAAGGGCCAAGGTGTACGGCGTCGGCGTGGTCACCGTCGGCGCGTTGAATTCCAGCCGCGCACCGTCGGTGTGTGCGCCGAGTTCGGGCGGTGCTTCCCACGTGTAAATCAGCGGGTTGGCGCCTGGGTTGATGGAACTCGAACCCGCGCCGTCCAGTTGCACGCTGTCACCACTGCTGGCCTCGGTGGGTCCGCTGATTACAATCATCGGCGGCATGGGCGGTGCGGTACCGGGCTGCCCTTCGCTGTCCATCACGTGCCCGACCACTTTCAAGGTGTCCGCGCCCGCATGGGCCAGCAGCAAACTGGCGTCCTGGGCAACGTTGCCGAAGCGGGTGTAAGTGACGGAGTTAGTGGGGATTTTTGTTTTGGTGATCAGACTCCCCCCCACGTTGGCCAGGAAATTACCGTAATCCACCGCCGGGTTTACGGTGAAGTCGCTTGCAAGGGACTGCCCCACGGCCCCTTGGTAGTCAATAAACCCTTCCTTGAGACGGACCCACGGCGTGCTGTCGTCGGCACAGGCCTGCAACGTCACTGGCTGATCATTGCCGTTGTTGCGCACACACAGCTCCGGGGTATCCATGGCGTGCAGGCGTCCACTGCCATCGAGCAACCAGCGCGCCGCATTGGGCTCATGACAAGCCTCCTGCGCCACCAACCTGAGGGGGTTGGCCGCGTCCTTGACCACACAGTTTTTGGACTCGAACTCGATCGGGCGCAGGCGCCCCGCTGCCGCTGGCGCGGGCCAGTCCATGTGTAGTTGCGCCAGCAAATTGTGCAGCTGTTGCTGCAAGCCGACAGTCACCGGCGCGTCACGGTTGACCCGTGCCCAGTGGTCCACCGCCGCCAGACGCTGCTGCAAAGTCCTTGCGTCGTCACAGGTCTTGATCAGCCGCCAGTTCATCGGCGCCACCAATCCGCTCCAGACGGCCGGTGCACGTCGCGCAGAACTACCGCTCGCAGGCACGATGAGACGGTACAGATTGCCTTGGTAACTCACCGGCTGGCCGGGCACGGAGTACACCTGCGCGGGGTCCCATGGCGCTACGTTTTCGCAAGCGTCCCCGAGGGTGCGCGGATACACCCGCACGCTGGCAACGGTGGTGTCCACGGCCCCCGTGGCATTCCTGACGGTGAGGCGAAAGCGATAGTCGGTGGGCATCTGGACTTCAGGGAAATGTGCGACGGCCATGTCCGACTGGCTGTTGTCGATCACAGCAGCCGGGGCACCTTCAAGCTGCGACCATTCAAATTGCAGCGCGTCCACGCCAGGGTTGCGTGACGCCTTGGCATTGAGCGTGGCGCGCTCACCGGAAAACGGCAGGTCTTTTTGCCCCAACTCCACGAAGCCACTGGCGATGGGCGCCCCTGCTGGATCGGGAGGTGGGAAAAAACCGGCGATTACCGAATGCCAGTTGTTGATGGAACGTACATTGTCATTCACGCCCTCTACCCCGGTGGGTAATCCCTGGTACGTCAATTGCGGATTGGAATAGACACCAATACGTACCGAGGACGGTGTGGCACCGCCGCAATACCCCATGAGGGTGTGCCAGTAAGGCAAGACGCTACGCTGGCAATAACCACGGGAATACGGATAGGGCGTCCCGGCATCTTCATGGTGTGCGCCCAATAAATGACCGACTTCATGGGCGTAGGTCTGGGCGCTGTGCATGGTCGCGTAGGCATGGCTTTGTCTCAGCGATGTGGGCCCTGCGGTGGACGCGAGGCCGCCATCGGTATCCAGCATTGCGATGACCACATGGGCCTTTAGTTGGGTGCGAATATCACTGCTTAACGTCCCGACCGGGCTCAGCAACCGATTCATGCAGGGCAAATCGCCCAGGCATTGCTTGGATGGCTGGTTGTAGTCGATGTGCGCCACACCTGCATTTTCAAACACCCCGGTCACCCCGCTGAGCTGGGCCACCGTCTTGAAATACTCGAAGTGCTTGATGCCTTGTGCGACGGGATCAACCAACGCATCGCGAACATCGTTGCTATAGACCGTCAGGACACGTATCGGCTGCTGCACCGTGTCGCCGTTGCGCGCAACTGCCTGCACATCGAGTGCGTTCAGGGTGTCGACAAGTGGGGGGTCAGGAAGGTCGGCGTCTTGCCTGCGCGAGACGGCAACCTGGCCATTCTCCATGGGTAAAATTTCATAACTGACCCCGTCCACGATAACGGTGCCGGTGACACGCTCATCATGGGCGACCAGGATCGCCAGGTTCTTGGGGTCTATGGCCAGGTCATGGGACAGGTCAGTACCGGGAGAGATGTAACGACGCCCGGATGCGGAAGGTTGCACCTCACCCACCCACACCGTGGCCCCGGACTGCTGGGAAACTCGAAGTTTCTTGACCCTGACCGTAACGCTCCGGTCCAACGGAATGTCCAGCCAACGCTGTGTATCAAGCAACAATTTTGCGTTACCACGGCCCAGGCTGGCGGGCTGGCCCAGCACGGTTTTCGGGGCACCACTGTCAAGGATGATCAGGGAGGGAGCATCGTCAGCCCGGGCGGTGCCGGTCGCAACAGTCACCCACACAAAGGCAATTAATACCAAGGCAGGTAATGCAAGGCGAAGCGCCCCTTTCTGCCACGTTGCAAGGGTGGAAGGATTTTTTTCGGAGCGCATCGTGCTTCTCCCTGAGTAGTCAATTACCCAGTTGCAGCAGCTGATTCCACTCGCTCCGAGACTGCGCCGGCGAAATGCCCGTGGCACAGTAAACTCGCAACTGACGCCAGATTTAACTGTAGTTCAATATGCGCGACAGGCAGCCCTTCAATCACGCAACGCCTTGGCGGCGGGCAATAACTGCTTGAATTTGGCATAGCGCATTTCCAGTAACCCATGCTGAGCCAAATCAGGCTGATAACGCGCCTTCACCGGCATACCCGCCTTCAACAACTCCGCGCCCTGCCCCATCGCCAGAAACCCCAGCTTCGCCGCCCCAATACACGCACTCAGCTCGCTGCCGTGCAGGGTATGGACTTCCCGCTGGAGGATGTTGGCCAGCAGTTGGGCCCAGTACTCGCTGCGCGCACCACCGCCCACCAGCGCACAGGCGCCAACACTGGCACCGGCGGATTGCACGGCGCGCAACGCATCCAGCAGGCCAAAGCCTACGCCCTCCATCACTGCATAACCGAGCATGGCGGGATTGCAGTCGTGACCGAGGTTCATAAACCCACCCCGCAACAATGGATCGTTATGGGGCGTACGCTCACCGGCCAGGTAAGGCAGAAACAGCGGCGTATCCAACGGCACCGGCTGTCCGATCGGGAATTGCGCCTGCACCTGATTCAACAGCGTTTGCTCATCCGCCGTCCCGGTGAGCCGAGTGACCCAGCGCAGGCAACTGGCGCCGGCGAGCATGGCGCCCATGGTGTACCAGCGGTTGGGCAGCGCATGGCAGAAACTGTGCACAGCGCTGGCCGGGTTACCGGCAGCGTGATCGGTGATCGCGACCAGGGCCGCGCTGGTGCCAAGGGTGATAAACGCATCACCGGCATTGATCGCCCCCATACCCACTGCGGCCACCGGGTTATCGCCGCCACCACCGGCGATCACCACGTTTGTCGGCAAGCCCAGGCCACTGAGCGTCACGCACGCACTCGCGGCGCCGCCTTCCACTAACCGGGGCATCTGCGCAGGCGTGAGGCCCGTTGCATGCAGCATCGGGGCGAACCACTCACGTTGCGCCACGTCCAGCCACAGCGTACCCGCCGCATCGGACATTTCGCTGATCCGCTCGCCACTGAGCCGCAAACGCAGGTAGTCCTTGGGCGACAGCACACAGTCAATCGCCTTAAATACCTCAGGTTCGTGCTGTTGCAGCCACAGCAACTTGGGTGCAGTCAGCCCGGCCATGGGCAAACTGCCCGTGACCTCGGCAAAGGTCGGCCCCAACTGTTCGGCTTCGGCCACGGCGCGGGAGTCGTCCCACAGGATCGCCGGGTACAGCACGCGGTCGTCCTCCCCGAGTAAAACCGCACCGTGCATCTGCCCGGACAGCCCGATACAGGCCACTCGGGCAAACGCTTCATGCTGGCGCAATTGGTCTAAGGCCTGCAGGCACGCCTGCCACCAATCTTCCGGAGCCTGCTCGGACCAACCGCTGTGGCGCCGTGACACGCTCAAGCGCACGCCGGCATGGGCCAGTACAGCACCGCCGGTATCCATGAGGATGGCCTTGAGTTCCGAAGTGCCGAGGTCGATTCCGAGGGAAACAGGACTGTTCATACGTGCGTTATTCCAATCAATCACAGCCGCAGGAGTTACGTAATTGCAGGGTGGGTGCCAGTCGTACGCTCTGGGGTGGCGCGCCGGGCGCAGCCATGCGCTGCAGCAGCAACTCGACCGCGCGTGCGCCGAGGGCCTTGACCGGTTGCGCGATCAGGCTCAGACGCGGCACAAATAAATCCGCCCAATCGAAATCATCGAACCCCACCAGGGCCATTTGCCCCGGCACCTCGATCTGCGCCTCCCGCAGTGCCTGCATGGCACCAAGGGTCATCAGGTTATTGCCGGCCATGATCGCCGTGGGCGGCGCAGCCAAGCCCAGCAACTGAACGGTGGCCTGGCGTGCCGGCTCAGTGTTGGAGCCGCCGTCGACCAGCAGTTGCGGATCAAACACCAACCCCGCCGCTTGCAAAGCGGCTTTGTACCCCGCCACTCGCTCATCCGTGGTGCTGAATCCGGCACGTCCGGCGATGAAACCGATACGGCGATGCCCATGGGCAATCAGGTGTTCAATCAGGGCCTGGGTCGGTTGGGCATTCTCCACCCCGACTTGATCGAAGTGCTCACTCATCATGCGATCCACCAACACCGCTGGAATCTCGTTGGCCTGCAAATACGCCAGGGCCATCGAGCCGTTGGACGGCGCCAGGACAATCCCATCGACCCGTCGATGATGCAGCGCCGTGACCACCCGCAATTCCTGCTCCGGGTCATCATGGGTATCGACAAACAGCATCATGTAGCCGTGTTTGGCGCACTCGGTTTCAATCGCGTGCACGGTTTCGCTGAAGTAATGGTTGGACAACGCCGAGATCGCCACGCCAAGGGTGTTGGTACTGGAGCGGGCCAGCGAGCGCGCCAGGGTATTAGGGATATATCCCAAGGCCTGGATCGCCCGCTGCACTGCCTGCACCGTGGCCGGGCTGACTTTGCGGGTGCCGTTCAACACGTGGGACACGGTCGACGTCGACACCCCCGCCCTACTTGCCACGTCATCCATGGTGACCACGGCGCCGTTCCTCTCAATAGATCAATGTTTACTGGACCAACCGCTGTACGTACCGACGTTGTCGCGGGTGATCAGTTTGGGGGTCAGCAGGGTAACCGCTTCGGCCGGGGCTTTGTCATTGAGAATGTCATTGCCCACGTTCACGGCAGTCTGGGCCATGGCCCATGGGTCCTGGCTGGCGGACGCCTGGATCTGGGTGTCGGTCTTCAGGGCGTTCTCGATATCCGGCGCGCCGTCCACTGAGGTAATGATGATGCCGCTGCGCTTGAGCTGTTTGGCCGCCAGGTCGCTGCCGATGGCTTGCGGGTCGTTGATTGCGAACAGGCCGTCAATTTTGGCGAAGCGCGTCAGGTAACCCTGCATCACGTTCAAGCCGCCCTCGCGGGAGCCTTTGCCGTCCTGGTCGTCGGAGAGCACCTTGATCTCTGGCGCCCCGGCCAGTGCAGCCTTGCAGCCTTTGACTCGATCGGTCACAGCGGTCACTTGCGGGCCGTTCTGGATAATCACATTGCCTTTGCCCGAAAGCTTGTCCACCAGGTACTGGCAAGCGAGCTTGCCGGCTTCGACGTTGTCGGTCTGCACGGTGGCATTCACGCCTTTGGCGTCCACATCCACAGCGACCACGACGATACCGGCGTCGCGGGCTTTCTTGATCGCCGAGGCCATGGCGGACGGGTCGACGGCGTTGATCAGGATGAGGTCGACCTTGGACGAAATGAAGTTATCGATCTGCGAAAACTGCTTGCTCAGGTCATAGTCGGCCGACACCGAGGTGACCTTGACGTTGGGATTCAACTCCTTGGCGCGGGCGGTTGCGCCGTCGGCCAGGGTCACGAAATACGGGTTACCCAACGAGCCCATGCTGATGCCGAGGGCTTTGAGCTCCCGGGCCTCCACGGCTTGCGACATCAGGGCGGCCAAGGCAATGACAGGAAACAGGTGTTTAAGCTTCATGGGAGTCTCTCTTGTGATTGTTGTATGAGTGAAATCAGGTCCGCGCACCGGACTGACGATAACGATCCAGCGCCACGGCGCCAATGATCACGATGCCCTTGATGATGTACTGCCAGATATCCGACACGCCCAGCAGCACCAGGCCATTGGTGAGCACCGCGATAATCAGCGCACCGATCAGCGTGCCTCCAATGGTGCCCACGCCGCCGGTAAAACTGGTGCCGCCGAGGATCACCGCCGCAATCGCATCCAGCTCATAGGATTGCCCGAGTTGCAGGCCATTGGCGGCAAACAGGCGTGAGGCGCTCATCACCGCGCCCAGCCCGGCCAACGCACCGGACATGGCGTAGACAAACAGCAGCACTTTCCACACCTTGATCCCGGACAGCCGCGCGGCTTCTGGGTTGCCGCCCACCGAGTAGATCTGCACGCCCATCACGGTGCGGCGCAGGATGAACCACGACAACGCCACCACTGCCACGGCGATCACCACTAGCCACGGCACACCAAGAATCGAATCGTTACCGATAAACGCAAAGGGCAGGTCGGGGTTGAACACGGTTTTGTCATCCGCCAGCAACCGTGCGAGGCCGCGCATCGCGGTGAGTGCACCGAGTGTGACGATAAACGGCGGCAGGCGCATAAAGGCGATCAGCCCGCCGTTGACCAGGCCCAGCAACAGGCCAAAGCCAATCCCGGCGGCAATCCCGAACATACCGAACTGCGGCGACATTGACGCCTGCAATGCCACCACGGCGGACGCCGCTAGAATCGCCCCCACCGACAGGTCGATGCCCGCCGTGAGGATCACGAAGGTCATACCCGCCGCGAGCACCACGTTGACCGAGGCCTGTTGGGTGATGATCGACAGGTTTTGCACCGTCAGGAAGTTCTCGCTGGCCAGGGCGAAGCCCACCAGCAGCAATATCAGCACCGGCAACATGCCGACCGTGCGCATCAGTTCGCGCACGCGCTCTGCCTTGCCTGTTGTTGCAATCATCGAATCAGCCATGGGCAACCACCTGATCGCCACCGGTGGCGAGGTCAATAATACGTTCCTGGGAAATAGCGTGGCCGGAAGCCCCGCCGACTTCGGCCACCAACTGGCCTTCGCGCATGATCAGCACCCGGTCGCAGGTGCCGATGATTTCCGGCAGTTCGCTGGAAATCACCACAATGCCCACGCCGGCCTGGGCCAGTTGATTGATGATGCGGTAAATCTCGGACTTGGAGCCGATGTCTACGCCCCGCGTCGGTTCGTCGAGGATGAGCACATGGGGCTTGACCTCCAACAGCCGTGCCAGCAACACCTTTTGCTGGTTGCCGCCGGACAGCGCGCCGACATTGACCTTGCCCGACGCGACGCGAATCGACAGGGACTTGATAGCGTCATTCGAGCGCTGCGCCGCATGACCGCGATCCAGCAAGCCGCCGGCATGGGCATCCGGCACACAGGCGCAGACGTTGATGTTGTCGGCCACGCTCATATCCAGGAACAGGCCCTGGGCCTTGCGGTCTTCGGTGAGGTACACCACGCCGGCGCGAATCGCGTCCGCCGGGGTGCGCAGTTGGGTGACGGTCTTGCCCACCACTTCCAGGGTGCCGCTGGTGCGAGGGTCGGCAGCGAAGATCAGCCGCGCCAGCTCGGTGCGCCCTGCCCCCACCAGTCCGGCGATGCCCAGCACTTCACCGGCGTGTAAATCGAAACTGCAGTTGCGCACGCGTTTGCCATCGGCCATGTCGCGCACGCGCATCACCACGTTGCCGGGGTTGTAGGCGGCGTGTTCTTTCTTATAGAAGCCGGACAAGTCACGGCCCACCATCATCTTCACCAGCACCTCGGCCGACAGCGCATCGCGGGTGAGTTCGCCGATGTACTGGCCATCGCGCAACACCGAGACGCGGTCCGACAGTTCATAGATCTCGGCCATTCGGTGGCTGATATAGATGATCGCCAACCCTTGGCTGCGCAGTTGCTTGATCAGCGCGAACAGCCGGTCGGTCTCGCGGGACGAGAGTGGCGTAGTGGGTTCGTCCATCACCAGGATTTTGGCGTGGGCGTGCAAGGCGCGGGCGATTTCCACCAGTTGGCGCTCGGCAATCGACAGGCTGCTGACCTGAGTTGCCGGCGTGAACTCCGCTCCCAGGCGTTGCAGCACTTCGACGCAGCCGGCCTGCATGCCTTTGCGGTCGATGGTCCAGCCTCGGCGCAGTTCACGGCCCAGGTAGATGTTCTCGGCCACGCTCAGGTTCGGGCACAGGCTCAGCTCTTGATAGATCACGGCGATGCCGAGGGCTTTGGCGGTAGCGGGGTTGTAAGTGGCGATGGCTTGGCCGCTGATGCGAATTTCGCCGCCGGGGTCGGCTTGGTAGGCGCCGGAGAGGATTTTCATCAGCGTCGATTTGCCGGCGCCGTTCTCCCCCATCAAGGCGTGGATTTCGCCGGGGTAGACCTTCAGGCCGACACTTTTGAGCACGCGCAAACCGCTGAAGGTTTTACTGATGCCCTGCATCTCAAGCAAGGGTTCAAGGCTCATGGCTGAACTCCTGGTTTTATTATTTTTGTGGTTAAGCGAGGCCGACTCTAATCCAGATACATTTTCGTACGCAAGCGCTTGCTTAGGCATTTTTGTCATTGAAGAAACGTTTCACCAAGCTGTTTGGTGAAATTTTGCGGGTAGCAGGATGGATTTGGTTACAACCCTATGCCCATAGGGTAAGGGGCAAAGGCAGATGACCTGACTAGAATGCGCGCCCCTCATTCACGCGGAAAAAATCGAAGACCATGCCCCTTTCCAGCGCCGTCGTTTATATCTGGTTTCCCGTATTTGCTAAGCAAGAGACAAACGTCGGCCACGCCGCCCTGTACATCGGCGACCCACATATCGGAAAAAATATAGAGCGCAATTACTACGCGTATGCAAATAGAGAGGCACGGCATGTCGACAGGGGGGCGATCGAGCATGTCAATACCAACTACGTGAGTTGGTGGCCGGAAAGTGACGCGCAGTGGTTAGGCAAGCAGCCGCAAGGACGCAACCTGTTCCTGGAGTCGGACATAAGCGCAGAAGGCAGCCCTCCCCATCTGGTCTATACAATTTCCGGGCTGGACGTGGCGAACATGCGGGCCGAGTGGTTCAAAATACGCAACAAAACCAACGCCCATTACGATCTGTTCCGCAAAAACTGCTCCACCATCGTTTTGCGAATACTCACGGCGGGCGGAGCCCTGAAGAACTTACCCACTGCCAAGCACCTGTGGTTTTCCAACAACCTTTACGTCACGCCGAAAAACATCGCGCAGATTTGCAACGAACTGCGCAATCTCAACATGGCCGTTAAGGCCAGAAGCAGCAATTGCCCACAAAGAGAATTCATGTTCGGTCTGCGCTGAGGTAAACCAGCGCTGGCGCAGGTCGTTTATCCATGAGTGAAACGATTCATTAGCGACAAGCCTCAAAGGCACTCATATGAGTGCCTTCCAATCCGAAGAGATAGACCAAGACATCAAATCGCCATAATGTCTGCTATTGTCCAAGGACCTCATCTCCTCCTCGTCGCTTCATCGCGATCTTCTGTGAGCATGCTCTGCGCCCTCGCCCACTGACGATGGCGGGCCTTACGTTCACGGAACCCCACCACGATGGATAAAAGCTCAACCGACCACCCCAGCGAACCGCAGTCTCGCGCTGAAAAAATCGTCGAATTCAAACGCCAGAAAACCCTGCTCAAGACCGGCGCCCTGCAAGACGCCATCTTCAATAGCGCTTATTTCTCCAGCATCGCTACCGATGAAAAAGGCGTGATCCAGATCTTCAATGTCGGCGCCGAACGCATGCTCGGTTATGCCGCTGTCGATGTGGTCAACCGCATCACCCCCGCTGACATTTCCGACCCTGCCGAGCTGATCACCCGCGCGGCGGCCCTCAGCGAGGAACTGGATACGCCGATCACCCCCGGGTTCGAAGCGCTGGTGTTCAAGGCCTCGCGCGGCATCGAGGACATCTACGAGCTGACCTATATCCGCAAGGACGGCAGTCGGCTATCGGCGATGGTCTCGGTGACGGCGTTGCGCAATCGCAATGACACGATCATCGGCTACCTGCTGATCGGTACCGACAACACTGCGCGCAAACAGGAAGAAGCCGAGCGCAAAGGCTTTGAGCGCGCCCTGGAAGAAAAGAACCTGGAGCTGGAACACGCCAACCACATGAAGTCCGAGTTCCTCGCGACCATGTCCCACGAATTGCGTACGCCGCTGAACGCGGTGATCGGCTTTTCCGAGGCGCTGAAGGACGGGCTTGTGGGCGACATGACTGATGTCCAGCGCGAGTACATCGGTGACATTTTCACCAGCGGGCAGCACTTGCTCTCGCTGATCAACGACATCCTTGACCTGTCCAAGGTCGAGGCCGGGATGATGGACCTGGAACTGGAGCCGGTGGAGCTGGCGGGTTTATTGGCCAACAGCCTGTTGATCGTGCGCGAAAAAGCCGCCCTGCAGCGTATCCAACTCAAACTCGACAGCCAGGACGACCTGGGCACGCTGATCCTGGACCTGCGCAAAACCAAGCAAATCGTCTACAACCTGCTGGCCAATGCGGTGAAGTTCAGCGCCCACGGCAGCGACGTGACCCTGGCGGTGCGTGAGGTCAGCCGCGATGAGGTGGGGCTGGTCGCAGGCGATTGGCCGGTGCATGGCTTTGCCCTGCAACCCAGCGCGCACCGCCGCTTTCTTGAGTTGAGCGTCAGCGACAGCGGTATCGGGATTGCCCCGGATGACATGGGCAAGCTGTTCAAGGCGTTCAGCCAGATCGACAGCAGCCTGGCACGCAAATTCGAAGGCACCGGCCTGGGCCTGGCGATGGTCAAGCAGCTCACCGATCTGCAGGGCGGCAGCGTTGCCGTGGCCAGCCGCGAAGGCCTGGGCGCACGCTTTGTGGTGTGGCTGCCGCTGCATCGCGCCGCCGCTACTGTGGAGGCCACATGGCCAACATCCTGATTGTCGAAGACAACGAAGCCAACATGCGTCTTGCGCGCTTACTGCTGGTCAACGCCGGCCACATTGTGCTGTGGGCCGCCGACGCCGAGAGCGGCCTGACCATGGCCCGCGAACACCAGCCGGCTCTGATTTTGATGGACATTCAATTGCCAGGCATGGATGGCCTGGCAGCCACTCGCCTGCTCAAGCAAGACCCTCACACGGCTCACATCCCGGTGATCGCCCTCACCGCCATGGCGATGAAGGAAGACCGGGAAAAAGCCCGACTCGCCGGATGCGACGCCTACGTGAGCAAACCCCTGCGCTACAAGGAGCTGTACCAGGAGATCGACACCCTGCTGAACCCAACCCTCACACCTCCTGAATGAGTCCTCTCCATGGCCAGCTCACCCGCAACGCTGTTGATCGTTGACGACGAACCCCAGGTTCGCAAGCTATTGGAAACCCTGCTGCAACACGAGGGCTACCTGACCCTGAGCGCCTGCAGCGGTGAAGAAGCGTTGCAGTTGGTGGCGCAGCAACCACCGGATCTGATCCTGTTGGACATCATGATGCCGGGCATGGACGGCTATGAAGTCGCCACCCAGCTCAAAGGCAACCCGGCCACGGCGAACATCCCGATCATCATGCTTTCAGCCTTGAGCGACATCAGCGCTCGGGTCAGCGGTCTGGAAACCGGCGCCGAAGAGTTCCTCAGCAAGCCAGTGGAGCACTTGGAACTCTGGCTGCGGGTGCGCAACCTGCTGCGGCTCAAGGCCCATGGTGACCAGTTCAAACAACGCAGCGAGCAGTTGGAGCAACGGTTGCACCAGCACACCGTGCATACCACCCAGGGCAATGTGCATGATCTGGTCCGCGTAGACATGGAGAAGGCCCTGCGTGAGGCCATTGAGCGGGGCGAATTCGCCCTGCACTACCAGCCCAAGGTCGAGTTGGCCAACGGCAATATCTGCGCACTGGAAGCCTTGCTTCGCTGGGACCGGCCCGATTATGGCGCGGTGTCCCCGGCGGTCTTCGTGCCGATCCTGGAAAGCCTGGGCCTGATCGTACCGGTGGGTCGTTGGGTGATCGAGCAGGTGTGCCAGCAGATTGCCGAGTGGCAACGCAGTGACATCGGCGCGGTAGAAGTGTCGGTCAACGTGTCCGGCCATCAGTTAATCGAGGGCGACCTGATTGCCGATATCGCCCATAGCCTGGAGAGCACCGGGGTTGAGGCGCACTGGCTGGAAGTGGAACTGACCGAAGGCTCGCTGATGGAAAACACCCAGCACACCATCGCCAGCCTGCAACGCTTGCGCGCCATGGGCGTGAAGATCTCCATTGATGACTTCGGCACCGGCTATTCAAGCCTGGCGTACCTGCGCAGGTTTCCCATCGATACGCTGAAAATCGACATCGCGTTCATCCGCGAGGTCACTACCAACCCGCAGGATGCGGCGATCACCCGCACCATCATTGAACTGGCGCACAGTCTGAAATTGCGCGTAGTGGCCGAGGGCGTGGAAACCCAGGCGCAACTGGCGTTTTTGAAGGAGGCCGGCTGTGATCAGATTCAAGGGTATCTGTTCAGCCGGCCGTTGCCGGTGGTAACGCTGGAGCGGCTATTGCTGGAGCGTCTTAAGTAACGGGCTCAGTCCTGATCTTCGGTGTTGCCCAGATCGGCTGCTTCATCCAGATCATTAAGCGGGACTTCGGCATCATCCATCAGTGACCCGGGATCTTCATTGCCTGGGTCGTTAAGTTCTTCGTCGAGTTCTTTAGACATGACCTTCTCCTCTAACCGCCTTGGGTGTCGATATCTGCATCCGTTTCAGGCTTGGGCTCGCGCTCGGGCTTGAAATCAGGGCTGTAGTCGTTGTCCTTCGCCTTGGGATCGCTCTTGGCCTTGGGATCCTTGGGGGCGTCAGCGCTGGTGCCGGGGGCCGGTTCGCCGCGGTCAATCGCCGGATCGTTACGGTTACTGACTTGTGGATCGTTGGATGTGCTCATGGGTCACCTCTCACTGGGATCTGTAAGGTTAAGGCGCCGCGCTGCGCGTTGAAGTTCCGTCCAATTGCCTAGCGGATCGGATTGTCGACCTGGATATAAAACGCATAGATGCCCAGCAGCAACCAGAACACCATGAACAGCCACGGAGCGCGCATGGAGAACAGCAGCGACTTGCGGTAGCCCTTATGGGAAGACTCCATCTCGGAAAACAGCGGTGATTCGTCATAGGCCATGCCCATTATCGGTTCGCTGCGCAGCAACTCACTCTGCTTGAAGTGCCAGTGATCGATGATGTCATACGCAGCGCGGATGCCCGGCCAGGCGTTCAAGGAACTGAGAATCCCGAGCGCAGCGAGGAAAACTGGCACCACGAGGGTAAACAACTTGCCCCACTCGGGGTTGAGGTTGCCCATGCCGGAGACAAAGGCAATCACCAGAAACGACTGCGCTGTGAGATAGGCATCGGTACGGTTGGCCAGGATTGAGGTTTCGTACTGAATTTCTCGACGGTAAAAGTCCAGGCGGTCCTTGGGCGAGCCGAAAATCTTGGCGGTGTGCTCGCTGTGATCGTCCAGGCTCGATTCGGGTGTGTCGGGTGAAATGATTCTGGGCACGGGCGTGCTCCACAAGGATTCGAGTTTCGTTAGAAGAACCGGGCGCGAATGAAGTTCAAGTTTGTTCATGCACCACACCAGGGCGCGCATTGCCTCTTTATGGTGAATGGGCTGCGCCAGGAAGGGCTCGCTGCTGGGAGGGGCTGACTCGGCCAGCAGGCTTTATGGCGTTTAGGCGGGCTGTGGCGAGCAGGTTTGCCTGCTCGCCACAGCAACCCAGTCACCTCAAGGGCATTCCGGCACACGCATTGCTTAACCCATTCATCTGCCCGGATACAGGAGCAATCGTTACCGCCCGACCCAGAGCCGACCCCATAAGAAAGTAAGGACCAGGCCTGCTGGCACTCTGCGCCACAGGCTCATAAAAACATGCGTTTTTTGAAGCGGCAGTGCCACCCCCACGCAACCCTGGGCACTGACAAGGTACTGGAATGGCTCTATCTTTCTTTGACGAAATGAATGACGCAAATGGCGTATGCCGTGCGCACTATCAGGATTTCTCCCGCTGGCTGGCCAACACGCCGCCGGAACTGCTGGCCCAGCGTCGCCGCGAAGCCGATTTGCTGTTCCACCGAGCGGGAATCACCTTCACCCTTTATGGCGACGAACAAGACACCGAGCGCCTGATCCCCTTCGACATCATTCCCCGCAGCATCCCTGCCAGTGAGTGGAGCGTGATCGAACGCGGCTGCATTCAGCGGGTCAACGCGCTGAACATGTTCCTCGCCGATATCTACCACGATCAGCGCATCATCAAGGCCGGGATCATTCCCGCCGACCAGGTGCTGGGCAACGAGGGTTACCAGAAGGCCATGGTCGGCCTGGACCTGCACCGCGATATTTACTCGCACATCTCGGGCGTCGACCTGGTACGCGACGGCGACGGCACCTATTACGTGCTCGAAGACAACCTGCGCACCCCCAGCGGCGTGAGCTACATGCTCGAAGACCGCAAGATGATGATGCGCCTGTTCCCCGAGGTGTTCGCCAAGCAGCGAATCGCACCGGTGGACCACTACCCCAACCTGTTGCTCAAAACCCTCAAAAGCTCAAGCCGCCTGGACAACCCCAACGTGGTGGTGCTGACCCCCGGCCGCTTCAACAGCGCATTTTTCGAACATGCCTTCCTCGCCCGGGAAATGGGCGTGGAACTGGTGGAAGGCGCCGACCTGTTCGTGCACGACCTCAAGGTCTTCATGCGCACCACCGACGGCCCGAAAGCCGTGGACGTGATCTACCGGCGCATTGACGACGCCTTCCTCGATCCACAGGCCTTCAATCCGGACTCGATGCTCGGCGTGCCCGGCCTGGTGGCCGCCTATTGCGCCGGCAACGTGGTGCTGGCCAACGCCATCGGCACCGGCGTGGCGGACGATAAGTCGATCTACCCTTACGTGCCGGAAATGATCCGTTTCTACCTGGACGAGGAACCGATCCTGCAGAACGTACCGACCTTCCAGTGCCGCAAACCCGATGAGTTGTCCCACGTGCTGGCACACCTGCCGGAACTGGTGGTCAAGGAAACCCAAGGCTCCGGCGGCTACGGCATGCTGGTCGGCCCCGCTTCTACTGCCGCCGAGATCGAGGACTTCCGTCAACGCATCAAAGCGCGGCCTCACGCCTACATCGCCCAACCGACCCTAAGCCTGTCCACCTGCCCGACCTTTGTCGAAAACGGCATTGCGCCCCGGCATATCGATCTGCGGCCGTTCGTGCTCTCGGGTAAGGAAACCCGCCTGGTGCCCGGTGGCCTCACGCGGGTGGCACTGCGTGAAGGCTCGTTGATCGTCAACTCGTCGCAAGGCGGCGGAACCAAGGACACCTGGGTGGTGGAGGGCTGAATCATGTTGAGTAGAACCGCCGCAGATCTGTACTGGATGTCCCGCTACCTGGAGCGCGCCGAGAACCTGGCGCGCATGCTGGAAGTCAGTTATTCGCTGTCGTTGATGCCCCAGGCCGGACGCAGCGATGGCCTAGACGAACTGGCCATGTCGCTGCTCAGCAGCGGCACGCTGGAGAGTTATCTGGAGCGCCATAAGCAACTGGACGCCGAGCGCATGCTGCACTTCTTCGCCCTCGACGAAGAAAACCCCGCCAGTATCTACAACTGCCTGCGCGCCGCCCGGGGCAACGCCCACGCCGTGCGCGGACGCATCACCGCCGACATGTGGGAAAACCTCAACGCCACCTGGCTGGAAATGCGCAGCATCGCCGCTGGCGGCCTGGCGCGGCACGGCATCAGCCACTTCTGTGACTGGGTCAAGCAGCGTTCCCACCTGTTCCGCGGCGCGACCTCCGGCACCATCATGCGCAACGACGCCTATCGGTTCATCCGCCTCGGCACCTTTATAGAACGTGCGGACAACACCCTGCGCCTGCTGGATGCGCGCTACGAAATGTTCGGCGAAGAGTCCGAAGAAGTCAGCGACCTCTCGGCACGCGGCTATTACCAGTGGAGCGCCCTGCTCCGCGCGTTGTCGTCATTCGAGGCGTACACCGAACTGTACCCGAATGCGCTGAATGCTCGGTCGGTGTCGGAGTTACTGCTGTTGCGCAGTGATGTACCGCGTTCACTGCATGCGTGTATCGAGGAGTTGAGTCATATCCTCGCGGACTTGCCCGGTAGTTATGGGCGTACGGCGCAACGCCTGGCCGCCGAGTTTGAAGCGCGGCTGAGGTATACGGGGATTGATGAGATTCTGGAGGATGGGCTGCATAGTCGGTTGACGGAGTTTATTGAGACGGTGAGGGAGTTGGCGGGGGCGGTTCATAGTTCTTATTTGGAAGTTGTTTGAGTGAGTTTCGGCCAGCTGCTTGTTTATTCGGGTGATTGGCCGAGCATTCGTGCTACTAGGCACATTATTTATTAAATCATTGAGCGGGTGCAAATCACGCGGTATAAGTTGCATTGATTTTAAATCACATGCACGTTTACCGCATAATGCGCACCTACTCCGAAGAAAAAATATTTAAAGCTTGACAATCTTTATATTGTCGATAGACACGGTTACGTTGTTGCTGTCAGCACTGTGGCTGATATTGATCTCCAGTTGTACATTGTTGGGATTCGCCGGCGGGGTAAAATCGAAAGAAGCTGTTTTCCAAGAGTTACTGCCACCATAATAGGCTGACTGATGATTTGCGGTGCCGACAGGCGTAACGCGAAGATAGATAGTATAAGTAGTTGAAATAATAAAGTCAAAAGTGAGCCTATATCGCTGACCAACAACAAGATAGCCGTAATCAAACCTTTTATATACGCCAGTGAATGACCGTATATTGCCCGTACCCTGAAAGAACCAATTGGAACCACTACCAACAATTGAGCCCGAAGCGTTGCTTTTTATCCAGTTATTCCAATTGCGGTCATTGAAGTCAGTACTTTCAACAAAATTGTTGACTGTGTAAACCGTCCTAGGAAAACTAACCGCTTCCGCTTCATCCGCATTCGGATCATATGCCACCTTGAAATCAACCCATATTTGATTTCCATTCGGGCAACTTTTGAGCCAGCTTAACAATACAAAGTGATCGATACCTGAAGCAGATGGGTGTGCATATCCCGTCCATACATTATAGGGGTTAGGATTCGCTCCCTCACAGTGGAAAGTCAGCCAAACCTTCTTGCCAGCGACCTGCAATGGCCAAGGTGTAATAGCAAGAGAGGCATTTGCTGTCATCGCGGCGATATCCAGCGTCCCGTTATGGGCGACACCATTGATCAAAGGTCTTGGCAAGTTAGCGTCGGGTATCGGCGTCACAGTCACTGTAACCACTTGCGATGAGCGCACCACTCCGGCACGCGTTACATCGTATTTAAGCGTGAACGTCTTATTGGTATTGCCAATATTCGCGGCAATCGCAGCTGCAGGAATAGCAAATGTCACCACCCCACTGGTCAATCCGGACTTGGCTGCAATAACTGGCGAACCCGCACCGGCAGTCCCCACCATCGTGACCTTGATGCTGTCAGTGGTATACATCGGCGCATATCTCACCTCCACCGTGCCGCCATTTAATACATTCAATGGCGCCAAAGATACAGATGCGCCCGTACCGGTAGCCTGGGTTAACTTAAGTACTGGGAACTGAGCCGGCAGTGTATTGACGTTGTATTCCACCACTGGAAATACAATAGCGTCAGCCTCCGTGAGGCCAGTGCCTAACGCCGCTTTGAAATGCAGCGTCAATTTGGTGTTGTGTCCTAACTCTTTCAAGTACGACGCATAGGTTATTCCACTTTGCCACCAACCTTGACTGAACCAGGTTGCATTGACAAATGCAGCGCCACCATTCCAGTGAGTGCGGTTGTGCGCCTCTCCTCCATTCTTGAAACCTCTGAACTCAATCCAAACCGGAGAATTAGTCGCAATGAACGGCCAGTTGCCGACCCGCAGCGTCCTATTAGCCGTACCGCTCGATAGATCCAACACCTTGGTAGTTTGGTTCGCCTCAATCATTTGGATCACGGTTTTTGCCAACTCGGCTTGAGGAATCGGCGTCACCGTCACTGTCACCACCTGCGATGAACGCACCACTCCCGCACGCGTCACTTCATATTTAAGCGTGAACATCTTATTGATATTGCCAATGTTCGCGGCAATTGCAGTTGCAGGAATAGCAAATGTCACCACGCCACTGGTCAACCCGGGCTTGGCTGCAATAACTGGCGAACCCGCACCGGCAGCCCCCACCATCGTGACCTTGATGCTGTCGGTCGTGTACATCGGCGTGTATTCCACCGAGACTGTGCCGCCACTTTGTGCATTCAAGGGCGCCAGGGTCAACACCGCCCCCGTACCGGTTGCCTGGGTTAATTTTGGGACAGGAAATTCGGCTGGCAAGGTGTTGACCCGGTACTCCATTATCGGAAAAGTCAGGGCCTCAGCTTCGACCTTACTGCTACTCACCGCCGCTTTGAACTCCATCTTAAGCACAGTGCCATGACCCAACCCTTGCAGGTAGGACCGCGGTAAATTGGGTTCCACTTTCCCATTAGCGATCCAGGTCGAGTTAACCGCCGAAGCCCCGGCCCCGTTGTACACCAAGCGATCATGGTCAACGTTGCTGGCTGTTTTGCCCAGCAACCTCAACCACACAGGGTAAGATGCCGTAATAAATGGCCAGATGCCGACCGTGCCTCTGGCGTCTCCAGAAAAGCTGCTCAAGTCCAGTACCTTGGTAGCATTATTGGCCTGGTTGATTTGCAGAACTGTCTTTACCAACTCGGCGAGGGGTATCGCCTTGACCGTTACCGTCAATATGTCTGAATGAACCGTTGCACCTGCGCGCGTCACCCCGTATTGGAATGTCACGGTGGTGTCCTGGTTACGAATGTTGGCGTGAATCGCCGCTTTGGTGATATCGAACTCCACCTTCTGCAGCGCTTCATTACCGGGTTTGGCCGGAATGGTCGGCGAGCCAGCATTGCCTGCACCGATCATGGTGACCTGGATGGAGTCGGTACCCCGCATGCCAAGATAGGTCACCACCAGTTTCGTGCCGTTCTGTACCTTGAGCGGTTCCAGCGTAGCGGTCCCTGGGCCGGTCACCTGTGCTTCCAGCAAGGTCGGCGTCGGCAGCTCGCCCACACCCTGGCTCACCAGGACCTCGGTAATTTGTGAGTAACGCGGAATTTCATCGCCGCGCTTGAGCGTGTAGAAGACCGTCACCGTTTCATTCAGGTTGCTGGTCACGTAGTAGCTTTCGATGTAATGCTCGGTGGTGGCACCGTCTACGGGCACCTGCACCGGCACCTCGATACGCGCCTTCGGCCCGACCCAGTGCATCCTGATCCAGTCATCGCGTTTTGTTTCTGCAAATGGTGCAAACACTTTGGCATAGGCGCCAATATCATCCGGATTCAACTGACCACTGATCGCCTTCTCAATGATAGGTGCAGGCATCGTGCGTTGAAGCTGGCCCACAACAACTTGCAACCGCAAGGATTCCTGCGGGCGACTACCAGGGCGTGTGTGGGCGTAGAACACTTCCACCAGGTGTCCGTCAAAACGCGAAAGCTCGTCAGGGTATACGATGAACTCCATGTCCCCGTCGGGATTGGGTGGAATATCGTCGACTTCGCGACCCACCCGATGCTCGATGGTGATATCGGGGCTGCTGACCCGGAAAATCACTTCCAGATAGCCGTTTGCCGGCCAAATGGGTTGCAAGGGGAAATACACGGTTGCAGCGAAATCAGGCTCGATGTGGCCGCCCAGGTCCTCCTTGATCTGCGGCGCTGGCCATCTGACGATTTCGCCGACCACATCCAGGTAAAGCTTTTTAGAAGGCTGCTCAATCGTCCCTTGTTGAAACAAGATATGCACGCTGACGGAGCCGTCGGCAATCGCAGCCACCAGCGCATTAGGCACATTGAATGTGTAGACACCCGGCGCATTCAGCGGCCTGGTTTCTGTATAAGGAATTGAGTTCCCTTCGCGGTCCACACCCGCCCAGATCAGCGTCAGTATTGAATAGGCGACGACCTCTGCGCTGGTGATCCACGCTTGGATTTGTGCATCCAAACTGCCCAGTTCGGCCAGGTCAATCACTGTGTCGGTGCCGCTGCCTGGAAATGCCAGCCACGGCGCTTCCGGGCGGATCTGATTCAGGTGCACATCAATCAACGTTGTCGCCGACCAACGTGCCCATTCATCCGGCTGGTTACCCCCGGCGTCGCGGACCTGATAACCCACTCTTGTGTCCCGGCTGTTGCCTGCGGCACTGATAGTGGCGTAGTCAACGGTCAACGTAATATCACGGCCTACTTCGTTAGGCTGCACACGATGGAGTACCCGCTGAGACCCCCAGACCAGAATGATCAGATCGTAGGCATGCATGTGAATCCAATGGCGGATGATGATATTGACCCCTGCCAATGCATCGACTTCGCTGACGCCATTCAACAATATGGAGGGTGGAACCACATACACCAGCCCCTGGTGGCCGGGTAATATGCTATTGGGGTCACGGTCCCCAGGACGCGTCAGGCTAACCCGGTACTTGCGCTCTTCGGTAAACGACTCATTGCCACTGGCACGTCTTAATTTGCCGAATACCGGGTTGGCCCAATATTGGACGACTTTGTGCAGAGGGACGGTCAAAGGGATACGGTCCAGGTGTTCCTCACCCTCGCGAATCTGGGTAGAGGCTACGGGAACATTGCGGTTGCCCCAATAGAGATACGCAACGCTACCGGGGTTGACACCGTCTTTGGGGTTTCTGAGGTAAACAACGAAATCACCCTCCGTATGCCGAAGGCCGATACCACCGTGGGCGCCGTCAGGATCGCCTTCGAAGGGAGACTCCAAAAGCGACACTTCAATGGGGGGTAAGAGGGCTTTAGGTTTTTTTTCCGGGTCATGGCAACAGTACTCGCAGGGCGCCGTGAGGGAGGCTTACCTGCATCAAACGCTTCAAACCCTGGGTTGCCTACTGTCAGAACTAACAGGTAGCGACGGGTGGTAATGACCCGATGATTGAACAGTGTGCTCGCTATCAGCACCTGTTAATTCTGAATGAGCACGTAGTTGTGAGCGCTCCTTACTATGCTTGGCGCCAACCATACGCCGGGTCTAACCATCAGCCGACTACCCACCATTTCGGCAACAACTGGCGGACCCGTCCCTCCCCAAACCGATCATCCATCAACATCACCACTCCCCGATCGTGCTGGCTGCGGATCACCCTGCCCGCCGCCTGCACCACCTTTTGAATACCGGGATACAGGTACGTGTAGTCGTACCCCGCGCCAAAAATCGCGGCCATCCGCAGCTTCATCTGCTCGTTCACCGGGTTGAGTTGCGGCAGCCCCAGGGTGGCGATAAACGCGCCTATCAAACGTGCACCGGGTAAGTCGATGCCTTCTCCGAAAGCACCACCGAGTACGGCAAAGCCAATACCCTGGCTGTGTTCGGTGAACTGGTCGAGAAACGCCTGTCGCTCGGTTTCGGCCATGCCCCGCGATTGCTGCCACAGGGTGATGTGCGGGTGTCGTTCGGCGAGCAGTTGAGCCACCTGCTGCAGGTAATCGAAGCTTGAAAAAAACGCCAGGTAGTTACCCGGTTGCTGCCCGAACTGGCGGGCTATCAGCTCGACAATGGGGGCCAGCGAGGCCTCGCGATGCACGTAGCGGGTGGAAATTTCATCGATAATCCGCACCTGCAATTGCTCGGCCTTGAACGGTGATTCCACATCGATCCAGGCAGTGTCCGTCGGCAGGCCGAGCAGGTCGGCGTAATAGTGCCGAGGGCTAAGGGTCGCCGAAAACAGCACGCTGCTGCGGGCGGCGGTGAGCCGGGGGCGGATGAATTCGGCGGGCACCACGTTGCGCAGGCACAGGGTGGAACTGCTGCGTTTGCCGCCGAGCTGACGTTTGTGGATATCGAAGATGAAGTGTTCATTGAACAGCTCGGCGACTTTGGCAAATTGCAGCGCTTCAAAGTAGAAAGCTTGCAGGTCGCCGCTGAGGGCTTCGGGGTGGTCGTTGAAGTAATCGCCCAGGGCGCTGGTGCACAGACTCAAGGCCTGGAGCAGCTTTTCCGGACGCGCGGCGTAGGCCTGGTACGGCGCGAGCTGGTCTTTGTGAAGGGCATTCCATTCGCGATTGAGGCGCTGCAAGGGTTTCTTCAGGGGCTCGGGCGCTGTGTCGCGCAGGCCCTTGAGGCTGTACTGGTCGAGGCTTGCGCTGTACATGGAGCGTGCGCGCTCCACCAGGTTATGGGCTTCGTCCACCAGCACCGCGACGCGCCATTGGTTGAGTTGGGCCAGGCCGAAGAGCATGGCGCCGAAGTCGAAATAGTAGTTGTAGTCGGCGACGATCAAGTCGGCCCAGCGTGCCATTTCCTGGCTGAGGTAATAAGGGCATACGTCATGGGCCAGGGCGACCGCGCGCAGGTTGCGCTGGTCGAGCAGGCTTACCTTGGAGGCGGCAATGCGCGCGGCGGGCAAACGGTCGTAGAAACCCTTGGCCAAGGGGCATGAGTCGCCATGGCAGGCTTTATCCAGGTGTTCGCAGGCTTTGTCCCGCGCCACCAATTCGAGCACACGCAGTTGCAAGCCGGGGCTGCTGGTGAACAGCACCTGCGATGCGTCGAGGGCAAGTTTGCGGCCCGGGGTCTTGGCGGTGAGGAAGTACACCTTGTCCAGTTGCTGCGGCGCAAAGGCCTTGAGCAGCGGGAAGATCGTGCCGATGGTCTTGCCGATGCCAGTGGGCGCCTGGGCCATCAGGCAGCGTCCGGTGCTGGCGGCTTTGTATACCGTCTCGGCTAACGTGCGTTGGCCGGGGCGAAAGTCGGCATGGGGGAAACTCAAGGCTTGCGCGGCGGTGTTACGCGCTTCGCGGTGCTGTATTTCCTGTTGAGCCCAGCCGAGGAACAGCGTGCATTGCTGGTTGAAGAACCTCTCCAGATCAGGCGCGTGGAAGCGTTGATTGAGCAGGGTCTCGCCCTCGCCGACGATATCGAAGTACACCAGCGCCAGGTCGATTTCCGTCAACCCTAGCTTCTGGCACATCAGCCAGCCGTACACCTTGACCTGGGCCCAGTGCAATTGCCGGTGGTTGGCAGGCTGGGCATCAAGGTCGCCGCGGTAGGTTTTGACTTCTTCCAGGCGATTGGCATCCGGGTCGTAGCCGTCTGCCCTGCCCCGTACCTTGAGTTGTTGGTACTCGCTTTCCAGTGCTACTTCGTTTTGGTAGTGCGCACTGCGGCGCGACGCGACTGTGCGGTGGCCCACGATACCTTCCTGGGCGCTGGGCGTCGGGGTAAAGCGCAGGTCCAGGTCGCCGACCTTGGCCGTGAACTCACACAATGCGCGCACGGCCACGTTGTAGCTCAAGCCGGTTGCTCCGCCCAGCGCACGTAGCAGACGGTGACCGGCATCTGGTTCTCGCCACAGAACTCCAGCCAGCGCAGTTGGTTGTCCTGCAGACGGTCGCCCGGACCTTTGACCTCGATCATGCGGTAGGACTTTTGCGCAGGCCAGAACTGGATCAGGTCCGGCATGCCCGCGCGGTTGGCGCGGATGTCCAGGAGCAGGCGTTCAAACCAGTAGCGCAGGTGTTCGGCGGGCAAGCACTCCAGGGCCTGCTCTAACAGGTCTTCACTGAGCAGATTCCAGAATACGAAGGGCGATTGAATGCCCCACTTGACGGCGTAGCGCTGGCGAATGAGGGCCTTGTACCGATCATCCTGCAGTTGCTCGAAACACGCGGCGAACAGTGGGGCGCGGCGCTGGTGGAAGTCTTCGCTGTGCAAGTCGGCCGGGCCACGCTGGAACGGGTGGAAAAACGCTCCCGGCAGCGGTGCGAAGATCGCGTCCCAGCACAGCAACCCGAACAGCGAATTGATCAGGCCGTTTTCCACGTAATGCACCGGCGCATCGGGCGCGCTCAAATGAGCCTGGACGCAGTACTCCACCGACATCAAGGGTTCCGGCAGTGCCAGTTCCAGGTCCAGGCGCATGACTTCCCGTGGTCTGAGCCTGGGCAGTTTGGGCTCACCCAGCTTGCGACGCAGGCGCGGCATGACGCGCAGCAGGTGTTGCTGTTCGGCGGCACTTTCCGGTGCCTGTTGCGCGGCACTCGCCAGAACCAAGGCCTGGGCGTAGTCCTCCTGGCGCTCCAGCACGCGGATCAATCGCGCACGGGCGCCGGGGTAGGCGCAGGCACGGTAGATTTGCTCGGCCAAGGCCAACTCGGCGCTGCGCTCACAATACTGCCCCATCTGGAACAGCAGCTTGGCCCGGCGTTTTTCCAGCCAGGGGTTGTCGGTCGTCAGCGTGGCCACCTGCGCCAGCACGTCGTGCAGCGCGGTGCCGGTTTCAAACGCGTGCTGGCATTGGTGCAGGAACAGCACGCCGTGCACGTCGTCACGGCTGCGCAAACCCCGGGATTCAGCGCAGAACGCCACTTTTTCGTAGGTGTAGATACCGAGGTCCGCCAGCACGAATTCCGACCAGTCCTGGTGCAGATTGCCGAAGAACATCAACCGCAGCCGGTCACACAGGTCCATCACGGTGAGGCTGTACAGCGGTTCGGCAAGCTGCGGGCACCACTGGGCAAAGCTGCGGGTTTCGCTGAACTTCGCCGCTAGGCCCTCAAGCCAGTCGGCCTTCTTGCCTTTGGGTTGGTCGATCCACGGCTTGAACGTGCTGAGGATTTCGCCTTTTTGCAGCAAGGCGAACACCTCTTCAAAGGCCAACAGGCATTGATCATCAACCCAACCCAATTGCCGCAATGGCGTTGCAGCCGCGTGGGTACAACCGACCTCCTGATAGCTGAGTTTCCCCGCGCGAAAGTGCACGCCCTTGCGCATTACCATGCGCACCAACAACGCCTGGGACGGCTGCGGCAAGCTGTCGAATTGCTGAATGAAATGCTGTTCGTCAGGGTCCAGCAGATCGGCATAGCGCTGCCCCAGCCATTGCAGGACCTGGCGGAAGTTGTGCAGGTAATAGAGCGGGTCGTCGAGGGGGTTGGTCATAGCGCAAGCGAGTCAAATACTGGTTATGCATACAGAGTGCCGGTCCCGATGCTCTGTTGCAATCGGTAATAGATAAATGGCTCACGCAACTTTTTGTATAAAAGTGATCAGATGGTGGAGTCGATGGCGTAACATTTGCGGCCCGCAGCCGCACGCTGCGGGACTTTTCAGGGTTAAGGTAAGGGTTATGAACATGAAGAATTTGGGTCTGCCACTGGTTGCACTCACATTTCTGGTATTGGCCGGTTGCGCGACGCAAACCGTAGTGACACTGCAAAATGGCACGCAGTATTTGACCAAAGACACCCCAAACGCCAAGACCGCCGATGGCTTTTATGAGTTCACCGACATCGCTGGCAAACGCGTTCGTGTCAAAGCCGCCGATGTGGCGACGGTGCGCAAGGAAAAGTGAAGTGGTTCTTCAGTCGATATCTTTATTGACTGAGCCACCGCCATCGGGGGCAAGCCCCCTCCCACAGGGTTGACCGCGTTCCAATTTGGCCAATAGCGTCCGCTGCCCACTGATGCGCAAGGAAGACTGATTCTCCGCTGCCAACATTGATCAATTGTGGGAGGGGGCTTGCCCCCGATGGCGATCTTCCAGTCAACATCTCCATTGACTGAACCAACGCCATCGGGGCAAGCAAGCCCCCTCCCACAGGGTTGACCGCGTTCCAATTTGGCCAATAGCGTCCGCTGCCCACTGATGCGCAAGGAAGACTGATTCTCCGCTGCCAACATTGATCAATTGTGGGAGGGGGCTTGCCCCCGATGGCGATCTTCCAGTCAACATCTCCATTGACTGAACCAACGCCATCGGGGCAAGCAAGCCCCCTCCCACAGGGTTGACCGCGTTCCAATTTGGCCAATAGCGTCCGCTGCCCACTGATGCGCAAGGAAGACGGATTCTCCGCTGCCAACACTGCCCAAATGTGGGAGGGGGCTTGCTCCCGATGGCGATCTTCCAGTCAACATCTCCATTGACTGAACCACCGCTATCGGGAGCAAACCCCCTCCCACCGTTTTAACTGATGACAATCCCCTCCCCCGACAACCCAACCACTCCCACCAGCGTCACTGAATCCCCGCCAAAACTGATCACGGTATCTCCGCCCACCACCTTGGCGTGATCACGATAATCGCCACTGCTCTGCACGTCCGTAAACACCAATTTGTCCGTTGGCTGATAACCAATAATCCGGTCCTGGCCAAACTGCCCGCTGAATAAAAACGTGTTGTGCCCACTGCTGTCGCGGATCGTGTCGTTACCCTTGCCGGCCTCGATAAAGTCCGCGCCCTTGCCGCCCTGGATCAAGTCATTGCCAGCGCTGCCAATGATGAAGGTGTTGCCTTTGTGGGGCTCGGCGTTGCGATTGAGGTCCTGCACCCACGTGTTGGCCCGCGCAGGCTCCGACAGGTTGGCGACAATAATCGTCGAGTCGCGAGTCATCACCTCATAGAACCCGGACTCCAGAACACGCGTCATGCCGTCGCCATATCCGGTGGGCAAATGGGAGATCCAAGTCGGCAGGTTGGTGATGGAAAACGGCAGCACGTTCCACAGCGTCGAGGCGTAATGGTCGTTGAAGCTGACGATATTGTCGGTGGTCGATTCATGGGGCTTGTCATGCACGCCCAACGACGACCAGTTGACGGATGAGCCGTCCAGCGCACGGAAAACCGGATCGTTTTCATAGCCGACATTGAGCACCTTGTCGCCGCTGCTCTGGGTCGGCGAGGCGTAGGCCACATAGTTGGCGTCCTTGAAGAAGCCCGCCCATTTACCGTTGCTCAAGTCCGCCATGCTGTTCACCGCAAGGCCACCCAGGCTGTGGCCGCTGACTACCACGTCGTGGCCGCTGAGGCCGTGGGCACTGGCGTAGTCGGCGATGTTCTTGAGCAAACCGCCGAAGGCTTCGCCGGCGTAGTTTTTCGCGTAATCCTTGGGCCCCAGGGCCGCGAGCAGATCGCTGACCAGATCGCCGATGGAGTCGCTGATCAGGCTTTCCCGCGGGCCTGAAGTACCACGAAAACCGATGCCGATTTCCAGCAGTTTGCCGGCGTCATCGTACTTGCCGAGCACTTCGACCTGGGCCGTGGTGTAGCCCGGTTTTTCGCCAAAGAAGGTGCCCCTGGCGTCGACCTTGCCGGTATAGCCCAGGGCGCTGGCGCTGATAGGTGTCCAGCCGGCTTGTTGCACGGCCTCCAGGGCGGCTTTTTCCGAGTCGGGGTTCCAGGGAATGCCGGGGATCACGCCCTGGGAATCACTGCTGCCCAACAGCGCGCCGACCAGGGTAGCCGGCAAGCCAAAGCCCAGACCGTTGTGCTGATAACCCACGGCAAAGCCGTTATCCAGGTTGTGGTAGGTGTACAGCGTGATCGCCATGGCATCGGCGAACAACGCTTTGGAGCCTTCGGCGCCCAGGTTTTTATAGTCGAATACACCCATGGTACTGCCTCTCTTTTGTTGGAGTTGTCGAGAAAGCTGGTTAACGCTGTGCGGGCCCGAACGCTTCGTCCACCTTGGCCAGATCGGTGTCGCGCAAGTTGCCGGCGTAGTAATGCAATTTGGTCCAGGCCATCAAATAGTCATAGCGAGCCTGGGCGAGGTCGCGACGGGTGCTGTACAGCTGCTGTTCGGCATTCAATGCATCGAGATTGACCCGTTCACCGCCGAGGATGCTCTGCTTGGTCGACACCACCAGCGCCTCGGCCGACGCCAGCGCCTTTTGGTACGCACGCAGCTTGCTCACGCCCGACAAACAGGCACTGAACTGCCGACGCAGTTCGATCAGGGTTTCCCGAGTCTTGCCCTCCAACTCGTACTCTGCCTGCTCCATGGCGCGACTGGCCTGGCGAGTAGAGGCCGATATGCCGCCACCCGCGTACAGCGGCAGGCTGACTTCCACGCCAATGGTGTTGGTGTCATAGCGCTGGTTGTAGGTGTTGCCGCTGTCGGACTCCTGCTGGCGTGAACTCGCGTATGCCGTGACCTTGGGCAGATGCCCGGCGCGATTGCGCTCCACTTCGTAGCGCGCCACCTCCAGGGCCTGGCGTTGAGACGCGAGGGTGGGGTTATTACTGATTGCCAGTTCATGCCAAGTGTCGTAATTGGCCGGGCTCAGGGCGAATGCGGCGAAATCCTGGTTCAGCGGCGCCAAGTCGTGGATGTTGACGCTCTGCACGCCGATCAAGGCGCCCAATTCCCTTAACGACGCGTCTTGTTCGTCCAGCGCTTCGATCTCTTCGGCGGTGGCCAGCTCGTAGCGCGACTCGGCTTCGAGAATGTCGGTACGGGTGCCCTCACCCTGCTGGAATAGATGCTGGTTCTGCTGAAACTGCTGCTCGAAGGCCTTTTTCTTGGCTCGGGCGATGTCGATCTGGTCCTGGGCGAACAGCGCTTGGGTGTAGTAGGTCAACACCCGCACCAGCAGCGCCTGGCTCTTGTCACGAAAACTTTCGTCGGCAAACAACGCCTGGGCCACGCCTTTGCGGTAGTTGGCATAAGCCTCGTAGTCAAACAGCGGTTGTTGCAGGCTGAAGGTGGAACCGTAGCTGTTGTAGTTGCGGTCGTCGTGATAATTGCCGCCGCGCCCGTCGGGCAAGGTGGCCTGAGAGTTGTTGCGGCCCTTGTTGTAGTTGTACGACAGCTTGGGCAGCAAGCCAGCACGGCCGATGGTGCGGTTTTCCAGGCCGGCGTCGCGCTCCTTGATCGCGCCAAGAAACACCGGGTCGTTGCGCAGGGCTTGCTCGTAGACATCAAACGGGCCCATGGCAGCCTGGGCACTGGCGCAGCAGAACAACAAGGCAATAAACACAGGTTTCATGTTCATTCCTCGGTCAACGCTGAGCCGGCGCGATCCAGCAGCGGTTTGAACAGGTAATTGAGCAGCGAGCGCTCGCCCGTACGCACGAACATCTCGGCGGGCATCCCCGGCTTGATCACCAGACCCTGGAGTTTTTCCAACGCTGCCTCGCTCACCGTGGTACGCAGCACGTAATAGGGCGCACCGGTTTTCTCATCAAGCATTTGGTCAGCAGAAATCAGGCTGACCTCCCCCGGCACGCGCGGCGTACGGCTCTGGTTGAACGCGGTGAAGAGAATATCCACCGGCAAGTGCGTGCCGACCTTGTCCACCAGATGCACCGGTAGATGCCCTTCCACCTCCAGGCGTGTGCCTTGGGGCACGATCTCCAGCAGGGTTTCACCGGCACGCACCACAGCGCCTTCGGTGTGCACGCCGAGGTTGACCGCGATGCCGTCGGCCGGCGCATTGATTTCGCTGTGTTGCAGGTCGAACCCGGCAGAGGTCAGTTGTTGCTCCAGGGTCAGGCTGCGCAGTTGCGCGTCGGCCAATTGGCTGCGCACTTCCTTCTGATACTCCTCGCTGTGCTGCTGCAACTTGAGACGCGACTCGACGATGCCCTGCTCTACCCGGCCGCTTTCCCCGGTGTTTTGCGCCAGGTCTTGTTGCACTTGGGACAATTGGCGCTGGTACTCCATCAGCCGATTGCGCGGGATGTAGCCGTTGTCGGCCAAGGGTTGCAGGTTGCTCAGTTGATCACGCAGGGATTGGGCCTGGGCGGTCAAGTCGCTGCGGGCACGACGCATGCCGCCGAGTTGCGCGGTGGCGCCGTCGATATTCGCGCGAATGCCGGCTTGCTCGCGGGCGAAGGCCTCGCGGCGGCTGCTGAACAGCTGACGCTGGCCTTCGAGCACCAAGGCCAAGGCCGGCTCGGGATTGCTGCTCAGCTCGGCGGGAAAGGTGATGGCGGATTGATTGTCGCGCTCGCTCTGCCAACGCGCCACACTGGCCCAGGCCATACGGTACTGGGCTTGCAGCGATTGCACGTCGGCCTGGTTCTGGGTCTGGTCGAGACGGAACAGCGGCTGGCCCTGTTTCACCAGCTCGCCTTCACGCACCAGAATACGGCTGACCACGCCGGGGCTGAGGGTTTGCACAGCCTTGCGCTTGCCGGACACCACCACCGTGCCTTGCACGGGAATCCCTTGATCCAGGGGCGCGAGGCTGGCCCACAGAAAGAAACCACCGGCACCGACCACTGTCAGCAGCCAGCCCATGCGGGCGAAAAAACCCGCGTCGCGTTGTTCGAAAGTGATGCTGCTCATGCGCCTGGATTCCTTCCGGCTTGATACTGACGACTGAAACTCACACCCGGTTTGTCCTTCGGCGCTTCCTGCTGGCCAGACAACGCCCTAAGCACGTCCTGGCTTGGCCCGAACGCCTGCAAACGGCCTTCGTTGAGCACCAGCAACTTGTCGGCCTGGGCCAACGCAGAAGACCTGTGAGTGACCAGCACCACGCTGCTGCCCTGGGCTTTCATCTGCACAATGGCAGTGGCCAAGGCCGCTTCGCCCACGGTGTCGAGATTGGAGTTGGGTTCATCCAGCACAATCAACCGTGGCCCGCCATACAGCGCACGGGCCAGGGCCACGCGCTGCTTCTGGCCGCCGGACAGGCCGCCACCGTTATCCCCCAACACCGTGTCGTAGCCTTGGGGCAGGCGCAGGATCAGTTCATGCACGCCGGCTTGTTGTGCGGCCTTGACGACAAGCTCAGGGTCCGCCTCGCGAAAGCGCGCAATGTTGTCGGCGATGCTGCCGCTGAACAGTTCGATGTCCTGGGGCAGATAGCCAATGTGCGGGCCGAGGTCGTCGCGGTCCCAGCGGTGTATGTCCGCGCCATCCAGGCGCACGGTGCCGGCCAGGGTCGGCCACACGCCCACCAGCACACGGGCCAGGGTGGATTTTCCGGAGCCCGAGGCACCGAGCACGCCGAGCACTTCGCCCGCTCCCAAGGTAAAGCTGACTTGATGCAACGTCGCCACGCGCTTACCCGGCGGGCCGGCACTGACCTGCTCGAAGCTGACTTGGCCCTTGGGTGCGGGCAGTTTCATCTGCTCCACTTCCGGAGGGAACTCGCGCAGTAATTCGTCCAACCGCTGGTAGGCCAGCTTCGCCGAACTCCATTGCTTCCACACCGCAATCAACTGGTCGATGGGGCTGAGCACACGGCCCATAAGGATCGAACCGGCGATCATCATGCCTGCTGTCATATCTCCCCGGATCACCAGCAGTGCGCCGAGACCGAGTACCAGTGATTGCAGGCATAGCCGCAAGGATTTGCTCAACGAGGTGATCACCGAACCGGTGTCACTGGCCTTGTTCTGCAGGCCGAGGAACTGCGCATGCACCGCAAACCAGCGCTTGCGCAGCGCGCCGAGCATGCCCATGGCCTGGATGGTTTCGGCGTTGTGCAAATGGCTGGTGGCCAGTTGCGTCGACTGTTGGGAGAAACCACTGGCCTCACCCAATGGCTTCTTCGTCAGGTATTCGTTGAGGCACGCGAGGCCGATCAACAGCACAGCACCGGCGGTGGCCAGCACTCCAAGCCAGACGTTGAACAGGAAAATCACAAACAGGTAGATCGGAAACCACGGCGCATCAAAAAACGCGAACAGCGCCGGCCCCGTGATGAATTGGCGGATATGGGTCAGGTCGCCCAGGGATTGCCCGGCGTGCCCCTGGCCGCGTTGCAGATTGCGTTCGAATGCGGCCTTGTACACGCGTAAGTTGAAACGCCGTTCCAACTGACTGCCGATACGGATCACGATGAAACTACGGATCACTTCCAAGGTGCCAATAAACGCAAAGAAGCCCACGACCATCAGCGTCAACATCACCAGGGTGGTTTCGTTCTGGGAGGACAGCACGCGGTCGTACACTTGCAACATGTAAATCGACGGCACCAGCATCAGCAGGTTAATTAATGCCGTGAAACAGCCAACGCTGATCAAGATGCTCTTGTATTCACCCAGCGCCTTGAATAAGGGCGCTACCGCAAAGGGCTTGGCCATATGTTCTGATCTTCCTTGAGCCAAATTTCGCGCATAAGTTGCCCGAGCCCCTGATAAAGGCCGGCCAACTAATAAAATCGAGTTATAAAGTTATAGCGATAACTAAGGCATTCGTTTTAATTCAACCACGACGCCCGCCTGGGTGCGGGCTTGATACTCCCCGTCTTTCTGGCGATTCAAATGAGTGATCCCGCTGCCTTCGGCATTGAATAGCCAGATACCGTCCGGAGTGGGCGACCAGGTCAGAGGGGTGTCGCCCAGCCATTGGGCGGCACAGGCCACATCACCGCTCAACGCGTTGGCCTGTTCGAGCAGGTCGAGGGCGCACACCTGATCCTGCTGGTGCAGTTGCCAATGCCCGGCCAATTGAGCGCTGGAAGGTAAAACAAGACTGCTCGCCATTGCGTGGGCTCCTGCCGACACGAACATCACCTGCAATACGCAGGCGATAAAGTTGAAAAAACGCTGCATCTTCACGCTCCATCCTGGAGGCGCGACGCCGAGACGCCGCGCCTTTGTATCACGCCACGATGTCGCTGACGGCTGCCTGGCCTACGGTGGTGACGAGGAAATCCGCCACGCCGTGCCCGGAGAAGTCGACGGCCAACGTACCCAGATTGGTACCGGCTGCGTAGGTCAATACCGCGTCGCCGGCATGCCCGGTGAACGCGTTGACGAAGGTCAGGCCAGCACCTTTGGTGATGCCGCTGAGGTCGATCTTGTCCGAACCCGAGGTGAAGTCAAAGATCTTGTCCGCCGCCCCTGGCTTGGAGTCGGAACTGGCACCGAACACAAAGGTGTCATTGCCGGCGCCGCCCCACAGTTGGTCCGCACCGCCAGCACCGTAGATAAGGTCGTTGCCGGCCCCACCCTTGATAATGTTGGCGGCGTTGTTGCCGATGATCAGGTCATTACCCGCACCACCGAAGGCGTTTTCGACCGTCACGCCCTTGGCGATGGACACGTTGCCCACCAGGCCGCCTACGTCGGAGAACGAGGCTTCATGGAGGTTGATCTTCTGGTTCTGAGTGAAACCGGAGAAGTCCAGGATGTCGTTGCCGCCACCGTCCCACACCGAGAACACCAGCTTGTCGGCGTTGGAGGTAGCGCTGAGGAAATCACGCCCGGTGTTGGAATTAAAGCCGTAGGTGGTGTCGCCGGCGCGTGTGTTGTAGTTGGCGCCGTATAGCTTCTGGATTGCTGCGATGTCGTCGATCAGCGGGCCGGAAGCGTAGGCCTCGACGCCGCCTTTGCTGAAGTTCTGGTTGGTGTTGCTTTCGCTCCAGTAACTCATGAGGCTGTAGCCGCGCGTGTCCTGTCCATAGGTCGCGTCTTTGTAAGTCGGCGCGCCTTCGCCGGCGTTGTAGTCGCCAGGGTGAGCCAGGCCGAGGGTGTGGCCGATTTCGTGGGTCAGGGTCTGCCGGCCGTAGTTGTTCAGGTCCGGAGTCTTGTTAGGCGTGTAGCTGTTGTTGGTCAGGTACCACGAGGTGCCGTCGTAGCCTGCACCGGTGCCGGGCAGGTAGGCGAAGGCCGCTGCGCCATCCTGGCCGCTGCTGTAGTTGCCGAATGTCATGTGGCCGTCACCGCCGGTGGCTTTCTCGGTGAAGGTGACGTTGGCCACGTCAGACCAGGATTGCATGGCCAGTGCGGCCTGTGCTTTCTGCTGGGCGTTGAACTGGCTGAAGCCCGAGATGCCATGTTTGTTCATGGTGCTCGACGACGCCGAGGTCAGGAAGGTGTAGGTAAGGTCGATCTTGCCGTTGCCGTCAAAGTCCCGGTACGCGGCGCCGTCGCGCAGCAGCTGGGTGGCGGCCTGGTCGACGGTGTAGGACGGTTTGCCGTTGATCGTGAGGTTGCCGCCACGGTCATACAGATGGCTGAAGCTATCGATTTGCGAGTAAGCGGTGCTGGCTTGCGCCGCCGACACGATAGCCTTGTCTTTTACTTTGGACATAAACGTACTTCCTTGTTTGCAAGTGCATCAGTCTTTGATCGATAGGAACCCCGCGGGCGAGATCGTCCTATCACTCGCCTCTTTTGAAGGCGTAAGAAAACTGACACAACTTGAAATCTTTCGTCTACATCTATTTCCGCCGTAAAAAAGTAGCAAACTGCCAACTAGTGAAACTTTTGTGCCGGGTTTATTGGGGCAACTTGGTTTTGTCCGACAAAAAGCAGCGGGCACGTATTTAAATATTAAATAACACCAATGCCGCCCAAGTTGAGCGGCACAGTTAATAATTGGATCCACTATATTGCCATGGTGTCATTGGCAACATTAAACAGCCATTACTCTAACTAATAATAGGCGTTGTCCCCCATTACCGGGACACACTCCACCCCGTATCGTGTAATGCCTGTAACAGCGTCTCGCCCATCAAACCCGGAACTTGCACGCCATCGTCGGTGCTCATGGTTTCACCCGCCAGAATGGCGTTGATGATTGCCTCTTCCACCGCCTCTGCCGCGGCGCTGAACAGCGGCGAAATGTGGTCGTTATTGACCATCTGCAACGCACTGCTGAACGGCAGGCCCTTGCGGCCGTAATCCGCGGCAGGCAGGTCCTGGTTCCCGGTGGCGAAAGCCAGGAACAGATCGCCACTGGAATCTTCGGTGCCGCCGCCGGTACGGGCGATGCCGATGGAGGCGCGTTGCGCCAGACGCTGGCATTGATGCGGCAGCAACGGCGCGTCGGTGGCCAGGATCACCACAATGGAGCCCATGCCCGGGGTACCACGCTCGGCGAAGGGCGATGGGATGTCCATCAACCGGCGTCCCACCGGATAGCCATCCACCCGCAGCTCCTGGCGCTTGCCATGGTTGGCCTGGACCAGCACGCCGACGGTCCAACCGCCCTGCTCCGCCGGCAAACGCCGCGACGCCGTGCCGATACCGCCCTTGAATTCATGGCAGATCATTCCGGTGCCGCCACCCACCGCGCCCTCTTGTACCGGACCGGCTTCGGCGTTGACGACGGCTTCGCGCACATGTTCGGGTTTCACATGTTGGCCCCAGATATCGTTGAGCAGGCCGTCATAGGTCTCCATCACCACCGGCATGCACCAGTACACCGCCGGGTCCGCGAGGCGCTCGCGCTCCAGGGCGATCAACGTGTCGCGCACAATGCCGATGCTGTGGGTGTTGGTGATGGCCAGCGGTGTGGTCAGCAGCCCTGCTTCACTGATCCACTCCAGGCCCGTGGCATCGCCATTGCCATTGAGCACGTGGTAGCCGGCGAAGCAGGGTTGCTGGCGCGCTTCCCCGGCGCGCGGCTGGATCACCGTCACACCGGTGCGCACTTGCTTGCCATCGATACGGGTGTTGAGGGTACTGTGGCCCACCCGCACGCCCGGTACATCGGTGATGGCATTCAACTCACCGGGTGTGCCCAGCCCCAAAGTGATGCCCAATTGACGTGCGCGCATAACCGCTCCTTACAATTTCTGGAAGACCGGACTCGACCGGCCGCTGATGCAATAGAAAATCACCGACAAGGCCAGCAAGCCGAGGATGATCATGATGTCGCGCACAGACGCCGCGTAGATCAAGGTCACCAGCAAGTAACCTGCACCGATGACAGCCAACAGAGCCGGCAACGGCCACAGCGGCATGCGATACGGGTGTTCGCGGTCGCGCAGCAACACGCGGCTCATCAACGCGCTCAACGCCACTACCAGGTACACCAGCATGATCAGCAACACGCTGAATGAGGTGAGGTCCGCCAGGTTGGAACTGAAGCTGAGCAGCGCCGACGGGATCGCCAGGAACAGCGTCGCCAACCAGGGCGAATCCCAGCGCGGGTGAATGCGGGTGAATAGTGTGTTGATGGTCGGCGTCCACAGCGCATCGCGCCCGCTGCTGAATACCACGCGGCCGATCTGGATCACGATGGCGACAATCGCGTTGAACACCGAGAGGAAGATCCCGGCACTGACCAAGCGCGACAAGGTTTCATTGCCGTGGCTGGTGAGCAAGTAGCCGATGGGGTCTGGGCTGCTGATCATTGCGCTCAGGGACGGCGCGCCGATCAGCAGTGCGGTGATCGGTACCAGTTCGATCACCACCACCAAGCCCAGGGACCACAACACGGCCTTGTGCACGCCTTTGCCGCCGCACTTCATGTCTTCGGCCAGCAGCACTGCGGGGCCGTAGCCATTGTAGGAAAACAAACCTATGCCCACTGCACCGATCACCAAGGCCCACGGCGCGAGATGCAGTACGCCGTTTTCGACGATCTGGGGCTGGAACAACACACTCGCCGGCTGCACCGGGTTACCAAACCCGATAAATACGATCACCAGTAGCGCCGCCACTTCCAGCAGCAAACAGGTGCCGGTAATCCAGGCATTGAGCTTGATATTGAGAATGCCCAGGGCGTAGCTGCACACCACAATCACCAGGGCGACGGTTTGCGAGTCGAACGTCGTGCCCAAAGCGTTGTTGAGATAGGTCGCGGCCCCGGTGGCCAATACCGGCGGGATGAATAGCAACATCACCAGCACCGTGAGAAAGGTCGCATAGCCAGCCATGCCACCGAACACACGCTTGGCGTACACATATTCACCACCAGCACTGTTGTGGGCGCGACCCAGTTCGGCATAACAAAACGCGAACATCAGCGCGAGCAGGCCGGCCATCACAAACGCCAGGAACACACCACTGCCCGCCTGCTGGATGGCAAAGGGCGCGATCACAAACACGGAACTGGCCGGCGTCACTGCGGAAACGGTGATGGCCACTACATCGAAAACGCTAAGGGTAGGTTTCAACACGCCGTCGGGCGTGGGGGAAGTGCTCATATCGTTATCCTCTGTCGTTGTTCTTGGTGTGAGGCAGAAACGAAAAATGATGTTTTTCGGGATATGTTTCCCGTTGGATGATGAAGACGTTATCGCCCAGGAGCTTGTCAGCCAATTCCCCTATTGGCGTACTCCCCTTGACGGTTCCCGGCAAAAGCCGAACCCTTGAGCGATCTTTTGCTGGCGGGAGCCTGTGATATGAGCCTGTTCCGTGAGGTCGGCATGCACGCTGGCTTGGGCCGTACCGTCGCGCACATCGGTACCCAGGGTTTCTGGAAACAGTTGGTGCTGTTGTTGCACCAATGCCTGCCCTTCGATAACGCGTTGGCGATTTTCTACCCGTTGGAGGGCGCGCCCCAAGCCCTTGAGGAATACGACGCCCAGCCCAGCAGCAAACCGGCGTCGATGCTGACGTACCTCAATGGCCTGTATTTGCTCGATCCGTTTTTCCAGGCGTGTCGCGAAGGGTACTCCAGCGGTGTATACCGCCTGGAAGAAGTGGCGCCGGACCATTTCCGACAGAGTGAATACTTCCTCAATTACTTCCATGACAACGTGCTGGAAGACGAGGTGCAATTGATCCTGCAACTGCCGGGGATGGGGACATTGTCACTGTCGTTGGGGATGCAGCGGCGGTTCAGTGCAGAAGACACTGGGCTGATGACGATGATGGCGGCCTGGGTACTGCCGCTGATGCAGCAGCATTGGCAGCAAAGCACCCAGCGCGCCCCGGCCATGGACAGCCAGATCAGGGATGCCTTAAGCCAGTTCGGCTGTGGCGTGCTGTCGGACCGAGAGCTGGAAATCGCCCGCCTGGTGCTGCGCGGGTTTTCCTCCAAGGCCATGGCTGAACGCCTGAATATCTCGCCGGACACGGTGAAAGTGCACCGTCGGCATTTGTACGCAAAGCTGGATATTTCATCGCAGCCGGAGCTGTTTTCGTTATTTATCCAGTCGCTGGGGCATGATCTGGAAAATCCGTAGAGCGATATCGACGTAAAACGGCCGGGCAGCACACGCTGCCTGACCATTTTGCGGTGAGTGGATTTAACTAAAGAATTTAACGTGATCGGCCAACAACTTTACATTATCAATACGGATGGAGAAGTTAGGCCCCTGCGCATTGACTTTCATATCCAGCGTACTCCAACCAAAAGGGCTGTGCTTTAACTGTACATCGCCTACTTCAGCGGGTGCACGAGGCCGAATATGAATTATCTTTATCTTGCTATTCTTTACCATGTCAGACAAATCAACTTTATCCTCCCTTGGATTGAAGTTGAAAATAGTATCCGGATCATTGCTCGTAGAGTCTGTTAAGTGTTCGTACTTGAAGGTATTCGCACCTCGCGCGCCCACCAACTGGTCACTGCCACCGCCACCGACAAGCACCGAAGCCTCGTCGGGCTTGGCGTTCAGGCGTTCACGGGCGTCTGTGCCACGCAATACAGGAAGGCTGTTTTCGGGACGAGTCCACGTTCCGCCATTTGGCAAACTTTGTACTGAAGACATATGAGGTACCTTTTCATGTAATGATCAATAAAGAAGCTTCGTGAATTGCGGACGAGAACTTCTCACACTGATACCTCCCTTCCAACTCGAACTGTTTTTCCTGTCGTTTCCGGAAAACAGCAAAACATCCCTTAGTCTAATAATTCAACTGAACGTTGCTGGCCACGCTTCGTAGACCAGCAACACTTTCAAATATATTTTGCAGTACTCGACAGCGTTTGATCAGCGGCCCATACGAATCGTATTCCACACCCGCGTGCGAATCCGGTCGATATTCAGCGGCATTGATTCCAGCGCGAATAACTTGCCCATCATGGCTTCGCTTGGGTAGATCTTGGTGTCCGCCTTGATCTCTGGATCGACCAGGCTGTCCGCAGCGCTGTTGCCATTGGCGTAATGCACGGAGTTAGTAATGTCCGCCATCACTTGGGGCTCAAGCAGGTAGTTCATGAACGCGTAGCCAGCCTTTTCATCGGGGGCATCCGCAGGCATGGCCACCATGTCGAACCAGATAGCGGCGCCTTCCTTGGGGATCTGGTAACCGATTTTCACGCCGTTCTTGGCTTCCTTGGCGCGACTCTCGGCTTGCAGCACATCGCCGGAGAAGCCGACGGCCACGCAGATGTCGCCGTTGGCCAGGTCGCCGGTGTATTTCGAGGAATGGAAATACGCCACGTAAGGCCGCACTTTCATCAGCAAGGCCTCAGCCTTTTTGTAGTCTTCGGGCTTCTTGCTGTGGGGCGGCAAACCCAGGTAATTGAGGGCGATAGGCAACAGCTCCGGGCCATTGTCGAGGATGGCTACACCGCACTTGCTGAGTTTTTCCATGTATTCGGGCTTGAAAATCAAGTCCCAGGAGTCCACCGGGGCGTTATCCCCCAGCACGGCCTTGACCTTGTCGATGTTGTAGCCGATGCCGGTGCTGCCCCACAGGTACGGGAAGCCATGGGCATTACCCGGATCGTTGTTTTCCAGGGTTTTGAGCAGCACCGGGTTGAGGTTTTTCCAGTTGGGCAACTGGCTCTTGTCGAGCTTTTTGAGCGCGCCGCCCTGGATCTGCCGGGCCATGAAATGGTTGGACGGAAACACCACGTCGTAACCCGAGTTGCCGGTCATGAGCTTGCCGTCGAGGGTTTCGTTGCTGTCGTACACGTCGTAGCTGAAACCGATCCCGGTCTGCTTCTGGAAGTTCTTCGTGGTGTCTGGCGCAATGTAGCTGGACCAGTTGTAGATTTTCACCGTCTCGGCGGCCTGGCTAATAGAGGCCACCAACATCAAGGGCAACAGGGCAATGGCTTTCATGGTTCGATTTCCTGGCGGTTTTAGGGCTGTTTTTATGGCAGGCGATCAAGGATCAAAGCGTTACAGAATCAGTACGTAGGTCTTGCGCACGGTTTCCTGGATATCCCAGATTCCGGTGCTGTTGGCCGGCAACATCAGTGCGTCGCCGGCTTGTATGTGGACGATTTCACCGTTGTCGGGGGTGAAGGTGCAGCGGCCCTGGATAAAGTGACAAAACTCCTGGGATTTGATCTGGCGACGCCAACGACCCGGCGTGCATGCCCAGATGCCGGTTTCGACGCCGTCGCTGCGCTCTACGCTCAAGGTCGAGGCCACCGCAATCGGCTCGCCCAGGGGCACGGCCACGGGTGACGAGTCCGGCAGGTGGGCATTCAGCGTGTCTTTGAAGTGCGTGATGCTCATGGGTTTTTCCCGTGTAAGTGAAACGACTCAGTGCATGAACCCTTCCATGAATCCGGCCAAGCCGGTCGCCAGCTTGCGGCGCCAAGGGGCGGTGTTGGGGTTGGCCAGGACTTGGTCTTCATGGACAAAACTGCGAATGATCGCGTTGTAACCCAGCCAACGGCAGGGTTCCGGTTCCCAGGCCTTGAGCGCATCAAGGCCGCGCTCGCGGATCACCCAAGGTTGATAGGTCAGTGGCGTGTCGCGACGGAGGATCAAATCCGCCAGAGTGCGGCCACCCAGATTGGTGGCTCCAACGCCCTCCCCGCCATAACCGCCGGACAGCGCGATGCCGGTGGTGTGATCACAGAGCATGTGCGGTCGAAAATGGCGCGACATACCAAGGTTGCCGCCCCACGAATGGGTAATCCGCACGTTCTTGAGCTGTGGGAAGAGTTCGCCGAACAGATAGCGACGTAGCTCCACTTCGCTATCGGTCAAATCGAAGTTGTAGCGAAGTTTGCCGGCGAACTGGTAACCGCCGCGGGCCCCGAACACCAGTCGGTTGTCCGCCGTGCGCTGACCATAAGTGACCTGACGGCTACTTTCGCCAAATGCCTGGCCGTGGCGCAGGCCAATCTCGTCCCAGGTGCTGGCGGGCAGCGGCTCGGTGGCGACGATCAGGCTTTGCACCGGCAACTGGTAGCGGCCCAACGGCGGCAAGGTGTTCGCGTATCCCTCGACGGCGGGCACTACCCAAGCGGCGCGTACACTGGCCTTATCAGTGCACAGGCTGCCGGACTGCCACTGGGTGACCGGACTTTTTTCGTAAATCGTAACGCCCATGCGCTCCACTGCCCGCGCCAGGCCGCGCACTAGCTTGGCCGGGTGGATCGTGGCGACGTGAGGTGCATAGATACCGCCATAGGGTTTGGCAATGCGGATCTGTTCGGCCAACTGCTGTGGGGTCAGCCAGCGATAATCCGCTTCGGTGAGGCCTTGGGCGTAGAGCTTGTCCAGGTAGGCACGCAGGCTGCTCTCCTGCTCGGGGTAACGGGCCGCGCAGTACAGCGCGCCGCCCTTGCGGTAGTCGCAGTCGATGCCTTCGCTGGCCAACACGTGGGCGACTTCATCCGGAATGCCGTGCAGCAGGTCGAATGAGGCCCGGCGTTGTTCAGGTGCCAGGCCGGCCAGCAGGCGATCTTCCCCCAGCAGGTTGCCCATCAGCCAGCCGCCGTTGCGCCCCGATGCACCGAAACCGGCGGTTTGAGCCTCGATAATCGCAATCTTCAGCTCGGGCGCCTGGCGTTTTAGGTAGTAGGCGGTCCAAAGCCCGGTGTAACCAGCGCCGATAATCGCCACATCGACGTCCAAGTCGTGTTCCAGAGTCGGCCGCGCCACCAGCGGGTCGTCCAGTTGGTCCATCCATAAACTGATGTTGCGCCATGCCGGCATGCCAAGCTCCCCAACCACGTTTCGATGGGGCTGATCCTAGGGCCGGCGGTTATTCGTTGTCTTGCGCGCGTGCACGCAGGGAAATTTGTTTGACGTAGGCCTTGGGCGACTGGCCGGTGTGCTGGCGGAAGGCACTGTAGAACGCCGACAACGAATTGAAACCGGCGGCAAAGGCCAGGTCGTCTACCTTGATAGGCGGGCGCGCGTTATCCAGCGCGGCGAGCAAATGCTGCAGGCGCGCCTGGTTGACGTAGCGATAGAAGCTTTGACCCAGCACTTGGTTGAGCAGGTAGGAAATCTGATTGCGGCTGTAACCGCACTCCTTAGCGACTCGCTGCAGGTCCAGTTCCGGGTCCAGATAAGGCTGCTTACGTTCGAAATACTGCTGCAGGTCATTGGCCATATGCCCCAATTGCTGGGGTGACAGGCCCAGGCGGCTGACGCTGGGGCGTTGGGCCTGGGACGGTTGTTCGTGCACCAGTGACGCGTATTCATTGACGCGCCAGATCAACCCATCGCGCACGGTGATGGCCTCGCTGGTACGGAATGACACCAGCCCATGGCCACCACGCAGGGTGATGCGGTACTGGATAAAGGCGGTATCGCCGTCGGCGCGGATGCGGTCGGTGTGTTCAATCGCTTCGTCAGCTTCGCGTGGCATGCTGGCTTGCAGGTAATCGCGCAGCTCGGCGTAACCGACTACGCGGTTCTGGAAAAAGTCGTGGTACTGGATGTCCGGGTGGTAGTAGGACATCACCCCGTCCAGATCGCGATGGCGCCAGCACAGGTGATGGCGTAATACCAGGTCGCCCGTGGCTTGGGTATGCAGGCAATCATCGTCGGGAGCGATGTCAGGCATGGTGAGCTCTGCAGCGGGAAAACCGTGGAGATTGCCGAAATTCGGTGGTGCGTTCAATGGCCAGGTGCAACTTCGGACTAATGGCCACTTGCCCATTTCTGAGCAGGACATGACCCACATCAACCGTTAGGAAAACAACCGCCGAACGGGATGAAAAAAGTCACCTCCGGTTAAGAGCGAATGCTATTTTTAAGCTCTACAACGCCAAGACCAGTGACGGTCATGGCCCCCTGCCGCGAGCTAAAGGAAGCGCTCAATGAACAAGGTGGGCAACATGAATAAAGTGACGTTCCCCAACGCCTGCCAGCTGATGCGCTGGCATTTTCATCCAATGGGCTTCGAGGGCAGCATGGACGCGCCCGGCAGCATGATCGCCCGCCTGTTTGACCGCGTCAGCGGCGAAACCCTGATTGCCATCGCCGGCATCCCTTGTGCCACGGTCATGAATGCCGCTGACGTAGAGCGGATTATCGAGGCGGTGGAGGATGAACTGGCGTCGTTTGTGCCACCGCTGTCACTGCGGGCCTGAGCGATCAGCCATCAGCCGCGCTGATCGTCAAAAAACGCTTTCTTTCCATCTACATGCTCCGAGGCCTTAGGCATATTCACGGCCTGGCCTTCGGGCTTCTCCACATACCAGTAGCAATGGCTGACCGCCCGGGTAATGCCGACGTAAGCCAGGCGCAGCGCTTCGTCTTTTTGTGCCGTGTCATAGGGTTCGCTGTCGCCAGACTTGCCCAGACCGGCCATGCGATAGACCTGGTTTTTGTAGGGGGAACGGGTGAGGTGTTGGCAATCCCCAAGCAGGAACACGGCGTCCGCCTGTAATCCTTTGGCACTGTGATAGGTCAACTGTTTCAGCCTGCGTGCTTGAATCGGCAAGCTAGAATCCACATTAACTACAGACTGAATATGCTCTTGAATCAGTAACTTATCGCTACTTTTTCGATACAGCATTAATACCGACTCGCCCTTCTGATAATGCTCCAGCAACTGACGGCCCAGCGCCGCGTCGTCACGCTCCAGCACCTTGACCGGCTGCAACGCCTTGGGCGCGCCGCTGGCTTTTGCCTTCTTTCCGGGGATCGCCGGCGCGGTGCGCACGATGTGCTCGGCAGCATCGATAATGTGTTGGTGGCTGCGGTAATTCTCGCCCAGCATCACCCGCGTGGTGCTCGGCGACGGGAATTCCTGATTGAACTCCATGAAATACTTGGGTGAACTGCCCCGCCAGCCATAGATCGATTGCCAGTCATCGCCCACACACAACAGCGAAGAATGCTGGGCGCCACGGCCCACGTGCATCGCGGGGCCACGGCTACGGATTTCTCGCAGGCTGGCGCGGAGCCACGAGACAATCTGCGGCGACACGTCCTGGAACTCATCGATCATCAGATGCGACAGCGGCCGTAACAGCGGGTCGCTAAGCAGCTTGAGGTTTTCCGGAGTGTTTTCACCAAACAACGAGAACATGCGGTTGTAGGTCATGATCGGCGGTGACTGGTCAAGCAGATGGTCTTCCAGGGCCTTCCAGAAAATGCTCAGCGCCTCGAAGAAGAAGCGGTCCGGATCGTCCTTGGCGAAAGTCATCTGACCCACGGCGGTGGGAACGTCCAACCCAAGGTTTTCAATAAAGCCGGCCGCCATGACAAAACTGTCGAGCAACGGGGCACCAGCCAGTTCACCTTTAACCTTGTAATCAAACCCGGGGCCGGAGGACGCATCCCCAGCCAAGCTGCTTAAAAGACGCTTGGATGATTCATAATTATCCAACCAAATTAGAGGCTTACGACAGAAAGCTTGAAACAAGGTTCGCTTCACTGCCCACTCCGCACGCAGTGACAGCTTGGCGTTGGGCCGACTGAGCTGGGCGTTTTCCCGCGAATCGAAACCCAGTACTACCCACGCGTCCAGCTCAGGGATATAGCCATGGCAATGGAACTGCGCGCCATTGATCTCAATGGTCTGGCGACTAGGCTCAATGCCCTTGATCGGCCAGGCACCTGCGCGAAACCATAGATCTTCGATTGCATCGCACAGTTCTTCATCTCGTTTAGCTGCCAGTTCGGTTACCGCCACGCGCTTTTGCACATCCGGGTGGTCACGTTCCAGCTCCTTGAGCTGCAAGCCATGCCGAGCCAGGGGCGCGATCAACGCTTGAAAGCGCGGGTGCTGCCCGTAAAGTCGGTGGTAGCAGGCATTCATTTGTTGGCGCTGGGCGTCGTTGATGCGCAGGTCGAACGGATTACTGTCGGCATCCTCGAAACCTGAACTCAGGTTCTCAAACGCTTGCAGGCGCTCAAAACCCGGCAGGCTGCGGACCATCGGCAGGATGCGCGAGTGAAAGGTGCGCACCACCGCCTGGGCTTCTTTCATGCCAAGCGGTCGACCCCACAAGCTGAGAATATCCATAAGCTTGTTGATGAAATCCTTGCGCGACTCGCGGGTGAAGGTCACCACGGTCATCGAACTCAATTCAAAGCCCAGGTAATGGGTAAGCAACAATATGCGCAGGACCAGCGAGGTGGACTTACCCGCACCGGCCCCGGCGATCACTGAGGTGGACGGCGTGTCACTGAAGATCATCTTCCATTGCGCCGCACTGGGCTGGGCATGGGCCGGCAGCAAGCGGGCCACGTCGGCCTTGATGCGTTTCTTCACGTCCGCCGTCAAGGGCAATCGCCAATCATCGAACAAACTGTCATCGACACCGGGCGCACGATGCTCTTCGGGACGAAAGTCGCGTATCAACAGGACTTGTCGACCTTCCTCGATACCATCGGCCTTGCCCTCACGATAGCCATACTCCACACCCGCTTCGTGACCGCTGCGAAAACCATCGGCCTGACCGTGCAACCAGGAAAACCGGTGCTGTGCGCGCAAACGGGTCAAGCCATGGCCAAACAGGCGTGCAGCCAGGCGTTTCAACAGAGGCATTTGCGCCAATGGGAGCAGTTCGGGGGGCAGATCAGGCTTTTGTTGCGGCACGCGGACTCCTGCGGTGAGCTGGTTTGTGACAAGTGCGCCATGGTCGCCGGAATCGGCGCTCAGTTCCAGGCAATTGCTTTGCTGTCATGCAGTTAGCCGATGAAGTGAAAGTCAAAACACCGCTAACCAATCGCTTTACCTGATAGGAATCAGGCATTTTTTACGCTTTTTATCGATCATGGCCTACGGGATCATAAGCGCCATCAACAGGAGACGATCATGCTTGAACTTCGACCTTTCAACTCCCTGGGCGGCGCCCACCATGGCTGGCTTGATGCCCATCACCACTTCTCGTTCGCCGAATACCACGACCCCAAGCGCATGCACTGGGGCAACCTTCGCGTGTGGAACGACGACATTATCGCGCCAGGTACGGGCTTTCCACAGCATTCGCACCGTGACATGGAAATCATCACCTATGTGCGCGAAGGCGCCATCAGTCACGCCGACAACCTGGGCAATAAGGGCCGGACTGAAGCCGGCGACGTGCAGGTTATGAGCGCAGGCACTGGGATCGCCCATAGCGAATACAACCTGGAAGCGACGCCTACCAAGATTTTTCAAATCTGGATCATCCCGAACGAGGCCGGTTTGCCGCCCTCTTGGGGCGCAAAGCCATTTCCGAAAGGTGACCGCGAAGGGTTTGTCACCCTGGCCAGTGGCAAAGCCGGTGACAGCGAAAGCCTGCGCATTCGTGCTGATGCACGCTTGGTAGCAGCCAACCTGAAAGCCGGGGAAACGGCAGAGTATCGCTTGGACAGTGGCCGCCGTGCCTATCTGGTGCCAGCCACGGGAGTGATTGAAGTCAATGGCTTGCGTGCGCAAGCGCGGGACGGTGTTGCGATTGAAGATGAGCGGGTGTTGCGGGTCACGGCGATTGAAGACAGCGAGATCGTACTGGTCGATCTGGCCTGAGTTGAGTCTTCGTCCCGATAAATGTGGGAGGTGGAATGTCCCCTCCCACATGGTTTTCGGTGTTACTGGGAAATGGCGCCGTCTACCAGTACCTGGGCCTCTTCTACCAGCTGTTTGAGGTGATCTTCGCCGATAAAGCTCTCTGCGTAGATCTTGTAGATGTCTTCGGTACCCGATGGCCGTGCGGCGAACCAGCCGTTTTCGGTCATTACTTTCAGACCGCCAATGGCTTGATCGTTGCCCGGCGCGTGGCTGAGGATCTGCTGGATGCTTTCCCCAGCCAGTTCGGTGGAGGTCACCTGCTGTGGGGACAGCTTGCCCAGCAAGGCCTTCTGCGCCGGGGTGGCCTTGGCGTCGACGCGAATGGCGAACGGCTCGCCAAGGGCGTCAGTCAAACCACGGTAGATCTGGCTCGGGTCCTGGCCTTTGCGCGAGGTCATTTCCGCTGCCAGTAGCGCTGGGATCAGACCGTCTTTGTCGGTGCTCCACACCGTACCGTCTTTGCGCAGGAACGACGCACCGGCGCTTTCTTCGCCGCCAAAACCCAGCGACCCTTCGAACAAGCCATCGGCAAACCACTTGAAGCCTACCGGCACTTCATACAGCCGACGACCAATGCGCGCGGCCACACGATCAATCAGGCCGCTGCTGACCACGGTCTTGCCCACGGCTGCATCCGCGCGCCAGTCGGGACGGTTCTGGAACAGATAATCGATGGACACGGCCAGGTAGTTATTCGGCGCCAACAGGCCGCCGGACGGGGTAACAATACCGTGGCGGTCGTGGTCCGGGTCGCAGGCGAAAGCGACGTCGAAACGCTCCTTTAGCCCGATCAAACCCTGCATGGCGTAGCTGGAGGACGGATCCATGCGGATCTGGCCGTCCCAGTCGACGCTCATGAAGCGGAAGGTGGAATCGACTTCAGTGTTCACCACGTCCAGGTTCAGGCGGTAGTGCTCGGCAATCGCCGACCAATAGCGCACTCCTGCTCCGCCCAATGGGTCCACGCCCAGGCGCAGATCAGCGCTGCGGATAGCGTCCATGTCGATCACATTGACCAAGTCGGCCACGTAGCTGTTGAGGTAGTCGTGACGATGGGTGGTGTCAGCCTTGAGTGCCTGGGCGTGGGTGATGCGTTTGACCCCGGCCAGCTTATTGGCCAGCAACTCGTTGGCTTTGGCTTCGATCCACTTGGTGACGTGGGTATCAGCCGGGCCACCATTGGGCGGGTTGTACTTGTAACCACCACTTTGCGGCGGGTTGTGGGACGGCGTAATGACGATGCCGTCCGCCAGCCCGCTGGTACGGCCACGGTTGTAGCAGATGATGGCGTGGGAAATCGCCGGGGTCGGCGTGTATTCATCACCCTCCGCCAGCATTACATGGACGCCGTTGGCCGCCAGGACTTCCAAAGCGCTCGCGCCGGCAGGCGTCGACAGCGCATGGGTGTCTAGCCCGACAAACAGTGGACCGTTGATGCCTTGGGCTTCGCGGTACAGGCAGATGGCCTGGCTGATGGCGAGTACGTGCCATTCGTTAAAGCTCAGCTCGAAGGAGCTACCACGGTGCCCCGAAGTACCGAAGGCCACACGTTGGGTGGAGATCGCTGCATCAGGCTGGCCGGTGTAATAGGCCGTAACCAGTCGCGGGATATCCACCAGCAACTGGGCCGGCGCCGGTTTGCCCGCAAAAGGACTGATTGTCATGCATAAACCTCGGATAGAAGGATCTGGAAAAATGGCAGTTTACTGAGAGTTCGACTACGGCGCGACGGTATCGATCCTACAACCGTAAGAGAAATTTCACCCAGTCTGCGCCTGCCGCAGTGCGTCACTCAACGCTGCCAATGAAATATCCAGATTAGGCTGCCCGTGAAAGGTGTGACTCAAGCGCAGGTTTTGTTGATGCAGCCCGCTGACACTGAACAACTCGCCGGGCGAGATCACTACCTGCCGTCCCAGCAACCGCTGGAATGCCTGACGCATGTCCACCGCACGGCTGGAGGCCAGCCAAAAGGCGGCACCGGCGGCAGGCATTCGATAGGTCACCTAGTCGCCCAAGTGCTGCTCCAGGCGCTGACTCATTTGCACGGCCTGCTCGCTCAGCTGCTGGCGCAGTACGCGCAGGTGCTGGTCCAGTCGCCCGCTTTGGTACAGGCGGGCAATCGCTCGCTGACGGATCGACGATAAGCGGAATGAGCGCAACAAGAATTGGCGCTGTAACTCGTTGCTCATGCGTCGGGACAGCAGATACCCATAAGGAGCTTCAGAACCAAGCACCTTCTCGAACGAAGAAAATACAATCAGCCGCTCAGGGTTCACTAATTCGCGCAATGCCGTGTGCGGCGCTTCGAAACCCAGCTCACCGAAGGTATCGTTTTCCAGCAACCAGCAACCGTGTTGTTCCAGCAGTTGTGCAACGTAAAGACGCTCGTCAATGGACATAGCCACCCCTGACGGCAGGCTGACCGAAGACGAGAGCAACACCAACTGCACCGACTCATCGCGTAGCAGTCTGGCCAACGTGTTCCGGTCAATTCCGCCCTCCTTCGTCCAGGGCAACTCGATGATGCGCACCCCAGCGCCCTGCAACAACCGCAGGATCACCCAATCACAGGGTGACTCCACGATGACGGTAGTGCCCCGCAGGCCCAGCACTTCGATCAGAATATCCAGCACACCACGAAGGTCGGCACCGATATACACATCGTCGGCATGCCAGCATCGCGTAGCTGAAGAGGTATAACGTGCCGCCAGCGCCGCACGTAACTCCCACACACCACATGGCTGGGACCATGGCTGCAACTGCGGCGGATACTGGCGCACCAACTCCCGCTCCAATCGCAGCAGCGTTTCATCCAGCGCCCCCAGCAAGGCCGGCTCGTCATTACTGAAGACCGCCATGCCAGGGCGCCGAGCGGCAGCGTACAAGCGGTCGAGCAAATCCCCTCCCGCCCACGGCATCGGGTTTGCGGACATTGGCCAGGCGTAATAACCGGACTTGGCCACCGAATAGACCCTGCCCTCCTTCTCCAGCAGTGCATAGGCATACTGAATCGTCGAAATCGACACATTCAGGCGCCCGGCCAACTGCCGCAGGGACGGCAGTTTTACCCGGGTGTCGGTGCTGACTTCGTTGATCAGACTGATCATGTAGCGATAGACCGCCTGATACGCGAAATCCGCCTGACGCTCGCCACGCAGCGTCATCGACCGAACAATGGCACGGCCTGAGCCGCAATTTGGACCGCACCGTCTTGGCGTACGTCTTTCGCACTGACCACCTGCCGTTTGCGGTACAGATGCTGCAACAAGGGCAAGGGCAAGCCGCTGGTGTCCATTACCCACTGCTGCAGCATCTCGGCGCAGGGCTTGCCTTGCAGGACTTTGTGCAATTCGGGCAGTGCCACCAGCATGCCCGGATGGCATTGGCGCAAGTAACCCTCCAAGCGCTGGCCGTGATCAAGAAAGGGAGAGAACAGCATGCAGATCAGCTGAGTTTCATCCAGGCCAAAAAATTGCTGGGCGTAGGTGCTCGACAGCATCCGCCCTTCAGGGGTCCCGGCCTGAGCCAGCACATCTTCGGGCATACGCAGGCGACGCATGTAGGCATCGGCCTGCTGCATAAAACCGTCGACACCGTCTTCATAATCCAGTTCATGCAGAAACTCGGCCTGCAGCCCGCGCAGATGCGCCATCAGCAACGGATTGGAATAGGCCGGATGGCTGAAGTGAAAGCCCAGCGGGTCTGGAACGTAAGCCATGAACTCAGTCAACAAGGGGGCCGACGCCATGTCGACATCTTCCAGCAGATCGGCGATGCCGATGTAGGCCAAGTGACGGTGCCCGGCTTTGCTGGGATTATCGTTGGCGGTGTATTCCTCACCGAATACATCACGGTAGTAACCGGTGCTGCACTCGTCCATGCGCGCAAACAGCGCGTTGAGCGACAGCGAGCCGCTCTTGGGAACAGCGATACCCGCACTTTGAGCAGTTTGCTTGAACCAGGCTAAAAACTGACTCTGCTTACGCGGTGAATCACCGCTGACCAGCGCATGGACGCCGCCGTTGTAAGTGGTGACGCGCTGGTAAAAATCACCGACCGCCAAGTAGGTGTCGTTGCACAACGTAGCGCGACAGTCCCCGGCACTCACGTGGCCCACCATCAACATATTGCGCTGGCTGACCTCTCGCCCGATCGCTGACGCGGGGCGCAGGTGGTTGAAGGGCTGGACTTCCCGATTTTCCACCATCAATAACTCCACGCGCGGGTCGTCGTGGAGAAACAGCCGGCCGTAGCCGCGATTGAGGGTATCGAGTTGGCCCTCGGTCATGCCTGCGTGCCGTAGCGTCGCGACCCTGAGATGAAAGGTACGGGGTGCCCGACCGGCAATGGTCAATTGGGCAGCGCGCAGCAATGCCAGGGAATAACTGCTGACTTCACCGCCACCATGGGCCACCAGCACTTTGAAATCCCCAACCTGCTCCATGCCCCCTGCTGCGACAACGATTCGCTGCACCAATAACTGCAGGGCGGTACGGCCTGCGCGAGTAAAGTGCCCAATCAAACGTTGCAGAACTTGCTGGTAGACATGATTCATAGCCTGTTCGTGAATAGTGCTCATAGTTCTACTACCTGAGTTGAAATATCAGTTTCAAGCAACTGCTGACAGTGTTTGCTCGACCTATTTTGCGTGTAGGAAAATCGCGCACCGCATTGTGCGCCGATGATTAAACACTAGCACCGCGCAACAAAACGACAGGGATCGCCAGGGGTTTATCCCTCACCCTTAAAAACCCATAACCAAATGAATTTAAAGGGAAATCCAGAACAACTAACTAGACTTAGGACTCTTCCGACAAGTTCCTACACATTTTTAATCAGCCTTTTAAAGAGGCGTCCGACAAATAGACTCAAACAACTTTCCCTTTTGCAGGGCAGGTACGACTTATGAAGGCTCCTTCCGTCACGAGCCCGTGTGCGCGCCACACTCATAGTTCGAATAAGTATCTGCAGAGTTTTCATAGATTCAATCATTGCTCAATCCTTGAGATGAAAGTGAAGACGCAATTATCAAGGCTGGAGTAATGATTAATAGATACAGAAGCCCGCCTAAAACCAGTTCAGATGAGCGCGCGATGTCGCGTACGGGACGCACAAACAACAACGCCGCACTGGGATTCAGCGCGGCGTCAGGGAAGAAGAGCAGGATTTGGGGGCTAAAGTGCCGAATCGGCACCTTCTGGGGCTAGCGGGTTAAGCCCTGTCAAATGGCGTATTTGCCCCATTCACTCAGGCAGCGGAACACTCATTTACGAATACTCCTACAGCTCAAACAGCCGCAACCTGCAAAGCAACTCGCTCGCGGCACGGGCATTCGTCCATATAACGATGCGCTTCCACGAACTGGTTGAACGGAAACACCGTGGTTTTCAGTGGAAGCAGCACGCGGTCGGCGGTGAGTTGGTTGATATCACGCAACGCACGCTGCAATGCCACTTGGTCCTGAATGATGCCCAGCTCCGGTTTACCGGTGAAATTACCGATGCAGTGCACGAAGAACTGAATGTTCTTCTGGAACGCCGCACACGCTGGGAATGGCGTCTGGTTGCCGCCCTGCAAGCCATACAGCACCAAGCTGCCACGGGGCGCCAGCACATCGCCGAGCAATGACATCTGCGGGCCACCCAAGCCATCGAACACCACGTCAACGCCACGGTTGTCGGTGAACTTGTTGATTTGCATCAGCAGGTCCTGCTCTTCGGTGACGATCACCTTCTCGGCCCCGAGGGACAGCAGGTACTCACGCTCAGCGCTGTCCTTGGTTGCGGCAATCACCCGCACACCCAGGGCCTTACCCAGCTGGACAAAGGAAGGGCCTGCGCAATGGCTCGCATCGGTGACCAGGGCAAATTGCCCCGGTTTGACCCGAGCCAGATCCATATAAGCAAAGTAAGCAATCAACAGCGGCGTGTAATGCACGCTCGCTTCAATAGGGCTCAGCACGTCCGGGTAGCGAGTCAGGGCTGAACGGGGCATGACGATTTGTTCGCCATACACCGGGTAATCATTGGGGCTCTCGGCCGGAAAACTGGCCACCTTATCGCCCACAACCAAGTCGTCCACGCCCTCGCCAAGGGCGACGACCACCCCAGCCATCTCGTGGCCAAGGCCAGATGGAAGACGGGCGTGGGAAGACGCCAGGTTCTGGCGCCACAAAATGTCATACCAACTGATGCCAATCGCCTCGACACGCACCTGCACTTCGCCCGGTGCAGGCTGCGCGGCTGCATGCTCTTCGCATTTGAGCACCTCGGCCGGACCAAACTTGTGAAAACGGATCGTGCGGGACATCGCAAACCTCGTCAAAGTAACCTCTAATGCCATGAACTTTATCTGGGCTTTGCGGGTAAGACCACAGGTCGCCATTAATAGTCGACATGCCTGTCATCGATTCCACGCCTGAAGAATAGACCCCAACTATCGTAGGAAAACTCAATTATCCTGTGCAGAGTACCAGCCTTTCCCCGTAAGATTAATGCTGGTCATCGTTTCCATGTGGCCGCTCACGTCAAGCTAGCTGACTCTTCCAGGACACAAGATGAACCGTAACGACCTGCGTCGTGTCGACCTTAACCTCTTGATCGTATTCGAAACCTTGATGCATGAGCGCAGTGTGACCCGCGCCGCCGAGAAACTCTTTCTCGGCCAGCCAGCCATCAGCGCGGCATTGTCGCGACTGCGTGGTCTGTTTGACGACCCACTGTTTGTACGCACCGGGCGCAGCATGGAGCCATCGGCCCGAGCGGTGGAAATCTTCGCCCTGCTCTCGCCGGCCCTCGACTCAATCTCAACCGCTGTCAGCCGCGCCGCCGAGTTCGACCCGGCAACCAGCACCGCCGTGTTCCGCATCGGCCTTTCCGACGATGTCGAATTCGCCCTACTGCCTCAACTGCTCAAACGCCTGCGAGCTGAAGCCCCAGGCATCGTGCTGGTGGTGCGTCGCGTCAACTACATCCTGATGCCGGGCCTGCTGGCCTCTGGCGAAATCTCCATCGGCGTCAGCTACACCGCCGACCTGCCGGCCAACGCCAAGCGCAAAGTGTTGCGCCGCAGCCTGCCCAAACTGCTGCGCGCCGACAGCGTGCCCGGCTCCCTGAGCCTGGACGACTTCTGCGCCCGCCCCCATGCCTTGGTATCGTTTGCCGGTGACTTGAGCGGGTTTATCGATGAAGAGCTGGAAAAGCTCGACCGCAAGCGCCATGTGGTGCTTGCCGTGCCGCAGTTCAACGGTCTGGGCACCCTGCTGGCGGGCACCGATATCCTCGCGACCGTACCGGATTATGCGGCTGAAGCGCTGACATCCGCCGGCGGCTTGCGCGCCGAAGACCCACCGTTGCCGGTGCGCTCGTTTGAACTGCACATGGCGTGGCGTGGGTCGCAGGACAATGATCCGGGGGAGCGGTGGTTGCGGTCGCGGATACAGATGTTTTTTGGGGACCCTGACAGCCTTTAGGGATCGTCTGGCAGGCTGTTCGGCCGATCAACCCTACCTCCATGCTCACGTCCTTTCAGCGTATGAGGCCAAAGTACGACACCACACTCCACCGAGTTCGCGCTGCGCACTGGACCATTGCCCATGAGCATTTGGCAGTCACAGCGCCACGGCGTCGGGCATGGCAATACGGGTGCGCCGCTCATTCAGGGCAAATACCGTCATCGCCAGCGCCGCAATCGCGCCGGGGATGGCGAAGGCCATGAAATTCAGTTGCAGAGGCAGTTCGATCGCCATCAGCGCGCCGCCTAACAGCGGGCCGACAATCGCGCCATTTCGACCGATGCCGGACGCCCAGCCCAGGCCTGTGGCGCGAATCGACAAGCCGTAGAGCTGCGCAGCCCCCGCGTAGAGCAGGATCTGCGTACCAATGGTGGTGGCACCCGCGACGAAGATCAGCAGGTACAGGACCGGCATCGGGCTGTTGATGCCCAGCAGGCTGATCGAGACCATGGCGGTGGCGAAGAAGCAGATCACAACTTTCACCAGGTTCAGGCGGTCGCCCAAACGGCCGCCCAGCAGCGCCCCGGCCATGCCGCCCAGGTTCAGCGCGATCAGGAACGACAGGCTCGACCCCAGGCTGTAACCGACGCCCGCCATCAGCTTGGGCAGCCACGAACTCAATGCATAGACCATCAGCAGGCAACAGAAAAACGCGACCCAGATCATCGCCGTACGCACCGCCAGGCCATGGCGGAACAGCTCCACCACCGTGGCGCCTTTACCTTTGCTGTCGGCGATCACCAACGCATCTTCTACCTCGATCCTGGTGCCTGGCGACAACCGATTAAGCAGCGCGCGAGCCTTGTCTTGTTGGCCCTGGCGGATCAGGAAGCCGATGGATTCAGGCAGCCAGTAAACAATCAGTGGCAACAGCAGCAGCGGAATCACCGCCACAAAAAACATCGACTGCCAACCATAGGCCGGCAGCATGAAAATCCCAACGCTGGCGGCGAGCATGCCGCCCAGGGAATAGCCGCTGAACATGAAGGCCATCAGGGTGCTGCGGAATTTCTTCGGCGCGTATTCGTTGATCAGCGCCGCCGCGTTGGGCATCAACCCGCCGCAGCCGAGCCCGGCGATAAAACGGCAGATACCGAACTCGGTTGGGCTGCTGGCAAAGCCATTGGTCACGGTGGCGAGACTGAACAGGGTGAAACAGAACACGATGCCTTTCTTGCGCCCGAAACGGTCCGCCAGGGTGCCGAAAATCAGCGCGCCGAACATCATGCCGAACAGCGCATAGCTGCCCAGGGCGCCAGCCTGCAACGGCGTCAGCCCCCACTCGCGCATGATTGACGGCAGGACCACGCCGTAGATAAACAAGTCATAGCCGTCAAAGATCAACAGCAAGGCACACAGGCTCACGATCAACCAGTGGAAGCGGTTGAATGGGGCATTATCGATAATCGAATGGACATCATGGCTACGCATGGCAGTGCTCTCTTTATTGTTGTTGTGAGTCAGTGTCAGCAGATGGAAAAAGTCTTAGCCGAGGTCGCCGCCGCCCACCGGCAAGGTCACGCCGGTGATGTAGGAGGCCTCGTCGCAGGCCAGGAACAGAATCGCGCCAGCTTGTTCGTCGATGCTGCCGTAGCGTTTCATCGGGCTGCTGTCGAGGGTCTGGTCGACGATCTGCTGGTACCACACGCGCTCCTGCTCGCTCTGCGGCTGGCTGTTGCGCGGGATGCGCCGTGGCGGTGCCTCGGTCCCGCCGGGCGCGGTGGCGTTGACCCGAATCCCGCTGCCGGCAGTCTCCAGGGCCAGGCAGGCCGTCAAGGCATTCACGCCGCCCTTGGCCGCGCCATACGGCACGCGATTGACCCCACGCGTAGCCACGGAAGACACGTTGACGATGGCGCCTTCGCCCTGCTCCAGCATGTAGGGCAGCACGCAATGGCAGCACCACAACGTAGGGAACAGCGAGCGGCGCACTTCGGCCTCGATTTCGGCCTCGGCGTAATGCTCGAAAGGCTTGGCCCAGATGGTCCCGCCGACGTTATTGACCAGCACGTCGATGCGCCCGAAACGGGCCGTGGCGGCGGCCATCACCCGCGCGCACTCGCTGTATTGTTCCAGGTCGGCGGTCAGCAGCAGCGCTCGCTCATGCTGCAATTCATGCACAAGCTCGGAGCGATCCACCGCGACCAGCCAGGCGCCCTCCTCCAGCAAGCGCTCGGCGACACGCCGACCGATCCCTTGGGCAGCGCCGGTGACCAGCGCGACCTTGTTGTTAAAACGTTGAGTCATGGGGCAGTCCTCAGGCGGCATCGCACGTGGCGACGGCGTTAGGGGTGAATTTCTCGTAATGGAAGCTGGCCGGGGTCACGCCCTGCTGCTTGAAGTGCTCGCGCACCGCATCGACCATCGGCGGCGGGCCGCACAGGTACACGTCGACATCGCCGCCATTGAGGGCTTCGTCAGCCATGTGCTGAGTCACATAGCCCTGGCGCGGGTGAGTGGTGTGCGGATCAGCCACACAGGTCACCAGGTTGAAGTTGGGCAAACGCGCGGTAAAAGCCTGCAACGCCTCGACCATCACCAAGTCCTGATCCCGCGTTACGCCGTAGATCAACCGGATCGGGCGGGTTTCCTGGCGCTGCGCGAGCACTTCAAGCATCGACAGGAACGGCGCCAGGCCGGTACCACCGGCCAGTAACAGCAGCGGCCGCACCACCTCACGCAGGTAGAAACTCCCCAGCGGGCCGGTGATCGCCACGCTGTCGCCCGGCTGGGCGCGCTCGAGCCAGCTGCTCATCAACCCGCCGGGCACGTGCTTGATCAGGAAGCTGGCGCGCGTGTCGCCCGGGCGACTGCTGAAGGAGTAAGCGCGTGTCTGCCCACTGTCGGGCACGCTGATATTCACGTACTGGCCGGGCAGGAATACCGGCGCCTGGTCCAGCTCGAAACTCGCCTCCAGCGCGGCATCGGCATGTCGCGTGATGCCGGCCAGCGTCGCGGTAAAGTGCGTAGTGCCGGTCTTGCAGGCGCTGGACGGCACCGGCACGGCGATCACGCAGTCGGACTGCGGCACCATCTGGCAGGTCAGTACCTGGCGCGCCTGCGCTTCGTCGGCGCTCAGGGCGTCGTCGATATAATCGTCACCCAAGTCGTAGGCGCCGGTTTCACAGCGGCATTTGCAGGTGCCGCATACACCGTCCGAGCAGTCCATGGGCAGGTTGATGCGTTGGCGGAAGGCGGCATCGAGCACCTTTTCCCCCACCTTGCAGTCGATGAAGCGGGTCACCCCATCCTCGAAGTTCAGGGCGATGGCATACGTCATGGCGGTGTCCTCAGATGTGGTAGATGTCGATGACCTGGTGGATGTAGTCGTTTTTCAGCACCACCTTCTTGCGCGTGATCAGCGGCTGCTCGGCACGGATGTCGAGGCGATAGAAGGAGGTACCGAAATAACTGTCGGTGGTTTTGTAGCGGTGGCTGAGGGTGTGCCAGTTGAAGCGCAGGTCCACCTGCACGCCGTCGTCGGCCAGCACTTCGAGGTTGCACAGCATGTGCACGGTGCGCGGCTCGGGCGTGCTGGCGCTGGAGCGCTCGGTCTTGATGCGGAAGATACGGTCTTCCAGGCCGTCACGATTGGGGTAGTAGATCAGCGAGATTTCGCGCTGCGGGTCTTCGGTGAGGGTGTCGTGATCGTCCCAGGCGGGCATCCAGAACTCGGCCTTGGGCGAATAGCAGGCCAGCCAGTCATCCCATTGTCGGTCGTCGAGCAGGCGCGCTTCACGGTAGAGAAAATCCAGCAGGTGGTCACGGGCAAGGCTCATGGCTGCACCTCGCGGTCGCTGGCAATCAGCCCTTGCTGTTCGCGCTCGATCGCACGTTGCAGGCTTTGGGCCCAGTGCGCATGCTGGCGCACAAACAAGCCCTCGTCCTCGGTCTTGACCCCGCTGAGCTGCGGTTGCATGCCCATGGCCAAGGCATTTTCGTCCGCGCCTTCGACCCACTGCCTGGCGCCACGGCTCAAGTCATTCCACAGGGTGCTCGCGCCCTGGTAACCGGTCTGGCAGGCGCGGAATTCTTCGAGGTCATCCGGGGTGCCCATGCCGCTGACGTTGAAGAAGTCTTCGTACTGGCGAATCCGCGTGGCGCGCTCCTGGGCGTTTTCGCCGATGGGCGCCATGCAATAGATTGTCACTTCGGTTTTATCCACGGCGAGGGGGCGCACCACGCGGATCTGGGTCGAGAACTGGTCCATCAGGTACACATTGGGGTAGAGGCAGAGGTTGCGGGTCTGGTCGACGATAAAGTCGGCGCGCGCCTGGCCCAGGCGTTCGGCCAAGGCCTCGCGGTGAGCGTGCACCGGGCGAACTTCGGGGTTGAGCAGGCGCGTCCACAGCAGGATATGCCCGTGGTCGAAGGCGTAGACGCCGCCCAGGCTTTTCGACCAGCCATTGGCGTCGACGGTGCGCGTGCCTTCGGCTTCGTAGTTGCGCCGGCCCATGGTCGCCGAGTAGTTCCAGTGCACGGAGCTGACGTGGTAACCGTCGGCGCCGTTTTCGATTTGCAGTTTCCAGTTGCCGTCATAGACATAGGATGAGCTGCCGCGCAGCACCTCCAGGCCCAAAGGAGCCTGGTCGACCATCTGGTCGATGATGACGCGGGTTTCGCCCAGGTAATCGCTGAGTTCCGGCACCGCATCGCTGAGGCTGCCGAACAGGAAACCGCGGTAGTTTTCAAAGCGCGCCAGGCGCTTGAGGTCATGGGAGCCGTCGCAGTCGAAGCTGTCAGGATAGGCGCCGGTCTTCGCGTCCTTTACCTTGAGCAGCTTGCCGGCGTTGCTGAACGTCCAGCCATGGAAGGGGCAAGTGAACGAGCCCTTGTTGCCTTGTTTGCGCCGGCACAGCATGGCGCCGCGATGCGCGCAGGCGTTGACCAGACCATGCAGCGCGCCGTGTTTGTCACGGGTGATGACCACCGGCTGGCGGCCGATCCAAGTGGTGTAGTAATCGTTGATCTCCGGCACCTGGCTTTCATGGGCCAGGTAGATCCAGCCGCCTTCGAAGATGTGTTTCATCTCCAGGGCAAACAGGTCGGGGTCGGTAAAGATGTCGCGGCGGCAGCGGAACACCCCAGTGGCGGGGTCTTCCTGTACGGACTCGCGCAATTGGCAGGCGAGTCGGTCGAGTGTACTGATCATGGGGCGGGCCCTCCGTTGTTCTTGTATCAGGCACCCTCACCGTACGTGTTCGCCCTGCGCGTCGATATCCGCTGCCTGCACATCGCTATCCGCCAGGCGCATGTCGCTTAACGATGGCGTTTCCAGGTCTGCGACGGCAGTTCGCCGAAGCGTTTGCGATAGGCCTCGGAAAACCGCCCCAGGTGCATGAAGCCATGGTCCAAAGCCACCTCGGTCACGCTGCGCGTGCTGCTCAGTTGCAAGCGTGCGTGCACCCGTTCGAGCTTGCAGCGGCGTACATAGTCGCGCGGTGACAGCCCCACCTGGCGCGCAAACAGGCTGTACAGCGAACGTTCGCTGACGTTGGCCACGGCCATCAACTGCTCGACGCTGATGTCATCGGCCAGGTGCTGCTGGATAAATTCGCGCACCGCTTCAAACCCACCGCCGTGGGCAGCCTGGGGGATCACCCGCAACACGTTGCTGCCCAGCAATGCCAGCAGCTTGTTGGCCAAGATGCGTTCGTACAGGCCCTGCATGTGGGGCTCGGCAGCGTTTTCTGCCTCATGACAGATCAGCCCGAGCAACGGCAGGAAGCCGCCCATTTCACTGAGCGCGTGGCGGGCCTTCGCGAAGCGGATACCCACCTGCGGCAAGCTCCAGTGCTGCTCCAGGCAGGCGTTTTCCAGCAGGCGCACCGGCAGTTTGATGATGAATTTCTCGCAGTCGGCGGAATAGGTCAGGTCTACCGGGTCGTCCGGGTTGATCAGCAGGATTTCCCCCGGCCCGAACACGTCATTCTCGCCACGGGAGCTGGAGCGGCAATGCCCGCTCAACAGGATCTGCAGGTGATAGATGGTCTCCAGCGCCACCGATGTGACCCGCACGGGTGCACCGTAGCTGATGCGGCACAGGTCCAGGCTGGCGAAGGTGCGATGGCTGATACTCGCCCGGGGCCGGCCCTTGGGAGGCATGCGAATGCAGTGGCTGCCCACGTGCTGGTTGACGTAGTCCGACACCGCGTAGGCATCGGCGCCCTGGAAAATCTGGCTGCGCTCACTCAATAGCACGGTCATGGTTGCGGCTCTTTTATAGTTATTGGGCTCAGGCTGACGCCTGGATAGGGGGGCGTCCAATATGGATAAAGTCTGAAGGGATACCCTGGAGGTATTGTCGGGCGTTCTGCGCCAGGCTTTCAGCGCTGCGTCGGGGCGCACAGGGCTTGGGGTGAGAATGCTGGCCTAAAACTTTGAAACAATACGCTTGGCCGGATTGGACGGGGACCTAGCGATACCCCCGCGCCTGAACATCGAACAACTCGGCATAGCGCCCACCCGCCACCATCAGCTGTTGATGGCTGCCCTCCTCCAGGATTCGCCCGCCGTCCAGCACGATGATGTGGTCGGCATTGCGCACGCTGGAGAATCGATGGGAAATCAACAACGTCATGCGGCCCTTGGCGTGTTCGCGAAAGTGCTCGAACACCGCCGCCTCGGCGCCGGCGTCCAGCGCAGCCGTCGGCTCGTCAAGAATCAGCAGATCCGCCTCCTGGCGCATATACGCGCGTGACAAGGCGACTTTCTGCCATTGCCCACCCGACAACTCCTGGCCGCCAAGCCAGCGCCCTAACTGTGTGCCGTAGGCCCTGCTCAGGCGCTCGATGAATTCGGCGGCCACCCCCAGGGTGGCGGCCGTGCGCCAGCGCGCCTCATCGTTCAGCGCATCGACGTCACCCACTCCAAGGTTCTCGCCGACGGTCATCTGGTAGCGGATGTAATCCTGGAAAATCACCCCAATGCGCTGGCGCAGTGTCTGTTCATCCCAGTCTTGCAAGTCGCTGCCATCCAGCAGAATGCGCCCCTCGTGCGGGGAATACAGGCGCGTGAGCAGTTTGATCAGGCTGGTTTTGCCCGAGCCATTCTCGCCCACCAGGGCCAGGCTTTGCCCCGGCGCCAAGTGCAGGTTGATGTCAGTCAATGCCTGCCGCTCAGCGCCGGGGTAACTGAACCCTACGTGCTCGCAGCGCAGACCGTCGCCGGGACGCGCGCCCTGGGTAAGGCGGCCACTCGGCACGACCACAGGGGTTAGCAGGTACTCATAAAGGTCCGACAGAAACAGACTGTCGTCATACAGGCCGGCAATCGCGCTGAGGCTGGCGGTGATCGCGCTTTGCCCCTGCTTGAACAGCACGATGTACATGGTCATCTGTCCCAGGGTGGTCTGGCCGCGCACGGTGTCCAGCACCACCCAGGCGTAAGCCACATAAAACGCCGCGGTGCCCAGCAGGCCCAGGGCAAAGCCCCAGGCATCCCGACGCACCGTCAACTGGCGGTCTTCGGTGTACAAGCGCCGGGCGTTGTCGCGGTAGCGCTTGAGGAACAGCGGCGCCAGGCCGAACAGCTTGACCTCTTTGGCATGGGTCTCGTGGGACAGCAGCGATTCCAGGTAATTCTGCTGACGGGTCTCGGGCGCGCGCCGGTGGAACAGGCGAAACGCATTGCCCGAAAAATGCGTCTCGGCGAAGAACACCGGTAAGGCGCCGACCACCAGAATCACCAGCGCCCACGGCGAAAAGTGCACTAACAGCACGGCAAAGCTGATCAGCGCGATCAGGTTCTGCACGAGCCCCAGGCCCTTGGTGACCAGGCTCAGCGGCCGTGTCGAGGCGCCCTGACGCACGCGCACCAGCTTGTCGTGGAACTCGGCGTCTTCAAACTGCAGGAGTGAGAGGGTCTGGGCTTTCTCCAGAATCATCAGGTTGACCTTCACCCCCAACTGCACCCGCAGCAACGATTGCTGCATTGACAGCGCGCGCTGAGCGGCGGCCAGCAGCGCCAACACGCCCGCCTCGGCCAGCACGTACTGCATCACTGGCCACACGGGCGCCTGGCTGCCGGCTGCATGAATCTGCATCGCGTGCACCACGCCATCGACAATACGCTGGCCGATCCAGGCAGCCAGCGCAGGCAACAGACCGGCAACGATGGTGGCCAGCAGCAGGCCTATGAATAAGGGACGCGACGTCTCCCACACCAGCTTCAGTGCCCTGCGCGCCTGGATGGAAAACGCGCTCAATCGATTGAACAGCACCATGAATGGCATGGACTCCGTGTGGGGGCTGGGGTGAGATGGGCGGATTATGACAGGCGATGACGTTGCGCACATCCAACGGCGAGGCGACAGAGGCAAGTGGTGGAGCAAGGGGCAACCACGGCAGATTCTCGGCGCGCCGCAGCATGACTACCCCCGCGCCTTGATCGCCGCCGCGCCGGCGCTCGCCAAGCGCCGCCAGCCACTGGCCCGACCGGACCCGACGCAGCCGCCGATCCGGCAACTGCAAAACGTTGGCAAGACGTTCGCGCGGCCCAAGGTCAGGGCGAAAACGCGACCTTTGTGGCGCTGGAGGACTGAACCTGCAGGTCTACCCCGGGCAGACCCTGGCGATTGTCGGCGAGTCAGGCTCAGGCAAAAGCACCGCGCTGCGCATCGCCCTCGGCCTGGAAAACCCCAGCCGCGGGTGGGTGTGGTTCGAGCTACAGGACGTCACCGAGTAAGCACCCCTTTTCTCAACGATTTGCTACCCCGGCAATTTCAATTGCGGCGTAACAGCGTATTCGGCGCCACACCAAATGCCTTGCGAAACGCATGGCTGAAATGGGAAAAGTCAGAAAACCCGAAGTCCAGCGCCGCCTCGGACACGCTGCGTACCTGGCCGCGCTCAATCGCTTCTCGACTGGCATTCAGGCGCTCTTTCCAAATCTCTGCAACGGGGGTTTTCTGGTAGCGTGCGAAGGCCCGTGTAACGGTTCGGGTGGACACATTGTGGGCTTTGGCGATGGCTTCAATCGACAGGTCCGGCTCGGTCAAGTGTCGTTGTATGTACTTCATGATGCGGCCGTAGAGGTCCATCTCCTGGTGGCTTGTTTTCAGGTCCTGGAGTTCCAGGCTGATCACAAGCAGATCAAGCAACGTACTTGAGTAACGATTCGAGATGCGCTCATCCTGCAGCGACGCAGGCGTGCTCGCGGCCTGATGCAGCATTTCGCGTAAGGGAACTACGCCGGGACGCCGGTCGTCGAGGACCATCGCGGTGTACTCGGCAATACGCGGCAGGCGCTCGGTGAGCAACGCTCTGGGAATACGGATCAAGTGGTTTTCGGTACCACCCAGGCTGAAGCGAAACGCCTGAGTTGCGTCATAAAGAAACAAATTGCCAGTTGCCAGGCTGGCTTTTCTTGAGCCTTGTTCTATTTGCCCATGACCATTTCGAGCGAAACCCAACCATAAATCTTCGGCCGGACCGCTGCGCAGGTGCTGCTCGGAACGCTCCCAGTAGTGCAGCGGCGAAGACAGCGAGCAGATGTCCAATTCGCCGACTGTATTAACGGTGAGCGAGCCATCAAAGCTGCTCTGGGACATGGGTTTGCTATCGGCCGCCAGGCAGTGGCGACAGACCACTTCTTTCCAATAATCAAACCGACGTGGTGCCGGAACAGCAAGGGTCGAATACTGAGAGCTTGGGTTCATGACACTGACCTCGACAACGATGCAAGAGGCGCTGGAGACGTTGTAACGTGCGACCAATTTTCAGCTATGAAAGGCAATTAACAGGCCAAGCGCAGTAGCAGGCCTGCTTGAGTACGCTGCCATGTGATGTCCCTCGCGACTTTCGGCAGCCTTCGGAGGCTGTCGCACGGTGCAGCCATCACCATTTAAGGGCATCGCACGTCACTCGGTCGGCTCACGCGCACCAGCGCGGATCACGGGTGAACGTCAGCCTCAGCCTTGTCTTTTCCAACCAAATGGTTGTCTCGCCGAACAAAGCGCCCCCTCCTCGCCCAGCCTAATTTCCACCTCACAGCAGCTCATTCATCCGCTGATGAGGCACGCCATGCATCGACACGACTCAAAACGATTGGCTGATTCCTCCTGGCTTCTGCAGAGGCGCGACCTTGCGCCTGAAGAGTCGGCTTATTGGTTGATTGAATGGAGTGCCATGCAGCTGCTGCAGCGACGGCAGATCGCCAAGCGCGACCCGCCAGCGACGCGCTGACGCCCAACCGTAGGCCTGAACGAAAATAACGAGGAGCTCAAGATGGAATCTGCAATCGACACACATCTCAAATGCCCGCGCACCCTGTCCCGCCGTGTACCGGACGAGTATCAACCGCCGTTCCCTATGTGGGTCGCACGCGCTGACGAGCAACTGGAACAAGTGGTGATGGCCTATCTTGGCGTGCAATATCGCGGCGATGCCCAGCGCGAGCCTGCATTGCAGGCAATGCGTCACATCGTCAGCAGTTTCAGCCTGCCAGATGGCCCGCAGACTTACGATTTGACCCACCACACCGACAGCAGCGGCTTTGATAATTTGATTGTGGTCGGGTACTGGAAAGACCCGGGCGCCCACTGTCGCTGGTTGCGTTCCCCCCCAGTGAATGACTGGTGGAGTTCGGCGGATCGGCTCGGTGAAAGCCTTGGTTATTTCCGCGAAATCACCGCGCCGCGCACCGAGCAGTTCGAGACGTTGTACGCGTTCCAGGAGAACCTGCCCGGTGTCGGCGCGGTAATGGATACGACCAGCGGAGAGATCGAAGAGCACGGTTACTGGGGTTCAATGCGCGACCGTTTCCCGATCTCCCAGACGGATTGGATGAATCCCACGAGCGAGCTACAGGTGATCGCGGGTGACCCGACCCAGGGCGGACGGGTCCTGGTCCTGGGGCATGACAACCTCACACTGATTCGCTCCGGCCAGGACTGGGCGGATGCCGAGGCAGAGGAGCGCTCACTCTACATCGACGAAATCTTGCCGACGTTGCAGGACGGCATGGACTTCCTGCGTGACAACGGCCAAACGTTGGGCTGCTACAGCAACAGGTTCGTGCGCAATATCGACCTGGACGGCAACTTTCTCGACCTGAGCTACAACATCGGTCACTGGCGCTCGGTTGAGAAACTCGAACGCTGGGCTGAGTCTCACCCGACTCACCTGCGTATTTTCGTGACGTTTTTCCGCGTGGCCGCAGGTTTGAAGAAGTTAAGGCTGTACCACGAAGTATCCGTGTCGGACGCCAAGAGCCAGGTATTCGAGTACATCAACTGTCACTCGCAGACCGGTATGTTGCGCGACGCGCTGCCACCAACGACCTGAGCGCCATCGGCGTTTACCTCCCCAACTTCTGCCGCCTTGCCACCCTCCTCGGGTGGCCGGCCTCCCTGTGCGAGGAATAAATGATGAATAAGATCCGCCTGTTGACGCTCTCTACTCTGTTGCCCGTGCTTCACGCCAACGCCGGTGAAGTAGCGCCCGGCGATTATGAGCAATATCCGGTCGGCGCTACGATCGGGGCGATTTACTACCAGCACGCCACCACGGACTCGGCTTATAGCAACGGACACAAGGTCAGCTCTGACTTCAACGTGAGCTCTGACGTCGGCATCCTGCGTCTACTGCATGTCTACGCACTCTCTGACACCGTCACCATCGACCCGCAATTTCTTTTGCCTTTCGGACACGTCTCCAGCGCAGGTGACGCCTCAGCGCTGGGCAGTACTCGCGGCGTTGGCGACTTGATCCTCACCGCACCAGTCAAATGGCGGTTCAACGAGGCCCGCGACACCCTCAGCATCGCCCCCTACCTGTATGTGCCTACTGGTACGTATGACAAGGAGGACGCGCTCAATCTCGGAGAGAACCGCTGGAAATTCGAACTGCAGAGTGCGTACGTCAAACACTTCACAGAAAAATGGGCGATGGACCTGGTTGGCGGTGCTACCTGGTATGGCGACAACACTGATTACGGCGCAAATGCAGACCGTATGAAGCAGGACGTTTCCTACGCAGCACAGATCATGGGGCGTTACATGCCAGACGCCAGCACCGCATTTGGTATCGGCTTCGGGCGTACCTGGGGGGGCGAGACGAACATTGAGCACGTCAATCAGGATAACGAGTTGGGCACCACCAACTTTCGTCTCACCGCGACCAAATTCGTCACCCCCCAAGACCAGATTCAACTGCAGTTGGGCAAGGACCTTTCGGTGGACAACGGCACCAAGGAAGACTTCCGCATGAACCTGCGTTATGCGCGCATTTTTTAACCCAAGGATCTGCGACCGCGTGCCCTTTGCGCCTTTGCACAGCGGTGTCCGGCTCAGCCAAGTCGATGTCTTTCTCAACCAAGCCTGCGACTTGAGGCGCGGACTATCTTGAGCGCCAGGCCCACTGAATTTGATGAGCCGCAGCGCTCTTCGGCCACTTACGATAAGGACAGCCCAACCATGCCAATTGTTCGCCCCACCCTTGAACAGCTATTGGATGTATCGACCAGCCTGCACATGCAGATAAGTGCGGAGCAAGCCCATGAATACCTGGCTCTTATGCAGTCAAGCTTCGACGCTTATGACCTGATTGACGAGCTGCCTGACTTCATTCCGCCGGTACGTTACGAACGCAGCTCGGGCTATCGACCCTCGACTGCACACAACCCACTCAATGCCTGGTACTACCGAACGGAAGTCAGCGGCACCCGCGAAGGCAAGTTGGCGAATAAAACCGTCGCACTCAAGGACAATATTTCACTCGCTGGCGTACCGATGATGAATGGTGCAAAGCCCCTTGAAGGCTTCGTTCCCTCATTCGATGCCACCGTTGTCTCCCGCTTGCTGGATGCCGGCGCAACCATCCTCGGCAAGGCAACATGCGAGCATTACTGCCTATCCGGTGGTAGTCACACCTCCGATCCGGCGCCGGTGCACAACCCCTATCGCCACGGATTTGCCTCGGGTGGGTCGTCTTCCGGCAGCGCAGCACTGGTTGCCGCGGGCGAGGTCGACCTGGCAGTCGGCGGTGACCAGGGCGGGTCAATCCGGATTCCTTCCGCATTCTGCGGCACTTACGGAATGAAGCCGACCCACGGACTGGTGCCTTACACCGGGATCATGGCCATTGAGGCGACTATCGATCATGCCGGCCCCATCACGGCAAACGTACGGGACAACGCCTTGATGCTGGAGGTCATGGCGGGAGCGGATGGGCTCGACCCGCGACAAGCCGCGCCCCAGGTCGACGCTTACAGTGATTACCTGGAGCGCGGTGTAAGCGGGCTGAGGATCGGCGTCCTGCGCGAAGGCTTTGAACTGCCCAACCAGGATCCGCGTGTCGCCTCGTCTGTGCGCAATGCCATCGACGCATTTGCACGGATGGGCGCGCACGTCGAAGAGGTGTCAGTGCCTGAGCACAAGATTGCCGGTTCGCTGTGGCACCCCATCGGCTGTGAGGGCCTGATGATGCAGATGATGCACGGCAATGGGGCCGGCTTTAACTGGCAAGGGCTATATGACCTCGGGTTGCTGGACAAACAAGCCGGATGGCGCGATCAGGCGAATGACCTGTCCGCCTCTCTCAAGCTCTGCATGTTCGTCGGGCAATACGGTCTGGAGCGCTACAACGGTCGCTTCTACGCCAAGGCACAAAACCTCAGGCGCCTGGCACGCTCCGGGTATGACGCCGCATTGGCGCGCTATGACCTGCTGGTGATGCCCACCGTGCCGATCATTGCCCAACCCCACCCGGAGCCCGGTTGCTCGATCACCGAGTACGTGGCCCGAGCGCTGGAAATGATCGGCAATGCCTCCGCACAGGACATCACTGGCCATCCGGCCATGTCGATTCCCTGCGGCCTGGTAGACGGTTTACCTGTCGGGCTGATGCTAGTGGGCAAACACTATGCCGAAGGCACGATTTACCAGGCTGCAGCGGCTTTCGAGGCATCGGTTGACTGGAAAAACAGCTAGTAGCCGATGCGTCCCATGCAGCGCAAAAGAATAAGCCGCCGGGCGCTGCCTAGAAGCTCAACGATGAGGAACCAACTGATGACCACACCTGAAATAAAACCATCAACGCCGGGTGAGCGAGCACAGGCGTTACTGCAAGTGCTCAAACAAAAAGACCTGATCCCCGACGGTTACATCGAGCACATGACACAGCTCATGGCACACGAATGGAGCCCGCAGAACGGTGCTCGGGTAGTGGCCAAGGCATGGGTGGACCCACAGTTTCGCGAACTGCTGCTCAAGGACGGTACCGCTGCGTGCGCTCAGTTTGGCTATACCGGCCCGCAGGGTGAATACATTGTTGCGCTGGAAGACACGCCCAGCGTGAAAAACGTGATTGTGTGCAGCCTCTGCTCCTGCACCAACTGGCCCGTCCTGGGCTTGCCGCCGGAGTGGTACAAGGGCTTCGAGTTCCGCGCCCGACTGGTTCGCGAAGGGCGCACCGTGCTACGGGAGCTGGGCACGGAGCTGCCGGACGGGGTCTCCATCAAGGTGTGGGACACCAGCGCCGAAAGCCGCTATCTGGTGCTGCCTCTGCGGCCAAAGGGCAGCGAATCCATGGATGAAGAGGCGCTTCGAAAATTGATTACCAAGGATGTCCTTATTGGCGTGGCGCTACCGCACGTCGCGTAACCGGGGTGCTTTGTTTCTTTCAATTTTCATTCTCTATTCATTCTCTATTAAGAGGTATCCACGATGGATGGCTTTCACGATCTCGGCGGTTTCCAAGGCTTTGGCAAAGTCCCTCACACCATCAACAGCCTGAGCTACCAAACCGTGTTCAAGCAGGACTGGGAGCACCTGGCGTACAGCTTGATGTTTATCGGTGCCGATCACTTGAAGAAGTTCAGCGTGGACGAAGTGCGCCACGCCGTCGAGCGACTGGACGTGCGTCAGCATGTCGGCACCCAGTACTACGAACGCTATGTCATCGCTACCGCCACCCTGCTGGTCGAAACCGGCGTCATCACCCAGGCGGAGCTCGATCAGGCCCTGGGTTCTCACTTCAAGCTGGCGAATCCCGCGCATGCGCAGGGCCGCCCGGCGGTCACTGGCCGACCGCCTTTTGAAGTCGGCGACCGGGTAGTCGTGCGCAACGAGTATGTAGCCGGGCATACCCGCATGCCGGCCTATGTTCGCGGCAAGGAAGGTGTGGTCCTCCACCGGACTTCAGAAAAATGGCCTTTTCCAGACGCCATTGGTCATGGCGACTTGAACGCTGCGCATCAGCCAACCTACCACGTCGAGTTTCGCGTGAAAGACCTGTGGGGGGATGCGGCCGATGAAGGTTTTGTGGTGGTCGACCTGTTCGAAAGCTACTTGGACAAGGCCGCCAGCTCACATGCGGTGAACGTATGATTGACGGCGCCCAGGCGAGCCGACTGCCGGTGACCGTGCTTTCTGGTTTCCTCGGCGCCGGCAAAACCACCCTGCTCAATCATATCTTGCGCAATCGCGACGGCCTGAGAGTGGCAGTCATCGTCAATGATATGAGCGACGTCAACATTGATGCCGAAGAGGTGCAGCGCGACGTGGCGCTGCACCGTGGTCGAGATGAGTTGATCGAGATGAGCAATGGCTGTATCTGCTGCACGCTGCGCGCCGATTTGCTCGAACAGATCAGTGCCCTGGCACGCCAGCAACGTTTTGACTACCTGCTCATTGAGTCCACGGGAATCTCCGAGCCGATGCCGGTTGCCGAGACGTTCGCATTTCTTGACGCAGAAGGCTTCAGCCTCAGCGAACTGGCGCGGCTCGATACCTTGGTGACGGTGGTCGATGGCAGTCGTTTTCAGACGTTGCTCGAATCGCCGGATATCGTGGCGCGCGACGACGCACAAGCGGACACACCCAAACGCCATCTGGCAGATCTGCTGATTGAGCAGGTGGAGTACGCCAACGTCATTCTCGTCAACAAACTGGACCTGATCGACGAGCCCGGTTATCAGGCCGTGCACGCGGTCCTCACCGGCCTTAACCCGACCGCGCGGATCATACCGATGACACACGGCAACGTTGAGCTATCAGGCATTCTCGGTACCCATCTGTTTGATTTACCCAGCCTGGCTGAATCACCCGGCTGGATGAAAAAAATGCAGGCCGACGACACACCGGCCTCCGAGTCGGACACCTATGGCGTGACGTCATGGGTGTACCGCGAGCGTGCCCCCTTTCACCCACAGCGATTACTCGATTTTCTGCAACGCCCCTGGCGCAACGGGCGGCTGTTGCGTAGCAAGGGTTACTTCTGGCTCGCCAGCCGGCACCTGGAAACCGGCCTGCTGGTGCACAGCGGCAGGCAGTTCCAGTGGGACTATGTCGGGCACTGGTGGAACTTCATCGAGCAGTCGCAATGGCCGCGGGATGAATATCGGTTGCGAAGCATCATGACCAAGTGGGACAGCATTGTCGGTGATTGCCGGCAGGAATTGGTCTTTATCGGCCAGGATCTGGATACCCACGTGTTACAGCGCGCCCTCGACGACTGCCTGCTGAGTGCCCAGGAAATAGCCGCCGGCCCATCAGCCTGGCAAACGCTGCCGGGAGCGAAAGTCTTTGACGCCCAGGCCTTATCGGCCCCGATGCAGTCCTTGCAGGCGGTTCCCATTTGACCGAGGTAGAGGTGCCCCATGCTCTTTTTCAGCCGAACCACACGCCGGGTATTGGCGCAGCTCGCCGACCGACTGGAGCAGCCTGATCAGGCGAGCACGCCATTGTCGTCGAACAACCGGTTGGTGCGCCGCATCCTGGCAAGCGTCGAGCGACTGCTGCAAGAGCGGCAAGCCGTTAAGGAGCAGGCCTGCGCACTGGCGTTTCGCGTCAGCCAACTGGAACAGCACCTGGCCTGCCGTGACACGCTGTTGCGGCAATGGGAGGCGCGCTGGGTACTGATCACACAGGGCGCAGATGAACTGTTCTGGGAACTGGAGCTGGATGGAACCGCTGCACCTGGGCCGGAATGTTCAATGACGTGGACGGGGCCAGCGTCGAACCAGGCCCAGGCTATGAATCAGCTCGGCGCGTGGAGTGAACAGTTGCACCCGGATGACCGGCAAGTGCATCTGGCAGCGCTCGCCAGGCACCTTGCTGATCGCAGCGGGCGGACGGCATTTGCGCTCCAGGTGCGGATGAAACCTGCACCCGGCGACGACTATCGCTGGTGCAGCATAAGTGGTGCCTCGCGTCGCGATGCGCAAGGCGCAGCGCTCTGCATCGCTGGGACCGTTCGTGACATTCATGACCAGTACCTGCACAACGAGGCGCTCGAACTGGCGGCCACACGTTTCGACATTTCCCGGGAAATGCTGCATGACGGGCTTTGGGATATCGAGGTGGTAGCAGGCGACCCAGCGAACCCGAAAAATACCATTTGGTGGTCTTCGCAAATGCGCCGACTGCTGGGGTGCAACACCGTTGAGGAGTTCCCCAACACCCTGGAAAGCTGGACCTCGCGCTTGCATCCCGACGATAGCGCGCGGGCCATCGGCGCATTCGTCGCCCATGTGGACGATCGCAGCGGCAAGACGCCGTTCGATGTGGATTATCGACTCAAACATAAAAACGGTACTTACCGCTGGTTTCGCGGTCGTGGGCAAACGCGCCGTGCGCAGGACGGCTCCCCGCAACGGGTGGTGGGTGCCATCACCGACATACATGCCCACCATGAAGAAAGCACGATGCGCGAGGCGCAGGCGCAACAACATCGGGTGATGCAGGAAACCCTCACCAAGCTGACGCAGATTGTTGCCACCATTCAGGGCATTGCCAGCCAGACCAACCTGCTGGCGTTGAATGCCGCCATTGAGGCGGCGCGAGCAGGCGAAGCCGGTCGCGGGTTTGCAGTGGTCGCCGATGAAGTGCGCAAGCTAGCCACGCGGACCAGCCAGGCGACCCAGCAAGCGGCCGAGATGATGGACAACTAGCAACATCCTTGCGCCTGCGCGGCTTGCGTGGGCGTAGGGCAAATTCCAACAATAATAATCAGGTACGTTATGCGCGATTACGACTCAGCAGTGTCAACCTTCGACTATCTACAACTGGCTGCTCAAGACTTGCACGGCGAACCGGGAGCCTTGAACGCCTGCATCGAGTGCTGCGACCGGCACGCTCATGGCAATGCCGTGGCGCTGTACTGCGAAACGCGGGATGGTCGCGCCACGCACTACACGTTCAGCGAACTGCAGGTGCACGCTGCGCGCTTTGCCAACTTTCTGCGAGCGCAAGGGGTACAGCCGGGAGATCGTGTCGCCGGACTCATGCCACGCACGGTTGAACTGGTGATTACTATCCTCGGGACCTGGCGCATCGGTGCGGTCTACCAACCTCTCTTTACCGCATTCGGGCCCAAGGCGATCGAGCAGCGATTGGATTGCTCCGGGGCACGCTGGATCGTGACCGATGCCCACAATCGTCCCAAGCTGGATGACATCCCCGACTGCCCTCGCGTCATCGTGACAGACGGCACCCCACAGCACCCGACCGATTACGGTTTCTGGGACGCCCTCGGTCGCCAACAGGCCGACTGCACCCCTGAGCTGCTGGACGCGAGTGCGCCTTTCCTGCTGATGTGTACCTCGGGCACTACAGGACCTGCCAAGCCGCTTGAGGTGCCTTTGAGCGCCATTCTGGCCTTCAAAAGTTATATGCGCGATTCAATCGACTTGCGCGAAGACGACCATTTCTGGAACCTCGCCGACCCCGGCTGGGCCTATGGCTTGTATTACGCAGTGACCGGGCCACTGGCGTGCGGCCGAGCCACGCTGTTCCATGACGGCCCTTTCACCGTGGAAAGCACCTGCCGGATTATCGCCAAGTATGCGATCAGCAACCTGGCCGGCTCGCCCACGGCCTATCGCCTGCTGATTGCTGCCGGGGCCGAGTTCGCCGACGCCGTGCGTGGCCAGTTGCGTATCGTCAGCAGCGCCGGGGAACCGCTCAACCCGCAAGTCATCCGTTGGTTCGCCGAACAGCTCGGGGTAGTCATTCACGACCATTACGGCCAAACCGAAATTGGCATGGTGCTGTGCAATCACCATGGGCTACGCCATCCGGTACGTGAGGGTTCTGCCGGTTATGCGGTGCCCGGGTACCGGATTGTCGTGCTGGATGATGCGCATCGGGAACTACCGACGGCTCAGCCGGGCGTACTGGCGGTGGATCGCGCGCGCTCGCCCCTGTGCTGGTTCAATGGCTACTTTCACATGCCCACCAAGGCGTTTGTCGACCGTTACTACTTGAGCGGCGATATCGTTGAGCTCAATGAGGACGGCAGTATCAGCTTTGTAGGCCGTAACGACGATGTGATCACCACGTCCGGCTACCGCGTGGGGCCTTTCGATGTCGAGAGCGCGCTGATCGAGCATCCGGCAGTCGTCGAAGCCGCGGTGATCGGCAAGCCCGACCCGCAACGCACCGAGCTGATCAAGGCGTTTGTGGTGCTGAACCGTCAGTACCTGCCCAGTGCCGAGTTGGCGGAAGCCCTGCGTCTGCATGTCAAACAGCGCTTGGCCGCGCATGCGTACCCACGGGAAATCGAGTTCGTCGAACAACTGCCCAAGACCCCGAGTGGCAAGTTGCAGCGGTTCATTCTGCGCAACCAGGAAATTGCCAAACAGCAGGCACTCGACACATGACTCACGGGCGTATGGTTCCCACGCTGAGCCGCTCGGAGTTTCAGCGCAGAGCCCTGGAGCTGTTCAAGGAACGTAGTTTCAGCCAGGTCAGCATGCGGGAATTGGCGGCGCATGTTGGAATCAGCCCGGGAGCGATTTATCACCATGTAGAGAGCAAGGAAGCAATGCTGTTTGAATGGCTGACAGAGCTCTATCAGGCGCTGTTGTCGCACGTCGACCTGATCAAAACCCGAAGATTGACGCCCGCGCAGCGCCTGACAAAACTGATCGAAGGCCATCTTAAATTGCATGAACAGATGACCGGGCACTTCAAGTTAGCGGTCATGGATGCCAATTGCCTGGGCGCTCCGATGCAGGCACGCGTTGAGCGATTGAGGCTAGCCTATGAGTCAGAAATCATGAAGTTGGTCGGCCAGTTGGGCCATCAACCCGGCGGCCCGTTGCGCGAGGGGGCGCTTACTGCGATTTTGCCCATGCTCAACAGCCTACCCATATGGCTGAGCCCGAAGGTTGATAACAGCCAGCGTCGGCTTATTACAAAGACCATCGCCGATGCGGTAATTCACGCAATAAACGCCCTACCTTGAGTGCCCCTGCCCTGCTCTGGATTTCAAACCTGATGCCCATCATGGCGTGGAAAGCCGCTTCTGCATCGGCGCATTGTCCCAACAGTTTCCACGACGACTCATGCTTTGGCGCATGCGGTAACGCCAAAGCCGTTGACGAAACTGGCGATTGCCCTATTGCGAGCCTTGATCCGAGTGCAATAACAATCCTTGAGGCCTGCCCCGCTGCTTGTAAGCTCGGCCGAGCACGATTCCTTAGCAGCGGCATCGAGGGTTCAGCAAGCGTCGATCAGTTGAGCTCAGGTCGCATGATTCTGGGGGAGGCTTCCGGCGATCGTCCGATAGAGTTTTCGGCTTTTGGCGTCGATCCCGAAAGACGCGGAGAAATCTTTCGAGAGCACTACGAGGTGATTTGCCGACCCCACAGCACAAGTTTTGAGCCCATCCACTGGAGCGCTGTTGAAATGCGCGGCGCAGACCTGATTCCTAAACCCACCACCTAACGCCTTCCAATGCTCGTGACCGGCGATAGTCGCCAGTCACTGGATTGGATCGCGCGCGAGCACCGGATGGGTCAATTACCCACGCATACCGAACATACAGCGGCTGGTCGTGGAAGTTTGGCGGCTGGACGTCATGAAGCAATGTAGTTCCGTCTAGAGGCCCTTCACTCAGTCGCATTACACTGACCTCGATCAGAATCCGTTGAAGTGTAGTTCAGGACAACCGGCGTCGTCTGAATCTGAAAATTCGCTTTGGCGTTTGATTTTCATGCCTGGGACAAGACAGGATCGGGCGTCAGGGTCCGGCACGCGCGATGACTCAGGAAAGCTTCGAGGTCTGCAAAGGGCATCGGTTTGGCAAAGTAATACCCCTGAAAAATATCGCAGCGACTGCCTTTAAGGAAATCCACTTGAGACGTGGTTTCCACACCTTCGGCGACCACCGTCAGGCTAAGGTGATGGGCCATGGAAATAATGCCTTGGGTGATCGCCGCATCGTGACGATCGGTAGCAATTTCCTGGATGAACGAGCGGTCGATCTTGATCTTGTCGATCGGCAAACGCTTTAGGTAACTGAGGCTGGAAAAGCCAGTGCCGAAATCATCCAACGCAATGCGCACCCCCAACGCCTTGAGCCGATGCAACGTGTCGATCGCCTGTTCAACGTTATGCAGCAGAAGCGACTCGGTAATCTCCAGTTCCAACTGTCCGGTGCTGAGGCCGTATTTGCTCAGCACTGCCTGGATAGACTCGACGAACTGGCCACGCTGGAAATGCATCGGCGAAATATTCACGGCCATCGAAATGTCCTTTATGCCCTGCTCACCCAGCAGGCGTAATTGCGCGCAGGCCGTATCGAGCACCCAGAGGCTCAGCGGGATGATCTGCCCACTGTCCTCTGCCACCGGCACAAACACTGCAGGTGAAATAAATCCTTTTTCAGGGTGCTCCCAGCGCAGCAACGCTTCGATCCCGACCACCCGCCCAGTGCGCGCGTCTATCTGCGGTTGGTAATGAAGCTGGAATGACTGAGTTTCGATAGCCTTTTGCAGGTCATTGCGCAGGCTCGCGTGCTCGCAAACACGCTGATTGAGGTCGCTGGTGTACCACTGAAAGTTATTGCGCCCTTGCTGCTTGGCTTTGTACATAGCCATGTCAGCTTGCTGGATCAGTTGCATCGGCTGCTCGATGTGACCATCGCTCAGGGTGATTCCGACACTTGCAGTCACATGCAGGTCAATACCCTGGATGCAGTAGGGTCTGGCAATGCCGGCCATCAGCCGCTCGGCCACCGGTACAACGTCCTCATCACGAAGCAGGTCGGGCAGCAGCACGATGAATTCGTCACCGCCCATACGCAAGATGGTGTCACCGGGACGAACTTGCTGGGTCATACGTTGCGCCACTTCGATCAGTACCTGATCGCCGAAGTAATGCCCGATCGAATCGTTGATGGATTTGAATCCATCCAGATCAATGCACATCACCGCCAGACAACGCTTATGCCGACGACTGATGTGGCAATCCAGAGCAAGCCGTTCTTCAAGCGAAACACGGTTAAGCAAACCGGTTAGCCGGTCATGGCTGGCATTGAAGCGCAATTGGCGCTCGAAATGTTTCTGTTCGCTGATATCTCGGGCAATGCCGAATACTCCGACGATCTCTCCGTTGACCATGATGGGCAGGTTGGAGATATCCATGGTCAACAGTCGCTCACTTTCGTCGCGAAGCTGTGCCTCGAAGCGCTGAGGCACTCCGGCACGGGCAGCGCAAAAATGCTGACTGACCCGTTGCAGATCCTCATCGAGCACCAGCTGGGAAAAATGATGGCCAATGAAATTGATTGCAGTGTGCGGTTTCAGCTTCAGGCCTGCAGGATTCACGCTCTGGATGTTGCCGGCCAGATCGAGGGCGAACACTGGGTTGGGGTTATAGGTGAACAATGAACGAAAATGTTGTTCGCTTTCCTCCAGTCGCCGTCCGTCACGCTCGTGGCGGATTGCAATGACTGCAAGTTGGGCGGCAAAGACCAATTGTTGAATCTGCGCCTCGTCCGGCACATGGGTACGCTTTTGGTACAGGGCAAATGTACCCAACACGGTACCTTGATGGGAAAGCAAAGGGACTGACCAGCAGGAACGCAGGTTATGTCCCAGAGCCAGGCTGCGGAAGCGCTCCCAGTTCGGGTCATGGGCGATGTCTTCGGTGACCACAAGCTCGCGCCGAAACGCTGCGGTGCCGCATGTCCCTTCTTGTGGACCAATGGCCATACCATCAATCGCCTCGGTGTACTCGGCCGGTAGGCCGGGTGCCGCGCCGTTGAGCAAGTGCTTACCCTCAGCATCCGTCAGCAGGATAGAGCAGAGGCTTTCGGGGGACTGTGTGTCGAGCATCTGGCAGATGGCACAGAGTACGTCGCCCAGATGCTGATCGGTCGCGATCATGCCAAGAATGTCACGTTGCGACTCGGGGAAGGTCTTGCAGTGAAAGCTCGGACGGATATTCATGGTAATTCCTGAAGACTCTCGAGGTCGTCCGGTCTTCAGAGAGCCAGAAATAGTGGCGGCCGATCACTGTCCACTTGTGCGTCGGATATACACTCTATAGAGCGTAGCCAAGTTAAATACAGACTCAGATCCAACATAAAAAACAGTATCAGATGGCCGCCATTTGGCTAACTTCGATTTCTCGACTCGTAGCAATTTCAACCTCCTCCTATCCGGCATCGCGCTTGCCGTACGAACGGGTTTGTTTGTCTGATTTTCGAACTTGCGCGCTCGGCTTCAATGTCACCAATGACTATGCCGTCTGCAACGCCTGCAGCAGCTTGGCCAGTGACTCCGTCGGCACTTGCCCTTGCCGGGTGATGCAGTGAAATGATGCGCTATACCTTAACCGCTGCGGTGCAATTACACGCAGCATCCCACGCGCGACCCAGATATCGGCATAGTGGGTTGGCAGGAAGCCGATGCAGGTGCCGGATGCAATCAGCGTGGCGATGGCTTCCATGGAAAAAGCGCTTACCGAGTTACCGAAACGCAATTTGTGTGGCCGGCGGCTTTCGAGCATATAGCCACGGTCGACGTAATCTGCAGCACCGATTTCCTCGTCCGTAAAGTGCTCGTCGGGACGCTCGAAGAAAGGGTGTCCGCGCCCGCAATACAGATTTTGTTCTTCCTCGAATAGCTCTTGGTAGTGCAGGCCCGAAAGCTGGTGGTTAAAACAACCAATCGCGAGGTGCAGACGTCCTTCGAGCACGGCTTGCTCAAGCTCGTCGGCGCGCATTACCTGCAGGTCGATGCGTGTACGAGGCGAGACTAGTCGAAAGGAAGCGAGGGCCCGCGGTAGCGGTGCCTGGTCGAGCGAAAGCAGGTTATCGACGCTGCCTATCTGCAAGAACTCTGGATACTTCTGGTTAAGCATGACTACCCGCTGATGAAAGCGGTCGATATCAGCATACAGCTCCTGCGCCGCAGCATAAGTTTGGGCGCCTTGCTCAGTAAGTTGAAAGCCGCTCTTGCCGCGACGGCAAAGGGTATAGCCAAGGCGAACTTCCAGATCTCGCACCAATGTGCTCAAGCGGGGCAGGCTGGTATTTAGGCGTACCTGCGCGGAGGTGAAGCCTCCAGCCTCGACGATAGTGCAAAAGATGCGCAGTTTGCGCAGATCCACGTCTGAGAAATTGGTAAGCATCAAGACCTCCGGTGCAGATTCACAAATGCCATAGGCACAGCCCTTATACCAGTAAATTTGCCTTGCGAATCAATGCGCCTGAACGGTACCGAAAGAGGCCGTGCTTTAGTTGCGATTTCAAGCAAGTCAGGTTCTGTACTGGAGGATTTACCGGCCATTTCTTTCTTTCGATACTCGCAGTGCTGCTGGGCAGAAGTCCTGCAGGAAGGGGAGCAACTGCGGCCCACGCGAGCACGACTTCCCCCAGAAGAAAAATAATGTTTACGGAGTGCGGTATGACAACTCAACGACGTAGAGGGTCGGGCAGACCCACCATTGAAACTCGCTCAATCGATTATGTGCCTAGTACAGAGCGACACGGTAAGGTCTGGCACCAAGGCCCGTTCTGGTTTACCGGAAACTTTGTGTTTCTCACCATGATGGTCGGTTTCGTTGGGCCGAGCATGGGGCTCAGCATTCTGTGGAGTGTACTGGCGGTTATCATAGGTGCTGGCTTCGGCACCGTGTTCATGGCCTTGCACGCCAACCAGGGCCCGAAGATGGGCATGCCGCAGATGATCCAGTCACGCGCGCAATTCGGCAGCCGTGGGGCCATTGTGCCGTTTGCGGCGACCATCTTTGTTTACATCGGTTTTATAGTGTTCGGCGTCATTTTGGTAACCCAAGCCATACAGTTGGTTCTACCGGGCTCTACGTGGTTTTGGTACCCCACGTTGATTACGATCAGCATTGTGATTGCAGTGGTGGGCTATGACCTATTGCACTTTGTGCAGCGTTGGCTCACATACCTGCTAATTGCGGTGTTTGGCATCGTGACATTGATGGCTGTTACTGCACTGCCAGCGGCGGCCCCAACACCGGTTGGTTCGGGCTGGAACACCACTGCGTTTCTAGTGCAGTTGTCACTCGCAGCGGGCTATAACATCAGCTACTCGGTTTATGTCTCAGATTATTCGCGCTACCTGCCCCAAGACTCGTCCAGCTCCAGGCTGATCTTCTGGACGTACCTGGGCGCGGCTGCTTCGGCGGCCTGGCTGATGTCTCTGGGGGCGGTGTTGTCCAGCTATATACCGGGCGCCGATGGCATCGTTTCGCTGGTGCAAACCGGCAATTATTTATTCCCTGGCTTTGGCATATTCGTCGCGCTGGTAGGCGCCGTCGCACAGTTGTCGGTCACCGGCATCAACTGCTATGGCGCCATGCTAACCGGCATCAGCGCAGTGGACGGTTTCCGACCAGTGCGCCCAGGTGTCCGCGTGAGAGTGATCGGCCTGAGCACAGTTGGCCTGTTGTCGCTGGTGATCGCGTTGACGTTACCGGATGCCTATATGGCCAGCTTCAACGGCTTTGTGCTGCTTATGCTGTACTTCTTGATCCCATGGACGGCGGTCAACCTTGTCGACTTTTATACGATTCGCAAAGGTGAATACGCCATCGCCGAAATATTCAATCCGCACGGCGTATATGGCCGTTGGGCCTGGCGCGGCGTGCTTGCCTATCTGGTCGGGTTTGTCGCGATGGTGCCGTTCTTCTCTATCCCGTTTTTCGTTGGCCCGGTAGCAGAAGTAATGGGCGGTGCGGATATCGCATTCATCCCCGGCCTGCTGATTTCCGGTGGCCTGTATTTCGTGCTGACGCGCAACCTCGAACGTTCCTCGGAGATTGCCGCGCAACGCAAAAGTCAACTGGCGCTTGAAGGTATTGCCGGCTGAGCACTCACCGATAAACGACCAAAAGAAAAAGGTTTTTAAATGACCAGCAAACGCGAAAAAACAGTCGCCATTGTGCAAATGCCTGCGGCTCTCCTTGATCGAGCCGAGTCGATGCGTCGGGCAGCCGAACATATCAAAAAGGCAGCACTCCAGGAGGCTCAACTTGTGATATTTCCGGAAACCTGGCTGAGCTGCTACCCAGCATGGGTATTTGGAATGGCGGGCTGGGACGATGCGCAAGCAAAGTCCTGGTACGCCAAGCTACTAGCAGACAGCCCGGTCATTGGCCAGCCTGAAGACATGCACGATGACCTGGCGGAGCTTCGCGAGGCTGCGCGCGTTAACGCAGTCACCGTGGTTATGGGGATGAACGAGCGCTCCCGACACCATGGCGGCTCGCTGTACAACTCACTGGTCACTATTGGCCCCGATGGCGCCATTTTGAATGTGCACCGCAAACTGACGCCCACCCACACCGAACGGACGGTATGGGCCAATGGTGATGCCGCAGGGCTAAGGGTGGTCGACACCGTGGTTGGTCGCGTAGGCGGATTGGTGTGCTGGGAACACTGGCACCCGCTGGCGCGCCAGGCTCTGCATGCACAGGACGAACAGATTCATGTGGCGGCCTGGCCGGACATGCCGGAAATGCACCATGTCGCTGCCCGTTCCTACGCGTTCGAAGGGCGCTGCTTTGTGCTCTGCGCCGGCCAGTACCTGGCCGCTGGGGATGTGCCGGCCGAGTTGTTGGCGGCTTACCGGCGTGGGGTTGGCGGCAAGGCACTGGAGGAAGACGTACTGTTCAATGGCGGATCTGGTGTGATCGCCCCTGATGGTTCCTGGGTGACGGCACCGCTCTTCGGAGAGCCTGGAATTATACTGGCAACCATCGACCTAGCGCAGATCGATGCCCAGCACCATGACCTCGATGTGGCCGGGCATTACTTGCGTCCGGATGTTTTCGAGCTCTCGATTGATCGACGCGTACGCACCGGGTTAACGCTGCGCGACGCCTGAACTCTCGCCTCAACCATATGTTCCGGGCGGCCGTGCATAGGTCGACCCGGAATCAGTAAGGCTAATTGATGGTTCATGCGCTTCTGGCTACCGCTCTGTTATCCATCGCGCCGGGGGCGCTCTGCGGTTTCGCCGTTCTGGCTTCTGTCGACTACCCGGCCCAGCTTCGCGCCCTGGGCATGGCCAATCCGATACGCGTGCGGCAGGCGCATCTGGACTGAATCATCATGGGGACGGCGGTGGCGGTCACTGCGTTTTCCAATCCGCAGCTTCCCGACTGGGTCGCGGCACTGGTGATGTTCGGTGGAGTGGTAAATCCGCTGACGTTTGTGCCAATGGTGTTCTCCACCACCATGGAGACCACCAAGGCGTTTCAATGGGTGTCGTTTGTGTCGTTTGTTTCGCTGAGTTTGGGCCTGAACGCGCAACTTCACGACTTAGATTTGGCAGGCAACTATTCAAGACCTGACATCTTTGAACTTTCAATTGATCGGCGCGTGCGCACTGGTATCACCATTAGTGACAAGTAACGCTGTTGAGACTACGAAGGGACCAAAACTGCATGGACGCGTAATTTGCGGTCACGACGCTTTCAGCTTCCATGCATCTCGACTGGATTGCTGGCCTCTTGCTCTTTCACAGCGCTGGCGTCGATAGCCCCGTTTACATTCGTGCCGATGCCAAGACAACTTCCTTCACCACATTTTTTTGCAAAGGCTCGGATTGTGCGAAGAAATCTCGGACCCAACAGGCTTGTCGACGGAGGCCAGGGCTCATCTCGCAACGGGACAAACAGCAATATCCACCTGCCGTTTTTCACCAAAAAGGATACTTAAATGCCTATCTTCACGCACATCACCGTCGGCACCAATAATATGCAAAAAGCCCGCGATTTTTACGACCATGTATTGGGTGCGCTGGGACAAAAACGCATCATCGATTTAGAAGATGATGGCTCGGCCTGGGGGGAGAGCACCCCATCGTTCTACGTTCTGAAACCAGCCAACGGTGCTCCTGCAACCGTGGGTAACGGTGTCACTATTAGCTTCGCAGCACCCGACCGCGCAGCCATCGACTCCTTCCACGCCGCAGCGCTGGCCAGTGGGGGAACTGACGAAGGTACGCCGGGGCCACGAGACTGGGCACCCAACGCGTATGCTGCTTACGCGCGTGATCTCGACGGCAACAAGCTGGCCGCCTACTGTTTCACGCCAGCGTAGGGGTCAAGACACCTTGCTGACGAATAACTACGTTGAACCTGCGTCAGGATACCTCTGCCATTTTCATCGCCGCCTCCCCTACCACCTCCCGAATCTTATCCATCAACGCCTGCGCCGCAGGCGATTGAAGCGCCCCCGCTCTGGAGATCAGGCCAATAGGTCGCGTGGTGTGGCTAAGGGAAAGCGGCAGTCGCACCAGCTCACCGCTGACCATTTCGTGTTCCAGTTGATGCGCCGAAACGGCAGCGAGCATGTCTGAGCGCAGCAACACACCGCGCAAAATCGCCAGATCGCCCGTTTCAATCACTGGGCTGGGTGCGGCGATGCCGATGTGGGCAAAAAACGCGTCTAGCAGTTGCCGTGCCGGAGAGCCGGCGCGAGGCAAGATCCAGCGGGCGGCACTCAAGTCCTCATAGGAAGGCGTCCGCTCCAGCCAAGGGTGGTCGCGGCGTACCAGGATCACCATTTCCTCCCGCAGCAAGGCTTCGCTATGCAGATCGCTGGCGTAGGCCGACGGGCGCAGAGCGCCGAGTACAAAATCCACATCGCCAGCGCGCATTTCACTGGCTAGCAGGTCAAACGGGCTTTCGTTTGTGACGACTCGTACGTGGGGGTGTTGCAGGGTCAGGCGCACGATGGCTTCTGGCAGTATTCCCGTGCGCCCGAGCGGCAAGGCCCCTACGTGCACGGCACCTTGAAGAGAACCACTCAACGCAGCGATATCCGCATCGATGTGACGCAGTTCATTCAGTGCTCGCCGAACTCGCAGCAACATTCCAAGGCACGCGCGGGTCGGCAGCAAACCGTGAGGCGTGCGTTCAAACAAGCCAGCACCACTGCCCTGCTCCAGCACTTTGATGGCGGCACTGATCGCGGGCTGCGAAACGCCAAGCGCACTCGCCGTGGTTTGCATATGGTGGGTTTCACAGAGTTTCGCGAACATTTCCAGGCGGCGGGTCTGGAACAGGTAAAGCGGCTCGGCCGAGTGGCCCAATACCTGCCCCAGCAAAGACGGAACGGCCAGCAATTCTTCCAAGGCCCGGCGAGCCCGAGGAATGACACGGTCTCCGTAATCGGTCAGACGCATACCATTGACGGTGCGTTCGAACAGCAAGGCGCCGAGGCGCTTCTCCAGCGCCAGGATGGCGCGTGTCACGACAGGCTGTGCACGAAATAGCACGGCAGATGCCTTGGATACGCTGCCGTATTCGACAACGCGAAGGAACGCGCGAACCTGCATCAAATTGGGCAACTCAGGACTGTGCATGCCTACCTGCCGAGTTTTTGAGAAAGCGGGTGCACAGCATGCATAACTCATCCCGATAAGTAAAACGCATACCTATTGCCGCCGAACGCATTATTCAACCTCCCCCTCAAATGCGACTGTGGGTGCTATCAAACAGCCGCAAGAAGAGCACTTCGATGATCAATAAAACAAAAACTGCATTAGTCGTCAGCGCCCACTCTGCCGATTTCGTTTGGCGCGCAGGTGGCGCCATCGCTCTGCACGCCCAACAAGGTTATGCCGTACACATCGTGTGCTTGTCCTATGGCGAAAGAGGTGAGTCGGCCAAGCTCTGGCGCAAAGGCGAGATGTCTGAAGACAAGGTCAAAACCGCGCGTCGCAGCGAGGCTGAAGCCGCAGCGGAGATACTTGGCGCGAGCGTGGAATTCTTCGACATCGGCGACTACCCGATGCGCGCCGATAAAGAGACGCTGTTTCGTTTGGCCGATGTGTTTCGTCGCGTGCAACCGGAGTTCGTCCTCAGTCACTCGATCAAAGACCCCTACAACTACGATCACCCACTGGCGATGAACCTGACGCAGGAAGCGCGCATCATCGCTCAGGCCGAAGGCTACAAGCCTGGCGAAAAAATTGTGGGTGCCCCACCCGTTTACAGCTTCGAACCCCACCAGCCGGAGCAATGCGAATGGCGCCCGGATGTGCTGTTGGACATCACCGAAGTCTGGGACAAGAAATACGCCGCCATCCAGTGCATGGCTGGTCAGGAACATCTCTGGGAGTACTACACCCGTGTCGCCCTGCAACGCGGTGTGCAAGCCAAACGCAACGTGGGTATCGCCTCTACCCGTAACATCGTTTACGCCGAGGGCTATCAAAGCATCTTCCCAAGGGTGACGGAGAACCTGGCATGAGCACACTGATCGGAAAAACTGGAGTTGTCGTGCGCAACATTCCCCGTGGCGATTCGGCGCTGATCGACGAACTGGATCGCTTTGGTGTTGCTACCGTGCATGAAGCCCAAGGACGTAAAGGTTTGTTGGAATCGGCCATTCGTCCCATCCAGCAGAACCAGAGCATCAGCGGAACGGCGGTGACCGTGTTGGTTGCGCCGGGTGACAACTGGATGTTTCACGTGGCGGTCGAACAATGCCAACCCGACGATATCCTGGTGGTCGCGACATCGTCTCCCTGCACCGATGGATACTTCGGCGACTTGCTCGCCACCTCGTTGATGGCCCGAGGGGTACGTGCCCTGATTATTGACGCCGGGGTGCGCGATACCCGAACGCTTCGGGAAATGGGCTTCAAGGTATGGTCGCGGGCTGTGCATGCCCAAGGCACGGTCAAGGAAACCCTGGGTTCGGTCAACGTGCCCATCATCTGCGCCGGCCAATTGGTCGAGCCCGGGGACGTCGTAGTGGCAGACGATGACGGCGTGGTCATTGTGCGCCGCGAAGAATTGCCCGACGTGTTTGAAACCAGCCGAAAACGCGCCCAAATCGAAGAGCAGAAACGCGTGCGCCTGGCGGCTGGCGAGTTGGGCCTGGATATTTACGCGATGCGTCAGAAGCTCATCGATCGGGGCCTGACTTATTACGACAGCCTCACTGACGTACAAGGATGACCTTCATGCGCCAGACCCGAATTCCATGCCTCATGATGCGTGGAGGCACCTCCAAGGGCGCTTACTTCCTGGCTGACGATCTACCGCCGGAAGGTAAGCTGCGTGATCAAGTATTGCTGTCCGTCATGGGCTCACCCGATGCACGCCAGATAGATGGCATCGGCGGTGCAAATTCGCTGACCAGCAAGGTCGCCATCATCCGCCGCTCGGATCGCCCGGATGCTGATGTCGATTATCTGTTTGCTCAGGTTTCAGTCGAACAGGCTCAAGTTGATTACGGTCAGAACTGCGGAAACATCCTTGCCGGCGTCGGCCCCTTTTCAATCGAGCGTGAGCTGATCAGCGCAGACGAGTTGTTGACGACCGTGCGGATTTTCATGGTGAACACCGGGCAGATCGCGGTGGCTAAAGTCCCCACTCCAGGCCGCATCGTCGAGTACGCAGGTGATACCCGCATCGACGGTGTTCCTGGCACCAGTGCTTCTCTGATTGTCGAGTTCGAAGACATTGCCGGCTCCAGTTGCGGAGCGCTCTTGCCTACCGGAAATGCCATTGACCGCTTCGATGGCATTGAAGTGACGTGTATCGACAATGGAATGCCTGTTGTGCTGATCAGGGCGACTGATGTGGGGTGCACGGGCGATGAAAACCCCGAGCAACTGGACGCCAACATGGCGCTCAAAGCGTTGCTGGAATCGATCCGGCTGCAGGCGGGCCCGTTGATGAATCTGGGAGATGTGCGCGAGCGCACAGTACCGAAAATGTCCCTGATAGCAGCCCCCCGCAACAGAGGCGCTATTGGCAGCCGTACCTTCATTCCTCACCGCTGTCACACATCAATAGGGGTGTTCGGCGCTGTCAGTGTCGCCTCTGCCTGCCTGATTCAAGGGACAGTCGCGAGCAGTTTGGCCCAAGTAGAAACAGGTGATCGAGTCCAATTGTCTGTCGAGCACCCGACCGGCGAGTTCACGGTGGAGCTGCGTATAATTGACGGTCAGTTAGCCGGTTGCGGGTTGGTGCGCACGGCACGGCTGTTGTTCGAAGGCAACGTGCTCATTCCTGGCGACGTCTGGCAAAAATCGGTGAAATCGTAATGACCACGACCGTATCTATGATCGGCTTCGGCGAAGCCGGTGCCATTCTGGGCGAGGATCTTGCAGCACAGGGCGTGAAGATCTACGCCTATGATCGACTCCTTGAAGACCCGGCCAAACGAGCCGCGCTGCATGAAAAAGCCCAGCGGTGTGGCGTTCAACTGTGCGAGGGTGCGGCTCAAGCGATAGCGCTTGGCGAGTGGATCATTTCAGCCGTCACAGCGGATAACGCACTCGAAGTCGCACTGAACGCGGCGCCACTGATGAAGCCCGGACAACTGTTTATCGACATCAACTCGGTGGCGCCCTCTACGAAGCGGGCAGCAGCCAAAGGGATGGAGCTGCATGGCGTCGATTACATCGATGCTGCAGTCATGGCGCCGGTACCGCCACAACGCTTGAAAACACCCATCTTGTTAGGCGGCCAACACGCCACCCTGGTCGCTGAACGATTAAGCGGGCTAGGCATGAACGTGCGGGTAGTGGCAGATGTGATTGGCGCAGCTTCAGCGATAAAGATGTGTCGAAGCATCATGATCAAAGGCCTGGAAGCGCTCACCACCGAATGCCTGAGTACCGCTCGCCAGTACCATGCCGAGGGTGAGGTGCTGGCGTCATTGCACCAGAGTTTTCCGCAGATGGGTTGGGACAGCGCCCTACCCCACTACTTGATCAGTCGCGTGGCCGAGCACGGTCGGCGTCGCGCAGAGGAAATGAAAGAGGTCGCAAAAACCGCTCGCGACGTCGACGTGGTTCCGAACATGAGCCAAGCCATCGTCAGCGCTCAGCTCGGGCTCGTCGATGCCATGCTTGATGCCGATATTGATTACTCACACCTTGAGCCATTCGACTGGATAAACCTGATCGACACGGTGTATGGCAGCCCAATCGCTCATGAAAGCACTGTCCGGGAAAAGCGGTAACATAGCTTTTTTCCCAGAGTCGCACTCATGGATCTAAAACAGCTCGAATGTTTCGTACGGGTGGCCGAGTTCGGCAGCTTCACCAAGGCCGCCGCCGTACTGAACATTTCTCAGTCGGTCGTTAGCCGTCAGGTCAGGCAGCTTGAAGTCGAGCTGCAGGAGCATCTGCTCTTGCGAAATGGTCGAGGCGTCTTACTGACCGCTTCCGGGCAACGCTTGTTCGATCACGGCAAAGGCATCTTGCGGCAGGTGCAGGTGGCGCGTGAAGACCTGCGCGAACAACGCGATACGTTGTCTGGCAAGGTCGTCGTCGGGCTTCCTCCCAGTATTTCCCGACGCCACACTGTGGCAGTGGTCTCTGCCTTCCGAGAGCGCTTTCCTGACTGCATATTGGGGATCAAAGAAGGCCTGACTCATTCGATGCGCGAGTGGCTGCTCCTGGGTCGCCTCGATTTCGCACTGCTCTTCAATCCTGGCCACAGTGCACAACTGCAGTATGAGCACATACACTCAGAACCATTGATGCTCATAGGTAGCCAGCACTCGAACCTCCCTTCCCAGGTAGCGATGAAAGACTTGGGCCAATACCCTTTAATCACTCCCAGCGAACCTCACTCCATACGCCGCCTCATCGAGAATGAAGCGTCGAGGCATGAGGTGCATCTGAACGTTTGCCTGGAGGTCGATAGCATCCCGTCGCTATTGGAATTGATCAATCTCAACATGGGCTACGGCGTACTGTTTCGCTCGGCCTTGGCCAACGGCGACGGAAAACTCGAAGGACTCAAAGCTGCACAGATCGTTGATCCATCAATCCAGACGCACTTATTTATCGCAACGTTTGAGCAGCGCCCGCTGTCTCGCCTGGCACAACAGACCATGTCATTGGTTCGTGAGATCTGCATAGACTGAATAGACGCATGCAAAATCCGCATAACTGCTAGAGCCTGTGTCTTGTTGTTGTAAGGCGTCGAGGCGGCCACCATCGGCTATCGCTTCCGCTAACGATAATAAAGGACACGAGATGAAAAGCTGCCTCGCCCCTGACGCCAACCCAACAAAACCAAAGCAGCCGCTTCCTGTCGGTGCGTGGGATGCGCACTGCCATGTATTCGGTCCTGCGGCTGATTTCCCTTATGCCGATGATCGTAGCTATACCCCACCAGACGCCCCATTTGAAACATTGCAGGCATTGCACAACCACTTGGGATTCACGCGCGGTGTAATTGTCCAGGCCAGCTGTCACGGCAGTGACAATCGCGCAATGCTCGACGCTATTGCACGGAGTGAAGGACGGTATCGAGGCGTAGCAATCGTTGACGGCAGCGAAACCGATGAACAGCTTGCCGAGATGGACGCCGGCGGTGTTCGTGGCGTGCGGTTCAACTTCGTTGCACATCTGGGTGGCGCGCCAGACCTGGACGTCTTTGATAGCACTGTGGATCGCCTTGCGGATTTGGGGTGGCATGTCGTCCTGCACCTGGATGCACAAGACATCCTGACTTATGCCGAAAGATTGGCGCGGATACCCGTACCTTTCATCATCGACCACATGGGTCGCGTCAAAGCGCAGGATGGTATTGAGCAGCAGTCCTTCCTGGCATTGCAGCAACTGATGGAAAATCCGCTTGCGTGGGTCAAGGTATGTGGCGCAGAGCGTGTATCGGTCGGGCGGCGACCATTCGAAGATGCCGTTCCGTTCGCGCAGAAGCTGATTGAGCTAGCGCCGGAACGCGTCCTGTGGGGCACTGATTGGCCGCATCCAAACATCAGTAAAGACATGCCAAACGACGGCGGGTTGGTGGATCTGATGTTCAACTTCTGTACCGATCCTCTGCTGCGTCAAAAACTGCTGATCGATAACCCGATGAAGCTCTACGGCCGTTAAGTGCACCCAGCTTTGTTGCACCTCCAAAAATAAGACTTACAGTGAGTGAAAGCCATGAACCCCAGCCCCGCATCTGCTGAGGCAGAAGTAACCCTTCCCGCCAAGGTGAAAACCAAGCCGCCGTTCTATCGCGCGATGTACTTTCAAGTCCTGCTGGGTATTCTCGCGGGAGTCGCCGTCGGCCATTTCTGGCCAACCTTTGCGGCCGATCTCAAGCCGCTGGGCGATGCGTTCATCAAGCTGATCAAGATGATCATCGGCCCTGTAGTTTTCTGCACAGTCGTCACCGGCATCGCCGGTATGCGCGACCTGAAAAAGGTCGGTCGGGTCGGAGGGAAAGCACTGCTCTACTTCGAGGTCATTTCGACGGTATCGCTGCTGATAGGCCTTATCGGTGGGCACCTTTTCAATCCAGGGGCAGGCTTCAATGTCGATGTGAATACCCTGGACGCGTCGGCAGTCACCGGGTTCGCCGAGAAAGCTCAGCACATGCACATGGTCGAATTTCTGATGGGGATCATTCCCTCGACGTTTGTGCAGGCCTTTGCCGAAGGTAACGTGCTTTGCATATTGCTGGTCTCCGTGCTCTTCGGGTGCGCGCTGTCAGCCATGGGTGAGAAAGGCAAACCGGTCTACGACATGATCGAAGGGCTGTCCGGCGTGTTCTTTCGCATTGTTCACATCATCGCCAAGCTTTCCGCCATCGGCGCGTTCGGCGCCATCGCTTTCACCGTCGGTACTTACGGTGTCGGTGCGCTCCTGCCGCTGATGAAACTGGTCGGCAGCTTTTATATCCTGTGTGCATTGTTTGTCATCGTGGTGTTGGGTGGCGTGGCGAAAGTTTGCGGGTTCAGCATCCTGCGCTTTATCGCTTACATCAAAGAGGAGTTGCTGGTCGTGCTTGGCACCAGTTCATCGGAAGTGGTACTGCCGCAGATCATGGAAAAGATGGAGCGACTCGGGTGCTCTAAGCCCGTCGTCGGGCTGGTCATTCCCACCGGCTACTCCTTCAACCTCGACGGTACCAACATCTATTTGACGATGTCGGTGCTCTTCATCGCTCAAGCGCTGAACATCGACCTGTCACTTTCTCAACAACTGACGTTAGTCATCGTGGCCATGCTCACTTCCAAGGGTGCCAGCGGTGTGTCAGGCGCCGCCTTTGTCATGCTGACCAGCACCTTGATGGTGGTGCCGCTTGTACCGGTGGCAGGCATGGTGTTGATTCTGGGTATCCACCGCTTCATGGGCACCGGACTCGCCATGACTAACCTGGTGGGTAACGGTGTCGCCGCGCTGGTTGTCTCAGCGTGGGAAAAAGAACTGGATCGCGACAAGCTCGCCCAGGAACTTGGCACCAAGCCGTAAACCTTCTGCTCTATCGATCACACCATTTCTAAACAGTCACTGTTCGGTCCAGCACCGAGCAGCGACTCCCTGCGTCAGGAAAATAATAAAAATGAACCACGCCTTATATGTTGCTTTGCTCACACCTGCACTTATCTCCATCGACACCTCAATGGCCGATGATTTTATCGCGGACAGCAAGATTCGCCTGGAAGCACGAAACTTCTACTACAACGGGGATTTTCGTCAGGGAACGGGCGTATCCAAAAGAGAAGAATGGGCCCAAGGTTTTTTGCTCAACTATGAGTCGGGATACACACCGGGAATAATCGGCTTTGGCGCCGACGCACTGGTGTTTGCGGGTTACAAACTGGATTCGAGCCCAGACCGTTCCGGTAGCGGCCTGCTCCCCAAACGAGCTTCCGGTGAGGCCGTTGATGAATACTCAAAAGCAGGCTATGGCGTCAAACTCAAAGTATCTCAAACATCACTGCGCTACGGCATGTCATTGCCAAAGGTTCCAGTGCTTCAGTACAACAACAGCCGGCTGCTTCCTCAGACGTTCCAGGGCTGGCAGATCAACTCTACCGACGTAGATCGCCTGACCCTGAACCTGGCGCAATTCGATAAGACAATCACACCCGACTCTACCGACCTTCAGGACATAACCCTCGCAGTGAAAGATGGTCGCTATCGTGCAACCGGTATCGGCGACAACTATCGATATGGCGGCGGGACCTACAAGCTGACGCCAGAACTGAGTGCAACGTACTTTTATGGCGAACTTGATGACGTTTACCGTCAGCAGTTCGCTGGATTGATACACAACACGCGCCTCGGCAAAGGCATGTTGACCACTGACCTGCGTGCCTTCTCAAGTCGTGATGTTGGCGCAGCCAAAGCGGGAGAGGTTGATAACCGCGCATATGCTGCCGCGCTCGGCTACGCCTTAGACAATGGGCATAGCGTCATGGCGTCCTACCAAGTCATGGGCGGTGCTACGGGCTTTCCTTACATCAATAACCCCTACCTGCCCAACTACGTTCAATACCACGACTTCGGAAGCGCAGGCGAACGTAGCTGGCAGCTGCGCTATGGCTACGACTTCGCAGCCATGGGTATCCCAGGGTTGAGCTTTTTCACGGCCTATATCCGGGGAGACGGCCTGAAGACGGTCGGTGCCGAGAAAGAGTGGGAACGTGATGTGGACGTAAACTACGCCTTCCAGGGATCGTTAAAGGGGTTCTCTGTGCGATTACGGAATGCAACCTATCGAAGTGACGCTGCCAGAGATATTGACGAGACACGCTTGATCGCAAGCTACTTGTTCACATCCTTTTAAACTTGGATCGAGTATCGATGTAAAGAAGTCAGTTCGAACGGGTCAAGTGATCTTGTAAGCCGGCTAAGGATTCACGCCGCAAGCTTTTCCCTGACGTCGGGTGACCGAGAGTCGTTGAAGCTTTGAGGCCTGGCGATTTGTAGCGCGATACGCAGCGCCACACATCCGCTCGGGCCTCATGCTCCGATCTGTAGCCAGTTTGGGGACCCACTCTGAATTCAAACGACCAAAGTAGTGCCTCATCGGAGCGTTGCACCCAACACTCCCCTTTATCGCTCATGCTCTGCCTGAGCCGATCTTGCCCAAGGTACGACGCACGCAGACTTCGAAGCCCTGTGATGCTTGAACGCTAAAAACTCTGTCTTGCTGAACTTACCTGTGAGCGATTAGGCAATTGCATTCTTGGTTAAGACGGTCGGTTCGGGTATCCCCATGAACCTTCTGACTCTCTCAGCAGAGTCCGCTTCTCGAATCTCTTGGGGAGAAGCATCAAGCTGGATTTTTCCATTTTCCATGAAAATGACTCGATGAGAAATTGACATCGCGAACTCCATTTCGTGGGTGACGATCAGCAATGTCATGCCGTCATCAGCCAATCCCTTGATCACCTCCAGCACTTCTCCAACCAGCTCTGGATCCAGTGCTGAAGTGGGCTCATCGAACAGCATGATGTCTGGCGACATCGCCAGCGCACGTGCAATTGCCACTCGTTGCTGCTGACCTCCTGAAAGCTGATGCGGATACTTGTGGGCATGCTCAAGCAGTCCAATGCGATCAAGGAGGGAATAGGCGTTAAGCTGACATTCATTCTTCGAGCCGCCGTGATGCAACGGTGCGAGCGTTACGTTATCGACCAGCGTTCGATGGGGGAACAAGTTGAAGCTTTGGAAAACCATTCCTATGTGTTTTACGCGTCGCCGAAAGGCACGCAGGTTACCGCCATCCAGTGTGTCCTTTTCGATGAAGTCGGCGCCAAAGAGCTTGATGCTTCCCTTATCAATTTTTTCCAGCCCGTTAATGGTTCTGATAAGAGAGGTTTTGCCTGAACCAGATGGGCCAATAATGGAAAGAACCTCGCCCTTTCTAATCGACAAGTCGATTCCTTTCAGAACCTCATGACTCCCATAGCTCTTATGCAAATCCTGAAGATGCAGCACTGTATCGCCCTCGTATGAACGGCGCAGGCTTTCCTGTTTAAAGTTCTCCGTGGATTTTCTTAAAGCGTTGGCCTGTTCACTACCCAGGGTATGCGGCTTACGCAGGCTAAGATCCAGTGAGCGCTCGAAACGCTCAAGCATGTATCCGAACACCGTAACGATTAACACGTAATACACCGCAACAGCTGCCAACGTCTCCATCACCAAAAAATTCTGGGAGTACAAGCGCTGACCGACCGTGAGAATCTCTGTGAGGGAGATGACGGATGCCAGCGATGTCAGTTTTACGATGGTGACGTATTCGTTGATCATCGTCGGCAGCGATATACGAATGGCCTGAGGGATGACAATAAGCCATTGCGCGCCGACCGTACCGATGGCCAGCGCCTTTCCGGCCTCCTTTTGCCCCTTGGCAACAGAAATCAGTCCCCCTCGATGAATCTCAGCCATGTACGCCGCTTCGGTGATCACCAGGGCAATGAGGCCCGAATAAAACGGATTCGAAAGCAGTCCACCGGAAGAAGGAATCAGTTGCGGTAGGTTGTAGGTAAAAACGATCAAGACCAACAGGGGAACGCTGCGGAAAAACCATATGTACACCGAAGCTGAGCCGCGAAGTAATGGGGAACTCGACATCTTGGCCAATGCCAGAAGAAACCCCAGAAGACCGCCCAGCAGCCATGCCGCAGTACTGAGCTTGATGACCTGAAGACAGGCTACCCAAAACGAATCCACCGCGAAGAGGGAGACGAAGTAACTCCAATCAAATGACATAGTTGCCCCTTGATAACCCCACCGCTATAAACAGCGGTGGGCTATGCTTGTTATTCTGAGATGGGTTCAAGGCTGTACTTTTTGAGGATGATCTCGTATTCGCCGCTTGCTCTGCTTAGCGACAATGCTTTCATCAGAGCTGCGTGCGTGGCGATGTTGCCTTTCTTGACGAAGATCCCCAGAGTTTCAGGGTAAATGAGTTCTTTAGAGCTGATGACTACTCGACCTTTGGTTCGCTCGGAAATGATGTGAGCCGCACCTGCGATCTCTACTTGAGCCTGCACGTTGCCGGAAAGCAACGCTTGGGTCGCCTCTGGCGCAGATGGATACTCGCTCACCATCACTGCGGCTTTATTATTGGGTATGCAGTATGCCTCAGACAGTTTTTGCAGCTTCGGAAGCCACGAGTTCCCTTGCTCCAATCCAATCTTTTTGCCACATAGATCTTCCGGAGATTGAGGCTGAAATACGCTGTCCCGTGCCACTAAAATGGCTGATCCTGTTTTGGCGTAGGGAATGACCAGCGCCTGGGTCTGACGCTCGGCTGTGATGTACATACCTGAGATAATCGCGTCGTATTTTCCCGCGTTGAGTCCGTTGATCAGGCTCAGAAACTTTGTGTCGATGAACTCCACTTTCCTGTCCAAAGACTTTCCTATCGAAGCGGCAAGCTCAGGGTCCGCCCCCACAATATTGTTCTCGGCGTCGTAGTATTCAAACGGTGGGTAGGTGATCTCCATGCCAAACTTCAAAGGAGATTGTTCTTCAGCGTGGACTAGCGGCACTCCAAATCCAATGACTGCAACTAAAGAAAAGCTTTTCACGAGGGCGTGCTTGTTCATGGCGTTTCCATTATTGAGAGGGCAGGAACGAAAAGGGCTCTTATATTTCTATTGTTATGCGCAATAACGGATATAGCAGAAGCCTATTTTTAAACCTATCACTACGCAATCAACGACAGTAGTAATCTTTTTGAGAGGAAATTATGTGCAACCCACCCTGCCAGGCCAGTTCCACGATCCCGTGATCATAATCGCCTGCAAACGTATCATAAGTTTTTTTACACATATGCGGATCCGGAGTAACAATATTTTTATTCATACTGCGGATTTGCACATGTATCTGGCAGGCGCGCTCTAACATATAAATACTGTGAAAAGCTTCGCCAATAGTCCGCCCGCCGACGATGATTCCGTGATTTCGCAAGAGCATGGCGTTGGAATCACCAAGGCTATTAATCATATTTTGCTGTTCCAATTTGGTATCTATGAAAGAGCCGTAGGTGTGGTATTTAAGTTGCTCGTAAAACTTCATTGCATGCTGAGACAATGGCGGCAACCCTTCTTCAAGTGCCGAAACTGTAATTCCTGCCGCAGTGTGGGTATGTATTACGCAGGCCATATCGGGCCGGGCATTATGAATCGAAGAGTGGATCAAGGCACCTGCGATGTTCATCGCTTCGGACGTACCATTGGTACCAACACACAGTCCATCGAATCCAACTTTCACAAGATCACTCGCCTGCATCTTTTCAAACGGCACACCGTAGCGATTGATGAGAAAGACTCCCGGTTCTCCGGGAATGCATGCCGAGGCATGGGAGTCGACGAGGTCTGTCATGCGGTAGTAGGCCAGTAGACGGAAAAGAGCCGCAAGGTCACAACGAGTTGACCACTCCTGCGCGCTGATACCTTCGAGTGTGTTCATTTATTGGGCGCTCTCACAGTGTTGTTATTGGCTGACACCATATGAAATTAACTTTTCAGTGCCTATTCGCATTTTGTTATATTGGGTATTGGGCAAACCAATACGAGTACTATTTCATGGGTTTCCGACCGACCACCGCGATAAATTCCGGCGAATTGCGTTCTGTGAGCGAACGAATGGACTGGAATCTGCTGAAAACATTTTGTGTCGTGGCGATCGAGAAAAGCATAAGCAAGGGAGCAGCACGGCTAAATTTGTCTCAGCCCGCCGTGAGTCAGGCGATCAAACGCCTGGAGGAACAGCTTGGAGCTACGTTGATCAAGAGGGATAGTCACAGATTTGAAATTACCGAAGTAGGAATTTCGCTTTTAAAGATCGCTCTAGCGGCCAGAAAAAATATTCAGGAAGTTGATGCAGTCCTGAATGAAAAACGAGGCAACATTAAAGGCGCCATACGCATACTCACGGTCAGCGGTGTAAATTCCCCACTGTACGACAAAGTTTTACGAGAAATGCATTCGGACTTTCCAGAGGTCACATTCAACATTGAAGTTGCAACCACTCAGGAAATAATCAGCGCAATACAACGCAACGTAGTTCCGTTTGGCATTGGAATCAGTCAGCCCGGGGAGGTTGACATAAAACAATCCATACTTACCCGCGAGGAGACATTTTTCTACTGCAGTAACTATCACCCACTTTTCAACGAAGAGTCGGTGACACTTGATCAAATCAAAGCCACAAAACTGGTCAGTTTTTCAGGGGAGTCCTTGGGAGGCACCCTATCTAAGTTGTCTGAGCACTATGGCAGTCATTATATACACCAGCAGATATCTGCCTCATCAGCGAATACGGCAGAGATGTTGCGGCTTGTACTGGCGGGGATAGGGATAGGTTCTCTCCCCGAGCACCTAGGTAGGGAGTATGAGGAGCGAGGGCTTCTGCGAAAGCTCCTACCAGAAACGAGCGTTTGTGAGGTCTTGATTGTAATGATGTGGAGCCCCCATCAAGTACACACTGAAGCCGAGGCTATTTTTCTCGACAGAATGCGGGCTGCATTAAACTTGGAGTGATATCGGCAATATCAGAAATAAGCCATGGATCATCAAGCTTTGCATATTGGCTCAACTTGCATAAGCCGCAGAAGTCGACGACGCTAAAGTAGTCGCAGCCGTGTTTTCATTAAGGGCGGCGCCTCAAAGCTACCTCCTGCTTCGCTTTACGTCTCCAAACCGCCATCAGTAACCCATCAATGACCAAATCGCTGGTCATCTGCGACGTCATTGACCAGCCAACGACTTAACGAGAAAACAGATCCAGCACCACAGCCAAATATAGGCAGCGCTCATACGTGCGAATGCAGGTGATGTCCGGCGATCCGGACAGTCTCCAGGCTCCCTCAGGCACGCTGTTCATCTGATCATTTCCGCCTTGGCCTGCCGTTCAATACTCAATGATATCCATGGCGGCAGTTTCACCGCGATGCACCTGCGGCGCTGCCAAACACAAGGTATTGCGCCCCAGGCCCTTGGCTTCATACAGAGCGGCATCCGCCCGCGCAAGCAGGCTGGCCGTGGTGTCATCCGGGTTTGGCACCACGCAGCAGACTCCGATACTGATGCGCGCCGAGATGGTTGCCTCGCCAAACCGAGCCGGTGAATCGGCGACCGATGCGCGCAATTCGTCCAGAACCTTCACCGCGTCTTCGGGGCTGGTGCGGGGAAGTAACACCAGGAATTCCTCACCCCCATAACGACCAATACTGTCGGACTCACGAATTCGCTGGGTGAGATGATTGACGCAATGGCAAATCACCTCATCACCGGCCAGGTGTCCATACACATCATTGATCTGCTTGAAATGGTCGATGTCGACCATCGCCACGGCCAAGTAGGCAGCGTCTCGGCGCGCGCGCTCCAACTCTTTGGAAAACTGTTCCAGCACGGCTCTGCGATTGAGAATACCGGTCAGCACGTCGCGTAACGCCAGGCGCTGGAATAACGACTCGCTGCGTTCTTTGGCCAGCAGCACCAGTCCGAGGGAGATCATCATCGCGGTGAACGTGCCGATACTGACGGAGATGGTTTGCTTGAGGTTGCTGACGTCATAGCGCATCTCGGCGGCTCCCCCGCCGATGATGGCGACCACCCGCATGCCAAGGCCGATCAGGCTGATACTTGATCCGATGATCAACAGCATGCGCGAACGCCCGTGAGCGGGTATGTAGCGGAGCGTCCAATAGATGATCAAGGCGCATTGCACCATCAACACCAGCGTGGCGGCCAGCATGCGCGGTTCCAAGGTGTCGATCAGGCTTGCCATCAAGGCAAGCATCAAGGCAGCAGGCGCAAATATCCGCCACCAGGAGACGCGCAACTCAACGATCCGAAAGATGCTGGCCCCATAAAAAGCCAGCGCCACCGCCAGCAATGTGTTGGCAGCCCCATAGGTCAACCACAACGGGGCGTGGCCGAACAAGGTGTATCCAATGTAAGCCAGGGCATGTGCCGCCAAACCAAAGCCAATGGTCAGCAAGCCGTCGCGCTGGTTGAACTGGCCGACCAATATCAGACAAAACGCCATGATCGTCGCCACTAAGGCGACGCAGGCAAAAAGCGTGGGGGTATGGGCAATCATGACGTCTCACCAGGCGCTGTCAGGAGCAGCTCTGGTGCAGTTTAGTTGAGTAGGCTGTCAGTTTGTCGGCCATCTGCAGCATTGTCTTAGCGCCTGTCAGGGCAGCGCTCAGATACTCAAGAGCTCGGCTACGGGCAGTCGATTGGTAGTCTTCATTTCTCGCAGGGACAGGTTCGAGCGAATACTCGAAACGCCAGGAAGCTTCCTGAGTACTTTTTCGACAAAGCGGCTGTAGCTGTCCAAGTCCCGTGCAACCACCTCAAGTAGAAAGTCCGCCTCGCCTGTTGTGTTATGGCAACTCAAAACCTGAGGTGCCGCCTGAATAATCTTTTCAAACGTTGCCGTGGCTTCTTCGCTGTGATCGGTGCAAGAGATCTGGACAAACGCCTTCAGGCCCAGCCCTAGTTTCTTTCGATTGAGAATGGCTTGGTATCCCTCGATAACCCCGCACTCTTCAAGCCGGCGTTGCTTGCGCCAGCAGGACGCTTCGCTTAGGGACAGCTGCTCAGCCAGCTTGACGTTCGACAGCTTGCCGTCGCGCTGCAAACGTTCCGATATTGCAATGTCCGCCTTATCAAGCTGCTCAAGCATGAAATAACTCCTCAAATTAAGACTTAAAAATGAAGGTTAATTTCAATTTCCGGGTGACGTCAATTGCAACTTGAAGGGTAATTTCAAGGGGTTCATCCATAATGGAAATGCCTGGATCGTGACACTTCAACGTCACATCGCCCATCCAAACATAGGTCATTTGAATGAAAGCAGTCGTCTACGAAGCCTTTTCCAAGCCGCCGCGCCTGATGAACGTGGCAGACCCGTCCCCGGAACGTCATGGTGTGGTTATCCAGGTGCTTGGCACAGGGGTATGTCGCAGCGACTGGCATGGTTGGAAAGGTCATGACCCCGACATTGAGCTGCCCCATGTACCGGGTCATGAGCTGGCGGGCATCGTGGCCGAGGTGGGCAACGACGTCACGCAATGGAAGGTCGGCGACCGTGTGACCGTGCCGTTCGTGGGCGGATGTGGTGCCTGCGCCGAGTGCAATAGCGGCAATCAGCAGGTATGCCACACGCAGTTCCAGCCAGGCTTTACTCATTGGGGTTCTTTTGCCGAATACGTCGGTATCCATCAGGCCGATCTGAACCTGGTCGCGTTGCCTGAGAGCATGGATTTCGCTACCGCTGCAAGTCTGGGTTGTCGGTTCGCCACCTCGTTCCGCGCAGTCGTTGACCAAGGAAAAGTCAGTGCCGGTCAATGGGTCGCGGTTCACGGTTGCGGAGGCGTTGGCCTGTCTGCCGTGATGATCGCCCAAGCCATTGGCGCGAACGTGATCGCCATCGATATTTCCCAGGACAAACTCGACCTGGCACGCGCGCTCGGCGCTGTCGCCACGATCAATGCCCAGTGCGTGGCGGACGTCGCCGAAGCCGTGCTGGAAATCACTCAGGGCGGTGCCCACGTATCGCTGGACGCATTGAGCCACCCAACCACCTGCTTCAACTCCATCAACAACCTGCGCCGTCGCGGCAAGCACGTTCAGGTGGGGCTGATGCTCGCTGATCACGCCACGCCGGCAATCCCCATGAGCAAGGTCATCGCCCACGAACTTGAGATCTACGGGAGCCACGGCATGCAAGCGCACCGCTATGACGCCATGATCGAGATGATCACCTCCGGCAAGCTGGCGCCTGAAAAACTCGTGGGCAAGACCATCAGCCTGGAGCAGTCGATCGACGCATTGATCCATATGGACCGGTTTGAGACGGCGGGCGTCACCGTCATCACCGAGTTTTAATGCATGGCGCCACATTGAGCGGCGCTGAATTCACTAAAAATCTAGCGTTCACGTGGGTGATCGCGCCCGCTGAAAACACGCGGACACCCTCCCCCTTACTGACTCAGCGATAGACCGGAAAACGACGGCACAGCGCGACCACGTGTTCGCGCACATGCTGCCCGACCTTGTCGCTGTCGCCGTTTTCCAGTGCGTCCAGCACGTCGCACAACCAGCCAGCCACTTGCTTGCAAGTCTCCACGTCAAACCCGCGGGTGGTCACCGCCGGGGTGCCGATGCGAAGGCCGGAGGTCACAAACGGTGAGCGCGGGTCATTGGGCACCGAGTTTTTGTTGGCGGTGATGTAGGCACGGCTCAGCGCCGCGTCGGCGTCCTTGCCGGTGTAGGGTTTGTCGGACAGGTCGATCAGCATCATGTGGTTGTCGGTGCCGCCCGACACGATTTTGTACCCGCGCTGTTGCAACACTCCGGCCATGGCCCTGGCGTTGATCACCACGCGGGTCTGGTAGACGCTGAACTCCGGCGTAAGCGCCTCCTTGAATGCCACGGCCTTGGCCGCGATCTGGTGCATCAGCGGGCCGCCCTGCACGCCGGGAAACACCGCGGAGTCGAGCTTTTTGTAGAAGGCTTCATCCTGACCTTTGGACAAAATCAAACCGCCCCGTGGCCCGCGCAGGGTTTTGTGCGTGGTGCTGGTGACCACATGCGCATGGGGAAGTGGGTCCGGGTATTCGCCCGCAGCGACCAGCCCGGCGACATGGGCCATATCGACCCAGAAAATCGCCCCGACCTTGTCGGCAATGCTGCGCATGCGTGCCCAGTCCTTGTAGCGCGAATACGCGGAAAAACCACCGATCAACATTTTGGGGCGCGCTTGCAGCGCGATTCGCTCCATCTCGTCATAGTCGAGAAAGCCGGTTTCCGGGTTCAGTCCGTAAGGCACGATGGTGTAGTGACGCCCCGAGAAATTGGCGGGGTTGCCGTGGGTCAAATGACCGCCCTGGGCCAGGTTCATGCCCATCACCGTATCGCCGGGGTTGATCAGTGCGAGGAAGACCGCCGCGTTGGCCTGGGCGCCCGCATGGGGTTGCACATTGGCGTAGTCGCAGTTGAACAGCGCCTTGACCCGCTTGATGGCCAGCCGCTCGGCGACGTCGACGTACTCGCAGCCGCTGTAATAGCGCTTGCCGGGGTAGCCTTCGGCGTACTTGTTGGTGAGCACCGAGCTCTGGGTTTTCATCACCAGCGGGCTGGCATAGTTTTCCGAGGCTATCAGCTCGATATGGTCTTCCTGACGATGTGCTTCGTTCTGAATGGATTCATACAGCTCAGGGTCGAAAGCGTTCAGGGTCAGCGTCGAGTCGTACATGTGCAAAGTGTCCTTGGTCAAGAATTCAAACGGTCGGTGACAGCAGGCGCGTGATGCGTACGGCGATGTCGTCGATCTGTGCGTCATTGCAGGTCAGCGGCGGCATCAGGCGCACGGTGGTGCCCCGTCTGACGGTGATCAGCAGACGTTGTCGCAACCGTTTCGGCCTGTGGGGCCGCCGTCTTTTCACGGCGCGGCAACTGTCCATTGAGCACGGCGTAGGCTGCCAGGCCGATGACCAGGCCCCAGAACGCGCCGCCGATGCCCAGCACGGTGATATTGGCCGCGCAGGCCAGAAAGGTGATCAGCGACGCTTCCCGGGATTTCACGTCCGCCATGGCATTGGCCAGGCTCGCGCCGAGTGTGCCCAACAGCGCCAGCCCGGCCAGGGTGGTGATGAAGGTCGCCGGGAAGGCCATGAACACCGCGGCCAGGGTCACGCCGAAGATCCCCACCAGGATGTAGAAGATGCCCGCGGCAACGCCTGCGACCCAGCGCTTGGACGGGTCTTCGGAGGCTTCCTTGCCCGTGCAGATGGCGGCCGTGATGGCGGCGATGTTGAAGGCATGGGAACCGAACGGCGCCATCAGCAGAGAACCCAGCCCGGTCACGCTGAGGATCGGGTTGGCACTGGTGTTGAAGCCGTCACTGCGCAGCACCAGCATGCCCGGCATGTACTGCCCCGTGAGGGTGATCAGAAACAGCGGCAGCGCGACGCTCAACAACGCATTGACCGAGAACTCGGGGCGTGTGAACACCGGAGTCGCGAACTCCAGCGCCAATCCCGTGAAGTCCACGCGCTCCTGCATCAGCAAAAAGCCAAGCCCCAGCACCAGAATGCCGACCACCGCGTAGCGCGCACTCAAGCGCTTGAACAGGATGTAGGCGCCGATCAACACACCGACCAATAGCGGGTCGACGCTCATGCTGGCGAACGCACCGATGCCAAACTGCAGCAGGATGCCGCCCAACAAGCCCGCTGCCACACCTGGCGGGATCAGCCGCACGGCTTTCTCAAAGTAACCGGACACGCCCAACAGCACGAACGCTGCCGCCGAAATCATGTAGGCGCCGATGGCCTCGGCGTAGGGCGTGGTCCCCAGGGCGACGATCAAAAACGCCGCCGCAGGCGTCGACCAGGCGGTGATGATCGGCTCGCGGCTCACCCAACTGAGAAACAGCCCGGTCACCCCTACCCCGATCGACACAGACCAAACCCACGACGCCGTCAACTCAGGGCTGAGCCCGGCAACCTTGGCGGCCTGAAACACCAGGATGAACGTGCCGCCGTAATTGACGATCACTGAAATCAACCCGGCAACCACAGGGTGCAGCAGGTCCCGCAGATGCACGGACGAGGGGGATTGAGTAGATGACATAGGTCTTGGCTCCTTGCTGGACGATGTATCCATCCGGTCGCTGTTAAGCGGTCATTTATAGCGTTTGAATGGCAGGTTTAACCCCTACGCTTTAGCGCAACCGACCAGACCACTTGGCGTGGTCGGTCAAGCATGCTCTCGCGCAAACGCGCTCATGAAATCCCATAACGCCTCGAACGCCGGCACTGAAACGGCGTTGAAACCGTGGGATGGCGAGGGCCAGAGTCTACGGATAAACTGGCCTGCCACTACCTGCCATTTCATGGAAAGAGAGCAGACCACATGGCAAAGGCCTTCGAGCTTGAAACCCTGAAGATGCGCCTCAACGACGCCGAGTTTCAGCTGCTGGATCTGCACCAGCGGATCCAACGTGCATTACGTGCGCTGATCCTCGACGGCGCCCTCGGCCCCGGCTTGAAACTGCCCGCCACGCGGGTGCTGTCCAAGTCATTGGGGTGCGCCCGCGACACCGTTGAGAACGCCTATGTGCAGCTGCATCGGGACGGGTTTATCGTGCGCCGCGAAGGCGCCGGCAGTTACGTTTGCGACACGGTGGGCGTCGAATTGCGCGGTGCCGGCCGCCGACGCCTCAAGGCTCAGGAAACCAGGAGCAGCGTCGCCGCACCGGGCGCCGAACTCAGCCAGCGCGGGCGGATGATCTTCGACACCGGCGGCGTGCGCGATCAGCAAGTCATCAAGGCATTCGCCACCGGCCTGCCGGAAACCCGCAGCTTCCCGACGGATGTGTGGGAGCGTTTGCAGCGCCAGGTCATGAAGGACTATCGCGCCAGCGTGCTGCTGCATGGCGACCCACAAGGCGCCGAGCCCCTGCGCAAAGCGATTGCCACCTACCTGAACCTCGAACGCGGCGCCAAATGCTCACCCGACCAGGTGCTGGTGTTGAGCAGCACACGTCAGGCGTTGTACCTGTGCGCGCAATTGCTGGTGGACGCCGGCAAGCCGATCCTGCTGGAAAACCCCGGCTATTACGGCGCCCGCAAGGCTTTCCAAATTGCCGAAACCAAGGTGATGCCCATTGATGTCGATGAACACGGCATCCGCACCGACCTGCTTTATGCCGACCGCAGCGGCGCCAACTGTGTGTATGTCACGCCCTCTCACCAGTACCCCACCGGCGCGACCTTGCCCTTGGAGCGGCGACTTGAGTTGATCAATTGGGCGGCGCAAAAAGGCAAGTGGATCATCGAGGATGACTACGACAGCGAGTTCCATTACGACGGGCAACCCACGGCCTGCGTGCAGGGCCTGGACAAGTATCAGCGCACGCTCTACATCGGCACCTTCAGCAAGACCCTCTACCCCGGCCTGCGCATGGGGTACATGGTGCTGCCCTCTGCGCTGGTGAAGCCCTTTGCCTATGCCCGCAGCATGATGGACGGCCACACACCGCAAACACTGCAACTGACCCTGGCGCGTTTTATGGAAGACGGTCATTACAACGCCCATGTGCGGGCCATGCGCAAGCTGTATGCCGGACGACGCTCGATCATGCACGACGCGATCGGCAAGTACCTGAGCACCGTGGTCACCGCCGAATTGCCGCCGGGCGGGTTGCAGATCCCCTGCCTGCTGAAAGCCGGATGGTCCGAGGAGAAAACCATCCGCCAGGCGGCTACTGCCGGCGTGCAACTGTCCGGCCTCAGCGGTTTGTACGCGGGCGAACCGAAGCAACAAGGCTGGCTGCTGGGCTACTCCTCCCTGACCGCGCATGAAATAGAAGCCGCCATGTTGCGCCTGGCCAGCGCCCTGAAAATCTAATGGCCCAGCGCGCAGTTCAGCAGCAGTTGCCGGGCTTGTGCGGCCATCCGCGCGCGCCGGGGCAAGCGCCTGGGATGATCAGGCGCGGACGTTCCTGTCGGGCGATCTGCTCGACCTGATCCAGGTCGACCCTGTGCGTCACCGGATGCACGCCACAGTTGAGGGCCTGGACAAGTTGAACGCAGCGCCATGGGACAAATGCCCTCCTGACTTGAGGTCCAGGCCCAGGATCTTTTCCCCGGTTCCAGCAAAAACAAAACCAGCATATCCCCCCCGCCAACCATTAAAAAAAGCAGCCCTTTGGCACCGATAACATCGTTTCTCGGGGGCACCGCTTATCCCTATATTGATCCGCACTATCTGTGTGAACGACTCAACGTTCACCCCTCAGTGCGAGTAGTCTCAATGAACAAAAAACCTGACAGCGCAGGGCTTGATAATGCGGGCGCCGGGACACGGGCGGTCTGGGGTGGAGAGCAAGTCAGGCATCCCTATAACGCCACGCAGGCGCCTATTGTGCTCAGTGCGGCGTATGGTTACGACGATATCGACGTCTGGTACGACGTCGCCATGGGTAAAGCCCCGGGCTTTATCTATAGCCGCATGAGCAACCCGACGGTCGAGACCCTCGAAGCCAAGATTGGTGAGTTGGAGAATGCCGAATCCGCAGTCGCATTCAGCAGTGGCATGGCGGCTATCAGCAGTGTGCTTTATACCTTCCTGGCCCAGGGTGACCGCGTGGTGTCGACCAAGGACAGTTACGGCGGCACCAACAAGATTTTCGAGGAGTTCCTGCCGCGCACGGGGGTGGAGGTGACCTTGTGCGAGACGTTCGATCACGAGGCGATCGAACGGGAAATCGCCAGAGGCTGTCAGGTGGTGTACCTGGAAACGCCGACCAATCCGACCCTGAAGATCCTTGATATCCAACGCCTGGTTGCGGCGGCCAAACGCGTGGGCGCGCTAGTGGTAGCCGACAACACGTTTGCCACACCACTCAATCAGAACCCCTTGGCCCTGGGGGTCGATGTGGTCATTCACAGCGCGACCAAATTCCTCAGTGGTCATGGTGACGTATTGGGCGGCCTGGTCTGCGGCAGTGAAGCCCTGATGGCCAAGGTTCGGCATTACCGTGAAATCAACGGTGCCACCCTTGATCCACTCTCGGCTTACATGATCATTCGCGGCATGAAAACCCTGGTGCTGCGCATGCGTCAGCAGCAACACAGCGCCCGTGCCCTGGCAGAATTTCTCTGCACAGAGCCGCTGGTGGCTTCGGTCAATTATCCCGGCCTGGCCGACCACCCGAACCACGCGGTGGCGTGTGCGCAGATGGGCGGTTTTGGCGCCATTGTCAGCTTCGTGCTTGTTGGCGGCATGGACTCGGTCAAGCTGCTGCTGCCACGCCTGCGATTTGCCCACTGTGCGGGCAATCTCGGTGCGGTGGAAACCATTTACGGCCCTGCGCGCACCACCAGTCATGTGGAAAACACGCTGGAGGAGCGCCAGGCGCTGGGCATCTCGGAAGGATTAGTGCGGGTTTCGGTGGGTATCGAAGACACCGACGATCTGCTCGACGATTTAAAGCAGGCGTTCGCATTTGTCAGGGGTTTGCGCGATGAAAAAAGTCAGCAGCCCGCCTTCAGCGAGGGCGTGAACTGACCTTTCAAACCTCACGACAGGGCCGTCTGTGAGGCGTTTCATGAAGAGGAATAATAATAAAACTGTGTGGCGACGCTTCTATCTGCCCTCACTACTTTCATGAGAACAACCATGTCCATAACAGAAGAAAAAACCAACACGCGTGCCGGCTTCAAACAGGAAATGCATACGCGCCACATTGTCATGCTGGCCTTGGGTGGCGTGATTGGCACCGGACTCTTTCTAACCTCCGGCTATACCGTTAACCAGGCAGGCCCGCTGGGTGCGGTGATCGCCTACATCATCGGCGCACTCATGGTGTACATGGTGATGATGTGCCTCGGCGAACTGGCAGTGCAGATGCCGGAAACCGGCTCGTTCAGCACGTACGCGACCCGTTTTCTCGGCCCAGGCACCGGCTACACCGTGGCCTGGCTGTATTGGCTGACGTGGACGGTGGCCATTGGTTCGGAGTTCACCGCCGCCGGCATCCTGATGACGCGCTGGTTTCCTGACACGCCCGTGTGGATCTGGAGTGCATTGTTTGCCGGGGCGGTATTTTTTACCAACGTGGTCTCGGTCCGTTTGTTCGCCGAGACTGAGTTCTGGCTGTCCCTGATCAAAGTGGTGACGGTCGTGGTGTTCCTGATCATCGGCGGCGGCGCCATTCTCGGCCTGCTCAATATCGATCAGGCCCACAGTATCGGCCTCGGTAACTTCACACGCGAAGGCTTGTTCCCCACCGGTTTCATGTCGATTGCCATGACCTTGCTGGCGGTGTCGTTCGCGTTTTCAGGCACCGAACTGATCGGTATCGCCGCCGGTGAAACCAAGGACCCGCAACGCAATGTGCCACGGGCCATCCGCACCACCGTGCTGCGCCTGGCTATCTTTTTCGTCGGGACCATTTTCGTGCTGGCGACGTTGCTGCCGCGTGAGCAGGCCGGTCTGGTCGAAAGCCCCTTCGTCACCGTGTTCACCTACATCGGTATCCCCTACTCCGCCGACATCATGAACTTCGTGATCATCACCGCGCTGTTGTCGGCGGCCAACTCCGGGCTGTACGCCGCCTCACGGATGCTCTGGACCCTGAGCGACCAAGGGCACCTGCCCAAGCAGTTCTCCCACTTGACCCGCATGGGCACCCCATTGAACGCCATCGTACTGAGCATGGTCGGTGGCGGCGCATCCCTGCTCAGCAGCGTGTTTGCCGCCGACACGGTGTACCTGGCGCTGGTGTCGATTTCCGGGTTGGCGGTGGTGGTGGTGTGGATGAGTATCGCCGCGAGTCAAATTGCATTCCGCCGTCAGTTCGTGGCCAATGGCGGCGACGTGCGCGACCTCAAATTCAGGGTCCGGGGTTACCCGTGGGTGCCTTTGGGCGCACTGGTGTGCTGCAGCCTTGCTTGTGTGGGGATCGCGTTCGACCCGGAACAGCGCGTCGCGTTGTACTTCGGTTTGCCCTTCATCGCCTGGTGCTACTTCGTGTATTACATTACCCGTAACAGCCGCGAACGACGCTTGTCGCTCGCCACCACGGTTCAGCCGTCCCCCTAGACGGTGTGGGCAAGCGTGCTGAGTACCGCGTCAATAAGGTCCAGACCATGAAGCAAAAGCCGCTCCCTCCGTTGAACTGGCTGCGCGCGTTCGAGGTGTCCGCCCGGAGCCTGAACTTTACTCACGCCGCCGACGAACTGTGCCTGACCCAGGGCGCGGTCAGCCAGCAGATCCGCCAACTGGAAAGTCATCTGGGCGTGGCGCTGTTCAAGCGCCTGCCCCGTGGACTGGGGCTGACCGAAGAAGGCCAGGCTTATCTGCCGGTGGTGCAGGATGCAATTACACGGCTGGCGGTGGGCACCAACGAGATTTTTGGCCAGCACAAACGGCGGCCGATCAAGGTGCGCGGCAGCCTGGCGTTTTTCGTGCACTGGCTGGCGCCCAAGCTGGTGGACTTTCGTCAGGCTCACCCCCACGTCGATATCCGCTACATCAGCAATATCTGGATCAAGGAACTGGATGGCGAAGACGATATGGAAATTCGCTGGGGCCATGGTCAATGGCCTGGCCTCGTGTCCCAGCGGCTGACCTGGGACACCTTGTTCCCGGTCTGCTCACCCGCCCTGATGGCGCGATCACCGCTGACGGTGGCGAGCGACGTTGCGCGGCATACGCTGTTGCATGTGCTGGGTTACGAAGAGGGTTGGGGATACTGGCTGAAGATGGTCGGCGCGGACGACGTCGATTCGTCCCGTGGCATGCAGTTCGACACATTGATCTCGACGTTGCGCATGGCCGAACTCGGGCAAGGGATTGCGCTGGCACGCTCCTCAATGGTTGACGAGATGCTCCAGGACGGGCGTTTGATCGAGCCCTTCGACCAGCGCATCGAAGCCAGCGAGTCGTTCTACCTGGTACGCGGCTCCGGGGCAGACCAGCACCCCGACGCCATGATGTTTTCTACCTGGCTGGTCGAGCAGGCCCATCGCTACAAATAAATGGCCGGAGCCAAACCATGCACTACATAAGCACTCGAAGTTCGACCGTGCAGGCCGACTTTGAAAAGGTCGTGTTGTCCGGCCTGGCCGACGACGGCGGACTGTTCGTACCCACCGAACTGCCGCTGTTCGAGCCCCAGGATATCGCCAACTGGTCAACCTTGCCCTACGACGAACTGGCGTATCGGATCATACGTCCGTTTGTTGGCGGGACCATCCCCGAAGCGGACCTCAAGCGCCTGCTCAAAGAAGCCAGCAGTCAGTTCAAGCACCGTGCGGTGGCGCCGCTGCATCAGGTCGATCGCAACGAATGGGTGCTTGAGCTGTTCCACGGTCCGACCCGCTCCTCGAAGGATTTCGCCGCGCAGTTGCAGGCGCAACTGGTGCAGTACTTTCTGCATAAGCACCCGCGACGCGCAGTGGTGCTCGGCGCCACCAACGGAGACACTGGGCTCGCGGCGATCGAGGCGTTCAAACACAGTAACGACACCCACGTGGTGCTGCTATACCCGGAGTCCGCGGTCGCGCAGCATCAACTGCACGAGTTGCAGGGGGTTGCGCATCCCAATGTGCATACGTTCGCAGTCGCCGGTAGCTTTGACGACTGCCAGCAGCTCGCGAACCGCTTGTTCAGGCATTGGCCCAACCCGCGCCATGAGGCGATCAGCTTCAATTCCAGCAACTGGGTCAACGTGCTGGCGCAGCTCGTGTTTTATTTCTACGCCGTGCTGCAATTGGGCGCAGGTCAACGATCTGTCGGCTTCAGCGTGCCGGCGGCGAGTTTCGCCGAAGTCTACGCAGGCTACATCGCGCAAAAAATGGGCCTGCCGATTACCCAAATCATCGTCGCGACCAACAAAAATGACGCCCTGCATCAGTTGTTCCTCAAGAACCATTACAGCCGCCTGCGCGCTGACAAGACCCTGTCACCGGCCATGGACTTGTCGATTTTCTCCAACCTGGAACGTTTTCTCTGGGAGTTGTATGGACACGACGCTGCGGCAGTCAGTGCGCTGATGGCTGAATTCGAAGCCAGCGGCGAGATGACCATCGCCAACGACTGCTGGTTGCAGGCCCGGATGATCATCGACTCTTATGCGGTCAGCGATGAAGAAACCCTGGCCGAAATCGCCTCGCTCTACCGTGACACGGGCTACCTGATTGACCCCCACACGGCCACCGGAGTACTCGCCGCAAGGCTTTATCGGCGCAGCCTGGTCGCGCCAATGGTCACCCTCGGGGAAACTTCACCGGCCAAATCCGCTGCGCTGCTCAACGAACTGGGCATCAATGTGCCGGGGCAACACGGCCAGGCGACAGCGCACTTACACGCGCAGCGTTACCGGATAACGCCCGACGACGCCGGCCTCCTTTATCAACTGCTCGATACGCTGTGAACGACGGGAGGCAGGGGGCCACATGAAGCGCATTCTGGATCCGCTCGATGAGCGCATCATCGCCGAGTTGCGGCTCAATGCCCGGGCCGCCCACGCTGAGCTGGCGGCCAAGGTCAACCTGTCCCGCAACGCCGTGCGCCAACGGATCGAACGGCTGGAACGTGACGGTGCAATCCTGGGCTATACGGTACTGACCGGCGACGGGCGCCAAGCCTCATCCCAGATCAACGCAGTGATTTTCGTCTATCGCTATGACCGCATGCGCGGCGAGGATGTCTTGCAGGCTCTGCGGGCAATTCCTGAAGTGATCCAGTGCGACGTCATGAGCGGCGAATTCGACCTGATGCTGCGCGTCGGCGCATCGAGCCCGCAGCGGGTGCATCAGGTCTGGACTCAAATCTCGGCCCTGGCGGGGGTGGAAAATACCGTGACGTCATTCGTTCTATCCTCCGTTGTCTAAACCGGTTTCGCGGTAAAAAAAAAGCCAACGATCGTTGGCTTTTTTTGTTCCCCACGCAGCACCTACCCCTTGGTCAAAACGCCCATGAAATAGAGCAAATTGGCATATTTCACTGCCATGGTCGCGCCCCTAATCTTATGCCAGACCACTCATCACACAGATCAAGGGCATAAAAAAATGACTGAATATAAAATTGCGCTGGTGGGCTTCGGTGGCGTCAACCGAGCGTTGGCCCAGTTGATTGCCGAACGCAACGAAGACTGGAAAAACGCACTGGGTTTTACCCTGAAAATCGTCGGTGTCACCGACCTCTTCCTCGGCTCACTGATCAACCGCCAAGGGCTGGATGCCGCCTCACTGGCCGCGCTGCAGGTGACCAAGGGCGCCCTGGCAAACCTACCGGGGGGCGACGCGGTCGCGCGCACTGAAGCCGTGATCAAAGACTCCGGCGCAGACATCATTGCCGAAGCGACCTTCACCAACCCGGTGGACGGCGAACCTGCGACCACGTTCTGTCGCTGGGCCCTGGAAAACGGCCAGCACGTGGTGACCACCAACAAAGGACCGATTGCCCTGCACGGCGCGGCGCTGAAGGCCCTGGCTCAGCGCAACCACGTGGCGTTTGAATACGAAGGCTCGGTGATGAGTGGCACGCCTGTGATCCGCCTGGCCAGGCAATTGCTGGCCGGCAGCAGCATCAACAGCTTCGAAGGCATTCTCAACGGCACCTCCAATTTCGTCCTGACCCGCATGGAAAATGGCCTGGGCTTTACCGAAGCAGTCGAGCAGGCACAGGCCCTGGGGTACGCCGAAGCCGACCCGACGGCGGATGTCGAAGGCCATGATGTACGTCTCAAAGTGGTGATCCTGGCCAACGAGCTGCTGGATGCATCACTCACCGTCAGCGATGTGCGCTGCAACGGTATCAGCGCCCTCACCCTTGAGGACATCGATCAGGCCCGCCAGAACAATGCACGCTGGAAACTCATTGGCGCCGCCACACGGCATGCCGATGGCTCGGTCAGTGCCAGCGTCGAACCGCGCCTGTTGGGCAACGATCATCCGCTCTCCAGCATCGGCGGCGCGACGAATGCAGTGTCGTTCAGCAGCGACCTGATTGGCACGGTGACGGTTTCGGGACCGGGTGCCGGTCGTACAGAAACAGCCTTTGCGCTGCTGTCGGACATCATCAGCCTTCATCAATCCGCTGCACAGGGTCGGGAGTAAGCCATGAACGTATCGAATTTGGCCCGTACGGTTGGGACAGCACAAATACAGGTGTTCAATCCCTTTGACGGTGCGCTTGTCGGCACCGTAGCCGACGTGTGTGCGTCCCAGGTTCCGCACTTGCTGGAACAGGGGCGCCAGGGCGTTCGGGCCAGTGCGGGCTTGCCGCGTTATCGCAGGGCACAGATTCTCGAACAGACGGCCTTGAACATCGAACGCGATGCATCGGCATTTGCCCGACTGATCGTCGACGAAGCCGGCAAGACCCTCAAGCAGGCGCAAAAAGAGGTCAAGCGCTGCGTCAACACCCTCAAGCTGTCAGCCGAAGAAGCCCGGCGCAATGCCGGCGAGGTGATCCCTTTTGATGCCTATGAAGGTTCAGAATCTCGCCAGGGTTGGTTCTCCCGCGAGCCCCTTGGCTTGATCGTCGCCATCACGCCATACAACGATCCCTTGAACCTGGTGGCGCACAAGCTCGGCCCAGCCATCGCCGGCGGCAACGCGGTGATTCTCAAACCGTCGCAATTGGCGCCGTTGTCAGCCATGAAACTGGTGGCGTACCTGATCGACGCTGGCTTGCCCGAATCGGTGGTCACGGTTGCCACCGGTGGTGCCGAACTGGGCAAAGCCCTGGTCGCGGCGCGTGACGTGCGCTTGATTTCCTTCACCGGAGGCTTTGTCACCGGTGAGCAGATCTCCCGCACCGCAGGCTTGAAGAAACTGGCAATGGACTTGGGCGGCAATGCGCCCGTAATCGTCATGGACGACTGCGACCTTGAGGCCGCAGTGGCGTGTTGCGTGTCCGGCGCCTTCTGGGCGGCAGGACAAAATTGCATCGGCACTCAGCGACTGCTGGTTCATGGGTCCGTTTATGCCGCGTTCCGCGAACGTTTTGTCAGCCAGGCCCAGGCCCTGTTGGTCGGCGACCCGTTGCTTGCCAGCACCGATATCGGCCCCATGATTACCCGGCAAGCGGCGCAGAATGCCGAGCGCGTGGTAGCCGACGCGTTGGCCCAAGGCGCAACCTTGCTGTGCGGGCACACACGACAGGATTCGTGTTACGCCGCCACCGTATTGGAAAACGTCGATCACGCCAGCGCACTCTGGCGCAACGAGGTCTTTGCGCCCGTGGTGGTATTGCAACGGGTTGAGTCCTTCGATGAGGCCATCGCGCTGGCCAACGAGCCTGACTACAGCCTGCACGCCGGTATCTTTACGAGCGACCTGGCGACGGCCTTGAGCGCTGCCCGCAGGATTGAGGCGGGAGGTGTGATGATCAACGACTCGTCCGACTATCGCTTTGATGCAATGCCCTTTGGCGGTTCCAAATACGGCAGCCTCGGCCGTGAGGGCGTGCGTTTCGCCTACGAGGAGATGACCCAACCCAAGGTGGTGTGCCTGAATATCCGGGCTTGATCGATCCACGGTAGTCAGCAGTGGGAGCGGCTGCCTCCCATTGCCAACCGTCCCAGGCACTCACCGCTGACAGGCATTGATCGGCGGCACTCGCCGACGCCAGGGTTGCGCACGCTCCAACTGCGCAGCAAGGGCGAACAGCGTACTTTCCTCGCCAAAACGGCCCGCGAAGTGGGCGCCCATCGGCAGGCCGGCGGCGCTCCAGTACAGCGGCACCGACATCGCCGGTTGCCCGCTGGCGTTGAACAACGCGGTAAACGGTGAGTAGCTGTGAAACTGCTCAATCAGTTCATCCAGGCTCAAGCGGTCGTCCTGCACATCCAGCTCGCCAATCGGTGCCGGCTCACGGGCCAGGGTCGGCGTGAGGATCAGGTCGTATTCCTGCATGAACATCGCCAACTGCCGGCCCAAGCCATGAATCCACTCCACCGCGCCCGCGTAATGTGCCCCGCTGACATCGCCCTTGCTGCGCAAAATGATCCGGGTGCGCGCCTCAAGCTCCTCGGGCTGCACCGCAAAGCCGCGCATCTGTCCCAGCACGTCGAGATAGTGACGGGTACTGGCGCCAATGATGGTGAAGACCTGATCGAGAAATTCCGGCAGTGACACCGGCAACTTCACCGGCTCAACCCGATGGCCCAGGGATTGGCACAATCTGGCGGCCTCCTGCACCGATGCCAGCGCTTCGCTGGACGTCGGCCAAGGCCCGAGTTGCTCCACCAGTGCGATGCGCAGCGGCCTTGGGTCGCGCTGTAACGCCGAAACATAGGGCTGCACCTGCACCGGTGCGGCATAGGGTGCGCCGAGGTCGATCCCGGTCGTTGCATCCAACAAGGCGGCGCTGTCACGTACCGACAAGGTGATCCCATGGGGCGTGCCCATGCCGGCCCAGCCTTCGCCGACCATCGGCCCTGATGGCAACAACCCGCGACTGGGCTTGAGGCCAAACACCCCGCAGCAGGACGCCGGCACGCGCAAGGAGCCGCCGCCGTCGTTGCCATGGGCAAACGGGACGACACGCGCCGCCACCAAGGCGGCCGCGCCACCGCTGGAGCCGCCCGCACTGTGGCCGGTGTTCCAGGGGTTGCGTGTGGCGCCAAAGCGCGTGGACTCTGTGGAGTACGACGTGCCGAATTCGGGCGAGGTACTGGTGCCGGCAATCACGCAACCGGCACGGCGCAAACGGGTCACCAGTTCGGCCTCAAAATCTGCGCGAAACCCTCCCAGTGCCTGGGAACCGTTGGTCATCGCCGCGCCGTTGACCGGCGAAAACAAGTCTTTGATCAAGGTCGGTACGCCCGCGAATACGCCGTGGCCGGGCTGCACGGTGCGTGCAGCTTCACGGGCCGACGTGTACAGCCGTTCGGCCACGGCATTGAGCTGCGGCTCGACCCACTCAATCCGGTCAATCACCGCTTCAAGCAACTCGCCGGGGTGCACTTCGCCACGGCGGACCCACTCGGCCAGGCCGGTGGCATCCTCGCTGTCCAACAGATTCTGGATGTTCATGTTTATCTCCTTTTAGTTACGAATGACTTGACCGGAAGGCACCCGGAGCCCCTTTACGTCGGGCGTGCAGGCCTGCCAGCGCCCAGATCGCCGCCGAGGCAAAGCTGACCAGCGCCAGCCACTGGATGGAGGTGCGCAGGTCACCGGCGTAGACACTGAGCAGCGCCACCACCAGCGGGCTGACAAATTGGCCGAAATACAGGCAAGCCGTGAACCCGCCCAGGCCGCGCCCGCGCGTCCGGGCACTCAGGGCATTCATCACCGGCGCCATCACGTTGGGCACCAGCAGCCCGGCGCCCAGGCCGTGAATCAGCACCGCCACCAGCACCGCGATGTAGCTTTGCCCGCGCATCAGCAGCCACAGCCCCAACCCCAGCAGAGCCAGCAACAGCGCGTTGCAACCGACGATGCCGAAGCGTCGACGCAGCAATGGCCAGGCCAGCGAACCGCCCAGGGTCGCGAGCAAACCCAAGCCCGCCGACAGCCCGATCAGCGTGCTAGAGGTCACTCCCAGGCCGACCAGCAGAATCGGGGCCTGGATCGGCACGATAAAACTCAGGACCATCCCGCTGAGAATCAGCAGATAACCCAGTACCAACGGCACCACGGCTACCCTGCCCGGCTCGGGTTCGTCGAGGGACTGCGGGCGGCTAGCCGGTTCCCACAGCACCTTCATCATCAGCGGCACCAACAGCAATGGCAGCAGGTACAGCAGGAACGGCAGGCGCCAGGAATGCTCGCCCAGCGCGCCGCCCACCACAAAGAACAGCGAGCCCACCAGGCCGATGGTTACTACCTGCCGATTGATGTAGCGCAGCCGTTCCTCACCGTGCCAATAGTCGGCAATCAAGGTGGCGCAACAGGTCATCACGGCGGCTTCGGCGCAGCCGAACAACAGGCGCACGCCCACGATGGCCTGCAAGTTATCCAGCAGTGCCGGCAAGGCGCCGAGCACGGCGTATAACAAGGTCGCGATAACCAGCAACGCCTTGCGCCCGACCCGGTCGGCCAACCAGCCGGCCAACGGCGCGCACAGTGCAATCGCCAGCGCCGGCCCGGTGACCGCCAAGGGCACCAGCAAGTCGGCGCGCGGCTCCAGCGGACCAAACGTGGCGCCAAGCTTGGGCAGGATCGGCGCAACCATGACCGCGCCCATGATCGTCAGGCTGCTGCCGAGCATCAGCACCAACCCTTCACGACGACCGCTGGCTTGCCGGGGTGGTGCGTACTCAGAACGTGATGGATTCATGGCCAGCCCCTTAAAAGCTTTGAGAAATGCGCAGCGCCACGGTGTAACCCTCGGCACGGTTGCGCGCGTCGGTTTCCTTGTAGGCATGCAGCCAGACCGGTGGCAGGCCCGGCTTGAAGTAACTCACCGCTGGCCCCACTGCCAGCACCCGCGCTCGGTTGCCAGTCTGCAACCCTGGCGCATCGTCATCGCTGAACTGGCGGTAGTAATAACCACCCAGGCCCAACGTCCACGGGCCGATGTGCTGGCCCACGGCAAACTCGTGGCGGTACTCGACACCATTTTTGTAATCGGTTGCGGGGTTGCGGGTGTTGACGTCGACTTCAAAGCTTGAGGAAACCTCGAAGCCACTGTCGGTGAGGTAGGTGGCGTTGACGATCGGCGAGAACGTCCAGTGATTGAGACCGGGGGAAACCAGACGGTTCTTGTCGTAGTCACCGGTAGGCGCCTGGATCTGCAATTGGGTGTTGATGAACAGATTCGGCGATGGGTTCCATTGCAGGATCACCGGCAGGAATTGCACATCGGCCAGTCGAAACGGATCAGCCTCCAGGCTCAGCGGCCCAATGGGGGTCGGCACCTTGACGGAAGCGTCCATCTTGAAAAACGGCACCACCACGCCAAACCCATAGTGGGCGCCCAGTACAGTGTGATCAGTCATGCGCATATAGGCGACGCCAATCGACAAGACGTCCAGCGAGAAGTGGTTGTCGATCGAACGGCCGTTGCGGTCCTTCTGCACATTGGCCGAGTAGAACGCCGTACGCAGCCCGATGGTGCCGAACGGCGTGGCCGGTGGCATCATCCCCGCGCCGAAGTCATACACGCCGACCGCCGTGGTCGGCGCGCCGTTCTCGGTTGCCTGGACGCCGGCGCAGCAACCGAGCAGCCCCAGGGTGAACAACGTCTTGCGTGCAGCGCTTGCGTTATTGTTATTGCTCATCGAATGCCCCTCCCAGCAAGTGGTGTGGGTCATCCTAGGCAGCAGCGCCGTGGGCGGGTTATCCGTTTTCAGCAGAGTTGCGTACGGCGCAGGGTCTGTGAAGGGGTTTCACCAAACAGGGTGCGATAGTCACCGGAGAACCGGCTCAAATGCCAGAACCCCCAGCGTGCCGCGACGTCCTGTACGTTCAGGGATTGGGTGCTCATTCGCAGTTCACGACGCACTGCATTGAGGCGCAACGCACGCAAATACGCCACCGGATTGATCCCCAGGGTTTCCTGGAAACAATATTGGAGTTTGCGCCGGCTGGCGCCGATGTGGTTACACAGGTCGAGGATCGACAACGGCTCGTCGAGGTGACTCAGCGCGTATTCCCGTGCGCGGTCGACCATCCTTTTGCGCGCGGTAGGGTTGAGCGGTGGCGCGTGATCCGGCGCAATCAGCTCAAGCACGTGCAGCATCACCGAATCCCGCAGGCCACGGCGGATCGAATCGTGTCCCAGCAACGCATCCCGCGCTTGCTCGGAGCCGGAAAGTGCCTCGAACAGCGCCGCGAGTTCAGCCTGCACAGACGAGTCACCCAAGCGGTAACACTTGGGAAGATCGGTAATTCGAAAGTGGCTGCCCTGACGCTCCAGCACATGCTCAAGGACGTGCTCGTCAATGGCCACACTGAGCAAATCCAGGTGTTGGGGAGTGTGCAACTCAGGAAGATGCTCACCGTGGGCGACCAACAGGCTTGGCTCATGGATCGGATGCCCCGAGCAATACACCGGGCCATCGGCACTCAAGGGGATGCTGAAAGTGATCGCGCCTTTCCACGCCATGCCACTTTTGATCATGGCCTGATTAGAGCGGTCGCGGGCCAATTGCATCCAGTCCGACCGGAACGCCACCAACTCCCCTTCAAAGGCCCCCGCAGACACTTGATCGTAGCGAACCTGCCAGCCGTGCATATTGCGAGCGTGCTCGTCGATATCGCGGGTCAGAAAACGTTGGAGCGCTGGCGCCCCTCGGGCAACCACCGCGGCCTCAGGCATCAGCACATTATTGTTGTTCATTGACCCAACCTTTTTCAGTTGCAAGGCTTACCGGTCAGGTACAAGGCAAGTTCCATTCCGAACTCAGGTGATGCGGCACATTTGTGCCGAAAACGGATAGCGATCGGTGCTGCGCGGGGCGAACACATTCACTTATTAACTAAATTTAGCCCATCAAGGCTTTATGTTTTTCAGCTCGTTGAGCAAACCCAGCAGTTGCTCCATTTTTTCCGCGCCAAACTGTTCCTCGATTTTCTGGTAGTTGCTTTCCATGCCTTCACTCATGGAAACGAAGCACTGCTGGCCGCGTTCGGTGAGGGCGACGAACACGCGGCGCTGATCCTGGCTGGACTTCTGCCGACGCACCAGGCCGTCACGCTCCAGGCGACTCAGCACGCCAGTCATGCTCGGTTTGAGAATGCATGCCTGCTGGGCGAGTTGATGGCTTTCAAGTTCCCCCTGCTGGCGCAGTATGCGAATGACGCGCCACTGTTGTTCAGTCAGTTCGTGCTGGTTCAGGGCGGGTCGGAAAAAAGCCATTGCGGCTTCACGGGCTTGCAGCAAGGTCAGGGTCAGCGAAGGTCGGGGGTTGGCCATATCGGCACCACTTGAGGGGGCGAGTCGGCAGCTTAGTGTCGCCGGCCTGTCCGTGCAAGCCGCGCGCAAGCCTGTGAAAAGTGCAATCGGTTCCGTGTAAAAGCCATTCTGTCGCACCGCTGCGCTGGTCATGCTGATCCGTACAAGATCAACAAGATCAAGGCGCAGTTCCCCATGCCTGTCTCAACGCAGCCCCAATTGTCGCTGGCGGTACTCCCCCGGAGTGAGCTGTGCGTAGCGCTGGAAAAACCGACTGAAGTAGGCCGGGTCCTTGAAGCCGAGCTGGTAGCAGATCTCGTTGGCGGAGCTGCCCGTGAACATCAGCAGCCGCTTGGCCTCCTGCATGAGCCGCTCCAGGATCAGGCGCTTGGACGGCAGGTCGGCGATGCGCCGGCACACATCGTTGAGTCGCGCCTCGGTCACCCCGATGCCTTGCGCATACCGGGACAAGGGCCAGTGTTGCTGGTAGTGCGCTTCGATCAGCTCGTTGAAACGGTGGAAAATCCTCAAGTCTTCGTGCCGCGCAGGCGTGGCTTTCAGCGAGTGGGAGCACAGCCGCAACAGGCTGATCATGATCAAGCGCGTCAGGCTGTCCAGGGCCGCACTGTGGCCTGGGCGCTGGGCCTCGACCTCTGCACTGAGTTCCTCGAACAGAAAATCCAATCGACGGACCTCACTCGCGTCATGCAGGCCCAACTGCGCCAGCGCCACGCACGCGGCCGGGAGTTGCGCGCCCGCCGGCGCCAGGCTGGAATCAGCATCGATCAGTTGCCAGACCAGTTGCTGGCGCACCGTCAACACATGCCCGTCACTGTCGGCCTCGGTCACAAAGGAGTGCGGCACCGTGGGCGGCGTGAGAAAGAACATCGGCCCCGACTCGACGTATTGCTGGTCGTCCAGATACACCCGCACCGTACCGCTTTTCACGTAGTGAACCTGGAAGAACCGGTCGTGCCGGTGGATCGGCATATTGCGCCCGAAGAAACCCGCAAGGTTGGCCAGCCGGTCGTAGTGGACCTGCGCGTCGCTGTAGCGCTGGTCGTACACCTGGCCAATGTTGATGTTGGGAATGGGTTGTCGGTCGGTCATCGCACGCTACTCATTTTTATTCTGATTGCCGGGGTGCTGCCACGCTCATCCTGCACCGATTTGGGCAGCGCAACCACCGCGAGAACAGTCTGCCACGCTTGACGATAGTTAACATCTTAATTATAACTATTAATACATTAACAATATTCAGAGCCTTCCCATGGCTCTGCCAGGAGAAAGCATGAGCCATGCCTTGCATGACGTCGCGACCGGCACTCTTTTCGGTGTGGCGCTCAACTACCAAGGGCTGCTGAAACAGCGCCTCGCCGAATTCGAACAGCCGCCATATCAGAAGCCGCCGGTCAAACCGGTGCTGTTTATCAAGACGCCCAATACGCGCAATCAGCACGGTGCAGCGGTGGTGCATCCAGGCCAGGGCGAGCGTCTGCAACCCGGCCCCGCCCTGGGCGTGGTGATGGGCAAGAGCGCCAGCCGCGTCAGCCAGGGCGACGCACTCGATTACGTTGCCGGATTCACCGTCATCAATGAATTCAGCCTGCCGGAAGACAGCTACTACCGCCCCGCCGTCAAAGCCAAATGCCGGGATGGCTTCTGTTCCGTCGGGCCCGAATTGATCCCTACCGCTCAAGTCACAGACCCGCACAGCCTGGCGATCACGCTGTACGTCAACGGCGAGATTCGCCAGCAAAACACCACGGCTAACTTCGTGCGCAACATTCCTTTGCTCATCGCCGAAATCAGCGAGTTCATGACCCTGCACGCTGGCGATGTGTTGATCACTGGCACTCCGGAAGGTCGCGTGGATGTGCTGCAGGGTGACACCGTCGAAGTCGAAATCAGCGGTTTGGGCCGCCTCGTCAACCACGTCGTGGCCGAGTAACAGGAGCTTCCATGAAACACGCCCGTATCCAGTTTGAAGGCGAAGTGCACCTCGCCCATGTCGAAGACCACAACGCCGTGCGCCTGGCCGATGGCCGCCTGCTGGCCGAACATCAAGTGCAATGGCTGCCACCGGCCACAGGCAGCATGTTTGCCCTGGGCCTGAACTATGCCGATCACGCCGCCGAGCTGGCGTTCACGCCGCCGACCGAGCCGCTGGCCTTCATTAAATCTCCAGGCACTTACACCGGTCACAACCAAGTGACATGGCGCCCGGACAACGTCGCCTACATGCACTACGAGTGCGAGCTGGTGGCCGTCATTGGCAAGCCCGCGCGCAACGTCAAGCGCGAAGACGCCCTGGACTACGTGGCGGGCTACACGGTGTGCAACGACTACGCGATTCGCGACTACCTGGAAAACTACTACCGCCCCAACCTGCGGGTGAAAAACCGCGACGCCACCACGCCTGTCGGCCCGTGGATCGTCGATGTGGCCGATGTGCCGGACCCGAGCAACCTGACCCTGCGCACGTGGATCAACGGTGAACTGCGCCAGGAAGGCAGTACCAGAGACATGATTTTCGACATCCCCTACCTGATCGAATACCTGTCCAGCTTCATGACCTTGCAGCCCGGCGACATGATCGCCACCGGCACGCCGGAAGGCCTGGCCGACGTGGTGCCCGGTGATGAAGTGATCGTGGAAGTCGAAGGCGTCGGCCGCCTGGTCAATCGAATTGTCAGCGAAGCGGCGTTCTTCAACGCCCGTAAAGAGGCTTGAGCAGCATGATCAAACATTGGATCAACGGCCGTGAGGTCGAAAGTAAAGACGTGTTCGTCAACTACAACCCAGCCACCGGTGAAGCCATCGGCGAAGTCGCCAGCGGCGGTGCCGAGGAAGTCGCGCAAGCTGTGGCCGCCGCCAAGGAAGCCTTTCCCAAATGGGCTGGCACACCGGCCAAAGAGCGTGCGCGCTTGATGCGCAAGCTGGGCGAACTGATCGAACAGAACGTGCCGCACCTGGCCGAACTGGAAACCCTCGACACCGGCCTGCCGATTCACCAGACCAAAAACGTGCTGATCCCCCGCGCCTCGCACAACTTCGATTTCTTCGCCGAAGTCTGCACCCGCATGGACGGGCACAGCTACCCGGTCGATGACCAGATGCTCAATTACACCCTGTACCAGCCAGTGGGTGTGTGCGCGCTGGTCTCGCCGTGGAACGTGCCGTTCATGACGGCTACCTGGAAGACCGCGCCGTGCCTGGCGCTGGGTAATACTGCCGTGCTGAAAATGTCTGAATTGTCGCCATTGACCGCTAACGAACTGGGGCGCCTGGCCGTCGAAGCCGGCATCCCCAACGGCGTCTTGAACGTGATCCAAGGCTATGGCGCAACGGCGGGTGATGCGTTGGTGCGTCACCCGGACGTGCGCGCGATTTCCTTCACCGGCGGCACCGCCACCGGCAAGAAAATCATGCAGACCGCCGGCCTGAAAAAGTACTCCATGGAACTGGGCGGCAAGTCGCCGGTGCTGATCTTTGAAGATGCCGACCTGGAACGCGCCCTCGATGCCGCCCTGTTCACGATCTTCTCCCTCAATGGCGAGCGCTGCACCGCCGGCAGCCGCATCTTTATCCAGGAAAGCGTCTATCCGCAGTTCGTCGCCGAGTTTGCTTCGCGCGCCAAACGCTTGATCGTCGGCGACCCGCAAGACCCGAAAACCCAGGTCGGCTCGATGATCACTCAGGCCCACTACGACAAGGTTACCGGCTACATCAAGATCGGCCTCGAAGAAGGCGCCACCCTCCTCGCCGGCGGCCTCGAACGTCCGGCCAACTTGCCGGCGCACTTGAGCAAAGGCCAGTTCATCCAACCGACGGTGTTCGCTGACGTGAACAACAACATGCGTATTGCCCAGGAAGAAATCTTCGGCCCGGTGGTGTGCCTCATTCCCTTCAAGGACGAAGCCGAGGCCCTCAAACTGGCCAACGAAACCGACTATGGCCTGGCGTCGTACATCTGGACCCAGGACATCGGCAAGGCGCATCGTCTGGCCTATGGCATCGAAGCCGGGATGGTGTTCATCAACAGCCAGAACGTGCGCGACCTGCGTCAGCCGTTCGGCGGCGTGAAAGGCTCCGGCACCGGCCGTGAAGGCGGCCAGTACAGCTTCGAAGTGTTCGCCGAGATCAAGAATGTGTGCATCTCGATGGGCAGCCATCACATTCCACGCTGGGGCATTTGAGTCACACCAGCCCCCTAAGACAACAACAATAATTTCAGGAGAATCATCATGGGCGAAGTCGTCCTGGCGGCGAAAATCTGCCACGTTCCCTCGATGTATTTATCGGAGCTGCCCGGCAAGCACCATGGCTGCCGTGAAGCAGCGATTGCCGGTCACAAAGAGATCGGCCGCCGCGCCCGCGAACTGGGCGCCGATACCGCCGTAGTGTTTGACGTGCACTGGCTGGTCAACAGCGCCTATCACGTCAACAGCGGTGAGCACTTCAAGGGCACCTACACCAGTAACGAGCTGCCGCACTTCATCAAGAACATGGACTACGAATACCCAGGCTGCCCGGAACTTGGCGAGTTGATCGCCGCCGAGGCCAATGCGGCCGACGTGCGTACCCTGGCCCACAACATCCCCAGCCTGGAGCTGGAATACGGCACCCTGGTACCGATGCGCTACATGCACATGGGCGTACCGGACTCGCAGAAATTCAATGTGGTATCGATTGCCGCCTGGTGTGCCTGGCATCGCCTGCAAGACAGCTTCACGTTCGGCGCCGCCGTGCGCCGGGCCATCGAGAAGAGCGACCGCAAAGTCGTGGTGCTGGCTTCCGGCTCACTGTCGCACCGGTTCTCCGACGACCGTAATGCCGAAGCCAATATCCATAACTGGACGCGCGAGTTCGACAAACAGGTCGACCTGCATGTGGTGGAGCTCTGGCGCCAAGGCCGCTGGAAAGAGTTCTGCGCGATGCTTCCGGACTACGCCGAACACTGCTTCGGCGAAGGCAAGATGCACGACACCGCGATGCTTCTCGGGTTACTCGGCGGGCCGGATTACGACAAGCCTGCCGAAATCATCACCGCCCCGTTCGGCAGCTCCGGCACCGGGCAGATCAACGCCATTTTCCCCGTTTGACCGTATGGCCGCACGGTGTCCCCGCGCGGTCTGAAGGAGCCGTCCATGCCCCACTTCATCGCTGAATACACCGACAACATCGAGCAGCAGGCGGATTTGCCTGGCCTGTTTGAAAAAGTCCATGCCACCCTGGGCGACAGCGGTGTGTTCCCGCTGGGCGGCATCCGCAGCCGTGGCGTGCGCCTGGATACCTGGCGCATGGCCGACGGCAAGCACGACTACGCCTTCGTGCACATGACGCTCAAGGTCGGCCATGGCCGCGACCTGGCGACCCGTCAGCAAGTCGCCGAACACCTCTTCGAGGTGATCACCGCGCACTTTGCCGAGCTTCAGGCCCAACGCCTGCTGGCCCTGTCGTTTGAAATGATCGAGCTGCACGAGCAGCTCAACTTCAAGCAGAACAACGTGCACGCCTTCCTCAAGGCCCAGCTGGGCTAGCACGCCCTGCCCGTTCACTCCATCGGCCTTCTCAGACAAAAAGTATAAAACCATGAGCACAGCCAATATCGCCGACAGCCTCGGCAGCGTCGCCCGCGACCGCACCCACAGCACCATCACCTGGCGGCTGATGCCGCTGTTGTTGATCTGCTACCTCTTTGCCCACCTCGACCGCATCAACATCGGCTTCGCCAAGATGCAAATGAGCGCCGACCTGAATTTCAGCGACACGGTCTACGGCTTCGGCGCCGGTCTGTTCTTTGTCGCTTACGCGCTGTTCGGCGTACCGAGCAACATGGCCCTGGACCGTGTGGGTCCCAGGCGCTGGATCGCCACGTTGATGGTGGTGTGGGGCGCGCTGTCGACCTGCATGTTCATGGTCGACAGCGCCACGGGCTTCTATGTGCTGCGCTTTTTGCTCGGAGTGGCCGAGGCGGGTTTCTTCCCAGGCATCCTGGTGTTCCTCAACCGTTGGTACCCGGCTGGTCGGCGTGCGCAAGTCACCGCCTTATTTGCGATTGCGGTGCCCATGGCCGGGGTGATTGGAGGGCCACTGTCGGGCGGCATTCTTGAGCACTTCCATGACCTGGGCAGCCTGCGCGGCTGGCAGTGGATGTTTGTCATCGAGGGCGCGCCGGTCATCCTGCTCGGGCTGGTGGTGCTCAAGTGCCTGCCGGACAGTTTCGAGACCGTTACCTGGCTGACGCCCGCGCAGAAGCAACAACTGCGCGAACAACTGACGAAGGAAGAACAGCGCAAATCGATCACCTCGTTCTCCGCGATTCTGCGTAACCCGCAAGTCTGGCTGTTGGTGGCGGTGTATTTCGCGGTGATGCTGGCGGTCAACACCCTGGCGTTCTGGATGCCAACACTGATCCACGGCGCCGGGGTCGGCAGCGACGGCAAGGTCGGACTGCTCAGTGCAGTGCCGTATCTGGCGGGTTGCTTTTTCATGATCGGCTGCGGGCGTTCGTCGGATCGCCAGCGTGAACGCCGCTGGCACCTGTGCGTGCCGTTGCTGATGGCGGCTGCCGGTATTGCCATCGCCGGGCTCGCTCCAGCCAACCCGACCCTGGTGCTGAGCGGCCTGATCCTCGCCGGCATGGGCGCCAGCGCGGCATTGCCGATGTTCTGGCAGTTACCTCCGGCGTTTCTCTCCAACACCACTCAGGCCGCCGGCATCGCCTTGATCAGTTCCTTCGGCAGCATCGCGTCTTTCTTTGCGCCCTATCTGATTGGCTGGATGCGCGACACCACCCACAGCGCCAGCCTGGCCCTTTACGCCCTGGCGCTGCTTATTGCACTCGGTGGCCTGCTGGTGCTGCGCACCCAGGCCGCCATCGTCAACCCTCACTGAGAGACCCTTGTCATGCTTGATCAACAGCTCATCCAGCAAGCCGCCGCCCGTCTTGACCAGGCCGAAAGGTCACGGGAACAGGTGCGCCAGTTTTCCCTGGAGCACCCGACGATCACGATCGAAGACGCCTACGCCATCCAGCGCGCCTGGGTCGCCCAAAAGATCAAGGACGGGCGCAAGCTGGTCGGCCACAAGATCGGCCTGACCTCCCGCGCCATGCAAGTGTCGTCCAACATCACCGAGCCGGATTACGGCGCGCTGCTCGATGACATGTTCTTCGATGAAGGCACCGACATCCCCTTCGAGCGCTTTATCGTGCCGAGGGTCGAGGTGGAGTTGGCGTTCATCCTGGGCAAACCGCTTAAAGGCCCGAATGTGACGGTGTTCGATGTGCTGGACGCCACCGAGTGGGTGATCCCGGCGCTGGAGATCATCGACGCGCGTATCCAACAGGTCGACCCGCACACCAACGCCACCCGCAAGGTGTTTGACACCATCTCCGACAATGCCGCCAACGCGGGCGTGGTCATGGGCGGACGCGCCGTGCGCCCCACTGAAATCGACCTGCGCAAAGTGCCGGCAGTGCTCTACCGCAATGGCGTGATCGAAGAATCCGGCGTATCGGCCGCCGTGCTCAATCACCCGGCCAAGGGCGTGGCCTGGCTCGCCAATAAACTCGCCGCGTATGACGTGACCCTGCAACCTGGGCAAATCATCCTCGGCGGTTCCTTCACTCGGCCGGTGGCGGCCAACCCTGGCGATACCTTTCATGTCGACTACGACATGCTTGGCTCGATTGCCTGCCGCTTCGTTTAACAGGAGATCGCTCGATGGACATGCCTATCAACACCTTCAAGCAACGCCTGCACAGCGGTGAGGCCCAGATCGGCCTGTGGTTGGGTTTATCCGATGCCTATTGCGCAGAACTGGCCGCCAACGCCGGGTTTGACTGGCTGCTGATCGACGGCGAACACGCGCCCAACGACCTGCGCGGCATGCTCGGCCAGCTCCAGGCCGTGGCGCCCTACCCCAGCCACCCGGTGATCCGCCCGGTCATCGGTGACACCGCGCTGATCAAACAAGTGCTCGATATCGGCGTACAAACCTTGCTGGTGCCCATGGTGGAAAGCGCAGCGCAGGCACGGGAACTGGTCAAGGCGATCCACTACCCGCCCAACGGCGTGCGCGGCGTCGGCAGCGCGCTGGCACGGGCGTCGCGCTGGAACAGCATCCCCGATTACCTCGACAAAGCCGACGAGCAGATGTGCTTGCTGGTGCAGATCGAAAGCCGTGAAGGCCTGGCCAACCTGGATGCGATTGCGGCGGTAGAGGGCGTGGATGGTGTGTTTATCGGCCCGGCGGACCTGAGCGCCTCGATGGGTTTTCGCGGCAACCCCGGCCATCCTGACGTGCAGGCGGCGATTGAACACGCCATCGCCCGTATCCGCAGTGCTGGCAAGGCCGCCGGCATCCTCAGCGCCGACCAGGCCTTGGCGCGGCGTTACATCGAACTGGGCGCGGCGTTCGTCGCAGTGGGCGTCGACACCACCGTGCTGATGCGCGGATTGCAAAGCCTCGCGGCGGCCTTCAAAGATGCACCGGCGCCCACAAGCACTGCCGGTGCTATCTACTGACGCTGCGGTATTCGCGTTTGCTTTGGCTTTGCCGGCAAACACGCTGGCCGAACGCAGGCTTGAATCCGTGGGCAACCCGGCAGGACGCCGGGTTAGCCCTATCAACGCTTGAGCGTCTTCAGCTCATTGAGCAACGCCAGCAACGTCTGCAACTTCTCCTCACCAAAGCCCGCCTGCAAGCGCTGATAATTCGCCTCCATGCACTGACTCATCGAGGCAAAACACGCCTGACCTTTGTCGGCCAACCGCACCAGCACACGCCGTTGGTCCTGCTGCGCCTTGCGCCGCTCAACCATGCCCGCGGCCTCCATACGAACCAGCACACCGGTCATGCTCGGTTTGAGGATGCACGCAAGCTCCGCCAGACGATTAATCTCCAGCTCATCGTGCTGGCTCAGGATGCGAATGACCCGCCATTGCTGCTCGGTCAAACCGTGTTGGTTAAGCGAAGGACGAAAAAACCCCATGGCGGCTTCACGCGCTTGGAGCAAAGTAAGGGTCAGGGATTGGCGCGGTTTGGGCATGGGTGCAGGCGTCGCAATTAGTTAACAGATTAACAACATTCTAGCACCCGCGACTGATCACCGTGTGCCGCTTTACCGCCTTGCCGGCTCCAGGGTGGACAGTGGCAGCCAGGGTCAAGACCGACGGCACACAGAATCAAGACACCTACCGCTCGGAAGGCAGTTAATAGACCCCAACAGGCACAGAGCTTCTTGTCGGCTCTGCAGTGAGTTCCCTTTCACTTTTCCAGGCTGCGCCATGATCAATATCGAAACGCCGACCTACTACTCGGCAACCAAAAAATACAACCTCAGTTTCCCAACCCTCGAACAGGACGTGGAAGCGGATGTGGTAGTGATTGGCGGCGGTTTCTCCGGCATCAACACCGCGCTGGAACTCGCTGAAAAAGGCATCACCAATATTGTGGTGCTGGAAGCGCGCTACCTGGGCTTTGGTGGCACGGGTCGCAACGGCGGGCAGATCATGGCGGGGGGCGGCCATGACTTGGAGAAGATCAAGCAACAAGTAGGCGACGAAGGCCTGCGCCAGATTTTTGAAATCAGCGAACTGGGCGCCGGGATCATCAAGGACCGCATCGCCAAATATTCGATTGACGCCGACTTCTGCCACGGCTACGGCTATATGGGCTTCAACGCCCGCCAGGAAAAAACCCTGCGCGCCTGGGAGAAAGACTTCAAGTCGATCAATACCAAAGACGAAATCCGCTTTATGGCAGGGTCCGAGGTCAAGCAGATCATCGGGTCCGACGCCTATACCAGCGCGCTGCTGCACATGGGCGGCGGCCACGTGCATTCGCTCAACCTGCTGCTGGGCGAAGCCAAGGCACTGGCCGGCCATGGCGTGCGCATCTTCGAACACAGCCCGGCCCTGGACGTCAGTTATGGCGAGCGCATCACCGTGCGCACCGGCCGCGGCTCGGTCAAGGCGTCCAAGTTGCTGTGGGCCTGCGACAGTTTCCTCAACAAGCTCGAACCCGAACTGCACAAGACGACCGTTAACACCTACGCCTTTCAGTTGATGACCGAACCGTTGTCGGACGAGATGATCCATCGCATCAGCCCGATACGCGGCGCCTACAGCGATATTCGGCCGGTGATCGACTACTACCGCGTCACCAATGAAAACCGCCTGCTGTTCGGTGCCGCCACGCCGTTTGTCGAGCACATCCCGCAGGACCTCAAGGCCTGGAACCGCAACCTGATGCTGAAGATTTTCCCGTACCTCAAGGACGTGAAGATCGACCTGGCGTGGGGCGGGCCGATGGCGACCGGGGCCAACCTGTTTCCGCAGATCGGCACCCTCAATGGTCGCCCCAACGCCTTCTATGTGCAGGGTTACGCCGGCTTTGGCGTCACGCCCAGCCACATCATCTGCAAGGTCCTGGCCGAAGGCATGAGCGAGGGTTCATCGCGCTATGACCTGATCAGCTCGGTCAAGCATGCGCAGATCCTGGGCAAGGACCATATCCGCCCACTGCTGCTGACCGCCGGTAAAAGCCTTCATCAACTGTCGGGTTACTTCAACGGTCGCCGTTGATGCCCACCGTTTCATTCTCAGGAGAACTGCCATGCCCGTTACGACGCTCAAGAAAGACATCCAATTATCGGACCTCGATGCCTGGGGCACCGTCGCCGACCTTGGTTCCGAGATCCTCGAAGGTGAAGTCAACGCCTTCGGCAAAATGACCTTTGGCGCACCGACCGACCCGGTCTGCAGTGCCTATTTCGGCACCACCCAAGGCAAGTTCCGCATGGTCTATCCGTTTGCCGAACAGGCCACCGTGGTCACCGGCGAAGTGGTATTGACCGATGAAAGCACCGGCCAGAGCAGCCGTTACAAAGCCGGCGACAGCTGGTTCGTGACCAAGGGCACGCCGGTGCTGTGGGAGATTGAGAGCGAGAGCTTTGTGAAGCACTATTTCGCGGTTGTTTGATGGTTCTGCCTGCCGGCTTCGGTCGGCAGCATTTTCTCCGGCGCAGGTGACCGACCATGCACGCCATCCCCGCTCAGGAAGTCGCCGGCCATTGCCTGCAGGCTTTCACCCAGCTCGTCCCCGCCAGCCAGGCCGCGTTTTATTGTGTCGACCGCCAACTCCAAGCCCGCGATTTCCAACTGCAAGGCATGAGTGGCGAGATGCACCGCGACTACCTGGACAACTACCGGCAATTCGACCCGTTGCAGCCGCGCAATTGCCTGTCCACCGGGCTGGCCGTGGTGCCGCTGGGTTTGGCCATGGCCCGCCAACCCCAGCGTGACAGCCGCCGCTATCGCGACTTCCTGCAGCGCTACGGTGTAATCGATGTGGTGGAGATCGTTGCCCATCGCGCCGACCAACCCCAGGCGGCCATCTCGTTACTGCGCACTGCCGAACAAGGCGCCTTCACCCCCGACCAATTGGCGCAGCTCACTGCCTTGCAGGCCCTGCTGCAAATGGCAGTGGCCAATATGCAGCCCTGTGAGGATGCATTCGCCGCCTTCACGCCCAAGGAGCGCCAGATCGCGTGGTTATTGCGTCAAGGCGCGAGCAACAAGCAACTGGCCCTGGAACTGGACGTGGGCCTGCCCACCATCAAGACCCACCTGATCCACCTGTTCCGCAAGGCGGGCGTGAGCAGCCGCACCGAACTGGTGGCGGCGCTGTTTCTGTAGCGGGCTCAACCCTTCGGTTGATAGGCGCGCGCCCTGCTCCACCTCATGCTCCGGGTTGTCCATTCAACCCACCGGAGCCATGCAATGACCACCCCATCCGACTGGATCACCGTAGGCGCCCTCGCCGACGGTTTCGCCCCCGCAGCGTTCATCCTGCCCAACCTCGCCGACCTCAACGGCAAAACCTTCACCCTGCACTTTGCCAACGGCTGGCAGATCGAGCATCGCTTTGAAGCCGACGCGCTGCACTGGCACGCCGCCGACGGCCACTCCAGCGGTTCGGCCGCGTACCGCGCTACATCGGTGCGACCGGGGCTGTACCTGGTCGATTTCATCAAACACGAAGCCGGCCAGGCGTGGTCGATCAGCCTGGTGCTGGACACCGCCACGTCGTCGTTCACCGCCGTGATCGGCCGAATGCCGCGCCGCGAGCACACCGAAGAAGGCCTCTACAGCCGCGCCCTGGCCGGCAAAGCGTTGACCTCGGTTGAGGTGGATTTCCTGCACGGCAGCCTGGACCAACCCTGGCAACCCGGCCATTGCCCCCACGCGCCGACCCAGGAGCTGATCGGCTTGCGCAACCTGTACCGCTACAGCCCGAGCGAAGTCTACGAGCACATCTACCTGAACGATCAGTTCTACGCCTGGCAATGCATCAAGGGCGTGGAGCAAGGCCTGTGCGATACCGACCGCTGCCACTACTACAAGATCGCCGACCAGTTGTACCTGTTTGTCTGGCGCGAAAAGATCATCCCGACCTTGGGCCTGGTATTGATCGACCTGCAACAGCACCGCAGCGACGGCAAGATCTTCGGTTATGCCGACGCGTCCTTTGCTGAGCTGTCGAACTTTCCGGTCAGTTCCTACTGCCAGGTACTCAACCGCACGGAGTATCCCGATGCCTGATCCACGCACCGTCGTCATCACGGGCGCCGGCACCGGCATCGGCGCCGCCTGCGCCAGGATGTACGCCGCCGAAGGGGCCAATCTAGTCTTGATCGGCCGGCGTCGCGAGCTGTTGGAGCAGGTGGCGGCCCAAACCGGTGGCCTGATCCTGGTCGGCGATGCGGCCTGCCCGGACACCTGGAAAGGCTTTATCGCGCAGATTCGCGCGCGCCATGGCCGCCTTGATGTATTGCTGGCGTGTGCCGGTGGGCATGGCGTGGGCAGTGCCAGCCAAACCAGCCCGGCCAGTTGGGAAGCCGCGTTGCGCAGTAACCTGGACAGCGCGTTTTATAGCGCCCGGGCTTGCCTGCCGCTGCTGATCGAAAGCGCCGGCAATATCGTGCTGCTCGGCTCCATCGCCTCCCTGGCCGCCGGGCCTGAAGTGTGCGGCTACACCACCGCCAAGCATGCGCTGCTCGGGCTTAACCGCTCGCTGGCACGGGACTACGGGCCGCGTGGGGTGCGGGTGAACGCGGTGTGCCCCGGCTGGGTCACCACGCCGATGGCCGATCAGGAAATGCAGCCCTTGATGGAGGCTTACGGCGACACGTTGCAGCAAGCCTATGTCCGCGTATGCGCCGACGTACCGTTGCGCCGCCCCGCCAGCGCCGACGAAATCGCCAAGGTGTGCCGCTTCCTCGCCAGCCCTGACGCCTCAATCATCACCGGCGCAAGCGTGGTCGCCGACGGCGGTTCGAGCATCGTGGATGTGCCGACGCTGGCCTATGCCCATATGGAGAACGCCCATGCCTGAAGATTTAAATTTCAGCGGAAAAACCGTGCTGGTCACCGGCGGCGCCCAAGGCATCGGCCAGGCCATTGTCGAGGCGTTTGCCTGGCGCGGCGCGCGCGTGATGATCGCCGACCTGCGCCTGGCGCAAGCCCAAGCGCTGGCCGAAGCGCTGCGCGTGCGAGGCTGTCAGGTCGAAGCCATGGAACTTGATCTGGCTGACGCCGCTGCCGTGTTCGACGGTATCAGGACCATAGACCTGGACTGGGGCCGCCTGGATGTCCTGGTGCACAACGCCGGCTATTTCCCGCTGACACCCTTCGCGCAGATCACCCCCGCCGTCCTGGAACGCACCCTGGCGGTCAACCTCTGCGCATTGTTCTGGCTGACCCAGGCCGCCTTGCCCATGTTTCAGCGCCAGGGCGGTGGCTGTGTGTTGGTCACGTCATCGGTCACCGGGCCACGGGTTGCCTATCCGGGCCTCAGTCACTACGCGGCGTCCAAAGCCGGGGTCAACGGTTTTATCCGCAACACAGCGCTGGAGTTGGCCTGCGACGGAGTGCGGGTCAATGGCGTCGAGCCAGGGATGATCGCCACGCCGGCCATGGGCAATCTGGGCGACGAACAAGTCAACGCCGACATCGCCAGCCGCGTTCCTCTGGGACGACTCGGCGCCCCGGAAGATATTGCCGCAGCCATGTTGTTTCTGGCGTCTGACCTGGCCGCCTACATCACTGGCCAGACCCTCGTGGTGGATGGCGGATCGACGTTACCTGAGGTGAAATAGCCTCTGGGTATCTGTAAACCGAATCAACTGTGGGAGGGGCTTGCCCCCCCTCCCACAGTTGATCTAGCGCTCGGCCCTTTCGAGCATCGACAGTGAGTCACCGAACACCCGCGACAACGCCGCTAGCCGTTTGACGTACCCCTGAGCCGTCGAATAAATCAACTCTACATGCAAGCTGTCGACAATCCCCAGATAGGCATCACAAAACACCTCAAGCGCCTCGGGCTCTACCCGGCTGTACCGACTCCGCGCTGCATGCTGAAAACCCTCGCGTATGCAGGCCAGATACCCCTCGAATCCCGCCGTAATCACGCTGCGAATCCGCGCCGGCGGAAAGTACGCCGTACGCAACAGAAAGCGCAGATGCGCAGAGCCTTCATAGCGGCCGATCAAGCGCTCAAGGTGCAAATAACCCGGCATCCCCGTGTAACCGACCTCGTCCTGAAAGCAACCAACGATAGAGTGGTGTTCATGATCCAGGGCAATCTGGAAGACCGTCTGAAACAACGCATCCTTGCTCACAAAGTGCGCATACAACGACGCCTTGCGCATACCCGCTCCCACCGCGATATCGTTCAGCGACGAGGCGTCATACCCATGATCGGCAAAGTGTTCGACCGCCACCGCACAAATGTTACTGGCCGACAGGCTGAGCGCTTTCATTGATCGATGGACAACCTACGCCGCACCGACCGCTTGCTGCAGATGGGTCGAACGAAAGTCCTTGGGCGACAGCTCGAATTGCTTCTTGAACGAGCGACTGAAGTGAGCCGAATCGGTGAAGCCCCACTTATAGGCAATCGAGGTGATCGACTCACTCTTGAGGAACGGGTTGGTCAGGTCATCCGCGCTACGCTTGAGCCGCGCCCGCTGGATGTAGCGGCAGACGCTGTCGTCCTGTTCTTCAAACAGGCGGTACAAGTGTCGCACCGAGATGTTCAGCCGATTGGCCAGGCCCACGGGGCTCAGGCCCGGCTGGGTCAGGGACTCATCAATAACTTTCTGCACATAGCTGCGCAGGTTGCTGCCGTGCAACGAGGCGGTGCTGTCACCTTGGGTGTCATGCGCGTCAAACGCCGAGCCCAGCAAGGAGACAAAGGCCGCCTGCAGTGCCTGCGCCTCTTCCTCTGAATCCTGGCCTTCCAGCCCTTCCCTGCACAGTTGGTCCATCAACACATGGAGCATCCGCCCACAGGCTTTACTCGACGAGATCTTGCCGAAGGTTTTCGAGGCGTTGCCCAGCTGTTTGCACACTGCGTTGCGCGAAAGAGACAGGGATGCATGTTCAATCAGGCCGAAGGGGCTGATCTCGATTGAACCGGTGGAATCCATCAGCAGCATGTCACCGGGGGCCAACTGGATGACCTCGTCGTTCTGGGTGATCTGGCAATAGCCGCTGCGCTGGCTGACGAGGAAGCAATGCTGGTCCATGTCGTGATCGGCGTTGGGCCGTGGGCGCTTGATCAGGCCGGCATTGGTCCGCAGGGAGGCCAGTGAGAGGCAACCACGGGAGAGCGTGGAGACTTCACCGATGAACAGCGAACGGTTGAAGGCCAGTTCAGTGTCGAAATGGCCACAGGCCGCTCGCAAATCCTGAGTCCAGGTGTCCAATCCAGTGTGCGCAGATTGATAGGTGCTCATGGCAACTCCACAGTGGCTTCTTGTTTTTGTTGGCCAATAGTTAACATGTTATCTATATAGGCGCAACAAGTACGTAGTACCGACTGTGGAAGCAGTATTGATGCCAAGTCGCCAAAAATCAGAGCGCGCCCAGCACCCGGTGTAACCCCGCAAGAACATCGAACAAAGCCCCTCGCTGCGCGCCGCTCAAGGCGATGTAGCGACGAAACGCGGGCATGCGGTTGACCACTTCGCTGCCGCCCATATGTTCAAGCCGAACGTGCCACTGCTGGCCGTCCAGTGCGATGCACAGGCGCTTGAAGTCCAGCGCCATCAACGCTTGATGCAGGGCTTGATCCTGCGTCAACGCAGACTCAAGCCTGGGCAGCAAGTTCGGCGTACCAGCGCGTTGCCGACACGCCAGCCCCGTGCGCCGAATCGACCCGCGGTGGTGCAGCTCGAAGCGTGCATTGCCCTGCTCTGAGGCGGGCACGTTGACCATGAATTCGGTCATGACCAAGTGCATCAGCAACTGCGATTCGGTGCGCTCGCCAACCGCCACCTGCACGTCGCTATCGCCCAAACCGAACACTGCGCTTGTCGGCCCAGTCGAGGTAAAACTCGCCAGGCCAAGGTTGCGTCGCAGGTACTCAAGCGTGACGCCGGGACGATAACCGGCCGGGGCACGTTTGGCACTGAACAGCTCAGACAGCTTTTGCAGCATGCTCGATATACCCAGGGTGAGGGTTGCCAGGCTCATGGGAAAACTCCTTGGCCAGCACGTCTTCTACCGACGCGGGCTTGAATGGATTGACCTTCTGCACCGCCAGTGTCCAGAACAGCGCATAGCTCGCGGTGATCCCAAGCATCACGCCAAACGGCACATAAATGTCGGCGGGGTTCATGCCCGGTGGGGTGATGAACCACATGCCCAGCAAGATGCCGACGCTGGACAGGATCTGCGGCAACGGGAAAAACGGCGAGCGATAGGCCCGTGGCAGATCAGGGCGACGAATCCGCAGGATCACCACCGACAGCGTCACCAGCAGGTAGGAGAAACTCCACGCACACACCGCCGCCAGCACCAGGTGCATGATGTTATCGGTGTTGCCACCCAGCCACAGGGCATACAGGCACGGGATCAGCATCGCCACGAGGATGCACAGCAGCGGCGTCTTGAAGCGCGGGTGCAAGTAGGTGAACACCTTGGGCAACGCACCGTCCACCGCCATGCCATAGAGAATCCGCGGCACACCGGCCATTAACGTGTTGATGGTGGCGGCACCCGCGAACAGAAAACCGATCCCCAGCCACAGCGGGCCTACCTGGCCCATGACCTGCTCGGCAAACTTGGGAATCGCCATCGGCGTGTCGAGCAGGTGCACGCCCGACGCGGCGTCCAGCAGCACGTTTTCGACCTGGCGCTTCATCGCCGCGCCATAGATAAACATGCAGGTTGCCACGCTCAGCAATCCAAGAATCATCGCCTTGGGCATGACCTTGGCCGAATTGCGCAAATCCGGGGCCAACGGTGTAACGAACTCGCAACCGACGAACATGAACATGGCCATGCCCACCAGCGACAGAATGGTGATCAGGTCAGTGCCCACCAGCGACACACCAAACCAGCCCTCCAGCTGCACCGCCGGTGCGGCGATCAGGCCCATCACGCCAAACACCATCAACGTGGTCCACATGCCGAAGGTCAGGATGATCTCGGCCCGGCCAAAGGCACTGACGCCGAAAGCATTGAGAATGCCGAACACCACCACGAACCCGACCCCCAGCAACCAGGAGCCGCCGGCCGACTCCGCCAGGGTATTGAGGTGCTCGAAGTTCACCAGGGCCATGACCCCGGACAGAATGGTCTCGGCCGTGCCCGCGAACACGTGCACGATCAGGTACGCCGACAAAGTGCCGGTAATCGCGAAGAATCGACCCATGCCGCAATTGATGTAGTCGTAGACCGAACCGGTGGTCGGCAGGATCGAAGCCGCCTCGGCAAAGGTAGTCGCCTGGGCCAGCATCATTACCACTGCGATCAGCATGGCCACCGCAAAGGCGCTGCCGCCGATCCCGAAACCCATGGTCGCGGTAAGAATCACCGGGCTGGCCATGATCAGGCCAATGGTGCTGGCCAGCGCGGTTGGAAAGCCGACGCTGCCTCGTTTCAAATGCTGCGTGAGCCGGTCATTGATCGACATGGTGCGGATCCTCGAAAGCGGATTTCTTAGTGGATGCATCGAGCCCTACAGGGAGCCGGCGATAACGCCCTCCCCAACCAGTCCCTGATCAAAACGGCATCGAGCGAAATCACTGTGCGCCCATGACCTATCGAGCGTCTTGCCCATGTCTGCCGTCACTTTTGTTGCTGCCTGCCACGGGCAAAGTAAACAGATAACTCAAATTGATCAGGTGTAACACCCATAAAATGCGGGAGGGGGCTTGCCCCCGATAGCGGTGGATCAGCCATCACATCAGTGACTGACACACTGTCATCGGGGGCAAGCCCCCTCCCACATCTGACCGACTGCGTCTGCCCGCTCGGTGAACGGCTCACCACCTATAGCGCCAGGCCTGCAACATTTCAGATCGGCTTACACTCACCCGCCCATCAGCATTGGCTGATCAACTGCTTAAGTACGGCCTTGAACGTTTCGACCTGAGCTTGGCTGAACTCGGCAAACACCTTTTCCTGCTGCTCCCGTGCAATCGCCCACAGATCTTCGGTTTGCTCGACACCGGCAGCGGTCAGATGCACGCCCTGCTCATCATCATCCACCAACCCCTTGCGCTTGAGGTTGGCCACCGCGTCGTCGATCTCCCGCACCGGCATCGCGACTTCCCGCAGCAGGTCGCCGGGGCTCAGGCGGGCGTCGTTCTCCAGCACCATCAACATCCGCGCCTCGTTGGTGCGCAGGCCGGTGGACAGCTGTCGGGGTTGGTAGCTGGATTGGTAGGCGCGCACCGCCTGGGTCATCAAGTAGTAGAGGTTGTGGCGCAGGCGCCCTTGGAAATGGCTGCTCGGCGGCTGGCTTTCGTCACGCTTGGTCATGCGGGTATGGGGCAAGACCATGGAATAGGCGCCCTGATGGTAGAGCAGCGGCGCACGGCCAAAATCGTCGAAGGCCACCACCTTGCCGATCATGATCCAGTGATCGCCGCCGTCCACTTGTTGGTAGTTCTCGCAGTGAAAGCGCGCCGCACAGTCGGCAAACACTGGCGCGCCACCCTCTCCCGGTTCGTATTCGATCTCAGCGAAGCGATCGTCCTTGGGCCGCGCAAAATTGTTCGACAGGTCGATCTGGTCCGCCGCCAGCACGTTGACGGCGAAATGGCTGGCCTGCTCGAACACCTCATGGCTGTTGGAGCGTTTGTCGATGCTCCACAGCACCAGCGGTGGGTCAAGGGACACCGAATTAAAGCTGTTGGCGGTAACGCCCACCTTGCGACCGGAGGCGTCAGCGGCGGTGACCACGGTGACGCCCGTGGCGAAGTTGCCCAGGGCGCGGCGAAAGGCCCGTGGATCGAAGGTCGATTCAGACATGCAAGACTCCCGGACTGCGGCATGCGCAGCCCCTATTGTTGTTTTCAAAAGCGGGTTCAGATCATGCTCGGATCGGGCTCCAGGCCCATCAGCTCACGCCCGAGGATCTGCGCACAGACGTCGTAGTCGGTGTAGGCATGGGCGCCGGTCATGTGCGAATCGCGGAACAGGCGCTGCATCTCGTTATGTTCGAACCAGGTATTGCCGCCAGCGGCTTCGAACAGGCGGTCCACCGCCTGGATGCACATCTTGGTGGCGTAGGCTTGGTTGGTGCGCCAGAACGCCAGGGTTTCGCGGCTAGGGTAGCGTTGCTGCTCACTGTGCTCAGCGTGTTCGGCCCAGGTCTTTTCCAGGAACGCTCGCGCGGCGCCCACCTGGTGCGTCGACTCGGCCAGGCGCATCAGCGCCGGGGTGGCGGCACCGACTGCGGCACCGGTGTAGGCGCGTACTCGCGTTTTGGTCTTCTCGCGGAACACTTCCAGCATCCGCTCGGCGACGCCCAGGCTCACGGTGGAAAAACCGCTGGCGAAATAGGGTCGATACGGCGAGTAGAACACCTTGCTGTCGGGGTACAAGCCGAAGCCTGCGGACTTGCCTTCCATCATGTCCTTGGCCTTCTGGATGCGGTGCTCCGGCACCCTGGCCTTGTCGATGATCAAGGTCTTGGTGCCGCTGCCTTTCATGCCCGCCGCAAACCAGTCATCGCGGATCTGATAGTCACTGCGCGGCAGCACCGCAAAGCAGTAATCCTGAGTGCCCTCGGCATTGGGCCGACGGAATCCGACAATCGCCCATTCGGCGTGATCGCAGCCGCTGCTCCAACCCATCTCACCGCTGAACAGCACGCCACCCTCGACCTCTTCGGTGCGACCGAACGGCGCGATACTGCTGCTGGCCGTGGCATTCGGGTCCAATCCCCAGACTTCCTGCTGCAACTGGGCAGAAAACAGTGCCAGTTGATGGCTGTGCGTACACAGCAGGCTCATGGCCCAGGCCGTGCTGGCGCAGGCTCCGGCGAGCAACGCGATGCAGTCGGCAAACTGTGGCAGCGACAACTCCATGCCACCGAACGCTTTGGGCTGGAACGCACGGTGCAGGCCGATGCCTTTGAGCAGCGCAATATTCTCGGCGGGCACCTTGCGATCCTGCTCGGCTTGGAAGGCATTGGCGGCAATGGTCGGCAAGACAGACTTGAGGTCTTCGAGGAGCGGGTTTGGCTTTTTCATGGATGGCCCTGCTTATTATTGGATGTCCGGGCAACCCCAAAAAGCGAGGCGTGGCGCCGGATGCAGGGCCAGTATGGAGCGCAGTTTGCCGGCCGAACATGCACCTTCCAGAGTCAAGATTGTACTTTTCAAAGGCTCAGAGTGATCCGTCGCGCACAGGTATTGGCAGCCACAGACATGCCACTCGGCAGCCAGAGTCAAGCCCGTTCCGGCCACTGCAATTAACCTCGGGCTTTTCAATGTCTGCCACCAGGAAAAACCCCATGAGCGATATTCCACTGCTGCCCCAGGTTGAAGCCTTCCTCGGTCGAAACCATACGTTGTTCATCGACGGTGGCTACGTCGAGAGCCATTCGAGCCAGCGGTTGGAGGTAATCAACCCGGCGACCGGCCAGGTCATCGCCGATGTCGTCGACGCCGACCAGGCCGACATCGACGCAGCCGTGGCGTCGGCGAGCCGAGGCTTCAAGCAGTGGTCGCAGGTCGCACCGGCGGTGCGCGGCAATGTACTGCTCAAGCTGGCCGACCTGCTGGAGCAACACCGCGAAGAACTGGCACAGATCGAAACCTGCCAGTCGGGGAAGATCATCCAGATTTCCCGTGCTTTCGAAGTCGACCAGGCCGCGCATTTTTTGCGTTATTACGCTGGATGGGCTACCAAGATCAGCGGCCAGACCATCACCCCGTCGCTGCCCTCCTTCGCCGGCGAGCGCTACACCGCGTTCACCCTGCGCGAGCCGGTCGGGGTGGTGGTCGGCATCGTGCCGTGGAATTTCTCGACCATGATCGCCATCTGGAAACTCGCCTCGGCGCTGGTAACCGGTTGCAGCATCATCATCAAGCCCAGCGAGTTCACGCCGCTGACCATCCTGCGCATCGCCGAGCTGGCGATTGACGCCGGCCTTCCCGCCGGTGCGCTGAACGTATTGACCGGTGGCGGCAGCGTAGGCAAAGGCCTGATCGAACACCCCGGCACCGACAAGGTGTCGTTCACCGGCTCCGTGCCGACCGGGATTGCGGTGGGCCAGAGTGCCATGGGCGCCGGACTGACCCGGGCCACCCTTGAGCTGGGCGGGAAAAACTCGGCCGGGTTCCTGCGCGATGTGGACCTGGACAAGGCCGTCAACGGCATCATCGAAGCGGGCTTTTTGCACTCCGGGCAAATCTGCGCCGCCGCCGAACGCTTCTTTGTGCACCGTTCGCAGATCGAAGCGGTCATGGACAAACTGGCCCAGCGTCTGAGCGCGCTGAACATCGGCTCGCCCCTGGATGAGCGCACCGATTTCGGCCCGGTCACCAACCGCCAGCACCAACTCAAACTCGGCGAGTTCTTCGCCAAAGCCCGCGCCGAAAACAACAGCATCATTCACGGGGGAAACCTGATCGACCGTCCTGGCTGTTACGTCGAACCGACGATCATCCTCGCCAACAACGTCAACGACACCCTGCTCAACGAAGAGACCTTCGGCCCCATTGCCACGTTCTTGCCGTACGACAGCGAAGAAGAACTGCTGGCCTTGATGAACAACACGCCCTACGGCTTGAGCGCCAGCCTCTGGACCAACGACTTGGGCAAGGCCCTGCGCATGGTGCCCGCCATCGAGGCCGGCACGGTGTGGGTGAACATGCACACGATGCTGGACCCGGCGGTGCCGTTTGGCGGCAACAAATCCTCAGGTGTGGGTCGTGAGTTTGGCGGCGCCTTTATCGAGGATTACACCGAGCTGAAGTCAGTGATGATTCGCTACTAAAAACTCTTTATTGGATCCACTGGAGCATATCGACCGATAATCGCCCAACAAAATATCAATACAAGATTGACTCCCCATCCTACGGCCCATTTAATGGATCCATTAAATAAAAATAATCCGTTGCCTGGAGAGTCATCATGTACCCCAAGAACACGTGGTATGTCGCCTGCACCCCCGATGAAATCGCGCACAAGCCCCTGGGTCGACAGATCTGCGGCGAAAAAATGGTGTTTTATCGTGGCCAGGAAGGCGCCGTGGTGGCGGTCGAGGACTTCTGCCCCCATCGCGGTGCGCCGCTGTCGCTGGGTTATGTCGAGAACGGCAACCTGGTCTGCGGCTACCACGGGCTGGTCATGGGCGGCGACGGCAAGACCGTGGAAATGCCCGGTCAGCGGGTACGCGGCTTTCCGTGCAACAAAACCTTTGCCGCGGTTGAACGCTACGGCTTCATTTGGGTGTGGCCCGGCGATCAGGCCCAGGCCGACCCGGCGCTGATCCACCACTTGGAATGGGCCGTGAGTGACCAATGGGCCTATGGCGGCGGGCTGTTTGACATCCAGTGCGACTACCGCCTGATGATCGACAACCTGATGGACCTGACCCACGAAACCTACGTGCACGCCTCCAGCATCGGCCAGAAGGAAATCGACGAAGCGCCGCCCGTGACCACGGTAGACGGCGATGAGGTCGTCACTGCCCGGCACATGGAAAACATCATGGCCCCGCCGTTCTGGCGCATGGCCCTGCGTGGCAACAACCTGGCCGACGATGTGCCGGTAGACCGCTGGCAGATCTGCCGCTTCACCCCGCCCAGCCATGTGCTGATCGAAGTCGGCGTGGCCCACGCCGGCAAGGGTGGCTATCACGCCGCCCCCGAGCATAAAGCTGCGAGCATTGTGGTCGACTTCATCACCCCGCAAACCGAGACCTCGATCTGGTACTTCTGGGGCATGGCGCGCAACTTCAATCCCCACGATGAGGCACTGACCGCAAGCATTCGCGAGGGCCAGGGCAAGATTTTCAGCGAAGACCTGGAAATGCTCGAACGCCAGCAACAGAACCTGCTGGCCCATCCGCAGCGCAACCTGCTCAAGTTGAATATCGACGCGGGGGGCGTGCAGTCACGCAAGATCCTGGAGCGACTGATTGCCAAGGAACGCGCCCTCGAACCGCAACTGATCGCCACCGCCACCGCCTGAACAGCACGACAACTTTGCGAGGACTGAACATGATCGATGTGGTGGTGGTATCCCGTAACAACGAAGCCCAGGACATTTGCAGCTATGAACTGGCCAGTGTCGATGGCCAGCCGCTGCCGGCCTTCAGTGCCGGCGCGCATATTGACGTGCACCTGCCCGATGGGGTGATCCGGCAATATTCCCTGTGCAATCACCCCGAAGAACGTCATCGCTACCTGATCGGCGTGCTCAAGGACCCGACCTCCCGGGGTGGCTCGCGCAGCTTGCACGAGCAGGTTCACGAGGGCGCACACCTGACCATCAGCGAACCCCGCAACCTATTTCCCTTAGTCCACGACGCGCGTCGCAGCCTGCTGTTTGCCGGTGGCATCGGCATCACTCCGATCCTGTGCATGGCCGAACGCCTGGCCCATGCGGGGGCCGACTTCGAACTGCATTACTGCGCCCGCGCCAGCGAGCGTGCGGCGTTTGTGCAGCGACTCAAGGCGTCGCCGTTTGCCGAGCGAGTGTTCCTGCATTTCGATGAGCAGCCGCACACGGCCTTGAATGCTGCCGAGGTGCTGGCGGCGCCCGCTGACGACGTACACCTGTATGTCTGCGGCCCTGGCGGGTTCATGCAGCATGTACTCGACAGCGCACGCGCACAGGGCTGGCAGGAAGACTGCCTGCACCGCGAATACTTTAGTGCGGCACCGGTGGACAGCAGCCTCGACGGCGGCTTTTCGGTGAAGCTCGGCAGCAGCGGCCAGGTCTTCGAAATTCCCGCCGACAAGACCGTGGTCCAGGTCCTGGAAAGCCACGGTATCGAGATTGCGGTGTCCTGCGAACAGGGGATTTGCGGCACCTGCCTGACCCGTGTGCTGGAAGGCATACCGGAGCACCGCGATCTGTTTCTCACCGAGCAGGAGCAGGCGCTGAATGATCAGTTCACGCCCTGCTGTTCGCGGGCGAAAACGCCCTTGCTGGTACTCGATATCTAACCGGGTTACGACGCGGGCAGGATCACCTTCATGCGCGCGTCGGCGGTGGCTGAACTGAAAATCTCAGCATAGCGCAGGGTCGCGTTGGCATGCTCGCGCATGATGGCTTCGGCCCGTGCGCCCTGGCGATTGACCAGGGCGTCGAAGACCGAGTGATGCTGCATATGGGCATAGTTGAAGCGTCGGTACTCGCGGGCCATGTCCTCGCGATCCACCGCCAGCGCGGTCACCGAGGCGAACGGCAAGTGATCATTGCGCGCCAGGGCATCGGCGATCGCCGGGTTGTGGCTGCCTTCGACGATGACCTGGTGAAAGCGCATGTTCAGGTCGTGATAGACCTCAAGGTCGTCTTCGGTCACGTAGCCCTTTTCGAACAGTTGATCGCCCTCGACCAGGCAGCGCTCCAGCGCGGCGCGGGCCTCGTTGGATAACCCAAGCTCCGCAGTTTGACGCGCGGCCAGGCCTTCGAGCACGCCGCGCACTTCAACCGCGCCGGCAATGTCGCTGGGGCTGACCGAACGCACCTGATAGCCGCGCCCGCCAAACGGCACCAGCAGTCCTTCTTGTTCGAGGGTACGAAAGGCCATGCGCACGGGCATGCGCGACACGCCGAACAACTGCGCCGTGGGAATTTCCATCAGCCGCTCGCCCGCCGCCAACTCCCCGCTGGCAATCATCTTGCGCAGTGCAACCAGCACCAATTGACCGGGCTTACTCATCCAGGCAACTTCCAGAAAACGTGGGTCGCCATAGTACCGCAAGCCTCTGCCGCCGTCAGACGAATGCCAGTGCCGCCCGCGCCCCGTCTATCGCGCCCAAGTGCTGGGCCAGCCTCGATGGCAGGTAATCAAAAAAGAACCCGGCGCTTTGCAGCTTGGCGGCGCGCAACGGATCCCCTTCGGGCAATGCCCTGGACACCCGTGCCGCCCGCGCCCAGGCAAAGGCCAGCAGCGCAACGCCACACAGCTGGAGGAAATCCGGCGCAGCGCGATACGGGTATTCGCTGTCTTCCAGGGAGCGTTCGCGGATGGCACTCACCACCGTGCCCAAGGCATCGCACAGGCCGCCAAGTGCCCGGGAGAAGGCCGCGCATTCGACGAACTCGCTGCCCTGCCCGGCCTCTGCACGCAACTCGCCCAGCAGCAGGCCGAACACCCGACCGTCATCCCCAAGCACCTTGCGCAGCAACAGGTCATTGGCCTGGATCTCATTGCTGCCCTCGTAGATCATCGCGATGCGACTGTCGCGCAGGGTTTGCTCGATGGCGAACTCGGCGACGTAGCCGTAACCGCCGAAGACCTGCAAGGCATTGCTGGCCTGGCGGAAGCCCTGTTCAGTGAAAAACGCCTTGATGATAGGGGTCAGCAACGGCGCCAATGGGTCGTCCCGATCCAGCAGGTGCGCCGCCCAGTAACCGATAGCGCGCATGCCCTCGCTGGTGGTGCGCAGCTCCAGCAATACACGCCGCATGGCCGGGTGATAGCGGATCGGATCGGCCGCCTGGGCCGCCACTTCTTCAGGCCTGATCGGTGCGCGCATCTGCACACGGTCGGCGGCGTATTGGCGGGCGTTCTGCCACGCCGCCTCGGCATGCCCCAGGCCTTGCAGGCCCACGTGCAGGCGCGCCGAATTCATCATCACAAACATTGCCGCCAGGCCGCGATTGGCCTCGCCGATCAGCCAGCCCTGGGCAGCTTCGAACGTCAGCGAACAGGTGGCGCTGCCCTTGATGCCCATCTTGTGCTCAAGGCCGTCACAGCGCACGCCATTGACGTGGCCATCGTCCAATCGCTTGGGCACCAGAAACAGGGAAATACCGCGACTGCCGGGCGGCGCATCGGGAAGGCGCGCCAGCACCAGGTGCAGGATGTTGGCCGTGAGGTCGTGCTCGCCACCGGAGATAAACAGCTTGCTGCCGCTCAGGCGATAACTGCCATCCGCCTGGGGTTCGGCGCGACAGCGCAGCAAGCCGACGTCGCTGCCGGCCTGGGGCTCGGTCAGGCACATGGTGGGCAAGGCCTGGCCGCTGACGATTTCAGGCAAGTAGCGCGCCTGCAACCACTGCTCGGCGTGGGTCTTGAGGCACAGGTAAGCGCCGTGGGCGATCCCGGTGTACATGGCCCAGGCGTGGTTGCTGGCGTAGAGCATTTCTTGCAACGCCGCGTCGAGCAATTGCGGCAAGCCCTGCCCGCCCACTGCCTCGGCGCACGCCAGCCCTGGCCAGCCACCGTCCACATAGGCCTGGTAAGCCTCGACAAAACCATCCGGGGTGCTGACCTGCCCCGCCTGCCAACGGCAGCCCTGACGATCACCTTGACTGTTCAGCGGCGCCAGCACGCCCTGACTGAAGCGTGCAGCCTCCTCCAGCACCTGCATCGCCAGGGACAGGTCCAAGGCCTGCCATGCAGAGGGCGCCTGCAGCCAATGCTCCAGGACAAATTGCATATCGCGCAGGGGCGCCTCATAGCTCCACATCGGGACACCTCATCATCGAATAAAACGTGTGTGTTCAAGCGCGCCAGTCAGGGTTCTCGATCAGCAGCGCCATGCCCTGCCCGCCGCCCACGCACGCAGCAGCAATGCCGTAGCGCAGGTTGTACTGACGCAGTTGCCGGGCCAGGCTCATGACCAGGCGCAGACCGCTGGCAGCCAAAGGATGCCCCAGCCCAAGGGAGCCGCCCTGGACGTTGAGCCGGGTGCTGTCCAGCTCCAGCTCCTGGGCCACAGCGAGTACCTGGGCCGACTGCGCTTCGTTGATCTCGAAACGGCCGATATCGCTCAGGTTCAACCCGCTGCGGTGCAGCAACAGACGGATCGCCGGTGCCGGGCCGATGCCCATGAATTCGGGGGCCACGCCGACCACCGCGCTGGCCACCAACCGAGCCAGGGCCGTGCGCGTGCAGTCTGAGGCGCGTCCCACCAACGCGGCCGCCGCACCATCGACCACCGCACAACTATTACCGGCGGTCTGCACCCCGTCCGCATGCACGGCGCGCAAACGCGCGAGTGCCGCAAGGTCAGTGGGCCGTGGGTGACTGTCCTCGGTCACCGCAGCGGCGCGACGTGCCAGGGTGAGGCGTCGGGGTTGATAACCGTCAAGTTCGAACACCTGGTTATCGACGCTGACGATCTCTTGCGCCCAGGCCCCCTCACGCTGCGCCTGCAACGCACGCTGATGACTGTCACAGGCATACCGGTCCACCGCCTCGCGGCTCAGGCCATAACGGCGCGCCAGGTTATCGGCGGTGGCGATCATGTCCAGGCCGGGAGCCGGGTCGTACAGCGCCTCCCACAGAAAATCCTTGAATTGCACCTCGCCTCCCAGACGAAACCCGCCCCGGTGGGTGTAAGCAGCAATCGGATTGCGCGACATGGATTCAGCCGCCACGCACAGGGCCAGTTGCACCTCGTCGCGCAGTTGTTCAGCGGCCTGGCGCAACAGCTCGAAACCGGTGGCGCAGATGCGCTGCACCCCCAGCGCCGGGACTGATTGCGCCACACCGCTGTACAGCCCGATATGCCGTGGCAGCAAGTAGGCATCGAAGCTGGCCTGGGCCATGGAACCCGCCAACACGCTGTCCACCGCCTGCGGATCGATATCGGCCCGCGCCAGCACTTCACGGCCGACCTTGATCCCCAGGTCGATGGGTGAGACCTGGGACAGCGCACCACCGAGGTCGACCCACGGCGTGCGCACCGCCTCGAAAATCGCCGCGTCGGCAAACGCCGAATACTGCCCTGCGCCGCTCAAGGCTTGGGCCCGGCGCGCAGGATGGTGGGGTCTTCACCGCGATACAACGCCTCGACCTTGGCCGCGCGCCACTGCAGTACCGCCCGCTGGTTGATCGAACCTTTATCGGTGATTTCCCCACGGTCGATGGACGCGGGTTCGTCGAGCACGGCAATCCATTCCAGGCGACTGGCATTACCGGTGGCGTCGCGATTAAGGCGTTGCAACCAATCGCCGAACCATTGGCGCACCGGCTCGCTGGCCAATACCTGGGCGTCGCTGGCGTCGGCGCCCAAACCCGCCAAACGGCGGCATTCGTAGGCTCTGGGGAACACCAGCGCCCCCAGGCATTCGCGGTCCGGCGCGGCAATTACCAGGTCTTGCACGTAGGGCGAGCCTTCCAGTACCGCGCGATTGCGCAACGGGCCAACGCTGACAAACACCCCGGAAGACAGCTTGAAGTCTTCGGCAATGCGCCCGTCGAACATCAGCCCCAATTGCGGCTGGTGGGGATCGGCGAGTTTGATCGCGTCTCCGGAACAGTAGAAACCCTGGTCATCGAACACCTCGGCGGTTTGCTCGGGCGCGCGCCAGTAACCCGGCATGATGTGCGGCCCGCGAAAGCGCCCTTCGAACTTGCCGTCCACCGGCACCAGTCGCACTTCGCATCCCGGCGCGGGCAAGCCGATATAACCGGCCATGGACAACGGCCCAGTGGTGAACGTGCAGGACGGCGCGGCTTCGGTCATGCCCAGCCCGGCCATCATGCGGATGCGCTCACCGCAGTGCAGCTCGGCCACGCGGTCGAGGCGATCCCAGATGCTCTGTGACAGGCCCGCAGCGGCAAAGAAGAACAGTGTCATCCGCGCAAAAAAGCGCTCGCGCAACTCGGCATCCTGCTCCAGGGCGCTGACCAGTTCTTCCCAGCCCTTGGGGACAGTCAGGTAGGCCGTTGGCGAAATTTCCTTTAGGTTGCGCAGGGTCTCGGCAAAGCCCTGGACCGTGGGTTTGCCGTCGTCGAGGTAAAAAGTGCCGCCGTTATAGAGCACGATGCCGACGTTGTGGCTGCCGCCAAAGGTGTGATTCCAAGGTAGCCAGTCCACCAGCACCGGCGGTTCCTCGCCGAACACCGGAAAGGTCTGCAACAGCATTTGCTGGTTGGCGCAGAGCATGCGTTGAGTGGTGATCACCGCCTTGGGCAGTTTGGTCGAGCCCGAAGTGAAGAGGAACTTGGCAATGCTGTCCGGGCCGGTGGCGTCAAACGCCGCTTCAGCCTCGGCGCCACTCGGCGTTTGAAGCAGGCTGTCGAAGCTCACCCGAGTGCGCCCAGGCACTTCACCGCGCACACTGATCAACGGCGTTTCGGCGGGCAACACCGCCTCGATTGCGCGCTGGTAGGCGGCCGCATCGCTGACGAACACCAGCCCCGGTTGCAGCAGGCCACACACATGCCGCAGCTTGGCGAAATCCTGGGACAGCAGCGAATACGCGGGCGATACCGGGCAATACGGAATACCGGCATACATGGCGCCCAGCGCCACCTGCAAATGCTCGATATCGTTGCCCGACAACAATGCCAGTGGCTTGTCCGCCGACAGTCCGTAACTCAACAGGCCTTGGGCAATAGAGCGCACGCTGTCGAGCATCTCCCTGTAGCTCACGCGGCGCCAGTCGCCACCGCCCTGGCGTGCGGCGATAAACGTCTGCTCGGGGCGCACCCGGGCCCAATGCACAAGGCGATCGAGCAAGCGCGCAGGCAACTCGGCCAACGGCTCCAGGGAACGCATATGCAGCACGCCCTGCTCTTCGGTGACCTGCACCGGTGCGTGGCCGATGGACACTTCGCGGTATCGCGACGCGGACTGGGGTTGCGGTCTGAATTCGGAACTCACAAGGACGTCCTCCATCAAGGCGAATCAACGCCGCCTTGTTATTGTTATGTCGCAGCGCCTGCTCAGATCGGGTAGTGCCGTGGCCCGTTCTGCAAGGTCACCCAGCGCAATTGCGTGAAGTGTTCAATGGAGGCCTTGCCGCCAAAACTGCCGTAGCCGCTGGACTTGACCCCACCGAAGGGCATCTGCGCTTCGTCGTGCACGGTCGGGCCGTTGATATGGCAAATGCCCGATTCGACCCGCTGTGCCAGGGCCAGGGCACGGCCGGTGTCACGGCTGAAAATCGCCGCCGACAGGCCGAACTCCGAATCGTTGGCCAGGCGCAGCAAGGCTTCGTCGCCGTCACCACGCAACAGCACCGCCACCGGACCGAAGGACTCTTCGCGGTACAAACGCATGTCTTCGGTAACGCCATCGATCAGCGTCGGTTGCAGGATGCTGCCGTCCAGTTGCCCTCCGGCCACCAGCCGCGCGCCTTTGCCCAGCGCATCGTCGATCAGGGCCTTGATGCGCGTACCGGCGCTGGCGTCCACCAGGGAACCCAGTACCGAGTCCGCCGCCGTGGGATCACCGGCGCGCAGGGTCGCAACCTTGGCCGCCAGCTTGGCGACAAAGGCATCGGCGACCTTGGCGTCGACAATCAGGCGCTCGGTGGACATGCAGATCTGCCCCTGGTTGAAGTAAGCGCCAAAGGCTGCTGCCGATACGGCGGCGTCCAGGTCGGCGTCGTCCAGCACCAGCAACGGCGCCTTGCCGCCCAGTTCCAGCAAGGCCGGCTTGAGGTGACGGGCCGAGAGTTCACCGACGATCCGCCCGACATGGGTCGAGCCGGTGAAGTTGACCCGACGCACCGCCGGGTTGGCGATCAGCCGTTCGACAATTGCCGCCGCATCCGCCGGGGCGTTGCTGATGACGTTGACCACGCCATCGCCCAGGCCGGCGTCCTGCAGCACCTGGCCGATCAGGCGGTGCACTGCCGGGCTCAGTTCCGAGGCTTTGAGCACCACGGTATTGCCGCAGGCGAGCGGCATGGCAATGGCGCGGGTAGCGAGGATCACCGGAGCATTCCACGGCGCGATACCCAGCACCACGCCGCAGGGCTGACGCAGGGCCATGGCGAAGCTGCCAGGCACATCGGAAGGGATCACGTCGCCGGTGATCTGGGTAGTCATCGAAGCCGCTTCGCGCAGGATATTGGCCGCCAGGCGCACGTTAAAGCCATACCAGTTGGCCATGGCGCCGGTCTCGCCGGCGGCCGCGATAAATTCGTCGCTGCGCGCCTGCAACTGCTCGGCAGCCTTGAGCAGCCGGGTACGGCGTTCGTTGGGCGCCAGCGCCGCCCACGCGGGGAACGCAGTTTGGGCAGCGGCCACGGCGGCGTCAGCATCTTCCAGAGTGGCAGCGGCGACCCGCGAGACCACTTCACCGGTCACCGGGTTGCGACGCTCAAAGGTTCGACCGTCGCGCGCGGGGCACGACTGGCCGCCGATCAACAGGGGCACGTCCAGCATGGTGATTCCTCTTTATTGTCTTTATCGGGAATACGTTCAAGCAGGGTAAAACGGTGCGGCCCGCAGGCCGCATCCTTCAGCGCTTATACGCCTGCAGACCAGGCTTGATGCTCTTGTCGTCGAGGAATTGCTTCATGCCCTGCTCGCGACCGCCTTCGGTGTCGAGCAGCCGCGATTGGTCGAGCTTGGCGTAAAGGTAATCTTCGTTCTGCTCCCAGGTCAGCTCGCGGCAACGCTTGAAGCCATGCTTGGCGGCACGCAGCACCACCGGGTTTTTCTCCAGCAGGTTGCGCGCCAGGTCAATGGTGACTTCACGCAGTTGCGCCAGCGGCACGCTTTCGTTAACCAGGCCCATTTCAGCGGCTTTCTGCCCGCCGAAGGTCTTGCCGGTCATGATGTAGTACAGCGATTGGCGATGGCCCACGGTGTCGGCCATGGCCTTGCTGACCAGGTTTCCAGGCGGGATGCCCCAGTTGATTTCCGAGAGGCCGAAGGTGGCTTCGTCGGCGCAGATCGCCAAGTCGCACGCTACCAGAGGGCTGAAGCCGCCGCCGAAGCACCAGCCGTTGACCATGGCGATGGTCGGCTTGGCGTACATGCGCAGCAGTTTCCATTGCCATTGGGAGGCTTCGCGGCGGATTTTTTCCTGGAGGATTTCCGGGCCGGCATCCACTTCGCGGAAGTATTCCTTGAGGTCCATGCCGGCGGTCCAGGCCTCACCGGCTCCGGTCAGCACCAGCACACCGGCGGCGGGATCCTGTTCCAGGGTTTCCAGCACGTCGATCATTTCCCGGTTCAGGGTCGGGCTCATGGCGTTGCGCTTTTCGGGGCGATTGAGAATGACCCACGCGATGCCTTCCTCAATCTCAACCTTGACGGTGGTCCAGCGGCCTTCGTAATTGCTCATGGCGGTGTGCTCTTGTTCTGGGTTTGAAGATGATTCGAAATTAAACCGCAAATATAGTTATGTCAATTAACTATTAATCTGAATAACCAATATTTAACGACTGTGAAAAACCGTCGTAGCCACAGCGCGCCAACCCCGGCAAACTAGATAGCCTTGTTAACCGCTACCTTCTGAGGATTGCACTGCTAATGGCCAAGCCTTCCAACATCGCCACCAGCCAGGCCCTGCCCGACCATGACGAGGTACAGCCGCCGCTGGATTCAGCCCTGGACGATCTGATCGGTTATGCCATGCGCCGCGCCCAGCTCAAGCTGTTCCAGAACCTGATCGGCCGACTGTCCGACCACGACCTGCGCCCCGCACAGTTCTCGGCCCTGGCGATCATCGAGCAAAACCCCGGCCTGATGCAGGCCGACCTCGCCCGCGCCCTGGCCATCGAACCGCCCCAGGTCGTGCCATTGCTGAACAAGCTGGAAAGCCGCGCCCTCGCCGTGCGCGTGCGCTGCAAACCCGACAAGCGCTCTTATGGGATTTTCCTGAGCAAACCGGGCGAAATCCTGCTCAAGTCCCTCAAGGACATTGCCGCGCAGAGCGACCTGGACGCCACCGCAGCCCTGGACGTCGAGGAACGTGCAGAGCTGCTGCGTTTGCTCAAGAAGGTGTATCAGGACTGATCCCGCGATCTACCAAAGCGCCACGGTGTAGAGCACCAGGAAGCGGGTCTGGTTTTCATCGCGAAAGGCCGCGCCGCCTGGGAAGTCGTTGCGGTAGATCGACTTGCGTGCCATCAGCCCGACGTTTTTCAGCGGGCCGCTTTGGATCACGTAACCCAACTCCATTTGGAACTCGCGCTCCTTGCGGTCCTCGGCATTGAACGCCGCCAACTCGATGTTATCGCCGCGCACATAACGCAGCCGGCCCTTCAGGCCCGGCATGCCGGATGCGGCAAAGTCATAGTCGTAAATGGCCTGCCAGGTGCGCTCCTTGGCGTTGAGAAAATCCGAACTCATGGTCAGTTCGCTCATGCCCATCAGCTCCGTGCCGGAGATATAGGGCGTGGCAGTGTCGCCGCTGGAATGCATGTAACCCAGGCTGACGCGGTGCCCACCCAAGCGGTAGGCAAACAGCGCCGAGAGGTTACGGTTATCCACGTCCCCAGCCTTGGCACTGCCGTCCTCGCGGCTGAAGAAACTGCGCAGGTCGCTGGTGAATACCCCATCGCCCACCGGCAGGTTGTGCAGCAACGCCAGGGTGTCCTGCTGGTAAAGGTCCGCCACTTGGGAGTGATAGACGCGCAGGCTGAGGTCTTTATTGACCTGGTAATCCCCGCCGACATACGCCAAGTGTGAGGTGGTCGCCGTCGCATTGAACCGCCGGTTGGGCGATGCGATGGTCATAGCCTGGTAGTCAGTGGAATCACGCTTGTTGATACGGTCGATATAGCCCGTGTTCAGGGTCAGCCCGTCGATGTCCTTGGAGCTCAAGGTGGTGCCGCGAAAGGTCTGGGGCAGCAGGCGAGACGGGCTGGCGAAGGCGAATGGCAGGAAGATTGACACGTCACCGGCCTTCACCGTGGTTTGTGCAAACCGCAATTTGGCGGTGGGCGCCAGGCGTGAGTATTCATCGGCGGCACGCTTGTCGCTGGCCGACACCGGCAATAGCTCGGTGCCGCTGCGGTCCGGCGACGAGTCGAGTTTGATCCCCATCAGCCCACGCACATCCAGGCCAAAGCCTACGACGCCAGGGGTGTACCCAGACTCCAGGTTGAGCATGAACGCCTGGGCCCATTCTCGCGCGGCGGTCTTGGCGCCGTCGTCCTTGTAGTCACGGTCCAGGTAGTAATTGCGCAGCGTCAGGGTGCCGTGGCTGTCGTCGATGAACCCCGCCGCCCACAGCGGAGTGGGCAGGATGCTGCACATCAGCAGTGCACTGATCAGGCGTGGAGTGCTGTTCGACACACAGCAGGCCGCCGCGACGGCGTCCGTGGGGAGTTTTGGCATGTTCGATGTCCATTTTTTGTTGTTGTTTTTGGGGGTGGCACAGGCGTGGCCCAGTGGGCTTCGCGGACAGAGAATGGAAACAGCTGGAGCCCTTCGTCAACCGCCACTGACCGATAATCGAACATTAATAAACCTATCTATTTTCATATTTTCGACTGACGTTAATCTCAAACACCTGCGTTAGACGGCTTGCGTCATGATTTTAGACTGGGGCCCGGCACCCTTCTTTTTATAGTTATATTTGTTATCTTAATTTCCAGCAGCCGGTCAGGCTCGCCACCACAACAAAAACAACAACGAGGTTTGCCCATGAACAGTTCATCGCGTCGTTCGACGCTGACGATCGCTTTGTGTTTTATCGTTGCGCTGATCGAGGGTTTCGATCTACAGGCGGCCGGCACCACCGCTGCCGGGCTGCGCAACAGTTTTGCCCTTGACCCGAAAATGCTCGGCTGGGTATTCAGTGTCGGGATCATCGGCCTGCTGCCGGGAGCGTTTTTTGGCGGATGGATCGCCGACCGTATCGGCCGCAAGAAAATCCTGGTGATCGCAGTGCTGCTGTTTGGGCTGTTCTCCTTGAGCACGGCATTTGTGCAGAGCTATTCAAGCCTGTTGCTGGTGCGTTTTCTCACCGGCCTGGGCCTGGGCGCCGCGTTGCCCAACCTGATTGCGCTGTGTGCCGAAGCGGTGAGCGAGCGCAACCGCGGCACCGCCATCAGTGTCATGTACTGCGGTGTACCGCTGGGGGGTGCATTGGCCGCCGTGGTGGCGATGTTTTCCAGTGAACACTGGCAGACCACCTTTATCATCGGCGGCCTGGCGCCGCTGCTGGCCGTGCCATTGATGATCCTGCTGCTGCCCGAATCCAACGCCTATCGCCAACAGGTCGACCACTCGCCAGGTGCCCGCCCATCCACGGGCCAGGCGCTGTTCGGCGAGGGTCGCGCCCGCACCACCCTGGCGCTGTGGCTCAGTTACTTCTTCACCCTGACCGTGATGTACATGTTGCTTAACTGGCTGCCTTCATTGTTGCTGGAACAAGGTTTCAGCAAACCCCAGGCGGGCATGGTGCAGATGCTCTTCAATATCGGCGGCGCCCTCGGTTCACTACTCGGTGGCGTGCTGCTGGACCGTTGCAACGCGCTCAAAGTGGTGCTGTTTGTGTACGCCGGGTTGCTGGCGGCGCTGGCCGGTGTCGGCCTGTCGGTGGGCATCGTGCCCATGGCCGTCGCGGGTTTCGCTGCCGGGTTGTTCGTGATGGCTGCGCAATTGGTGCTGTATGCCAGCGCCCCGCCCTCCTACCCCACGGCAGTGCGCGCCACCGGCGTGGGTGCGGCCGTGGCCATCGGCCGTCTGGGCTCGGTGGCCGGGCCACTGGCGGCCGGGCAACTCCTTGCGGCAGGCGCCGGTACCGCCGGCGTGCTGCTGGCGACCTCCCCCGGCGTGGTGATCGCCGCACTGACCATCATCAGCGTGATGGTGCGTGCGGCGCCACTGAACCTGCCCGGCACCTCCACGTCTAGAACTGGTGCAGCCAGTTAAGCACCAGCTTATTGCCCTGGGTGCGGTTCTGCGCCTCCTGCTCAAAGTACGCGTTCACCGACAGGACATTCTCCTTGTTGAACGCGTACACCAGGCCCGGGCCAATGGCCCAGACCTTTTCCCGCCGACCACTCACCGCATGCCCCTCTACCTCGGTGTCGGTGATCTGCTTCAACCAATAGCCATTCAAGCCCACGCTCAACTGCTGGTCGATTGCGTACTGCAACGTCAGGTTGGCATGCAACGCCTGTCCCGCCTGGGTGTCGGAGACATCGCCAAAACTGGCCGATGGTTGGTCATTCTTGCCATTCCACAGGTACATGAAGCGCCCGCTCGCCGACCACTTCGGGTTGAACCAGTAGGTCGCCGCGTAATACGGGTTGAATGACCAGAAGTTGCTGCCAGGGTTGATCGAGCGCTTGCGATCGTAGGCACCTACCGGGATCGCCACATCGACTTCGACCCGCTGGGTCAACAGCGGGCTGCCATCGGCGCGGTTCAGGGTCGGCAGTTGCAGGAAGGGGCCGACGACCACGTCGCCAAAGCCTGCCCGCGAACTCAGTGCCGCGTTATTCAAACCATCGTCCACATCCACATGGGCCAGGGACGTGTTGATCACGGTGAATCCGGGCATCGCACCATTGGCCAGGGGTTGGCCGACGTAGATGATCTGCGTGGTCGGCGCCACCACTTCCACGTCCTGCTTGGGCAGCGCCAGCTTGTTGCCGTTGGCGTCATTGAAGCGGCTGGCGCGCGAGTACGTCAGGTATTCCTCCAGGTACCAACCGGGTCCGGCAGGCGCTGGCGAGCCATCGTAGAAACTGGTGCTGCCCAGGTTGAGTCCGGGCAGGTCGTAAGCGTGTGCAGTGGATGACAGCGCGACAAATGTTGAGGCCGCAACGGTCCGCAAGATTGGCTTGAGCATCTTGTATGTCCTGTATTTTTGTTGTTGTTCAAGACCCCCGGCGCGGTGGATCCGCCCCGGGGTTTAACGCGGCTGCAGCGCCTACACGTAGGTGGCCGCCAACCCGCCGTCCACCGGCAGATTGACCCCATTGATCCATCGCGCAGCGTCCGAACAGAGGAAGGCAATCACCGACGCCACCTCATCGGCCAGGGCGGGACGCGTCATGCGCTGGCTATCCTGGGCCACCCGTTCCGGGCCGAGCATGCTGACGAAATCCCCCAGAATCGGGGTGAACACCGGCCCCGGCGCGACGCAGTTGATGCGTACCGAATGATCGCGAAACCACCCTTGGGATTGCTGCAGGCTCCAGACAATCAGCGCCTCTTTGAAATACTGATAACAGGTGCCCTGGTCCACCGGATTGGCGGCCAGCCACTGCTGCCCGGCCCTGAAACTTTCGGTCGCCGCCAGCGCCTTGTGCAGCGCCAACCGCTGCGGCCACTGCGCACCGAGTACCGAAGCGACATTGACGATGCTGCCGCCCGCTGGCATGCGCGGCAGCAGCGCTTGAGTCAGATGGCGCAGGCCCAGGTAATTGACCTCGGCCACCGTTTGCATCGGCGCCGTACCGGGCACGCCGGCAATGTTGCACAGGGCATCGACCTGCTGCGGCAGGCGCGCCACCAGCGCATCGATGCTGGTGGGATCGCTCAAGTCGGCATGGAAAAAGCCATCAAGCGTCAACTGCGGTTCATGGCGATCGACGCCGATCACCCTGGCGCCCTGGAAGCGCGCCAATCGCGCGACTTCCGCACCTATGCCCGACGCCACGCCGGTCACGATCAAGGTTTTGCGGTACAGGTTCATGGTCAAGCCCTCTTATTGTTGTATAGGCATGCGCGAGCCGGGGCTCAGAAGGGATAGGTCGGCGGCGTGTTTTTTACGGTGACCCATTGCCACTGGGTGTACTCGTCCCAGTCGGCCGGCCCACCCACACTGCCGCCATTGCCCGAGGCGCCGCGCCCGCCGAAGGGGTTGATGCATTCGTCCGCCACGGTCTGGTCGTTGATGTGCAGCAGGCCGCAATCAAGTCGTTCGCCAATGGCCATGGCGCGCCCCACCGAGGGTGAAATGATCGCCGCCGAAAGCCCGTACTCGGTGCGGTTGGCCAATTCGATGGCCTCCTCGTCCGTGGCAAAACTGACCACCGTGGCCACTGGGCCGAACACTTCGCCCTCAAAGGCGCGCATGCCCGGACGTACGCCACTGAGCACGGTGGGCTGGTAGAACAACCGGTCGTATTCGCCGCCCGCTTCCAACCGCGCGCCGGCTTGCAGGCTGTCGCTGACTATCTCGTGCACGCGCTGCAATTGGCGTTGATTGATCAATGGGCCGAGCGCGGCCTCACCCCGGGCGGCATTGCCCACGGTGAGCGCCCGGGCCTTTTCCACCAACTTGCGCGTCAGGCTGGCGGCGATGGATTCATGGACCAGAATCAACCCGGTCGCCATGCAGATTTGCCCTTGATGCAGCCAGGCGCCCCAGGCGGCATTGCTTGCGGCCAGGTCGAGGTTGGCGTCTTCGAGAATAATCAATGGGTTCTTGCCGCCCAGTTCCAGCGCGACTTTTTTCAGGTGCCGACCGGCCACCTCGGCGACTTTGCGCCCTGCCGCCGTGGAGCCCGTAAACGCGATCATCCGCACATTGGGGTCGCGGCACAGCGCCTCACCGGCCGCCGCGTCGCCGGGCAACACGTGCAGCAGGCCCTTGGGCAAGCCTGCTTCTTCGAAGAGTCGGGCAATGAGAAAACCACCGCTGACCGGCGTCTGTGGGTCAGGCTTGAGCACCACCGCATTGCCCGCCGCCAAGGCCGGCGCCACCGAGCGCAGTGACAGTATCAGCGGGAAATTGAACGGTGAAATTACCCCAACCACGCCATGGGGCTGGCGCCGAGCATAGGACAATCGCCCCGCCGCACTGGGCAGCACCACTCCGTGGGGTTGAGACAACAAGCCCGCCGCCTGATGCAGCAGCACAATCGCCTCGCGCACTTCGTGTTCGCCCTTGAACAGCGCGCCCCCGGTTTCCCGCGCGACGTACAGCGCCAGTTCGGCGAAAGACTGCTCGGCGACGTCGGCCGCCTTGCGAAACACCTCGGCGCGCTCCCGTGGACCGAGTGCGGCCCACGCCGGTTGGGCCAGGGCCGCGCTGCGACTGGCCAGGGCGACATCGGCCGGGCTGGCCATGGCGCAGCGCAGCAGCGGCTCGCCGGTGGCGGGTTCGATCACGGGGCTCACGGATCCCGAAGCGGGTATCCAATCGCCGTTAAACAGGCATTCGGACTCAAGGGCCCGCTGTAACAGGTGGGTGGTTTCAGACACTGACATGGCAACTCCCGGTTCTTGTAATTGTCATCGCCTGCACGAGTGCAAACGCCGCATTTGGCCTTTAGCAAAGGCTGTGCCGCTTGCACGTGCTGACGCAGACATAAACCGCCGAGGGCTCTGGACCGGGGCCTGACACGTGCCGCCCATTGACCACTCGCCCATCGGCCGCAAAAACCAGGGGCCTGGCACTTGTTCAATTGATAAGGTTATGTTTAGTAACTATCTGAGCAGTTACTCATATCGTTCATTCGCTTTGCAGGGGCATAACAATGACTAACCCCCACAGCGCGCCAGCCACCGCGCCCTATCATCCGCGCGGCGACAGTCGCCACCTCAGCGACAGCAGCTCGCCGACGCCTGCGGAACTGACCGACTGCCTGTTTTTTTCTCCCGAAGACGGGAGGATCTGGCTCAACGACCAACGCATGCTGCTGCTGCACAGTTCCTCGTTCGGCGCCCTGCGCAGGGAAGTCATCGAGCGTCTGGGGCTGGAGCAGGCGCGTGGTCTGTTCACCCGTACCGGCTATGCCTCCGGAGCGCGGGATGCCCGGCTGATCCGCGAGCGCTGGCCAAACGCTGATGCCGCTGCGGTGTTTCGTGCCGGGACGCACCTGCACACACTGGAAGGCATGACCAAGGTCGAGCCGCTGCATTTCAAGTTCGACGCCGACTCGGGCTTTTATGAAGGCGAGTTTCTCTGGCACCACTCCTGCGAGGCCGATGAGCATGTGGGCGCCTACGGCATCGGCCAGGACCCTGTGTGCTGGACGGAGACCGGCTACGCCATCGGTTTTGTCAGTGGCCTGTTCGGGCAACTGGTGATCTTTCGCGAAGTAGAGTGCCGAGGCATGGGCCACAGCAGTTGCCGGGTGATCGGCAAGACCGCCGAACAATGGGGTGATGTTGAGCAGGACTTGCGCTACCTGAACGTGTCCTCGACCGTCACCCACACCGCCGACGCCTGTGCGCGCCACAGCCCGGTAGACCGCCTTGCCAGCACCAGCGCGCCCCGACCTTTGGTGGGCGCCAGTGCCGCGTTCAACGCAGCAATGCAGGCCCTGCAACGCGTCGCGCAGACGCCCGCCACCGTGCTGATCAGCGGGGAGTCCGGCGTGGGCAAGGAAATGTTTGCGCGCCAGTTACATCAACTCAGCCGTCGCCACGACAGCCCGTTCGTGGCGCTCAATTGCGCGGCCATCCCGGACAACCTGATCGAGGCTGAACTCTTCGGGGTTGAACGCGGCGCGTACACCGGCGCCACCCACTCACGGCCCGGGCGTTTTGAACGGGCCCAGGGCGGCACGTTGTTTCTGGATGAAATCACCAGCCTCAGCCTGGCCGGGCAAAGCAAACTGCTGCGGGCATTGCAGGAGCGCGAGATCGAACGCGTCGGAGGCATACGCGGCATCACGGTGGATGTGCGGGTAGTGGCCGCCACCAATATCGATCTGCGCAAAGCGGTGTCTGACGGCACCTTTCGCGAAGACCTGTTCTACCGGCTGAATGTCTACCCCATCGCCCTGCCGCCGTTGCGTGAACGCCGCGATGATATCCCGCTGTTGATCAACGCGTTCCTCACCCGCTTCTGCCAGGAGTACGCCCGTACACCCGTAGGCCTGACCATGCGCGCCCTGAAAGTCCTGCTGCGCTACGACTTCGCAGGGAACGTGCGCGAACTGCAAAACCTGATCGAACGCGGCCTGATCGCCAGCGACGAAGGCCAGGCCATCGACTTGGTGCACCTGTTTCGCAACGAGCCACTGCCGGCGGATCCGTACGGCCTGGACGACCATGGCAGCCTGTCAAACACCGCACCTTTGCAGCGACCAGCACTGCTGGACACCCTTGGGCAGTTGGACCAGGGGTTTTCCATCGAGGGCCTTGAATCACGCCTGATCACCGAAGCGCTGCAACAGAACGCTGGCAACCTCGCCGCCGCCGCCAGGCTCGTGGGGCTTAGCCGTGCTCAGTTTGCCTATCGGTTGAAGAAGCACCAGCGGCAACAGCCTTGAAGGGATTGCCTGAAAATGAGTGCTTTAAATGTTTTATCCGATTAAGTATTTTGCACGGGTACCGAGCCCCCTTTGAATCGTGACCAGGAGCACCCGTGACCGGACTGCGTGAACGTCAGAAAGCCGAACGCCGACAAGCCATCAGCAAGGCGGCCATCGAACTGTTTGAGCGCCAGGGTTTCCAGAACACCACCATCGAACAGATCGCTAGCCAGGCTGGCGTATCAGCGCCCACGGTGTTCAAGTATTTCGGCAACAAACAGGAAATCATTCTGGAAATCCTGCACCACGCCGATCAACGCGCGATCACCGACACTCGCCGCCTGATCCAGGAAATCGAAGATCCGGTTGACGCGCTGTGCCACCTTGAACGACTGCTGACCGGCTACGCCCTGGAAGTCATGCACCCCAGCCTGTGGCGTGAATTGCTGCCACTGATCCTGTTCGGCGGCACCAACGAACTCCCCGCCGGCTATCGCGCGATGAACGACGCACTCAGGGCTGAGATCAGCCAACTGCTGCGCGAACTGCAACTGGCCGGCAAGCTACGCCCGCAACTGGACGTGGAAATGGCTGCGTTTTTACTGAACGATTATTCACACCTGCAACTGTTCAGACTGGTGAATCAGGAACACCCGGATATAGAAGCGCACTCCACGCAGGTCAGACGTATTACGGAGCTGGTGTTTTATGGCATGCAGGCCTGACTGAGGGGTTGCCCGCATGAGCATGGTTATCTGCACGATTCTTACAGGCTGACGCCTCACTCTGTGGTGAGCGGGCTTGTCCCGCGCTGGAGTGCGCGACGGCCTTAGAGCCGGCCGGATTTTTGTCTGGTGTCCTCAGGTAACCGTGTGGGAGGGGGCTTGCTCCCGATGGCGGTGGGTCAGTTACAGCTCTGTTGGCTGACACACCGCCATCGGGAGCAAGCCCCCTCCCACATTTTGATCTCCATAGATCAGACAGATAGGTCTCAGTCTGCTTTTGCTCTGCTTTTGCTCTGCTTTTGCTCTGCTTTTGCCCTGCTTTTGATCCGGCCCTTACATCCTTTTCGCTGACGAAGTCAGCGGTCTTTTGATCTGCGCTTTTGATCTTGATCTCAGGCGCCCCATCAAACACGCTGGCCGAACGCAGGCTTGAATCCGTGGGTAACCCGGCAGGACGCCGGGTTAGCCGCGCTGGGCCATGGATGGCCCATCGCGGCGGCCCACGGATTCAAGCCGGAGTGAGGGCACACCGAGCCTAGGCGAGGTGCCGAGTGTTGGGGCGAAGCGTTTTTGGTTACTTTTTGCGCTCTTCAAAAAGTGACCCGCTGTAAAAGCGGAACCCATAGCCGCCGTTACCCAAATAACGGATATGTACACCGACAAACCGCCATCGCGCTCGAACTCGGTACCCCCGGACAGAGCCCGCACATCACTGCACCAAACGCCCTCAGTAAAACCGATAACACCGAACCACCACCTGATCAGCACTGGGGTAATGCACCAACCCAATAAAACTCGCACGCCCAAGCCAATCCAACCGCCCCTTCGGCACCTGAAACACCGGCGTACAGGTACACCGATACTCCGTCTCTGGAATCGGCCACTGCCCCTCACGCTCCAACTGACGCCCATACTCCGTCATGTTCAGAACCCCCCGATTACGCAGATTAATCAGCTCTCCCTGATCAGTCCTGAGGCTATAGCGAGCGTCCAGTTGACCCAGCCCATCCGGGCGCAGAACAAACAAATCCTCGCCGCCCGCCAGCACCTGACCGCGAATACCTACCCCCTCGAAATCCCCCCCCACAATCGGGTAGTTGCAGCGCAAACCGTCAACACTGTCGCCCAGCATCACCCCACGCCCTATGGCCACGCGCAACGTCAGCACGCGCTGCAAATTAGGCGCAACGTCCATCAAGTCCAAATGCTCACTCATGGCACAACTCCAAACCCGGCGCGCATGCACCGGGTCGCAGGGGATCAGCGGTTGGTCTTGATGTTGGTCCAGGTGCGCGTACGGATTCGCTCGATCGCAGGCGGAATCGGCTCCAGGGCAAACAACGTCTTACGCACTTGCTCCGGCACATACATGTTGGGGTTGTCGCGGATACTGGCGTCTACCAGTGCAGTGGCGTCCTTGTTCGGGTTGGGGTAGCCGATCTTGTTGCTGATGCGGGCAATCACTTCCGGACGCAGGATGTAATTGATGAACGCATGGGCCTCGGCCACGTCGGGGGCATTGGCCGGGATCATCATCACGTCCGACCACATCGGCGCGCCTTCCTTGGGCAAGGCCATCTCGACCTTGACGCCCTTGCCGGCGGCATCCGCCAATTGCTTGGCCAGCGCGACGCCACCGGACCAGCCCACGCCGACGCAGATATCACCGTTGGCCAGGTCCATGCCGTAGCGCGATGAGTTGAAATAGGTGATGTAGGGACGGATTTTCATCATCGCCGCCTGGGCCTGCGCATAGTCCTCGCGCTTCTGGCTGTTGGGGTCCAGGCCCTTGTAGTGCAAGGCGATGGGCACGATTTCGTTGCCTGCGTCGAGGAAACCCACGCCGCAATTGGCGAGTTTGGCGAGGTTTTCTTCCTTGAAGATGATGTCCCAGGTGTCAATCTTTACGTCGGGACCCAGGGCCTTGCGCACCTTGTCGACGTTGTAGCCGATCAGCGTGGTGCCCCACAGGTAAGGTGCGGCGTAGCGATTGCCAGTGTCACCCACTGCTTCCAGGGACTGCATGAATTGCGGGTCCAGGTGCTCCCAGTTCGGCAACTGCTTGCGGTCCAGGGGCTGGACGGCACCGGCGGTGATCAGGTGCCCCAGGTTGGCAGTGCCGGGGAAGACCACGTCGTACCCGGAGTTGCCCGTCAGCAGCTTGGACTCCATGGTTTCGGCGCTGTCGAACACGTCATAAATCGGGCGAATACCGGTTTCTTCCTGGAAGCTCTTGAGCACTTCCGGCGGCAGGTATTCGATCCAGTTGTAGATCCGTACGGTCCGTTCTTCCGCCAGGCAAAAGCCACTGATCAGAAGGGAGGCGACAGTGCCCAGCAAGGTGTGACGCAAAAACCTGTTCATGATTAAACACTCCAGCGCGGCCACGATGGCTCGCGGCACTTAGTAGCGATAGGTGAAATACAATTCCAGCGCGCTGAACCTCTGGTCATCGCCAAAGACTTGCTTGGCAGCGGCCAGTGGCTTGACCCAGTTGTAGGACAGCGATGTATAGAACGACGGCGTGGGCGTCCAGTCGAGGAAAACCACGCTCTCATCGGCAAAACGCCGGTCACTGACCGCCGCGCCCAGGTAGTTCTTCTCGTCCAGCCAGAACTGATAGTGAATCGTGCCGAGGGTCACGGTGTCGCTGAGGTGGGTCTTGAGCGAGAACTGCTGGACCTTTTCGTTGCTGTTGAACAGCAGGTAGTTACCGACCACGTCGCCGATAAGCCACGTGCTCCAGTCGACAAAGCCTTTGCTCAGCGGGTCCCAGGCTTTCTGGCGGTTGTCGGTGAGGTTGTCGTCACCGGAAAAACTCGCGTAGCGGTAGCCGATGATCGGTGTCAGCGGCAGCGTGCTGAAGGCATAGTCGGCCTGGCCATACCAAGCGTTGGCATCGTAGTCGGCACCCTCGCCGCTGCCGCGCTCAATGGCGTATTCGGCGTTCAGCGTCAGTGCCTGCACACCGGGCACCTTGGCGTTGAGCGCCCTGATGTTGTAGACCTGCATCCCGTCACGAAGACGCGGGAATGTGCTGCCTCTGGGCCCCAGGGCATGGACCTTCATGGCCATCGCCCCCAGGGTCACCTGGTCATCGACGTTGTAATCGAGGTTGACGCCAGTCATGCGGAAGTCGCCCAAATCGTCATCGGTGCGCAAGGTGAATGCCTGGGATTTGAGTGCGCCATGGTTCCAGGCCAGGACCGCCGAATCCTTGAACGCGGTTCGAGGGCCCAGCCAGTAGGCGGCGTCCTTGTACTGGTCGAGGTTGCCGTCCATGACGATGAACCCGGTGCCGATCATGTAGTTCTGGCGGCCTGCGGTGAAGGTCCACTCGCCGGCCCGAAAACCAGCGTAGAGCTCTTCAAACGCGGCTTTACCGTCGGAACTGCGGGTGAAGCCGCCCGCATCGCCATCGCCGAACGTGCTGGCAGCCACCAGGGAGCCGCCCGCCAGCAGGCTGAAATCGGGCTGCAGCGCGTAGTCGAGTTTGACGCCGGGCTTGATGTAGAGCTCTTGCCAGTTGATGTTCGCGCCGCCGTTTTTACCGCTGCGTGCGTCAACCTGGCCACTGCCAAAGTTAACGCCACGGGTAAACAGCGTCCCACCACCCGCCGTGAAGTTGACTTCGCCCTTGAGATTGCCGTCCTCAAAGGTGTAGCCCGCCAACGCGACGTGGGTGGTCAGGGGTAAGCCGACCGCTAAGAGCGCTCGTGAGAAACGCTTGGTGAAAACCATAAGAAGCTCCTATGGAATTATTGTTGTTACAGGGCAGTCAATGGCGACGCAGCGCGCCGCCAACACCTGGCCGGGGCCAGGTGAATAGAACGCAAGACTCTTATTGTTGGGCGTGTGTCAGGGATTCAGGTGGGCCGCAATGGCACGCAGCATCCGCACGCTGTCGGCATCGAACGGGCCGACCGCTTCCGTCAGAGACGATTGCTTGACGATCACTACGCCGGACGGCTTGTCGATGAACAGGTACTGGCCGTGAATTCCGCCGGCCATCAGTGCCTGGCTGTGATCGTTGAACACGTACCACTGGCTGCGATAGGACGCACCCGGCGTCCAGCTGGAAAACTCGTCATTTTGCGCGTAGATCGCCGGATCGGAACCGGCGGCGATCCGGGAGACGGTCGCAGGGGACAGCAGTTCAAGCCCTTCGTGGCGTCCATTGTTGGCCAGCAGCCGACCGAAACGCGCCATGTCCCTCAAGGTGGCGCTGAAGCCTGCGCCCGCCACATTGCGTCCCCAGGCGTCGGCCATGAAGTAGCCGTCACGGTCGCAACCCAGGCGCTCCCAGATCGTCTCCAGCATCTGACTGCAAGCCTTGCCCGACGCACGTTCCATAACCCATGCCAAGGCTTCGGTGGTCGCGGTCACATAATGGAAAAATCCGCCATGGCTGCCGCGTTTCTTGAGAGATGGCAAGTACTGGTACAGGGATGCGAATTGCGCGTAAGCCGCCGGAGCCGGTTGAAAGCCGCAGGCATAACCGTACTGCGAACTCTCTGAGTTGGGATCGTCGTAGACCTCGCTGTAGTCGATGCCCACCGCCATGTCGAACAACTGACGCACCGTGGCATCGCCAAACGCACTGCCGGCCAGCTCAGGGACGTAATACGCAGCGAGCAACTCAGGTCTGAGCACGCCCTCGGTGACCAGTTGCTCACCCAACGTCCCAATCAACGACTTGGTCACCGAGAACATGATGTGTCGATCACCGGCGCGCTGTCCGTTGAAGTAACGCTCGAACAACACCGTATCGCCCTGCATCACCAGGAAGCCGTCGGTCTGGCTGGCCACAAGGTGATCGATAACGCTGATGCTCAGCCCGCATTCGCTGTTGAAATACAGCGAATCCAAGGCTGTCGGGGCAACCTTGAGCGGGCTGGCAGGTGCTGCGCCCGCCTGCACGTCGATGGTGGGACGCAGTCGTGCGAGGTTGCGAAACCCCCATTGACTGAAGGGCGAACGCATCCAGTTGTCCCACGTAACGCGGCGTTCGGGCTCTGACGGGAAGCCCTGCATGAGTAAAGGTGCGAGGCGAGGCTTGGACAACGCCTCGTCAGTCTGGACATACAGGCTGGCCAATGACGGCGTGATTTTCTGACCCATGGTGTAACCCTGGAAATGACTCTGCATGCGAGCAGATGCGAAGCAATAATTAACCGGCAAATATTCTTTAGTCAATAAAAGATTTAACCGATCAAAAGCTTTCCAGGCCAGGGGCCGCCGATCACCTTGCCGTCAGTAGAAGTACGCCACGCGAAACTGCAGCGAATTATCGATCTTCACGCCCTCGCGCACCGAGGTGTCATGCATGAGCTGCCCCATCACCTGCACTTGCTTGCCCAGCATCGTGGCGACAGTGAAACCGAGCGTGCCGTTACTGCGGCTGGTGGCGAGGGTTTCATGGTCAAGCGTCTGGCGCGCGCCCCAGTTATGTCGATACGAAATCGCGGCGTAAGTGTCCGGGGTGAAGTTGTAGCGTAAATGGTTGTGCAACTGGAATAGCGGCGCTTTTTCGGCGTCGGTGGCGCGCTGCTTGTCGTAGAACTCCGTTTCGGCGATCACGTCCCAGGTGATTTTATCGGTGAGTCCCTTGATGTAGCCGACTTGAAAGTCCAAGGCCCAGCGGTTATCGCTCAACGCAAAACCCTGGTTTTTATCGCTGCCGGTGGGTGCCGTGACGAACACCGACCAGCCCAGGTGTTCATTTCTGGCAAGGTCTGCGATGGTCCATACCGTTCCACCGAAGGTGATATCCCCCAGCCCCGAGTTTTTGCTGTCGGTGGCGCCGATCTTCTGATAACCGAAGGGGATCACAATCTGTGGATCCCAGGTCAAGCCTGTGTTGAAGAACTCGGTGAAGTGGATCAATCGCAACACGCCGACAGTCAGGTCGAGGTCGAGGTTGTCGGCGACTTTCTTGCCGCCGGAATACACCTTGTCCCCTCGCGGATTCTGCTGGTACAGCACCACCACATCGGTGCCTTGGGGCAGCGCGGTGTAGTCGCCGGGGTCGGGTTTGACATCGGCCTGGGCCAAGGGCGCCAGACTGGCAAACAATGCGCTGAACGTCAGAGTGCTAAGTATTTTCATGGCGGGTCCCGTTATTTTTATTGGAGGCAGAGCTTCGCCATGACGACTCCGTGGGGAGTCGCCAGGCTTAGGTGAAACGGATTGGAATCAGTGCGCGGTGGTGTGTCCGCCAGCCTTGAGATCGGCTTGCAGATCCTGGGTCCGCTTGACGAGGTATTGACGGATCAATTCCATGTCTTCGCGCTGAAGGATGTCGGAAAAATTCGGCATCCCTCCATTGATCAGCGCCCCGCTGAGAAAGGCGGGAAACGCCGCGTGCTTGTTGTCATCCAGGTACCGCAGGTCTGGCACCACACCGCCGCTGATAGCATTGAGGCCATGGCAACCGGCACACAATCCATTGAACAGACCGCGCGCCTGGGTCAGTTGCTCGGGGGTTGCAGTGAGTGCCTGATGGGTCGTCGGCATGACGGGTGCAGCTTTCGGCGCAGGCAGTTCCCCGTGCGCGCCCAGTTTGAAAGCGATCACCCGCGACTCTGCTCGCAGCTTGCCTTTGTTGGTCAATGGGCCGGTCAGCAAAGGAATGATGCCGCCCCACCCCACAGAGAACGCCACATATTGCTCGCCATTGACGGTGTAGGTGACGGGCCCGGCCATTACTCCTGAATTGGCTCGATGCTCCCATAGCGACTTGCCGGTGTCGGCGCGGTAGGCGACGACGCGCCCATCGGCGGTGCCCTGGAACACCAGGTTACCCGCCGTGGCCAACGTGCCGCCGTTGCCGGCGCTGATGTACGGTTGCTTCCAGGCGGCTTTCTGTTTTACCGGGTCCCAGGCGATCAGTTCGCCGCTCCAGGCGTCGCGGATTTTATTCAGGATTTTCGGGTCCTCAGGCAGGTCCGGCACATCCAGGCCGAAGTTCACCACGGACTTGTTCGATAAGAACATCGGCGCCTTGGCCGCTTTCAGTTCGGCCAGGGTGTATTGGGCCGGGATGTAGACGTAACCGGTCTTGGGGCTGAACGACATCGGGTGCCAGTTGTGCCCGCCGAGGAAACTCGGCTGCACCACTTTCGGCTCCTTGGAATAGTCGGCCGCGCCGGTGAGGATCGGACGCCCGGTTTTCAGGTCGATACCGCTGGCCCAGTTGACCGGGACGAAATTCTTCGCCGAGAGCAATTGCCCGTTGGTGCGATCGAGGACATAGAAAAAACCGTTCTTCGGCGCCTGCATGATCACTTTGCGCAGGCTGCCGTCGATCTTGATATCGGCCAGGATCATGTGTTGGGTCGCCGTGAAGTCCCACTGGTCCTGCGGCGTGATCTGGTAGTGCCACACGTATTCGCCGGTGTCTGGGCGCAGTGCCAGAATCGACGACACGTACAGGTTGTCACCTTTGCCATTGGTGCGGAACTGGTAGTTCCAGGGTGAGCCATTGCCGGTGCCCACATAGAGAAGATCAAGCTGCGGATCGTAGGCCATGGAGTCCCAGACCGTGCCGCCACCGCCCCACTTCACCCAGCCGTCGCCGTCCCAGGTTTTCATGGCCTTGGCCATGGCGGGGTTTTCCGCTGGCAGCTTGGGGTCACCCGGCACCGTATAGAAGCGCCACACCTGTTTACCGGTGTCGGCATCGTAGGCCGTAACGTAACCGCGCACGCCGAACTCGGCGCCGCCATTGCCGATCAGTACCTTGCCCTTGACGATGCGGGGCGCGCCGGTAATCGAATAGCTTTTTGTGCGATCGATAATGGTATCGACGCTCCACACCGGCTGACCATTAGCCGCATCCAGGGCGATCAAGCGTCCATCGAAACTGCCCACATAGACTTTGCCCTGCCACACCGCAACGCCCCGGTTGACCGGCCCACAACACCCCTGGCTAAGGTTTTCGGCGGGCACTTTCGGGTCGTATTTCCACAGCAACTCACCGGTGGCGGCATTGATGGCATACACGATGCTGAAGGCGCCGGTGGTGTACATCACACCATCGACCACCAGCGGCGTGGCCTCGGTGCCGCTGTCGATATCCAGCTTGGTCGTCCACGCCAAGCCCAGCTGTGCGACGTTGCCGGCATTGACGCTGTCCAGTGGGCTGTAACGCTGCTCGTCATAGGTGCGACCGTGGCTCATCCAATTGCCGGGCTCCTGGTCGGCCGCGATGATTCGCTGGCCATCGACCTGCGCCGGGCCCGCCCACACAACAGAGCAGAACGTAGCCATCAGTAAGGGAATGCCTGGCAACAGGCTGCGTAATCTCATTATTATTTTTCTCCAGCGATAAGCGGCTCGGTGTCACCCCCAGCCCAGGCAAGCTTATTAGAGGACTTGGCGCGCTGCGCGACTTGACTGACGCTGCCAAAGCGCTTGGCATTCTCTGCCAGGCGCGCACTTACGTAGCGTGCTGGCGAAAATCCCGAGGGGCGTGCTGAAAATGACGCTTGAACGCGCGGCTGAAATGCGCGGCGTCGACAAAACCCCATTTAAAGGCGATCTGAGTGATGGATTCATGGCGCAGATCCTGGCAGCGCAGATCCTGGGCCACCCGCTCCAGGCGGCGCTGCTGAATGTAGCGAGAGATGCTTTCGTGGCGCTGCTCGAACAACCGATAGAGCTGGCGGACAGAGACGTTCAACTGCCGCGCCAGATAGTCAGGGCCCAATTCAGCCTCTTGCAGGGAAGACTCAACCAGGCGGGTGGCCAAGCCATACAGATCATCATGACCCACGCAGGCAAAGGCGGGCTGCCCGTCGGTGCGTTCATCCAAGCCAGCGACAGCCAACCGGATTAATGCATGTTCCAGCGCGGGCCCATCGCTCCTGCCGCCGGAGTCACGGCTCAACGCAACGTCACTTAACGAACGCACCAGAGCGCGAATCATGTGAGTGGCGACACTGTTGCGCGCGAGCTTGCCAAACAGCGGTTGCGGGCCAAGCTGATGGGTGACTTCCTGGCGTGACAGGTGAATCGAGATATTCTGCACCAGCCCTCGCGGCTCTATGTCGAAGGCCTGGGCCGAGTCCACCAGGGCGATGTCTTCAGGCCCTAACTCAATCACCTGATTTTGCCCGCGGATGCGCTGGTGGCCGCTGCTCTGAAGAATGAGAAAACAGTGACGATCGTCATCGCCGTCACCCGAGGTGCGATGGCGGCTGATCAATCCTGCATTGGTGCGGATATGGGCCAACTCCAGGCCGCACACATCCTGAGCGTGGACGCTGCCGATAAACAGCGTGTGCTGTTCGGACAGGGCTGTGCTGAAATTACCGCACACCGCACGCAAGTCGCGGTTCCAGTTGGCGAACGCCTCACGAGTGCTCAACAAGGCAGGCATATCCTCGCTCCCACAGGTTATTTATAGTTATACCGTTAACATATTATCTATTTTTTCCGGGTGCAAGCGGGCTGGGCTTGATGCGCGTGAGCAACCGGCCGTTCCAAGACCGTCGCGCTATTGCTTTTGACCTCAAATCACCCGTCACACACACTGCCCGGGTACTAAAATCAAGGCTCAAACAGGAGTGGTGGTTATGCGCAATTTTTCAATTCAACGCCTCGACCATGTGGTTCTGCGGGTGCAGGACATCGAGCGCAGCCTGGCTTTCTATACCTCGGTGCTGGGATGTGAGGTCAAAAAGCGCCGGGAAGACCTGGGCCTGATTCACCTGAGCGCTGGGGCATCCATGATCGACTTGGTGGACGTGAATGGCTCCATCGGACGCCAAGGCGGGAAGCCGGCGGGCAAGCACGGGCACAACGTCGATCACGTTTGCCTGCGGGTCGAGCCGTTCGATGAGCAGGCCATTCTCGGCCACTTGGCTGACGCGGGAATATCCGCTGAAAAAGCCGAGATGCGCTATGGCGCAGAGGGCACAGGCTGGTCGCTCTATTTCAATGATCCGGACGGTAATCAAATCGAGTTGAAGGGCCCGGCTGTGCAGCCTTGATGCAGGCTCGGCCCCGTCGCCCCCGTGATACAACATCATAAAAATAGATGATCTTAAAAAACCACATAATGACAATATCTAATAATTAGCTTATTCCAAAAAAGACTTTCCCTCGGTTTTTTTATAGGAATATCTTCACTTCACAGACCGACCCCATACCTGGCGGAGGACGTACCCCCGACCACCAGGAGCCTGCTATCAGGCTAAATGGACCGATCTCGACATGCCAGACCTCACCTCCCCGCTGCCCCTCAAGAACTTTCACCTGTCACTGCTGACCAGTTCCCTGCTGCTCGCCACTGCGCCCTCCTTCGCCGAAGCCGCGACGGAAGACGCCCAACTCGGCACCGTCACCGTGATCTCCACCGGCCTGCGTGGCCAGGAGCGCACCGTGGCCGACAGCCCGGCGCCGATCGATGTGATCAACAGCGAGCAACTGCTCAAGACCGGTCGCGCAGAGTTGTCCGAAGCGATTGCCAAATTGCTGCCGTCGTTCAACTTCGGCACCAATATCGCCGGCTACAACTCGGTGACTCGCCCACTGAGTAACCGCAGTCTCGGCCCGGCCTACACGCTGGTGCTGGTCAACGGCAAACGTCGCCACAACGGCGCCACCGGTCAGCGCGGGTCCATCGACAACAGCGGCGCGAATGCGGTGGATATCGACCTGATCCCGGTCAGCTCGGTGGACCATATTGAAGTGCTCAAAGACAGCGCTGCCGCCCAGTACGGTTCCGATGCGGTGGCCGGGGTGATCAACATCATCCTCAAGACCGGCAACAGCGGCGGGCACCTGGAAACCAGTTACGGCCAGTTATTCTCCGGCCAGGGCGAAACTATCAAGGTGGCCGGCGACCAGGGTTTCAAGCTGGGCGACGGCGGCTTTTTCCACCTCTCCGCCGATGCACGCAAACGCGGCGAAGCCTCCTGGAACGACAAGGCCGACGGCAGCGTGAGGGCCTTCAACGATCCGGCCAAGGAAGCCGCCTGGGACCGTGTGGCAATCAAGAACGGCGACCCGGACCTCAAGGCCTTCAACCTCGCCTACAACGCCGAACTGCCCCTGGAAGACCTGACCCTCTACTCGTTCTCCACCTACGGCGAGCGTGATGCCGAGGCGGCCAACTACTTCCGCCTGCCCACCGGCCGCGCCGCCGTGCCCGAGGTGTTCCCGGACGGTTACTACCCCTTGAACAACATCAAGGACCGCGACTATCAATTGCTATTCGGCGGCAAGGGCCAGGCGGCCGAATGGAACTGGGACCTGAGCACCACCTACGGGCGCAACAATGTCCACCACTCCAGCGACCTCAACATCAACCCGTCCCTGGGCACCGCCTCACCGACCAAATTCGACAACCTGGCCACCTTCCGCTTTGAGCAGTGGGTCAACAACCTGGACTTCACTCGCCGCTACGACAGTTTGTTTAACCTGACTTCGCCGGTGCAGGTGTCGGCCGGCCTGGAACATCGCTGGGAACACTTCAGCACGTTCGCCGGCGACCCCGAGGCTTATATCACCGGGACGTACCCGGCGGCATCGGGCGCTCAGGCGGCGGTGACGATTCGCCCGGAAGATGAAGTCAGCCTGATCCGCAACAACTACGCCGGCTACCTGGATTTAGGCTTTGACCTGACCGAGCGCTGGTTTCTCGACGTCGCCGGGCGTGTCGAACATTACGACGACGACTCAGGCAACACCTTCGGCCTGAAAGTTAACTCGCGCTACGAACTCACCGACAGCGTGGCCGTGCGCGGCACCGTCGGCACCGGTTTCCGTGCGCCATCCCTGACCCAGATCGGCTACACCGTGGCCGACAACCGAGTCGCCGTAGACGTGAACGGCAACGTGGTGCCTGCCGTCACCCGCCTGACCCCGTCGGGCAGCAACCTAGCAAAAGCCTTGGGTGGCGATGACCTCAAACCGGAGAAGTCACGCAACCTCGGGCTGGGCTTGACCTGGCAACCGGCACCGCGCACCAGCATCACCGCTGACGCGTACCTGATCGACATCGACGACCGTATCGCCTTGACCAGCAACATCTACGACCAAGGCAATGGCGTGATCAACGGCATCCTCACCGCCCAAGGCGTGCCCTCCGGCACTTGGGTCAACTACTACACCAACGCTTTCGATACCCGCACCCGTGGCCTGGACGTGGTCGCCGACCACACCACGCCGCTGGATGCCTGGGGTGATGTGCGCTGGAGCCTGGGTTTCAACTGGAACAAAACCACTATCGAAGGCAACCGCGATACCCCGAGTGCGCTGGCCAACTCCGGCGTCACCCTGGTAGGCCGCGACCGCGAAGGCGACCTGACCGAAGCATCGCCCAAGACCAAATGGATCCTGGGCGCCAACTGGAAGGTCGAGGACCTGGCAGTGAACCTGCAAACCAGCCGCTACGGCGCGGTCAAGACCTTGGCGGTCAACCCCACGGGCGACCGCAGCTTCGGCGCCAAATGGATCACTGACCTCGACGTCAGCTACACCTTCGTCGACCAGATCACCGTGAGCATCGGCGGCACCAACATCTTCGACGTGCGCCCAGACCGGCACGCCGTCTACAGCAACCTGGGCCTGGCGCCCTACGGCAACCCGCCGTTCTACCCCGGCGGCGGCTACTGGTACACCAAGCTGGCCTACGACTTCTAAGCCAATCGCCATACGAGGGCATCCCATTGAACACCTCCAACTTGATGAGCCGTCTATTGGCCCCGTGCGCCCTGGCGCTTAGCCTGGCCGCCTGCTCGCCTTCGGGCAGTGACGCCCAGGCCGGCAAGACCCTGAACATCGCCTTTTTTGGCGACAACACCACCCTGGTCAGCGTCGACCCGTTCCAGGTCTATTGGCTGGAACACCGCGTGCTGCTGCGCAATGTCGCCGAGTCCCTTACCGACCAAGACCCGGAGACCGGCAAGATCATTCCCTGGCTGGCCAAAAGCTGGGAAGTCAGTGACGACGCGCTCACCTATACCTTCCATTTGCGCGACAACGTCACCTTCAGCAACGGCGAGCGCTTCAATGCGGCTGCGGTCAAAACCGCCTTCGACAGCAACAAGGCTTTAGCCACCGAGTTGCCGGCCACCTTTGGCGCCACCTACCTGGCGGGGTTCGACCACGCCGAAGTGGTGGATGACCTGACCGTCAAACTGGTACTGGCCAAGCCCAACGCCGGCTTCCTGCAAGCCACGTCCACCACCAACCTGTCGATCCTCGCGCCGGCCTCTTACACACTCAGCGCCAAAGAGCGCTCGTTGGGCAAGATCATCGGCACCGGGCCGTTCGTGCTGGCCAGCTACACCCCGGAAGTCGGCGCGCACCTGACCAAGCGCAAGGGTTACGCCTGGGCTTCGGCGAATATGAAGAACCAGGGCGAAGCGCACCTGGATGCGGTGGACATCAGCTACATCCCCGAGGAAAGCGTGCGCAACGGCCTGTTCCTGCAAGGCAAGGCCGACATCCTGTGGCCGCGCAACCCGTTCTCCGAGGTGGACCTGAAGCTGTTCCAGTCCAAGGGCGCCACCATCCAGAGCCGTTCGCTGCCGGGGCCGGCCCTGAACCTGTATCCCAACACCCGTGATGGGCGTGCACTGAGCGACAAGCAAGTCCGCCTGGCCCTGCAAAAGGCCATCGACCGCAAGAGCTACGCCAGCACCGTCTACAACGCCGAATTTCCGGTGGTGGACGGCATCTACGACGTCACCACGCCTTATTTCAAGAGCCAGGGTGCAAAGTTGGCCTACGACCCGGCAGGCGCGGGGCAGCTGCTGGACCAGGCCGGCTGGGCCAAGGGCGCGGACGGCTACCGCCAGAGAAACGGCAAGCGCCTGAGCCTGAGCTACAACATCACCCCATCCGAAACCGCCGGTGACGTGCTGCTCCAGGACCAACTGCGCAAGGTCGGTATCGAGGTCAAACTCAACGTGGTCACCCGTGCCGAATGGGTCGCCAACAACTCGGCCGGCAACTATGACCTGACCAGCACCTACATGACCCGCGCCGACCCGATCATCCTGCAAACCATCCTCGACCCACGCACCGCCAACAGCTCGACCCTGGCCACCAACCTCTACGAACCGACGGTGCTGAACGCTGCCAAAGGCCTGTTCGATGCAGGCATCACCGCCACCCAAAGCCAACAACGCGCAGCGGCCTACGGCAACCTGCAAGACCTGCTGGTGGATGAAGGCTCGGCGTTCCCGGTGTATGAGCGCGTGTGGCAGGCCGCAACGTCGGCCAAGGTGAAAAACTTCCGCTGGACCGCCGAAGGTTTTGCGCTGCTGGGTGATATCGAGGTCGCCGCGCCATGAGTCGTTACCTGATTGGCCGGGTCGGCCAGGCGCTGCTGGTGCTTTGGGGGGCCTACAGCATCACCTACTTCATCCTCTATCTGCTGCCCGGCGACACCTTGTCGATCATGCTCAGTGCGTCCGGCATGGAAGCCGACGCGCTGTCGGTGGAAGACCTGGCCAAGGCGCGGGCCTATTACGGATTGGATAAAGGTCTGTTTGAGCAATACATCGACCTGCTGCTGGGCGCGCTGCGCGGTGACTTTGGGCAGTCATTGTCACTCAACCGCCCGGTGGCCGAGTTGCTCGCCGAGCGCCTGCCACAGACGCTGTCCCTGGCGGGGCTGGCGATTGTGCTGTCGCTGCTCGGCGGCATTGGCTTGGCGTACCTCACCGCGTATATCCGTTGGCAACCCCTGAAAAAAGCACTGGCGCGCTTGCCGTCCCTGGGCTTTTCGGTGCCGGTGTTCTGGATGGGTTTGTTGCTGATCCAGGTGTTTGCGTTTGGCCTGGGTTGGTTTCCCGCGACCGGCACCCGAGGCTTCGAAAGCTTGGTGTTACCGGCGATCACCCTGGCGATCCCAAGTGCCGCGGTGTACGCCCAAGTGCTGCAACGCAGCTTCCAGGGCGTGTGGAAAGAGGCCTATATCGTCACCGCCTACGCCAAGGGCCTGAGCCGGGGCCAGGTGCAGGCACGCCATGGGTTCAGGAATGCCGCGCTGCCCATCCTCACCCTGATCGGCCTACAGGTGGGCAATACCGTGTCCGGCGCGGTGCTGGTGGAAACCATCTTCGCCCGTTCCGGCATCGGCCGCCTGGCCCAGGAAGCCGTACTGCGCCAGGACATTCCGGTGGTGTTGGCCATCGTTGCAGTGTCGGCGGCAGCCTTCGTCCTCGTGAACCTGCTGGTGGACTTGCTGTACCCCTGGCTCGACCCGCGCATTTCCCACACGCCAAAGGTGTCCTAGACCATGACGACGCTCACCCAGAAACGCGTGCGCAGCGAAACCCTCTGGCACCGCCGCAGCCACTTGCAACGCGCCACGTCCACCCTGCTGCCCTTGCTGCGCCGGCCGGGGTTCAGCCTGGCCGTGGCAGTGGTGGTGTTCTCGCTGGTCGCCGCCCTGGCGCCGCACCTGCTGAGCAGCTTCGACCCCTACGCCACCGCGCCGCTCGCCAAACTCACGGCGCCCAACTTGAGCCATTGGTTCGGCACCGATGAACTGGGCCGTGACCTGTTTACCCGCGTGGTCTACGGCGCGCGCCTGTCGGTGCTGGCGGCCTCGCTGGCGGTGGGGATCGCGCTGGTAGGCGGACTCGGGCTGGGCATTTTGTCCGGGTTTGCCGGTGGCCGTATTGATGCAGTGATCATGCGCGTGGTCGATGTACTGCTGGCTCTGCCTGGACTGCTGCTGGCCCTGGCGATCGTCACGGCCATCGGTTTCGGCACCGTACCGGTGGCCATCGCGGTGGGCATCGGCATTATTCCGGGCTTTGCCCGTACCACCCGCGCCGAGGTACTGCGGGTGAAAACCCTGCCCTATGTCGAAGCCGCACGGCTGGGCGGTGCCAGTTGGGGCCGCACGTTGTTGCGGCACATTCTGCCCAACGCCTGGGGCCCGGTAGCGGTACTGGCAACGTTGGACTTCGGCGCAGCCATCCTCGCCACCGCAGGCTTGAGTTTTCTCGGTTTCGGCGCCGCACCACCGGCGGCGGAATGGGGCACCTTGATCGCCAACGGCCGGCACTTTCTGATCACCGCACCTTGGGTGTCGTTGCTGCCCGGCCTGTTCCTGGTGGCCGTGGTGTTCAGCCTCAACCATATCGCCCGCACCTTCGAGGAGATCCAGCGATGAGCCCGTTTTTGGTCGATGTACGCCAACTCAGTGTCGATTACCGCTCCAGCGGCCAGGTCAATCCAGCGGTGCGTTCGCTGTCGTTTTCCCTCGCCCAAGGCGAAACCGTGGCGATTGTCGGCGAGTCCGGCTCGGGCAAATCCACCCTGGCCAACGCCATCCTTGGCCTGCTGCCAGACAACGCGCAAATCAGCGCCGGTCAACTGTGGGTGGATGGCCATAACTTGACCCACGCCAGCGAACGCCAGAAACGCAACCTGCGCGGCCGCACCATTGGCCTGGTGCCCCAGGACCCGATGGTCAGCCTCAACCCTACCCTGCGCGTCGGCCAACAGATCGCCGAGGCGTTGATCCTGGCCAAGGGCAAGCGCTACCCCGGCGTCGATGCGGATATTGTCGAGTTGCTGCAACAGGTGGGGATCGACAAACCGGTGCTGCGCGCCCGCCAATATCCCCATGAACTCTCCGGTGGCATGCGCCAGCGCGTGCTGATCGCCATCGCCCTGGCCGGTAATCCGCGCCTGATCATTGCCGACGAGCCCACCAGCGCGCTCGACGTCACCGTGCAGCGCAAGATCCTCGATCACCTGCAACGGCTGGTCAGAGAGCGCGGCATTTCGCTATTGATCATCACCCATGACCTCGGCGTGGCCACCGACCGCGCCGACCGCATTCTGGTGATGCAGCACGGCGAGGTGGTCGAACAAGGCCTGCCACAGCAGATCCTTTCCCGCCCCAGCCACGACTACACCCGCGCACTGATTGCCGCCGCGCCCGCCTTCGCCAAGCGCCGCGATCCGTTGATCAATCTCGATCTGGGGCGCCAGCCGATCCTCAGCCTGCACAACGTCGGCAAGACGTTTGCCCTACCCAAGGTCAAGGGAGAAGCCTCGACCTTCCTGGCCCTGGAAGGTCTCAACCTTGAGGTGTACCCCGGCCAGACCCTGGCCATCGTCGGCGAGTCCGGTTCGGGCAAGAGCACCGCGCTGCGCATCGCCCTCGGGCTGGAGAAGCCGAGCCAGGGCCGGGTCTGCTTCGAACAACAGGACGTTACAGACCTCAGTTGGCGCGACTTCCGCCCGTTGCGCCAACGCCTGCAACTGGTGCAGCAAAATCCCTTCGCTGCGCTGGACCCACGCTTCACCGTGTTCGACAGCATCGTGGAGCCGCTGGTGTCGTTTGGCTTGCTCAAGGGTGCCGCCCTGGAACAGGCGGCGCGGGAGCTGATCAGCCGCGTGCACCTGCCGGTGAGCTTTCTGGACCGTCTGCCCCGTGAACTGTCCGGCGGCCAGTGCCAACGCGTCGCCATCGCCCGCGCCCTGGCGTTGAAACCCGACCTGCTGTTGCTGGATGAACCGGTCAGCGCCCTGGACGTGTCGGTGCAGGCACGCATTCTTGACCTGCTGCAAGAGCTGCAACGGGAGATGGGCATTGCGTATGTGCTGGTGTCCCACGACTTGTCAGTGGTGGCCAACTTCGCCCATGAGGTGCTGGTGCTGCGCAATGGTCGCGTGGTTGAACAAGGCTCGGTGGCGCAAATCTTCAACCAGCCGGCCACCGAGTACACCCGCGAACTGATTGCGGCCATCCCTGGCCGGCAAGTCGCGGCAAGCGCCGCCTGAGGTTTACTGCGCCGAGCAATCACGCGCCACGATGCCCTTTTCCTGGGCATACGCGGCGGACTTGGCTTCGATCAACGGACGCAAGGTGGCGCGGTCGGCTTGCAGCCAGTCGGTCACCAGCACCCACTTTTGCCCATCCCACTGCTGCACTCGCGCCGAACCGCCGCCTTCGTGGTCGGCACAGGACAATGTCAACGGCGCCAACAGCCCGTCGAAGCCCATGGCCTTGAGGCGTGCCGCATCGATATTCAGGTGCTCGAACGCCCAGCGGGTTTCCTCACCGTTCAGTGCGCGGTTGCCGAATTTGGCCTGACCAGTGCGCAGCGCTTCGACAGCAATCGCGGCGTTGATCAGGCCGATGTTGTAGTAGACCTTGCCGAAGTAGCTGGTGTCCTTGAGGTTGCTCTTGCCGGGATCGAGGATGAACTGCTTGAGCTTTTTATGGATCTCGAAACCGTCGCCACCGGGGAACGGCGCCAGCGCCTGGTAGCCTTTGGCGGCGGTGCCGGCGGGAATCACATCGGCTTCAGAGCCTGCCCACACATCACCGATCAGACGGTCCACGGGAACGCCAAAACGCACGGCGGTCTTGATCGCCACCGGTGTCGAAACACCCCAAGTGCGCAGGAATACCCAGTCCGGGTTGATCTGGCGCACTTGCCGCCATTGAGTGGACTGCTCGTTACCTGGGTCTGCTACGGGAATCTGGATGTTCTCGAAACCGTACTTTTGCGCCAGCAACTGCATGGCCGCCTGGGTTTCGCGACCGTAGGCAGAGTCGTGATAGACAGTGACGATCTTCTTGCCCTTGAGCTTGTCCAGCCCACCTTCGCGCTGGGCAATGTAGTTGATGCCCACCGAGGCCTGGCCGTAGTAGTTGAGCAACAGCGGGAACGCGTAAGGGAACACGCGGCCATCGGTGGATTCGGTACGCCCGCCGGCGCCATCGATCAAGGGGATGTGATCGACGGCAGCACGGTCCATCAGCGCATAGGAGGCCGGGGTGCTGTGGGTAAAGAAGAACCCGGTGGGCGCACCGTCCAGGCCGCCTTTGTAGCGTTCGTAGCATTCGATGATGCGGTCGGTCTTCCACTCGGTCTCGCATTCCTGCCAGACCAGCTTCACGCCGTTCACCCCGCCTTCGACTTCGTTGATATAGCGAAAGTAATCAATTTCCCCGGCCCACCACGGAATACCGCTGGAGGCATAGGCCCCAACTCGGTAGGTGGCCAGCGGGATGAACTGTTGATCGTTGGCGGCCTGGGCGATGGTCGACAATGGCCCGCCCAAGGCGCCTAGTGCCAGCAGGCTGGCGATGACTGTGCGTTGCAAGACGTTGTGCATGGGTGTGGTTTCTTATGAAAGGTGAGGTTTCCCCTCCCGTTGTCGGGTCAGCGCCAATCGGGTCACAACACAATTCATGCCAAGCGCATAAGCCACCTTATTCAAGGGGTTGCGCTGTACCGGTCACCCCGCACGGCTCGGATAATCGAACACTTTATTGAACCGCTGTTGCGCCACCAACACCGCGTTCGGTCGCCAGGCCTGCGGCAAAATAGCGCGTTTTACTTCATGCCTGAACTGCGGCTAAATACGCGCCCCTTTGCGTCGATGGCTTTATGGCTTTGTTCAAACGCATCAGCCCCTGGATCGCCTGCCTGGCCCTGTTGCTCAACATGCTGGCCATGCCGTTGAGCCGCGCCCTGCAAACGCCGGATATTGGCCTGATGCTGTGGGGTGGATTCTGCTCGGGCGGCGCCTCCCAAGCCCTGCCACCAGGCTTTGACAAGCTGATCGACCCGCTCAAATCTGCGCCTTCGACTGCCGCCATGAAGCATGGCGACTGCTGCTGCGGGCATGCCGGCCTGGCCGCGCTGCCGTCCAACTATTACCGGCATTGGCTGCCGCGCTATGCGCCGGATGTCGCCCTCGCTGATCCGCTGTTACCCACGTTGCATCCCAGGGTTCGCTGGCCGAGCCTGAGCCCTCGCGCCTCCCCTGTCGCCTGACTGCCCCGAAACCCTGTGTTTTCTGCCGCCCCTTGAGGGTGGCTGAACGTCCTTGAAGTCTTTTGGTCATCAGGAAGCGTGCTCATGCCTGCTCCATTTACTCTGTCCCGCGCACAGCGTATCGCTGTGCCCTCCTCACTCTGGCCGCTGCTCTCAGTGTTTGCACTCACGCCACTGGCCCATGCAACCGAAAGTTCGGCCCTCACCCTTGGCACCGTCAGCGTCCAAGGCAGCACCAACGCCAGCGGCCCGCTGAACACCGCCAGCGTGCTCAGTTCGGTCGACATCCTCGGTGCCGACATCCTGGAGAAAATGCCGGTCAACTACAGCTGGGAGCTGTTCAGCCGTGCGCCAGGGGTCATGCTCACCGAATTCAACCAAGGCACCACCTCCGGCAAGATCTCCTTTCGCGGTTTCAACGGCGAAGGTGAAGTGAACGCGGTGAAGCTGCTGATCGATGGGATCCCCAGCAACAGCAACGACGGCAACATGCCGTTCATGGACATGATTTTCCCCATGGAGCTGGACAGTATCGAAGTGGTACGTGGTACCAGCGACGCGCGCTACGGCCTCAACAACATTGCCGGCAACGTCAACATGCTGACCCGCACAGGAGGCGACTACACCAAGGCGCGAATCCGCTACGGCAGCTACAACACCCGCGAGACGCAACTCGCCAAAGGCATCGAAGGCAGCAACTGGACGCAGAATTACTTCTTCGCCTACCAGAAAGCCGATGGCTACCGGGATCATGCCCAGGCGGATAAATTCTCGATGTCCGGCAAATGGTTCTACACCCCGGACGACAGCAGCTACCGTGTCGGCCTGATCGCTCGCCATTACGAAACCGAGGCGCAAGAGCCGGGTTATTTGAGTGAAGACGACGCCCGCCACCACCCCACCATGACCAACCGCTACAACGCCACCGACAAAGGCACGCGGCGGATGAACCAACTCAGTGTGCACTTCGATACCGAACTGGCCGAAACATTGGCCTGGTCGGCAAAAACCTACCTCAACACCTTCGACGACCGACGCTGGACGCAATACTGGCGCACCAGCTCCCAGCAGGAGCGCGACGCCTACGAAACCCAGTACGGCGCCCTCACCTCCCTGACCTGGCGGCCCGAGGTAAGCTGGCTCTACGCCTTCGCCCTGGAAGGCGGCGCGGATGTCCAGCAGCAACAGAACACCAGTGAACGCTACCGGACCCAGAACCGCACACGCCTGGCGCAAACCCGCGACCAGCAGTTCGACTTTGACACCTACGGGGCTTACATCCAGGCTGAGATCAAACCGTTTGAATCGCTGAAAATCATCCCGGCCTACCGCGTCGATAAAATCCACGGCGACTTCACCAACCAAATGACCGGCATGGATTACGCCATCAACAACTATGGGCTGATCAAACAACCCAAGCTCAGCGTGGTGTACTCGCCGTGGGACGTGGCCAGCGTGTACGCCAACTGGGGCCGTACCTTCCAGGTCGGCACCGGCGCCGCTGCCTACAAGATACCGCCACGGGATACGGACCTCGCGCCGTCGATCAACGAAGGCTGGGAAACCGGTATCAAGTTCACCCCCGCCGACTGGATCGACGGCCGCGTCGCCTATTGGCAGCAGGAAGCCAGCGGCGAAGTCAGCCGCCGGCTCAATGACCCGAATGGCGAATCGGATAACGTCGGCGAAACCCGCCGCTGGGGTTACGACGCGCAGTTGAACCTGCACCCGAACGACCGCACCGACATCTGGATGGCCTACGCCTGGCAGTACTCGAAAATCCTCCAGCCCAGCGCCACCCTGCCCAACAGCAAAGGCCAGGAAATCGACCACATCCCCCATCACCTCTACAACGCAGGCATAAACTACAAAGCCACCCCCGCGCTGCAACTGACCGCGTGGATGAACGGCCAGACCCACTATTACCTGGAGCGCGAAAACACCAAGGGGACTTACGGCGGTTACGTGTTGATGAACCTGGGGGCGACGTACCAAGTGACTGAATCCGTCAGTGTCGACCTGCAACTGAAAAACCTCACCAACCGCTACTACGAATACGTCTGGTACGACCCGGACGGGGCAAAGGCGTCACTGCACTCACCCGGCGACGGGCGTGCGCTCTATACCGGCGTCACCTTGGACTTCTGAAAGACAACCCCTTGTTATCAAAAATAAAATAAGTCACTGATTTTAAAGGGTTAACTATTTCCCTAAACGGGCCTGTTTTTGTGACGAGCGTGGCCTCTCACATTTGGATAGGGAGAGGTCGTCAAATGCCCATGGGTTCCGGGTCCGTCACAGGGGCACTCTCCCAACCACCACAAAAAAATGCCTACCCCCGCCAAGGGATAGGCATTTTTTCCTCCCATCGTTACTGCTTAGCGTGCTTGACCTGCACCTCAGGCATCGCCGAAGAGTGGTGATTAAGAATTTTCCACTGGCCCCCCACCTGCTCATAAACGAAGGTGTAGCGCGCCTGCACATGGCTGACCTGCCCCTTCGCGTCGGTCAGGGTGAAGGTGTAGACCCCGCTGTCCATGGCTACGTTAGTGCCCAGTTGGCGAATTTCACGGTAGTTGATCTGGCCTACCGGCTTGAGTGCCAGGAAGTGATCGAAGTAGTCCTTGATCTGATCCGGCGTAGTGCGCACTTGGTTGGACACGGTGGGCTGCAGCACCGCGCCCGGCGCATACAGGTCGACCACCGAGGTGACGTTGCCGGTCTGCAAAGCGCTGTTCCAACGGTCAAACAAACCGGCAATCTCCCGGTCCTTCACATTGGCCGGCGCCTGGGCCACCTCACGGTAGACATACGGCGACGTTTCGGCGGCCTGAACAAACGGAACGCTCAAGGCAAACATCAGGGCGATTGCTGCGGGCTTGAATTGCATTGGGATACTCCAGTGGTGTTCGTTGAGCCCACTTTGCCAAGCCGACCGTGGCGCGCCATCGGCCAACCGGAGTCATTTACCTATGCCATTTGGCAGATAGCGCCCAAGGTGTTTAACCATGTTTAATAGAAGCCCCGCACGCCCGCAGCACTGGAGCATCACCCATGCATAACCCGCCCCATGACCCCGGCAGCGCCTTGGCCATGCGCGCGCATTTCCGGCAATCGGAAAGCCGCACGGCGCGGCTGCGGCTGTTAGTGGATACCGGGCAGGAGCTGAGCCAACTGGCCCCCGACGCCATGCGCGAACGCGTACTCGCGCGGGCTTGCGCGTTCCTTGCGATGGACCATGGCCTGCTGCAGGAATGGGCCGCCGACGGAGCTGTTCGCACCACGGCGAGCCATGGCAGCCCGGCACGCTTGACCAGCCTGGCCGCCCTCGCTGACCGCGATCTGCGCGCACCTCGCTGGAAGGAGCAACCTCACAGCGTGCTGCAAGTGCCGTTGCGAGGCAGTGACGGCAAAGCGTTTGGCCTGCTGGTGCTGGGCAATAGTGTCAGCCTGCGGGCACCGGAGCACGAAGACAGCGAATCCCTGCAACTGCTCGCCACCCTGCTGGCCACTCACCTGGAAAACGATCGCCTGCTGACCACCCTCAAAACCCGCGACAAGACGCTGTCCGACCTGGTCAACCGGCTGTTTCGCGCCCAGGAAGACGAACGCAAGCGCGTGGCCTACGACCTGCACGACGGCCTGGCACAGACCCTCGCGGGTTTGCACCAACGGCTGCAAGGGTTTGCCGGCCGCTGCCCCGTACTGCCGGACGCACTCGCCGCCGACTTGCAGGCGATTCTCACCCTGGCCCAGCACTCCGTCGGTGAAGGCCGTCAACTCATCGCAGGTCTGCGCCCCACCGTGCTGGATGATTTCGGCCTGTTCAAAGCCCTCGACAAAGAAGCCGACCGCCTGCGCGACGCTGGCATCAACGTGGTGTGGCTCGTCCACTGTGAAACGCGATTGCCCAGCCAGGTGGAAATCGCCCTGTTCCGGATCGGCCAGGAAGCCATCAACAATATCCTCAAGCATGCGCATGCCAGCCGGGTGAACCTGACCCTGGCCTTGCACGACGGACAGGCTTCCCTGCGCATGGACGACAACGGCAAAGGCTTCACTTCGGCCCCCTCACGCGATGACGCCCAGCATCTTGGCCTCGCGACCATGCAGGAGCGTGCCAGCCTGCTGGGCGGCAGCTTCACCTGCGTCAGCGCAGTCGACTGCGGTACCCAACTGCACGCCCGCGTGCCAGCCCACTTGCCTGGAATTCCTCAATGACCGACGTCCTGCGTCTCGTGCTGGCAGACGACCATGAAGTCACGCGCACCGGTTTCGTCTCTCTGCTGGCCGGCCTCGCGCAGTTCGAGGTGGTCGGTCAAGCCAGCGATGGCCTGCAAGCAGTGGAGCTGTGTGAGCAACTGCTGCCGGATATCGTCATCCTCGACATCCGCATGCCTGGGCTCAACGGCTTGGGCGCCGCTCGGTTGCTGCAAGAGCGCCTGCCAGCGGTGAAAGTGGTGATGTTCACCATGGACGACAGCCCCGAATACCTGGAAGCGGCGATGAATGCCGGTGCGGTCGGCTACTTGCTCAAGGACGCCAGCCGTGCCGAGGTGATCCAGGCCCTGCAAAAAGTCGGGGCCGGCGGCGAAGCGCTCAACACAGCGGTCAGCACGCGGCTATTGCGCCGCATGACCGAACGCCAGGCCAGCGGCGCGGCCCCCACCGAAAACCTCACCCCGCGCGAGCGCCAGGTCCTTGGCCTGGTGGCCAACGGCATGAGCAACCGCGCCATCGGCGAGCAGCTCGGGATCACCACTGGTACCGCCAAGGCCCATGTGGAACGCGTGATCGGCAAGCTTGGCGCAGCCGATCGCACCCAAGCCGCCGTACGCGGCATCGCCTTGGGCCTGGTGACGTCACCATGAAGCGGCGTTGGGCCGATCTGCCACTGCGGGGCAAGGCGCTGGTGGTGATCTCGCTGCCGCTGGTGGTGCTGTTGCTGTCGCTGGTGCTGATCTACACCACCGAACGCCAGACCGCCCGCGCCGAAGAGGACGTGCGCCGGGTGCTGCGCGTGCAAGGCGATATCCAGGCCGTGCACACCCTGCTCGCCGAGGCCGCCGCCAGTGTGCGCGGCTACCTGCTCACTCGCCGCGAAGACTTCCTGCCCAGCTACCTCAACGCCAGGCCGCAGATCGAGTCCGCCCTACGCCGGCTTGACCACAACGTGCGTGATCAACGGGTACGCGAGCAACTCAGCGCCATCAAGCCGCTGATCGATGGCAAGGTCGACGGGCTTGAAGAGATGCTCAAGGACCGCGACGCCACGCCGCAATCGATCAGTGCCATCCTGATCAGCAACAAACACATCCTCGATGCGTTGCGCCAACACATCAGCACCATGCTCACCCTTGAGGCGTCGTTGCTGGCCGAGCGCAGCGCGGCGGCGGCCGAAACCCGTCAGCGTTTGTTGCTGTCCACCTGGCTGGCAGCGATCTGCGGCTTGTTTGGCGCCATCGTCGCCGTGTTGTTCCTGTCCAAAGGCATTGTGGCGCGGGTCCAGAATGTGCAGCGCAACGCCCAGCGCCTGGCCCTCGGTTCGCCGCTGCTGCCGCAAGCGCCGGAGCACGATGAAATCGGCCAATTGGGCACCAGCCTGGTAGAAGCCGGGTTGCTGCTGGCCGAGCGCGAGCGCGCATTGCGTGACAACGAAGAACGCTTGCGGCTGATCATCGATGGGGTCAAGGACTACGGGATCTTCGCCCTCGACACCGCGGGCTATGTCACCAGTTGGAACAACGGCGCCGAGCGGATCAAGGGCTACACCGAACAGGAAATCATCGGCCAGCATTTCTCGGTGTTCTACTTGCCCGAGGAATGCCCTCAGCACCCGGACATGGCGCTGCGCGAAGCCACCCGCAACGGCGATTACACCGAAGAAGGCTGGCGTTGCCGCCAGGACGGCACGCGGTTCTGGGCCAGCGTGGTGATCACCGCGCAGTACGACGGCACCGGCGCCTTGCGCGGTTTTTCGAAGATCACCCGCGACATCACCGACCGCCGCGCGGCCGAGATCGCTCTGCGTAAGGCCCGTGAGGAAGCCGAACGTGCCAGCCGCGCCAAAAGCGAGTTTCTGTCGCGCATGAGCCACGAACTGCGCACCCCGCTCAACTCGATCCTGGGCTTTGCACAACTGCTGGACATGGACGCGCCCAAGGCGCAAAAGGCCGACGTCGGGCATATCCTGCGGGCCGGCCAGCACTTGCTGACACTGATCAACGAAGTGCTGGACATCGCCAAGATCGAGGCGGGAAGCCTGGCGTTGAATATCGCGCCGATCCCTTTGGCGGAGGCGTTGCAAGAGGCGCTGTCGCTGGTGTCGCCGATGGCCGCCGAGGCGGGCATTCGGTTACAGCCATTGCCCGCCTTGGCGGCGGATGTGGGCATCGTGGCCGACCGGCAACGCCTGACCCAGGTGCTGCTGAACCTGCTGTCCAATGCGATCAAATACAACCAGCGCGATGGCGACGTCAGCATCGAAGTCAGCGTTGATGGGCCGCGTATCGCCGTGTCGGTGTGTGATACCGGCAACGGCATCGCGGCGGATCACCTGGGGCAACTGTTCAAACCGTTCGAACGCCTGGGCGCCGACCCCAATGTGGAAGGCAGCGGCCTGGGCCTGGCCCTGAGTAAAAGCCTGCTGGAAAACATGGACGGCCACCTCAACGTGCAAAGCCAGGCCGGCATTGGCTCACGCTTCACGCTGGAGCTACCGTTTGCGCGCGTAGCGGCATTCCAGCGCAGTACCACGCCCGTTATCGACACCCAGTTGCCGCGCCCTGTCCCCGCCGCCTGCACTTTCCTGGGCAAGGTGTTGTGCATCGAAGACAATCTCTCCAGCCTGGCGCTGATCGAAACCCTGCTGCAACGCCGACCGGGGATAAAACTGCTGTCCAGCATGCAAGGCCAACTGGGCCTGGACCTGGCCGCGCAGCACGCGCCACAGTTGATTCTGCTGGATGTCTGCCTGCCGGACCTCGACGGATTGAAGGTGCTGCAACGCTTGCGCCATTCACCGATCACCCGTGACACACCGGTACTGATGATCACCGCCGACGCCAGCGACCTTACCCGCCAGGCTCTGCAAGACGCCGGCGCAACCGCCGTGTTGAATAAACCGATCAACGTGCCCGCGTTTCTCGCCCACCTCGACCAGTCTTTCCCGGAGCCCGCGTGAACCTCGACCTGCGCATTCTAATCATCGACGACCAACGCCCGAACCTCGACCTGGTGGAGCAACTGCTGGCGCGCGAAGGGCTCACCAACGTGCTGAGCAGCACCCAGCCGCTGCGCACCCTGGAGCTGTTCAACAGTTTCGAACCGGACTTGGTGATTCTTGACCTGCACATGCCGGAATTCGACGGTTTTGCAGTGCTGGAACAACTCAACCGGCGTATCCCCCAGGGCGAATACCTGCCGATCCTGGTACTCACCGCCGACGCGACCCGCGACACCCGCCTGCGCGCCCTGGCCCTGGGCGCCCGGGACTTCATCAGCAAACCCCTGGACGCGCTGGAAACCATGCTGCGGGTGTGGAACCTGCTGGAAACCCGGGTGCTCTACAAAACCTTGCGCACCCTGGTACCCGCGCAGCACATCGAGTTGTTGCAACGGCGTGAATCAACGGGCAATCTGCCCGCCGCCGGGGAGGACTCGGCTTAACTTCCCCCTCGGCTCATGCACCTCAAGGACGATCCGCACATGGCGGCTTCAAACAAATGGCTGATGTCGTCAGTCGCGTATTACCTGGATTTCTTCACCGTTCCCCTGTTTATCGGCCTGGCGCTCTGCCTGGCGCCACTTGATCCGCTGCAACTGCTCGCGGGCTTCATGGCCTGGACGCTGGTGGAGTATTCGGCACACCGCTTTCTGTTCCACTCGCTGTATCGCCACGAGCACTGGACCCACCATGTGGATGTGCTGGCCTATATCGGTGTGTCGAGCTGGAAAACCAGCTCCACCTTTGCGGCATTGCTGCTATTGGCCTGGTACGCCGGTTTGACCTCGGCGTTTGTCGGCGCGGTGACGGGCTACTTCTATTACATCTCGGCGCACTACGTGATGCACCGCCCGGCGCATTGGGCCTATCGGTTTATTCCGGGGCTGGTGGCCAACCACGACCTGCATCATCGCAAAGGCATCGAGAAGAACTTCGGCGTGTCTTCACCGCTGTGGGACCATGTGTTTCGCACCTATATCCGCGCAGAGCGTGCCTGAAGCGCCTCTGAGCGATTGTTTTTATTACGAATAAATCTAGCGTCCCGTACACCGGCATTTCCAACCTTATCTACGCTCAAGCCCGTGCCAGGAGGCGCATTGAAGAGTCCATGACGGACCCACTGTCTCCTGGCGTCTGATGCCTAGGAGATACCGATGAGAATGGAAACCCATCGCCCCCGGCCCGGGTTCGGCTGTGCGCTGTTTGGCGCGTTGCTGAGCCCCCTGGTCGTCGCGGCCCCCACGTTGTCTACGCAAATACCCTTCGATGTCACGGCGACCCCGCCCTTCTCTCTCGACAGCCTGCAAGCCAACTTCGATGAAATGTCGTGGCAGACGTTCATTGCGCTGAACTGGCCGGTCCTGGCCGATGGCAAGCCCAATACCGGCGTGCAGATCGGCCAGCAGGACGCGGCCACGGTGTGGGAAAGCTACAAGGAGAGCTACCAAATCTTCCTGCCCCAAGGGCAGAAACCAGCGGCCTGGCAGGCGCCGGCCAGTGTACCGGCGGCCTGTGAAGGCAAGGGGTCGGGGCGCTTGTTGCAGCAAATGGGCAAGGTCCCGGATGTGCTGGACGAGTTTATTCAGCCGTTTCAAAGCGGCCCGTTGGTGGACCAGAGCGGCGTGTACACGCGCAATGAAATCGTGGTTAACCAATCGATGTTCGACGGCATCGTCAACAATGGCCTGTACAGCATCCAGGGTCAGCAGGCATTTTTTGCCGCCAGTGCGACCAATGCGGTGGCATTCAGTTGCGGCAACCCGGCCACCAGTGAAGTGGGTTCGTTGATGGTCAAGGCCTCGTGGAAGGTGCTGGACGGCAACGACAACCCCAGCCGTTTCCACACCGTCGATGCCCTGGTGTATACGCCAGGCAACAGCGACCCGAGCAAAGGGCCGGTGGTGGCCGAGTCCTGCGTTGCCGAGCCGGTGGGGCTGGTGGGGCTGCATATCGTGCATAAGACCACCAGTGCGCCGCAGTGGGTGTGGTCGACCTTCGAGCACGTTGACAATGTCCCGGAAAAAACCACGCCGCCTGCCGAGCGCAAAGGCCCGTACCTGTTCTACAACGCCAGCAGCCATGCCGAGATCAACCAACCGCCGCCACGGCCCTGGAACCCGGCGGTAAAGGCCACGCCATCGCAGATCGTGCGCGAGATCCCTTTGACCGATGAAACCAAGGCGCTCAACAGCACTTACCAGAACCTGCTGCGTACGGTTAATCCCAACAGCGTCTGGGCCAATTACCAGTTGATCAGCACCCAGTGGCCTACCCTCAGCGGCCAGCCACCGTGCCAGATCTCGGCCACCAAACCGTTGGGCAATCCAGCGCCTTCGTTCCTCGCCAATGCAACGCTGGAGACCTATATCCAGGGCACGGTGCCCCAGGCGTCCTCCAGTTGTATCGCCTGTCACGGCAATGCCGCCACCCACGTGACGCAATCACCGCGCACCAGTTTCGCCGACTTCACTTACCTGCTCGAACGCGCTCAATCCACCGGTGTGACAAGGAGTCAGCCATGAGTACCGACTTGGACAATTTTACCGGCCTGAGCGTGGTGCTCACCGGCATCAATCAGGAACTGCTGGCGCCGTCGGTAGACCCCATCGGCCTGCCCACCCTGTTTCTGAATTTCGTTGGCCCTCGCGTGGGCCAAGACGTGCTCAGCGCCCTGCTCGCCCAATACGCCGCGCTGGCGAGCGAGCAGCAGACGCCGCAGCAAATCGGCAACGCAATCCTGATGCAGAACGGCCAACCCGCCGCCACGCAAACCGCCCAAGCGGCGCGCGCGATCATGAAACTGTGGATGCTCGGCGTGTGGTATCAGCCGTACACCCAAGGCGCGTTCCCGGTGAACGAGCAAACCGTGGTCAGTGCCGAGGCCTACACCCAGAGCTGGGCGTGGAACATCGCCCAGGCCCATCCGATGGGCTACAGCGAGTTCTTCTTCGGTTACTGGAACAGCCCACCACCGAGCCTGGAAGACTTCACCGGGGTTACCGCCAGCCCACAGCCTGGAGCATCGTCATGAGTACCGAACAAGCAGACGTAGTGATCGTCGGTGCTGGCCTGGCGGGCAGCATCATTGCCTATCAATTGGGCCTGGCGGGGGTGAAGGTGCTGGTGCTGGAATCCGGCCCGGAAGTCCCGGCCAACCGAAACCAGTACCTGGAGCGTTTCTACACCGCCACACTGAAGACCCCCGAGTCCCCCTATCCGCCGGTGAGCACCCTCAGTCCGACGCGCAACCCAGCCGAACAGAACGCACCGCGCGCGACCATCGCTGACCTGCTCGATGACAACTGGAAAAATCCCGAGGTCAGTTACCTGGTGCAAAAAGGCCCGTTGCCGTTCACCAGCACCTATGAGCGCGTCGGCGGCGGCACTACCTGGCATTGGGTCGCCACGTGCCTGCGCATGCTGCCGAATGATTTTAAGATGAAGACGCTGTACGGCGTGGGCGTGGACTGGCCGATCAGCTACAACGACCTGCAAAGCGCTTATTGCCGCGCCGAAGCAGAAATAGGCGTGGCGGCCAACGTCGCCGACCAGGCCTACCTGGGCATCACGTTCCCGACCAACTATGAATACCCGATGACCAGCATTCCACTGTCGTTGGTGGATGGCAGCTTCGTCAGCGCGGTGCAGGGCCAATCGTTCCAAGGACTGCCGCTGGTGGTGAGCCCCACTCCAGCCGGGCGCAACTCGCAGCCGTATGCCGGGCGACGGGTGTGCGCAGGCAATACCAACTGCACGCCGATCTGCCCGATCCAGGCCAAGTACGACGCCACGGTGACCCTGAACAATGCGCTCAACACCGGCAATGTGCGGGTGCTGTACAAGACCGTGGCGAGCAAGGTCACGGTGGCAGCGGACAAGACTGTCAGCGGCATCGAGTTCATTCAGTATCAGTTGGGCGATGGGCCGGCCACCGGCACTGGCGTCGCGATCGGGCAGCGCTACGTGATCGCCGCCCATGCCATCGAAACGCCAAAACTGCTGCTCAACTCCACCAGCAGCGCCTGGCCCAAGGGCGTGGCCAACAGCAGTGGCCAGGTCGGTCGTAGCCTGGCGGACCACCCGATCTACCTGGCGTGGGGCTTGATGCCCGAAGGCAAGACGGTGTTCCCGTACCGTGGCCCGGTGTCCACCGCCGGCATCGAAAGCCTGCGCGACGGCGCCTTTCGCAGCCAGCGCGCGGCCTGGCGGATCGAGATAGGCAACGAGGGTTTCAACTGGCCGATCGGCGACCCGTACACCACGGTGGCCGACCTGATCGATGGCACCAACGTCAGCCGCACCAACCCACTGCCAAAGTCCACGGACGCGTCCCAGGTGCTGTTCGGCACGGCACTGGTGCAACAGCTGAACAACCTGCTCACCCGGCAGTTTCGGGTGGGGTTTCTGGTGGAACAAGTCGAGGACGATCCGAACAAGGCCAACTGCTACATCGTGCCGTCCAGTCAGTACAAAGACCGTCTGGGCATCCCGCGACCGGAGATCCATTACAACCTGTCGGACTACACCAAGGAAGGCTTCAAACAGGCGCGGATTCTTGCCAGCCACGTCATCACTGAGCTGCTGGGCGCCACCGAACTGACCACCAATATCAAGCCCGGTTTGTTTGAATACCAGGGCGAGTCGTACTCCTTCCAGGGCGCCGGGCACTTGATGGGCACCTACCGCATGGGCGCCGACCCGGCCACCTCGGTGGTCGACAAATACCAGCGCAGTTGGGACCACAACAACCTGTTCCTGGTGGGCGACGGCGTGTTCCCCACCACCGGCACCTCCAACCCGAGCCTGACCATTGCCGCGCTGTCGATCCAGGCCGGCGACACCCTGTGCAACGACCTCAAAGCCGTCACCGTGCAGGTGCAAGCCAACCAGCCATGGCAAGGGACTGGCGTGCAGATCAGCGGCCCAAGCCCGCGTGTGGTGCGGTATGTCAGCGGCCATTGGCTGGCCAGCCCGGTCGGCGGCATGGTTGATGGCAATGGCAGTCCGGGGTTGATCGCCAAAGCGGGCTACACCCTGCCGGGCGCAAATGAAGGCGCGCTGGTTGGGCGTGTGGGCAGCAGCGGGACACCGTTTCTGGTGGGGGATCTGGCCGAGATTCCGCCGGGGCAGACGGGGGAATTGCAGCTGTGTATCAACGATGATCTAGAGGGGCGCTATGGCATTGGTTTGGGGGATAACCAGGGAGCGCTGACGGTGCAGATCGGGTTCGGTACAGCGTAGGGCCCACGGCCAAACACCGTCCGGTCGTTTTGACTGGACGGTTTCACCCGTCCATACGCCCACCTCAATGCAATGCCTGACACCCCAACCGCCACACCCTCTCAGTGCTTGTTGCGAACCACGCAACAGTCCTTTGTCATCACGCCCATTGATAGCACCCTAACGAAACCCCCATCCTAGAGGGCTAATCTCGCGCTTATATCATTCGCAATGATAGTTACCTTTGCTTCATTCGATTCGTGACATACCACCCCGCCGCGCATGATCCGCCCATCTCAAATACATTGGCGGATGCACCTCATGGAACAGTCACTCAAACATTTGCGCTTCCCCCTGGCGATTTTGGCCGTGGTGGTGATGAGCGCGTGCGGCAAGACCCCGGAACAAGCGGCCGCCATGCCAGCCGCCAAAGTCAGCGTGGCCAAGGTGCTGGAACAACCGGTGAACGAGTGGGATGAATTCACCGGCCGTTTGGAAGCACCGGAAACTGTGCAGATCCGTCCACGGGTTTCTGGCCAGATTGACCAAGTCGCTTTCACCGAAGGCGCTTTGGTCAAGAAAGGCGACCTGCTGTTCCAGATCGACCCGCGTCCGTTCCAGGCTGAAGTGCGCCGCCTTGAAGCCCAGTTGCAACAGACCCGCGCCGCCGCCACTCGCAGTGACAACGAAGCCCAACGCGGCGAGCGCCTGCGCCAGAGCAATGCGATCTCCGCCGAACTGGCCGACTCGCGCACCACCGCCGCCCAGGAAGCCCGCGCCGCCGTCGCCGGGATCCAGGCGCAGTTGGACCTGGCCAAGCTGAACCTGAGCTTTACCCGCGTAACCTCGCCAATCAGCGGCCGCGTCAGCCGTGCCGACATCACCGCCGGCAACCTGGTGACCGCTGACGTCACTGCGCTGACCAGCGTGGTTTCCACCGACAAGGTCTACGCCTACTTCGACGCCGATGAGCGCGTTTACCTCAAGTACACCGAGCTGGCTCGCCAAGGCCGCCGTGGCGCTACGACCCCGGTTTACCTGGGCCTGTCGAATGAAACCGGCAACCCGCACCTGGGCCAGATGAACTTCGTCGACAACCAGGTCAACCCGGCCACCGGCACCATTCGTGGGCGCGCCGTGTTCGACAACAGCAAGGGCGAATACACCCCTGGCCTGTACGCACGCCTGAAGCTGGTGGGCAGCGGCACCTACTCCGCCGTGCTGATCAACGATGAAGCCGTGGGCACCGATCTGGGCAAGAAATTCGTACTGGTGATGGACGGCGACAAACCGGCTTATCGCGCCGTGGAACTGGGGCCGAAGATCGAAGGTTTGCGCATCGTACGCAGCGGCCTGAACAAGGACGACACCATCATCGTCAAGGGCCTGCAGCGTGCACGCCCTGGCTCGCCGGTCGCCCCGGAAACCATCCCGATGGCCAGCAAAGAAACCCTCGCCGCCTTGGCCCAACAACGACAAGCGCTTGAAGCCAGCAACCTGGAACAAGTGGCGCCGGATAAAGCCGCGCCCAAACTTGCCAGCGTCGCGACTCCACGCGGTTAAGGGATACGACTCAAGATGAATTTTTCCAAGTTCTTCATTTCGCGGCCGATCTTCGCAGCGGTGCTGTCGCTGCTGATTCTGATCGCCGGCGCGATTTCGCTGTTCCAACTGCCGATCAGCGAGTACCCGGAAGTGGTACCGCCGACCGTGGTGGTGCGCGCCAACTTCCCCGGCGCCAACCCCAAGGTCATTGGCGAAACCGTGGCCGCGCCGCTGGAGCAGGCCATCACCGGCGTCGAGAACATGCTGTACATGTCCTCGCAATCGACTGCTGACGGCAAGCTGACCCTGACCATCACCTTCGCCCTGGGCACCGACCTGGACAACGCGCAGGTGCAGGTACAAAACCGCGTGACGCGGACTCAGCCAAAACTGCCTGAGGAAGTGACGCGTATCGGTATCACCGTGGACAAGGCCTCCCCCGACCTGACCATGGTGGTGCACATCACCTCGCCGGATCAGCGCTACAACATGCTCTACCTGTCCAACTACGCGATCCTGAATATCAAGGATGAGCTCGCGCGGCTCGGCGGCGTGGGCGATGTGCAGTTGTTCGGCATGGGCGACTACTCGTTGCGTGTATGGCTGGACCCGAACAAGACCGCCTCGCGCAACCTGACCGCCACCGATGTGGTGACGGCGATTCGCGAGCAGAACCGCCAAGTCGCCGCCGGTGCCTTGGGCGCGCAGCCTTCACCTAACGACACCAGCTTCCAGCTGTCGGTCAACACCCAGGGGCGCCTGGTCACCGAAGAAGAGTTCGAGAACATCGTGATTCGCGCTGGCGATAACGGTGAAATCACGCGCCTCAAGGACATTGCACGGGTCGAGCTGGGCTCCAGCCAATATGCCCTGCGCTCGTTGATCGATAATCAGCCAGCGGTGGCGATCCCGATCTTCCAGCGCCCGGGCTCTAACGCCATCGACATCTCCAACGATGTACGCGCCAAGATGGCGGAGCTGAAAAAAAGCTTCCCCGAAGGCATGGACTACCGCATCGCCTATGACCCGACGGTGTTCGTGCGCGGCTCCATCGAGGCGGTGGTTCACACGCTGTTCGAAGCACTGATCCTGGTCGTGCTGGTGGTGATCCTGTTCCTGCAGACCTGGCGCGCCTCGATCATCCCGTTGGTGGCGGTGCCGGTCTCGCTGATCGGTACGTTTGCGGTGATGCACCTGTTTGGGTTCTCGCTTAACGCACTGTCGTTGTTCGGATTGGTATTGGCGATTGGTATCGTGGTGGACGACGCCATCGTGGTGGTGGAAAACGTCGAACGTAATATCGAGTTGGGGCTTGAGCCCTTCCCCGCCACTGAAAAAGCCATGAGCGAAGTGACCGGTCCGATCATCGCGACGGCGTTGGTGCTGTGCGCGGTGTTCGTGCCAGCAGCCTTTATCAGCGGCTTGACCGGGCAGTTCTACAAGCAGTTCGCGTTGACCATTGCGATCTCGACAGTGATCTCCGCGTTCAACTCGCTGACCCTGTCCCCTGCACTGGCAGCGGTGTTGCTCAAGGGCCACAACGCGCCGAAAGATGGCTTCTCCAGGTTCCTCGACAAGCTGTTGGGTGGCTGGTTGTTCCGTCCATTCAACCGCTTCTTCGAAAAAGCCAGCCACGGCTATGTCGGCACCGTTCGCCGGGTGATTCGCGGCAGCGGCATCGCACTGTTCCTGTACGCAGGCCTGATGGTCCTGACCTGGCTGGGCTTTGCCCACACACCGACCGGTTTCGTACCGGCCCAGGACAAGCAATACCTGGTGGCCTTCGCCCAGTTGCCCGACGCCGCCAGCCTGGACCGCACTGAAAACGTGATCAAGCGCATGTCTGACATCGCCTTGAAACAGCCCGGCGTGGAAAGCGCTATTGCCTTCCCGGGCCTGTCGATCAACGGGTTCACCAACAGCCCGAACAGCGGCATCGTGTTCGTGACCTTGAAGCCATTCGATGAGCGCAAAGACCCGAGCATGTCCGCCGGTGCGATTGCCGGCGCGTTGAACGGCAAGTACAGCGACATCCAGGAAGCCTACATGGCGATCTTCCCGCCGCCACCGGTACAGGGCCTCGGCACTATCGGCGGGTTCCGTCTGCAGATCGAAGACCGTGGCAACCTGGGCTATGACGAACTGTACAAAGAAGTGCAGAACGTCATCACCAAGAGCCATGGCGTGCCGGAACTGTTCGGCCTGTTCACCAGCTACACGGTCAACGTGCCCCAGGTCGATGCCGCCATCGACCGCGAAAAGGCCAAGACCCACGGCGTGGCGATCAGCGACATCTTCGACACCCTGCAGATCTACTTGGGCTCGTTGTATGCCAACGACTTCAACCGCTTCGGCCGTACCTATCAGGTCAACGTGCAGGCGGAGCAGCAGTTCCGCAATGATTCGGACCAGATTGGCCAACTGAAAGTGCGTAACAACAAGGGCGAGATGATCCCGTTGGCAACCTTCATCAAGGTCAGCGACACCTCGGGCCCGGACCGCGTGATGCACTACAACGGCTTTATCACCGCTGAAATCAACGGCAACGCCGCTCCGGGCTACAGCTCCGGCCAGGCAGAAGCGGCGATTGAAAAACTGTTGAAGGATGAACTGCCCAACGGCATGACCTATGAGTGGACTGACCTGACTTATCAGCAAATCCTCTCGGGCAACACTGCGCTGTTCGTGTTCCCGCTCTGCGTACTGCTGGCGTTCCTGGTACTGGCTGCTCAATACGAGAGCTGGAGCCTGCCACTGGCGGTGATCCTGATCGTACCGATGACGCTGCTGTCGGCCATTACCGGGGTGATCATCTCGGGTGGCGACAACAACATCTTCACTCAGATTGGCTTGATTGTACTGGTGGGCCTGGCGTGTAAGAACGCGATTCTGATCGTCGAGTTCGCCAAGGACAAACAAGCCGAGGGCCTCGACCCGCTGGCCGCGGTGCTGGAAGCCTGCCGCCTGCGTCTGCGGCCGATTCTGATGACCTCCTTCGCCTTCATCATGGGTGTGGTGCCACTGGTGTTGTCCAGCGGTGCCGGTGCCGAGATGCGTCATGCCATGGGCGTGGCGGTGTTCTCCGGGATGATCGGTGTGACCTTCTTCGGTCTGTTGCTGACGCCAGTGTTCTACGTACTGATCCGTCGTTATGTGGAGCGCAGCGAAGCGCGCAAAGCGGCCAAGGCCTTGAAGCTGGAGACACAGCAATGAGTGTGAAAGTATTCCTGCCGAGCTTGCTGGTACTGGCGCTGAGCGCCTGTGCCGTGGGCCCGGACTACAAGACCCAGACCCCGGAGGCGGCGAACATCACCGCCGCCGCGGACGCCAAGCAGTATGACCACGCCAAGTTCGAAGGCATCTGGTGGCAACAGTTCGAAGACCCGACGCTTAACCAGTTGGTGACTCAATCGCTGCAAGGTAACCGCGATTTGCGCGTAGCGTTTGCCCGCCTGCGCGCTGCTCGTGCAATCCGCGATGACGCCAGCAACGACGCCATGCCGACGATTACCAGCCGCGTCAGCAGCGACCAGGGCAAGGGCCAGATCCCGGGCCAGACCACCCGCAGGGTCAAGACCGAGCGTTACGACCTGGGCCTGGACATGGCCTGGGAACTGGACCTGTTCGGCCGCATCCAGCGCAACCTGGAAGCCACCGACGCCGACCAGCAGGCCGCCGAAGCCGATCTATACCAGCTGCAAGTCACCCTAATTGCCGAACTGGTGGACGCCTACGGTCAACTGCGCGGCGCACAACTGCGTGAAAAGATCGCCCTGGACAATCTGAAGAACCAGCAAGATTCGCGCACCATCACCGTCAGCCTGCGCGACGCCGGTGTGGGTGACCAACTCGACGTGGAACGCGCCGACGCACGCCTCGCAGCCGTTGAAGCCAGCGTGCCGCAACTGCAAGCCGAACAAGTGCGCGAACGTAACCGCATCGCCACCCTCCTCGGCCAGCGTCCGGACAAGTTGAGCGTGGACCTGGGCCCGAAAGACCTGCCGGCGATTGCCAAGGCGTTGCCGATCGGTGATCCAGGCCAACTGCTGCAACGTCGCCCGGACATTCTCAGCGCCGAACGCAAACTGGCCGCCGCCACCGCACGTATCGGCGTGGCCAAGGCCGACCTGTTCCCACGGGTCAGCCTCAGCGGCTTCCTCGGCTTTACCGCCGGGCGCGGTTCACAGATCGGTTCGTCCGCCGCGAATGCCTGGGCCCTCGGCCCGAGCATCACCTGGGCCGCGTTCGACCTGGGCAGCGTGCGCGCCCGTTTGCGTGGCGCAGACGCCGAAGCCGATGGCGCCCTGGCGACCTATGAGCAGCAAGTGTTGCTTGCCCTGGAAGAATCCGAGAACGCCTTCAGTGACTACAGCAAGCGTCAGCAACGCCTGATCTCACTGATCCGTCAAAGCGAATCCAGCCGCGCCGCCGCCGACCTCGCCGCCATCCGCTACCGCGAAGGCACCGTGGACTTCCTCGTCCTCCTCGACGCCCAACGCGAACGCCTCGCCGCGGAAGACTCCCAGGCCCAGGCCGAAGTGGACCTGTATCGCGGGATCGTGGCGATCTACAAGGCACTCGGAGGTGGATGGAAGCCAGATACCGTTGTAGCAACGGCAAAGTGATGTAAAGAGCTCCTTTGGTTGGTCGCATCCAACCAATTTTTAGCCCCGTGGCCTGTTTGGTCATGGGGCTTTTTTTTGGTCGGATACTTTTCAGGCGTGTGCATTGGGACGTGCCCCCCACACTCCCCAGCGATATCGGTCAGAACATTCTCCATTCACATCGCAAACTAACGTTGGCCGATTCATGGTCGACAAGGAATGGAATGCTTAATACAAACAGCAGATTGATATGAGTATGGTCGTTACGAATGCATTCAGTGTTGATGACGAAACTTGGAGAAAGGAAAAATGCAAACCAAGCAATGAACGATCTTGCCTACTTTGTCGCCTCTGCGAACTATAGTTCCTTCGTAGGTGAGCGTGCGTATGCGATGACAAAAGGGAGCGGCGCCAACAAAACTCTCTCCATGCCGCTCCCGATTCTCGCTCAACGCCCAACGACATCCAAGATACCGCTATAACTCTCAGAAACACTCAAACATAAAGCGGACACATGTAACGACAACCCCATTAACAATGCAAACGACAGCGCAACATACCTTTTCATACATTCACCCTCTTAAACTCAACTTCATAAATTAATGATCAACATTTCCGCATGCAATACATGCATTAAAACGACCTCACTCTTTCAGCTACCCATACGTTCTCCTCATAGCAGGCGCAGTTTTTTTTGCATTGAGTGCTTATGCCGCGACACCTGAGTAGGAGTCCGCGAATACATCGGTGAGAACCGCGCCACCACTGTGCATGAATTATAAATCCATGTAAGCCGGACACTTCCCCAAAAGCCGTAGGATCGCGCCGTCAGACATCGACTAAGGATATAGCCAGTTATTTCTTAGTCCCTTATACCCCGGACACATACCCAGTTGTAGCAACGGCAAAGTGATGTAAAGAGCTCCTTTGGTTGGTCGCATCCAACCAATTTTTAGCCCCGTGGCCTGTTTGGTCATGGGGCTTTTTTTTGATTAATGTCTCAGCCATCTATATAGGGTGTCGGCTATGGCAACCGTTAAAAAAACCACTCCCCCCAGCATCATGCTTTGAAGTACACGCTTAAGGCCGCGAGGAAAGTCCTGCACTTGCTGCCTGTCCACGACACCACGCCGTATGTTCCACCTCGGCATTGATACCGTCGCCATGACGGCGCATAGCCGAATCACCCTCCCCAGTATCCCGTCACCCCAGATGCGCTTGTGAGAAGTGACAAGACGGCACTTGTTTAATCGATCCTCCATCTGATCCAGTCGCGTATACGCCAGAACAATGCCTGTCACATTGAAGGCAAGGGCCAGACACATGACTCCTACATCAAACCAAAATTTTTGAGGGTGATTGAACAAGTAATCAATACTCATAGATTTTCTCGCCTACGGTTTCCCCGAGCGCGACCCTATCGCCAACAGCGTCCCCGACTTGAGTACTTAGACTGTTTTGGTGGTTCACCCGGCGAATTTGCCGGCTATTTTTAACTTTGGTAAATGAGTTACTGGGTGAATTCATGAGCCTATCAGGCACTGCAATAGTGGACGCAATCAAGTTAGCCAAATAACGGCGAAATAGGCGAAGAAAATTATGCTGGTGAAATACATCCCCAGGAATAGGGTTCTATAGCGTTTAGGAAACGCCTCAGTTTGCTGCCAGTCGATAAGACCACGTTTCAGAAATCTCATGGGTAGTAACACTACCGCTGCAACTGCAGCGAGCCGCATCATCCTACCGCGCGGTGAGTTGCCCCAAAACCGAGAGTGAAACACAACAAAGCTACAGTTATTCAGAAGGTGCTCAATGTGTTCCAAACGCCGATACATCAGAAAGACGTAAATTAAAACGCTAATCATAAACGAGAGACACAATGTTGATTCAAACCAAAATTGGCTATGCGCGTTAAGAACGTCGTCAATACTCATAAAGCTTTTCACCCACTCTTTCCCCTCCAATGCTGCCAAGCGCGCCTCCCGCACTCCCTCCTGCCTCCCCCCCGATCAATAAACAAGCGATCGCGCCTGGGCCGGTGGTCGGGGCCATTACCATGAAACATAAACTTGTCACCAAAGCTGAACCTCCAAAGCCTCCCAGAATCCCGCCACCCAGCTTACCCACCTCCACATACTTCGCCCGGCTACACTGCTCCTCCCTCCCCGTAGAACACGCCTCCTTGATCTCCAGTGCAGCAGACGCCGTACTCAACGCGATGCCCAGCGGCGTCCCCGCTTTGAGTACCTTGGCTGTTTTGGCAATTCGCGCAATTCTCTCTGCATAACGACCGATCTCGCCGCTGTTCAGGTAACTCCTGGTGGAAATCCCCAGCATCTTCTTGATCGAGCCTTCATTACGCAACCCAGTGCCATAACGGGCGAACCCGCGCAGTTGCGATTCCAGTTTGGTAAACAAAACCTGGCGACGCGCAAGGAACTCATCCCGGGCAGTACCGCCGCCTCGGCGCAGGGACTGTTTGTGCAGGGCGTCAATTTCTTCCAGGGTTTTTGCGATTTCCTTCAGGTGTCGACTCCACGCATCCCCAGCCGTGCCGACGCCGAGCGCGGTGTAGCCAAGCATGGCCTGCAAGACGTCGTAGTTCTGCAACGCAAAGCCTGCGCCGCCTTCGGCCATGACGCTGTGGCGTACACTCCAGGCGGCCTGCATCAGCCGAGCCTCCTGCGGTGTACAGGATGCGCTGGCGGGGTCGCCAATGATCACCAATTGGCCGGGCAAAACCACCATATTGCGGATGTGGCTGTTCAGGCTGTCGAACTTGACAGCACTAGACTTGCTCAAGTCGAGGCGAGCCTTAAGCTCGGTCGGGGTCTCCGGGCGATCGTTGATAGAGGCATAGGGCTGAGTCACCGGAGTGTCCTCAGCAATTGAAAAGTAGATTGGGAGAGTGCCATGCATTCGGTCCTTTTCGAATGAAGAAGACTGCAAAATGTAAGGAACGCTCAGGTGTGATGTCGTGGGTTTATCGGCTGAACAGGACGGCGATTTTTCAGTTTAAGAAATAGACTACGCGGCGAACTCCAGCATCTTTCAGTACCCGCCGCCGGGCCGCCTCGATTTATGTATTGCGGTGAGCACAACTGGCGTATTCGGCTTTACCCACAGGGGTGGTTCGCAGATTGGGTCGCCGGCCTCGAATGCCTGGCGCCATTCAGAAATCGACCTGTATCGCGGGAACGTGCCTATCGACAAGGCGCTCGGAGGTGGATGGGAGCCGGACACGGTTGTGGCAACGGCGAAGAGATGTAAAGAGCTCCTTTAGTTGGTCAACTCCAGCCATTTTTAGCCCTGCGGCCCGGTTGCTCATGGTTCTTTTTGTTTGGAGCGTCCTAAAATATTGAAGGACACTTTTGTAAGCCAAGTTAGAAGTCCTACGTAAGTAATTTCCTAGTACAGCGCTGTTAGTGGTGACAAGCCCAAACTGTTTACTGTCTCGGGCATATCGCACTAGCCTTCCCCTGCAATCGACTCATTGATGCATGAGATTACAAGGCGTACATTTTCGCGACAGCGGCAACTCAGTTACTACTACAGAGAACGCTGATTCACCTAAGGCAATCACGCGACCACAGTTAACCGAGCTAATCAATCAATGCTTATTACATCTGCACCTTACCGAATAAAAATAAAGCATTTACTAACAAAACCATGTTTCTCGACAGTTCTTGCGCGAACCCATAAACGCAGGCATTAAAATACGATGAGCACATTAGGTTTTTATAAGGCCAAAAACAACAAGCCATACTATCTATTATCAATATTTATGAACCTGGACGTTCAGAGAAGCTTGTTTGTACTTTACTTGCTGCAGCTTGGTGTCACACAAGGAGAAATAGGCATTCTTCAATCATTTTTATTTTTCTCCTCAGTAGCATTAGAAATCCCATCCGGATTAATCGCAGATCGATACGGTCGAAGACTCTCTCTTATAATCGGATTCTTAGGTTTATCTTTAAGTGGCATTGGCTTCTTAATCTTCACCTCCTTTATACCTTTCGCAATTATATTTTGTCTATTTGGCGCTAGCATTGCCATGGGTTCCGGGTCAGACAGAGCGCTACTTTATGATAACTTATTAGCTGAGCACCGAGCTGAAGAATTCCCTAAAGTATTATCGCGCGCCCGTGCCATTGGGGCTGTATCACTAGGTTTGTCTATGATCCTCGGAGGTATCTTACAAGACAGCTGGTCTTGGAACAGCGTGTATATTGCTTTTGCAGCATCAAAGCTTATAGGAGCGCTTATCGCAACACTCACCCCAGAGTTAAAACTGCCATCTATTTCACACCAGGAAAATAAGATACCCAGCATCAGCAATCATAAAACCGAATCAACTTCCACCTCGCTCGTTAATTTTTTTCGCACAAAAAATGGCGCCTTTCTTATACCTTTATTTATTGGATACGCCTTATTCGAGCTGTCAACGATTCCATTATTTATATACGGACAGCCATTTTTTTCCATGCGCGGTTTGGAAGCACCTATGATTGCTGGTATTTATGCAGCGGTTGAAGCTATATCAGCAGGGGTGTTCATAGCTGCTGGTTTCATTTGTTCCAGACTATCTCTAGGCATAATTGCGCTAACTACTACCTGCATTACTACCTTTCTTCTTTTTATCCTTTCATTAGATTTGGGCATAACCATTTCGATTGCTGCTTTTGTCCTGACCATGTCCCTCCCTGCGATCTACGAGACTGCATACGAGACATACATCCATGAAAATGTCGAATCACGCATCCGCGCTTCCTGCGTCTCTTTTGCAAATCTAGTTAACTCAGTCATTATCGGCATTTCCTATACGGTTTTTGGAGGACTATTGGACAGGCATGGTTTTTCGCTGACGTTAATTATAATTGCAGTCTGCTGTTTTACTGGTTTACTTGGTGTAAATGCAACATTACTGCTAGGCAGGCAAATAGCTCACTCAAAAAACAAGAAACTTGAATCTTCTCGTTTTTTTTAGAGACTCCCCGGGCTCGCGCCGATTTTTGCCTTTAGCTCTGCGCCTAGCGGGCGAACGCTTTAAAACATTGCCCTCACTCTGCCCAGCAGTATCTGTCAGACCATTCTGAAATTACAGCGCTGACTAAGGTTGGCCGGTCCTAGGTCGATAAGGGATGGAATGCTTAATACAAACAGCAGATTGATATGGGAATGCTCGTTACGAATGCCGCAGCCACGCTATCGAAGCAAACTGATGCTCGCGTAGTCAGAAATCCGACGATGGTGACAAATGCGTTCACTGTGAATGAAGAGGCCAAGGCGGCGGAGACACTGAAACTGAAGGATCAAGAAAAAACCAATAACTTAAAGGCATTCTTAAAAAATTATGACATGACATCTATTAGCATGTACGAGCTGAAAGATGTAGGAGGAAGGCTATACGAGGCAGATCTGATAGATGGGAACACATTTAGTATGTTCATTTCCGGCGATGGCGCATTCGATGAAAATGGGCACCAGACAAAACAGGACGTTAAGTTCAATGCTATAGCGCTATTCAATGAGAAATATGAAGATCAACTGGCATATTTCAGTACCGACCGCTACTCGAAACCCGAAGATGTCACCTATATTCTTGGTGGAATGAAAAGTGCAAATCAAGTGATCAATGCCCTGGCCTATTTTGTAAACTCTGAAAATAACAACCTGTCGGTAGATGAGCGTGCCTGAGCCACGGCTCGTAGAATTGCAGTGCAATCAATCGCGCATGAATTATCAATCCAAGTAAGTCGGGCACTTCCTAAAAGTTCGAAGGATCACGCTGTCAGACGCAAACGCAAGACACAGCCAGTTATTTCTTAGTCCCTTGCGCCCCGAACTTAAACGCGAGTGACTTCATTCAAAATCAAACTCCGATAATGCCCAGGATTGGACCCCGCCCACTTCCGAAACGCCTTATAAAACGAGCTCGTGTCCGCAAACCCCAACCGCGCGGCAATCTCGGCGAAGCTGATCTGCGGTTCCGCCAGCCACACTATCGCCAGTTCTTTGCGCACGCTGTCCTTGAGGCCTTGGTAGGTTTGCCCTTCTTCCGCCAGACGGCGGCGCAGGGTTGAGGCGGAGATGCATAAGGTGGCCGCAAGGCCTTCGGTTTCTGGCCAGGTGTCGGGTGGCATTTGGCGCAGGTCGTGTTTGATCCGTGTGGCGAGGCTGTCGGGGTCGCGGTATTTGACCAGGATGTTGGCCGGCGCGTGGGCGAGGAAGCGCTTGAGTTCTTCAGGGCTGCGCTTGATGGGCAAGTCGAGGCAGTCGGCGGAAAAGATCATACGGGTGCGCGGTCGGTCGAAGCGTAGGTTGTCGGAAAACATCACTTGGTAGTCGTCGTAAAAGTCTGGCTGTGGGCAACGCAACTCAATAGCCAGGATGGGAATGCGCCGTCCCGCCAGCCAGCAGGCGACGCCGTGCACGATCATCCAATAGGTAAAATAGGTGAACGCGCGCTGCGGCTTAGGCTCTGGCTCGTGCAGGACAATCTCTGCCAGGCTCTGTTGGCGCACCAACTGGGCGGGCATGCGTTCCAGCATCAGCGAGAGGAACCCCAAACCGGTTTCCAGGCTGGTAGCAAGCGTTGGTTGCGCCACGCAGGCATGGCACAAAAACGCCAGGCTGCCGGACTTGAGCTTGCGCGGGTCCATGCCGAAGAATTCATCGTCCATGCGCCGTGCCAGCAAACGCCACAGCCGCGCATAAGCGGTAGCCGAAATGCGTGCGGTCGGCAGTTCGAGCAACCCAGGGTCAATCCCGACTTTGCGCAAGACTTCAATCGTGGCTGCACCGGTTGCACAGCTCTGCAACAAGGCCTCGCGCACGAGGTGGATGGAGATGGTGTCTTTTTCCAACATTGGCGCCGCCGTGCCCTGTGTGGCGTGAAGTGCGGCCATCTTAGGCAGTCGCGCGGCAAAAGAGTAGGCACCGAGGTATTGGTCTCGGGTATTCTGCGCCGGGATTTTTACCGACAGGGAGTGGAATCGATGAGTTGCTGGGAAGTACTTGGGCTGCCGTCCGACGCCGATGCTCGCAGTATCAAGCGCCAATACGCGGTGTTGCTCAAACAGCATCGCCCGGATGAAGACCCTGTCGGCTTCCAGCGCCTGCGCGAGGCCTATGAGCACGCGCTGCAATGGAGCCGTTATGAAGCGCCCGTCGAAGTGCCGCAAGCGCTCCCGGTCGACACAGTGCAGCCCGCTACGACCGAGCCCGACACGCGCTTGGACCAGGCGCAAGCCTTGGTGGACGACGCCACACCGGCCAATCTTGCGCGTCTCTATGAGCAAGCCCAGCACATTGGATGCGCCGAGGCTTTTGAGGCCCTGCTGCTGCAACGCTGCCTGAATGGCACGGAACCCGCGATTGCGGCCTGGGCCGTCACTCATCTGCACTGGCTCACGCCCTGGCAACGGGAAACACCCGTGCGACTGCCCGACTATCGTCTGGCTGCCTTGTTGGAGCAGATGTTTACCGACGTCGAGCACACGCTCACCGAATTACTCAATCAACAACAGGTCGAGGCCTTCACGGCGGCCTTGATCGAGTTGCATAACACCGAATGGCTCAAGCCCCTGGCGCGCCATGCGCGGCTCAATGACGTACTCGCGCGCACGCTGCTGGCCAGCACCTTCTGGTCCGAGCCGCTGTTCGAAACCCTGTGCACCGAGCAGGCCTGGTCCGATCAGTACCTGGAAAACCACTGCCCCGAGCCTGAGTGGTCGGCGTTAAAGGAACGCAATCTACTGGAGCGTTTCAGTGCACAGGTCTACCACCAGGCCAGCCTGGACAGCCGTGACCCCAAGGCGCGCGCGGCCAGGTTGCTGTTCGGCGACATGACGCTGGAACAACGCCAACGCTTTGCCCGACGCTTCGGCGAGTCCGACTGGAACGCCTGCCGCACCCTCAGCGAAACCCTGCTCAACCAGTACCCGGCCCTGTGCGCACACATGCCCGGTGAGGATCCCTACTTCTGGCGCGACTGGGAACGCATCAGCCGCCCCTGGCCGATGTTTGTGGCGTTGCTGGGCATGGCCGTCGGCTGGGCGATCCACGACCAGCAAATGACCGACCACACCTTGATGGAATCCCTCGGCATGGCCCCTACCTGGGCCTTCCTGATCGCCATACCGGCGCTGCTCATCCTCGCGATCTGGCGTCCGGCCACCGACGGTTTTGGTGAAATCGATGAGCGGCTTGCCGTGCACCTGTCGCCCTGGCTGAGCTTTCGCCGGCCGCCACCGTTGGTGATCCGCGAGATTCTGCTGTGCTGGGTGCTTGGCCTGTTGATCTGGATGATCCTCGGCAACTACGCGTTGGCGGGCTATGTGTTGACGTTGCAGGGCCTGGGCCTGGCGCAGCGCGTGCTTGGCCGGCCGGGATTACGTGCAGCACTGAGGTGGCGCTGGCCGGCGCGACCGTCGACGCGCCAATGGGCCATCGGCCTGGGCCTCGGCGCCCTGCTGCTGAGCGCCGCGCAGATGTACGAAAACAATCAACGTATCCACCGTGATGAGGGCTTGCAGCCGTTCTTGATGAGCCGTTGCAGCGGACTCAAAGCTGGCGCGCCGGGGTGTACACCATGAACCGCATCACCTTTGCTGCCCTCTGCACCTTCGTGCCCCTGGCGCTGAGCACCGTGGGCCTGCTGACGAATACCGATATGCTCGCCCCGCTGAAAACCTGGGCCAACCGCCCGGCAGCGCTTGAGCACCAGCAAGCCCAGGCGCTGCGTCCGGTGATCGACTGCCTCAACCGAGTCGACAGCAATTGGCGAGTGGCGTACTTCAACTACCGCAGCCGCAGCCCCCGCGCCAACGACCCGAATCTGGCGTTCATCGAGCGTTTCCCCGAGCTGTATCAGCGCACACAAGGCCCGCAATTGAGCCTGCTGGACTACGACGCCAAACGCCCGGACCTGTGCCTGCTGACGTCCTCGCAAAGAAGCGCACTGCAAAAATACTTGCCGCAGATCGCCGCGCTTCGCAACGACTATATGGACCACCTGCTGCAGGTCTATTCATCGGTGAAAACGTTCGACTTCTACCCCAGCGCAACCGTCCCTGGCCTCACCCCTGCGCAGCGGGCGATCAGCGATGCGCAGTTCTTCCCTGTGGCGGAAAAATTCCTCACGGTCTCGTCCGAACTGCGCGCCGCCGTGGACGTAGCCGACCGCCGGATACGCCTGCAACAACTGCAGCACTTGCAGGTACGTGACGAACACCAGATGGCGCTTATCGCCGGCCTGATCCTGCAGACCCGCGACACGATGCACAGCCTTGACCCACGATCCCCCAAGCAATTGGCGGACGCATTGAGCGACATACAGCAGACCTGGGATTACGCCCAGCGGTACCTGCGCCCCAACCTACCGACCTCCGAAGCCAAGGCCCAACAGTTGTGGCAGCGGATTAAACAACCCGGTTACGACTACCTTGGCGCGCTCCAAGCACTTGCCCAGCATTCCAGCGAAACCCCCGATCCAGACCGGCTAAACGCTGATTACTTTGAAACACAACGGCGCTTTGACTTGCTGGTGGACGCCTATAACCAGGCCGTCGGACAGGACTACTGAGCGGCCTTCTCTTGGTCGTTCAGCCACTGTTCAGCAAACGTCAATATTTCCTGTTTAGCAATGAGTATCATTATGTTACAACTTAGGCTCCTATCTAGTTACGCTCTGGTGCCGAATGCTTGTCCCCTTTCTCATCATGCTGCGCGAAGGCATTGAAGCAGCATTGATCGTTGGCATCATCGCCAGTTACCTGCAACAGACTGGCCGCGGCCAATGGATGCCGGCGGTGTGGATCGGGGTGTTCCTCGCCGCCGCGTTGGCTTTGTTGGTGGGCGGTGGCCTGGAGCTGGTCAGCGCCGAATTCCCGCAAAAACAACAGGAACTGTTCGAAGGCATCGTCGGCTTGGTCGCCGTGGGTATTCTCAGCTCCATGGTGTTCTGGATGCGCAAGGTCGCGCGCTCCATCAAACATTCCCTGCATGCCTCCCTTGATCAGGCTCTGACCGGTTCCAAACACCAGGTCACGGCCCTGATCCTCATGGTGTTCTTCGCCGTGGCCCGGGAAGGCCTGGAAACCGTGTTTTTCCTGCTGGCGGTGTTCCAGCAAAGCGAAGGCCCGGGCGCGCCGATTGGCGCCTTGCTCGGCCTGGTCCTGGCGATCATCGTGGGTTTCCTGATCTACACCGGCAGCATGCGCCTCAACCTCGGCGCGTTTTTCCGCTGGACCGGCCTGTTCATCCTGGTGGTCGCCGCCGGCATTCTGGCCAATTCGGTGCAGGCCCTGCACGAAGCAGGCGTGTGGAACCACCTGCAAACGGTGCTGTTCGACTTCAGCGCCGCATTGCCGATGGACAGCCCTCTGGGTTCGGTGCTCGCCGGCATGTTCGGCTACCAGGAAGCGCCGACCGTCAGCACCCTGGGTGCCTACCTGATCTACCTGGTGGTCGCGCTGGTGATGTTCTTTCTGCCTGCCGCACCGGCCAAACCCGCCAACATGCCCTCTTCCGTTTCCAGCCAGTAAGGACCGTCTCTTGTCCAACCCAACGCCTCAACCCGCCTCGCCACCCCGCGCCCTGCGCTGGGCGGTGGCCGGCTCGGTGGTCGTGATGATCGCCGCCGGTGGCCTGTTCTATTACGCATCGCAATTGGCCGCCGCCAAGCGCCAGACCAACAGCAATGAGATCGCTGTAACGATTCATGGCCACGCCTGCGAGCCCAACACGTTGACGGTTCCTGCCGGGCGCGCGAGCTTTCGTATCATCAACCGCTCCGACCGCGCGGTGGAATGGGAAATCCTCGACGGCGTGCTGGTGGTCGAAGAGCGGGAAAACATCGCCCCTGGCCTGAGCCAGGTGATCAACGCCAACCTGCTGCCGGGCGACTATGCGATCACCTGCGGCCTATTGAGCAATCCCCGTGGCACCCTGCATGTGACGCCAACGGCAGCCTCCGATGCCCAGGCCAAGGCCAAGCCGTCGATGGTGGCGTTTATCGGCCCGCTGTCGGAATTCCGCGTGTACTTGAGCGGCCAGGGCAGCGCGCTGGTCAAGGCTGCGACCGCCTTGCAACAAGCAATCGACGCCGGTGACCTGGCGCAGGCCCAGGCCTTGTATGCGCCGGCCCGTGAGGCTTACCAACGACTGGCGCCGGCGTCACAACGCCTGGCAGAGCTGGACAACGCGATCAACGCCCGCGCCGATTACTTCGAGAAACGCGAACAGGACCCGGCCTTCAGCGGCTTCCATCGCCTCGAATACAGCCTGTTCCAGCAACGCAGCCTCGACGGCCTGGCCCCGGTGGCGCAGCGCTTGGTGACCGATGTCACCACGCTTAAGCAGCAACTGCTGGCTCAATCGCTGCCACCGGAGCAACTGGTGAGTATCGTGGTGCGCAACCTCAACAGTCTGGCCGATGTGCGCGCCATCAGCGGTGAGGAAGAGCGCTACAGCCACCTAGACCTGAACGGTTTCGCCGCCAATCTGCAAGTGGCGCACAAAGTGGTCGAGTTGATGCGTCCACTGTTGACCAAGTCCGCTGCCGACCTGTTGCCTGACATCGACAACGCCCTCGCCGCGTTCGATGCCGAGCTCGCGGGGTTCAAGGTCAATGACAGTTACAGCACGTACGACAGCGTGACCGCCGATCAGCGCAAGCAGATCGCCGACAAGGCCAAGGCTCTGGCCGATGCACTCGATGGAATCGACCCCGCCCTTGGCCTTTCCGGCCTGCAGTGAAGACGACCGAATTTTATGAGTGACTCAGAACAGTTTTCAGCCCAACGTCGCCGTGTCCTCTTGGGCATGGCCGCCACCGGCGCGGCCATCGCCGGCAGCACCCTGACCTGCCCGGCCATGGCGGCCGCCGCCGAGCAAGTCACTACCGCACCGCGCAGTGACAAGACCCAGGACCACCACGATTTTTTCGGCAAGCACCAAAGCGGTATCGTCACCCCGCGCCCGGCCTGCGGCATGCTGGTGGCGTTCGACGTATTGGCCAGCGACCGTGAAGACCTGGAGCGCCTGTTCCGCACCTTGAACGAACGCATCAGCTTTCTGATGACCGGCGGCACCGTGCCCCAGGTCGACCCGAAGCTGCCGCCCACCGATTCCGGGATCCTTGGCCCGGTGGTCACACCGGACAACCTGACCATCACCGTGTCTGTCGGCGAATCGCTGTTTGATGAACGCTTCGGCCTGGGCGCCGCCAAACCGAAGCGTCTGAGCCGCATGGTCGGTTTTCCCAACGATGCGCTGGAGCCGGCGCAGTGTCATGGCGACCTGAGCCTGCAATTCAGCTCTAACACGCCGGACACCAATATCCACGCCCTGCGCGACATCGTGAAGAACCTGCCCGACCTGTTGCTGGTGCGCTGGAAACAAGAAGGCAGCGTGCCGCCGCAGGCGCCGGCCAAACCCGGCGAGCCGGCGCAGAGCGCGCGTAACTTCCTGGGTTTCCGTGATGGTTCGGCCAACCCGAATTCCAACGACAACAAGGCGATGGACCAGATTGTGTGGGTCCAACCCGGCAGCGACGAACCGGCCTGGGCCGCCAATGGCAGTTACCAGGCGGTGCGCATCATCCGCAACTTCGTCGAGCGCTGGGATCGCACGCCCCTGCAAGAGCAAGAAAGCATCATTGGCCGCGTCAAAACCACCGGTGCGCCCATGGATGGCCAGAAAGAATCCCAGGTGCCCGACTACAGCAAGGACCCGGAAGGCAAGCTGACCAAGCTCGATGCCCATATCCGCCTGGCCAACCCGCGTACCCCGCAGACGCAGGCCAACCTGATCCTGCGTCGGCCGTTCAACTACTCCAACGGCGTCAATAAAAACGGTCAGCTGGACATGGGGCTGTTGTTCATCTGCTACCAGGCTGACCTGGAGAAAGGCTTTATCAGCGTGCAGACCCGACTCAACGGCGAGCCCCTGGAGGAATACCTCAAGCCCGTCGGCGGCGGGTATTTCTTCACCTTGCCGGGAGTCACCGGGCCCAAGGATTTCATCGGTCGCACGCTGCTTGCCGCCACGCACCCTCAAACCACTGCCAACACCTGAAACCAACCCCCACAGCGGAAACCGCCCTATGAAGAAGTCGACCCTCGCATTGTCGTTGTTAGTGACCCTCTCACCCCTGGCCGCCTTCGCCGCCACCACGGCGCCGCTGGATCTGGTAGGGCCGGTGTCGGACTACAAGATCTACGTCACCGAAGAAATCGGTGAATTGGTCACCCAAACCAAGGCGTTCACCGACGCCATCAACCAGGGCGACCTGGCTACCGCCAAGAAGCTCTACGCGCCGACCCGCGTGCATTATGAGTCCATCGAGCCGATCGCCGAGTTGTTCAGCGATCTGGATGCGTCCATCGACTCCCGTGTCGACGACCACGAAAAAGGCGTGACTGCCGAAGACTTCACCGGCTTCCACCGCATCGAATACGCGCTGTTCTCGCAGAACTCAACCAAGGGCCTGGAAACGTTGACGGCCAAGCTCAACACCGACGTCAACGACCTCAAGACCCGGGTCGACGGCCTGACCTTCCCGCCGGAAAAAGTCGTGGGCGGCGCCGCAGCCCTTCTGGAAGAGGTCGCTGCAACCAAGATCTCTGGCGAAGAGGACCGCTACAGCCACACCGACCTGTATGACTTCCAGGGCAACATCGACGGTGCGAAGAAAATCGTCGACCTGTTCCGTGGCCAGATCGACAAACAGGACAAGGCCTTCCTGGCCAAGGTCGACAAGAACTTCGCCACCGTGGACAAGGTCCTGGCCAAGTACAAGACCAAGGACGGCGGTTTCGAGACCTACGATAAGGTCAAGGACAACGACCGCAAGGCGTTGGTAGGCCCGGTGAACACGCTGGCTGAAGATCTGTCGACGCTACGCGGCAAGCTGGGCTTGAACTGATCAAGACCTGACGCCATGTCCCGCGCTCCGGCGCGGGGCATCACCGGCTCGGCGCTGCTCGCCTGGCCCCCCGCAACCATCATGTACGTACGCAATTTTTCTTCAGCCGTGAGCAGATGCGGCGCCGTCTTGCCCCATTTCGTCGCCCCCCCCGCCAGCAGCACCGGCAGTTTTACCAGGCCCTTCGTCGCGGCATGGATCATCTGCGGATAACCATCCAGCGGGTTTAACGCGGCATTGGCAAACAGGCCGGAGTGTTTGATGAAGTCAAACGCACGCTCGCTGAAACTGGCCGCGACTTTAGCCGTATTCGCCGTAGCGGCCGCGGGTCTGAACCGCGTGGCAAGTCGCTGCACCGGGTTGGGCAGCAAGGCCTTGGCCGAACGCAGCAGGCCACTCGCCTGACCGCCGGCGCCGATGGCCACGCCGATCATATCCACGGTCAAATTGCCCAGGCCCTGGGCGATATCGCCGCGCTTGAACGCCTGGTACGCACCGAGGAATGGCACAAACCCCAATAGAAACTCGTGCTCGCGGGCCCGGGCTTCCCGGCGTTTTTCAAGTGGTAACGGATCACGCGCGCGCTGCAAGAGAGCCTCGGCGGGCTCATAGAAATTGTCCTGAGCGATTCTGCCGGCAATGGCCGCGATCTTGCGAGAGCCATAAGTGTTGGGCACGAAGCTTTGCAGCGTGTGGTTGGCAGGCAACTCGCCTGGCGCAATCGCTCCTCCCAGCGGTTCAACGATAACCGACGACGCAATCGCCTCCGGCCGTGGCGCAGAGCCGGTCGTGTAGGCAGCAAGATCGAAGGGCATCTGTGTGCCACGGACTATCGGCACATACACCGAACCATGCGGCGCGCTGATGCGCTGCTTGCGAATCACGCCGTGTAGCTCGATGGCGTCGGGCAGGTCTGTACGCTTGATCAGCTCGCCGCTGGCGAAGACCTCGTAATAGGCCACCGTCTGGTCATGCTCCACACGCATCAGGGTTGCGTGGCGACCGCGCTGCGCATCTTTGCGGGCCTGGGTCTCCTCGACCTGAACGACGCCAGTTTCGCCACGCAGGGTGAACAATTCGACCTTGCCCAGCTCGATCAACGTGCGCTCGGCAAGGGGTAACTGGGCAAACATCAACTTGAGCTTCGTGGCATAGGCGCCCTGGAGCTGTTTGAGGTGACGGTTGACGGTGCTTTTGAGTAACGGTTCAAGCTCGGGCAGATGACGAACGCGTCGATCCAGTAACTCCAGGGCGCCCTCCGCCACCTGCGGCGCGCGGTCTGGCTGATAGGGCGTTTGCGCAGACGTCGGCGGTGCTAGCAAATGCTTGCTGAGCACCCACTTTCCCGGTGTGAGGTCGCCGGTCATGTAGGTTTCCAACAGCGAACGGCTGCGCGGTTCGGTGACCGGTGCGTTGCGGCGATCTTTGCCGTTGGCCAGTTCCAGGCTCATGCGCTCAAGCTCAGACGCCGTGCTGTCGGGGAATACTCGCAGCAACTCCCGGATGGCCAGCGCCTTGCGCGTCGGCAGTTCCACGCTGGCGCTGGCGAAGGCCTCGGCCGTCTCTTCTTGCTGTTTGAACAGTGCCCGCGACGCCTCCTGAAGGTCGTGTTGCGAATACTCGCCGTCACTGCGCAACCTGACGGCGCCGTTCAACACGCCCCAGTCGGCGAGGATTTTCAGCGCATTGAGTTGCATCAATTCTGCTTGCGCCTCACTGGTGGGCACCAGGGTCGTCAGTGCACGGACCTGGTGTTCACTCATCATCCGTGACGTGCCCGGCGCAGCATGATCGGCCAGCGTGCAGCCCAGGCGTAGCTCCATCCAGGCCAGAGTGCCGATACGCAACGTGTCCGGCACTTCCTTGACCAGCATTTCCGGCGCCGCTTGCGCCAGGTATACCGGGGTGACCAGCGCCGCCAGGTCGGGCGTCAGCTTTTTATGTTGCTGCAGGTGCTGCTCGATATCGCGCCGCACCTCGCTGAACGAACGGCCCATATTCGCCGGCTGATAGATCGAATAACCACCGATGTGGCCAGGTTTGACGTCGTCCAGGTTGATCCGCGCGACTTTAGTCAGTGTGGTCTTATCAGCCTCGCTCAATGTGTCGGGGGAATATGGCCCGGTGTAGTCACCCACTGCGGGCGCCGGCGGCAGCGACAGACGTAACCAGCGGATGACATTGCGTGTCTCGGCCACGGTGCGTGGCGACCCCAGCCCCTTCAATTCGAGGAGCTGGCGAGCGTCAACCCGTGGCGTCGAGTACACGGCATTCCCCAGTGGTTCGGTCAGTGGGATCAACGCTGCAAGCTCATCACGCAACGTGTCTACGTCGTTGACGTAATGGGTCAGATTCACCCAGCCGCCCACCGGGCTCAAGCGTTCAAGGCGGCCTTCAGATACTCGAAAGGGCTTACCGTCCCAATCGAACCGTTCGCGCTGCAGCAGGGCGAGCATTTGCGGGCGAGACACAAATGCCTGCAAACGCTCCATCGCCGCTTGGCTGCGCGCGAGCAGTGACGATGTGAGTGGAACGTCCCAGGCCTCGGCGGACCAGTCGGTGCGTGCGCCGTCCGGCAGGTCTTCAAGCCCGGCTTCAAGGCGCTCGGCCAGCGCGTCCCGTTCCACCAGCTCGGGACTCAGGCGCGGCGCCTGGGCAAGGTTGGCGACGTTTGCCGGGGCGGCCCATAGGCGCGACTGCTGGACCGTGGGCTTGGCACTGTCCTCTCCGACTACGGGAGCCTGCACAGCATATTGAAGGGGCGAGCCGGTGCTCGACAGTGGCGTCAACATATTCAATCCTCTCTGCGCTAGGCCGTGGAATACGGCTTCGTCTGGAGAGGCAATCTAAGGAAAGCTTAAACGCGCTGAATGTAAGCCGAGTCTTGCCGCCTTACGCGTTGCGTTGCGGCGGATTACAGGATCCGGTAAAGCAGTCGCTCGATCCGCACGCGGCTCACCCGACGCAGAAACTTGCCGACCGCCGGGGGGTAATCCACCAGTGTCTGCAACTGCGCGTACCCGTCGATGCGGGTGGTGTGCTGGAAAATCTGCTCAAGCTCGGTCCGCCGTGGTTCCAACCATTGCCCCTGGGGATCGTCGATCAACAAGGCGTTTTCCAAGTCGAGACGGAACGCCCGAGGGTTTAGGTTGTTGCCGGTGAGCAAGGTGTAACGCTGGTCGATCCACATGCCTTTGAGGTGGTAGGTGTTGTCGCCATCGCGCCATAGGTGCAGGTTCAATTGGCCGCTGTCGATAATCGGCTGGTGGCGCTTGGCAAAGCGACGCAGGCTGATTTCGTACAGGTATGGCAGTGCCGCGATGACCTTGAAAGGCTCGCTGGGTGGGATGTAGAAGTCGTTGGCGGTCTTGTCACCGACGATGATGTCGATCTTCACGCCACGCGCCAGGGCACGGTTGATCTCGCGCGTGACCGCCAATGGCAGGTTGAAGTACGGCGTGCAAATGGTCAGTTGCTGCTGGGCGCTGGCGATCAGCTCCAGGATCACCCGGCTCAGCGGGTTGTTCTTGCCGACGCCGAGCAACGGGCTGACTGACAGGTGGCCATTGGGCAACTGACCGGCCGTGGTGTCGTAGGTCGCGTGCTTGAGGCGGCTGCGCAGGTCGCCGATGTCGTTGCGCAGGCTGCGGGTGGTGGGCGGGTTGGGCAGGTCGAGGCGGTGCACCGCTTTGGACGCTACCAGGCCGTGTTCCACCAGGTGCTGCATCGAATCGGCCAGAGGCTTGCTGTGGATCAGGTGATAACGGTCAAACCGGTATTTGTCGAACTTGTGCAGGTACACGTTGTTCAGGCTGGCGCCGCTGTACAGCACGCTGTCATCGATCACAAAGCCCTTGAGGTGCAACACGCCAAACAGCTCGCGAGTTTGTACCGGAACGCCGTACACCGGCACTTCGCTGGCATGGCTCTGTGTCATGGCCTGGTACCAGGCGCTGTTGCCGGGCTGTTTGCCCGCACCAATCAACCCGCGTTGGGCGCGCAACCAGTCGACCACCACCACGATGTCCAGCTCCGGCCGTGCAGCCTTGGCGGCGTGCAAGGCGTCGTAGATCTCCTGCCCTGCCTCGTCCTGCTGCAAGTACAGCGCCACGATGTAGATACGCCGGGTGGCCTGGGAGATTTTTTCCAGCAGGCAGCGGCGGTACGCATCCGCACCGGACAGCACATCGAGCGCGTCGGGAGTGAGGGGGAAACCACGCAGTTTGGGCAACAGGGAGCGTTTGAAGAACGACGGCATAGGGCTCGCAATGGGTCGAATCCGAAGAGGCACCGAGCTTACACCATGGGGTTGCTCAGGTCTCGTTGCCTCGTAGGAAAAAGCCCATTGACCATGAAGAACGATCGTTCTACTGTGTACGACATGAACGACATTACTGGCAATGAAACCCGCGACATTATCCTCGACGTCACCGAGAAGTTGATCTATCGCCACGGCATCGCCGCCACCGGCATGGACTTTCTGGTGAAAACCGCTGGCGTCTCGCGCAAGAGTATTTACCGCTACTTCGCCAATAAAGACGAGTTGGTGATCGCGGCCCTGCAACGCCGCGATGAACGCTGGATGCACTGGCTGCGCGGCGAAGTGGAACGAGTCGACGGCAGCGGCGAACGCCTGCTCGCGCTGTTTGACGCGCTCAGGACGTGGTTCGGCTCGGCGGATTTTCGCGGCTGTGCCTTCATCAACACCAGCGGTGAAACCGGCGATCCGCACAGCCCGGTGCGCCTGCTGGCCAAAGCGCATAAACAGAAACTGTTCGAGTACGCGCTTGAACTGTGCCAAGCCCATGGCACCTGCGACCCCGAACGGCAGGCAGCACACCTGCTGATCCTGATCGATGGCGCCATTACCGTTGCCTTGGTCATGGGCGATACAACCGCCGCTGATAACGCGCAATGCATGGCGCGAACGTTATTAGGGCTTTGAATGCACTGGCCGAGCCACTTTGCCTAAACAGGAGCGTTGAAATGTCATCCACCCCAGAAACACGCCCGCCGCTGCCGCCATTCACCCGCGAATCAGCGATTGAAAAAGTCCGCCTGGCCGAAGACGGTTGGAACTCCCGCGACCCACAACGTGTGTCCCTGGCTTACACCCTGGACACCCAGTGGCGTAACCGCGCCGAATTCGTCCATGGCCGCGAAGAAGCCAAAGGCTTTCTCACGCGCAAATGGGCCAAGGAGCTGGATTATCGGCTGATCAAGGAATTGTGGGCCTTCACCGACAACCGCATTGCCGTGCGGTATGCCTATGAATGGCATGACGACTCCGGCAACTGGTTCCGCTCTTACGGCAATGAGAATTGGGAGTTCGACGAAAACGGCCTGATGGCCAACCGTTTTGCCTGTATCAACGACAGGCCGATCATGGAAAGCGAGCGGCTGTTCCATTGGCCGCTGGGCCGACGCCCGGATGAGCATCCGGGGTTGTCCGATCTCGGCCTGTAAAACCTGGTGCGGTTCAAATGTGTGAGGGGGCAAGCCCCCTCCCTACGCTGAGCGCCTCAGTCCTGATTAAGGCCGACCCGATACAACGCACCATCATCCTCATCCGTCAGCACATACAAAAAGCCATCCGGGCCCTGCCGCACATCGCGAATACGCGCCTTCAACCCCCCCAGCAAACGCTCCTCGTGGATGACCTTGTCGCCCTCGAACTGCAACCGAATCAGCTCCTGGCTGGCCAGCGCGCCGATGAACACGTTGTGCTGCCACGCCTTGAACCGGTCACTGTCGTAGAACGCCATGCCGCTGATGCCCGGTGACTTTTCCCACACATGATGGGGCGCCACGGTACCTTCCGCCGTCTTGCCTTTGGCCTCCGGAATCGGCGTCAGGGAGTAGTTGATGCCGTGCGTCGCCAGGGGCCAGCCATAGTTTTTGCCACGTTCGACGATGTTGATCTCGTCACCACCACGGGGGCCGTGCTCGTTTTCCCAGATCGTGCCGCTCCAGGGGTTCAGTGCCAGTCCCTGTGGGTTGCGTTGGCCGTAGGACCAGATTTCGGGGCGTACGCCCGGCTGACCGACGAAGGGGTTGTCATCCGGCACGCGGCCGTCGGGGTAGATCCGTACGACCTTGCCTTGCAGCTTGTCCAGGTCCTGGGCAGTGGGTCGGTCGTTGTTTTCGCCCAGGGTCACGAACAGGTACCCATCCTGGTCGAAGGCCAGTCGCGAGCCAAAGTGATTGCCGGTGGAGAGCTTCGGCTCCTGGCGCAGGATGACTTTGAAATCGATCAGGCCGCTGAGGTCCGCCGCCAAACGTCCACGTCCCACCACAGTGCCGGCCGTGCCGCCTTTGCCGCCGCCTTCGGCGTATGACAAATAGACCGTGCGGTCCTCTTTGAAATCGGGCGACAGCACCACATCGAGTAAACCGCCCTGCCCCTTGGCCCACACCTCAGGCACGCCGCTCAGCGGAGCCGAGAGCTTGCCATCCGGGCTGACAACGCGCAGGTGGCCAGGGCGTTCGGTAACCAGGAAACCTTGCTGGTCCGGCAGAAACGCCACGGCCCATGGGTGGTCCAGGCCTTTGACGATCGAGGTGACAGTGAGGCTGCCTTGTTCACTGGGGAACTGCTGCGAATCGGCGGCGTAGACCGTCGTCAGGGTCGTCGCGCACATAACGGCTAACAGGGTTTTGCGTATAAACATAAGACGAGTCCTTACCGGCGATTGCCGTTGGCATCAAACGTGGGGGCTTTAGTGTCGGTGGCCGGGCGGCTGGGCGCGGCCTCACGCTGGGGGTAACGGTTGCCGATGCCGCCGTTTTCCAGGGTCGGCGGGCGCGTGGCCGGCACGGTCTGGATACCGCGAATCGCCGGCGCATTGGGCTGCGTGCCCTGCATGCTATTGGGGTTGGCCCGGTGAATGGGGCCATTGTTGGTGTTGTTGCCGCCAGGCAAGTTCTGCGCTTGAACGGTGGCTGCAAGTGCCAGGCTCAGCGCCAGCACTGCAAGATGACGCACGCGGGTGATCATGACAAAGCCTCTCTGGGACGAGGAGTACCTGCTTTCGATACCACGCTACGCCTGGGGTTCGGCTTTGGTAACTAAATACTTCCTCATCAGGTGTAACACGATCTGTCCGCGCATCCATCCAGGGAAACTTTTTTAACCGCCCGCGAGTCACCCGAACACAGTCTCTTCTCAAGGAATCGCACTTATGCCACGGGCCATCTGGAAAGGCGCCATCAGCTTCGGTTTGGTTCATATCCCTGTATCGCTGGTCTCCGCCACGTCAGCACAGGGCGTGGATTTCGACTGGTTGGACAAGCGCAGCATGGACCCGGTGGGCTACAAGCGCATCAACAAAACCACCGGCAAGGAAGTTACCAAGGAGCACATCGTCAAAGGCGTAGCGTTTGAGAAGGGACGTTATGTGGTGCTCAGCGAAGAGGAGATTCGCTCGGCCCACCCCAAGTCCACTCAGACCATCGAAATCATCGCCTTTGTCGCCAGCGACCAGATCCCCTTGCAGAACATCGACACGCCCTACTTCCTGGCGCCGGACAAACGCGGCGGCAAGGTCTACGCGCTGCTGCGGGAAACCCTTAAGAAAACCCGCAAGGTCGCCCTGGCCAATGTGGTGCTGCACACCAAGCAGCACCTGGCGGCATTGATGCCCCTGGAGTCCGCACTGGTGCTGGTGATGCTGCGCTGGCCCGCCGAGGTGCGCAGCCTGGATGAATTGGAACTGGGCAGCGACGTAACCAAACCCTCCCTGGCCAAAGGTGAACTGGACATGGCCAAGCGCTTGGTGGAGGACATGAGCGCCGACTGGCAACCGGATGCCTACCGCGACAGCTTTCAGGAAAAAATCATGGCGCTGGTGGCGAAGAAGGCCAAGGCCGGCAAGATTGAAGATGTGGAATCCAAGGAAGGCAGCGCAGAGCGCAAGTCGGCCGATGTGCTCGACCTGACCGAACTGCTCAAGCGCAGCCTGGCGGGTAAGCCTGCGGCGAAAAAAACCGCCAAGAAAAAGGCCTCTTGAGCCTGGCATTACAGGGAGAACGCCATGGCAAAGCCGCTGAGTGAATACAATCGCAAGCGCGATTTCGAGATCACCGCAGAACCTTCCGGCAAGGCGACCACGGGCAAACGAAAGACGTCGGCACTGTCGTTCGTGATCCAGAAGCACGACGCACGCAACCTGCACTATGACTTTCGCCTGGAACTCGATGGCGTGCTCAAAAGCTGGGCCGTGCCCAAGGGCCCAAGCCTCGACCCCAGCCAGAAGCGCTTGGCGGTTCACGTGGAAGACCACCCGCTGGGCTACGGCAGTTTCGAAGGCAGCATCCCGGCCGGTCAATACGGCGCCGGTGATGTGATTGTCTGGGACCGTGGGGTCTGGCAACCCCATGACGACCCACACAAGGCTTACGCCGCCGGCAAACTCAAATTCACGCTGGTAGGTGAAAAACTCTCGGGCGATTGGGCGCTGGTGCGCACTCGCTTGAAAGGCAGCGGTGACAAGGAACAGTGGCTGCTGATCAAAGAGCAAGACCCACAGGCGCGCCCTGCCGCCGACTACGACATCGTGCAGGCTGAGCCTAAAAGCGTGCTCAGTGATGCCTCCATCGCCCCCACCAAGACCCAGCCGAAAGCCAAGAAAGCAGCCGCTGCACTGCCCGAGCAATTCACACCGCAACTGGCAACCCTGGTAGACCGCGCGCCCGACGGGGACTGGCAGTATGAAATCAAGTTTGATGGCTACCGCATGCTGGCGCGGATTCGCGACGGCGAAGTCCGCCTGTTTACCCGTAACGGCCATGACTGGACCGAGCGCCTGCCGCGGCAGGTCAAGGCCCTGCACGCCCTCAAACTCAAGGACAGTTGGCTGGATGGCGAAGTGGTCAGCCTCAACCCTGAAGGTTTACCGGATTTCCAGGCCCTGCAAAATGCCTTTGACAGCGGCCGTAGCCTGGACCTCGTCTATTACCTGTTCGATGCGCCGTTTCTGGATGGCGCAGATCAGCGCCAGGCCCCCGTAGAGGATCGCCGGGCCATGCTCAAGGCGGCGCTGTCTGGAAGCAAAAGTAAGTTACTGCGGTTTTCTGAAGCCTTCACCGCCCATCATCAGGACATTTTACAGAGCGCCTGCAACCTGGCCCTGGAAGGCGTGATCGGCAAACGCATGGGCAGCCCCTACACGTCCGCTCGCAGTACTGACTGGATCAAGCTCAAATGCCGTTTGCGCCAGGAGTTTGTGATTGTCGGACATACCCGTCCCCAGGGTTCGCGCAGCGGTTTTGGCGCATTGCTGCTGGCGGTGAATGACGACAGCGGGCTGAGGTACGCCGGTCGCGTCGGCACCGGTTTTGATCAAGCGTCGTTGGAGGCTATCTACACGCAGCTCAAAGCGCGGGCGCGCAAAACCTCGCCTTTGCACAAACCCCTGACCAGTGCCCAGGCGCGAGGCGTGCAGTGGGTGGAGCCGACGCTGGTGGGCGAAGTACAGTTTGCCCAGTGGACCCGTGACGGTTTGGTGCGCCACGCCACTTTTATGGGCCTGCGCAGCGATAAACCGGCCGCGCAGATCGTGCACGAACAGCCGCAGGTGGCTGAATCCATGAAAGCCCCGCAAGCCAGGACCGTGTTGAAGATCACCCACCCTGAGCGAGTGATCGATCCACTAAGCGGCACGCAAAAGCAGCAATTGGCGCAGTTCTACGAAAGTATCAGCGAATGGGTCCTGCCCTTTCTGCGGCATCGCCCGGTGTCCTTGCTCAGGGCTCCGGAAGGCATCGAGGGCGAGCAGTTCTTCCAGAAGCACTCGGAACGCCTGGCGATTCCCCATATCAAGCAATTGGACGCCGCGCTGGACCCAGGCCACGCGCGGCTGATGGAGATCGACAGCGTCCAGGCACTTGTCGGCGCTGTGCAAATGGGCACCGTCGAATTTCATACCTGGGGCGCCACCTCAGACAAGATCGAAACCCCTGACCTGTTTGTGCTCGACCTCGACCCGGATCCCGCGCTGCCCTGGAAAAGCATGCTGGAAGCGGCACAACTCACCTTGTCGGTACTGGACGAACTGGGCCTCGATGCGTTCGTCAAAACCAGCGGCGGCAAAGGCCTGCACTTGGTAGTGCCGCTGGCACGACGGGACGGTTGGGAGCCGGTAAAAGCCTTCGCCAAAGCCATTGCCCAGTTTATGACCGAGCAACTGCCGGAACGCTTTACCGCCACCTCCGGGCCGAAAAACCGTGTGGGCAAGATCTTTATCGATTACCTGCGCAATGCACGGGGCGCGAGCACCGTGGCCGCCTACTCGGTACGGGCTCGGCCAGGGCTGCCGGTGTCGGTGCCGGTCAGTCGTAAGGAATTGCAGGGGTTGCGTGGCGCGCAGCAGTGGACGGTGGCCAATCTGCACCAACGCTTACAGGGACTGAAGGAGGATCCGTGGGAGGGTTATGCCCATCGGCAGAAGATCAGCAAGAAAATGTGGGACAAACTGGGCGCCCAGCCACCGCAGTGAGGACGCCCTGGCCGAGTGTTAGATGAGCACGAAGATCAGCGCCAAGGCCGCAAAAATCGCCCATTTTTCCAGGTAGTAACGGGTGCGATTGCGTTTCTTCAGCTCTTTGCCGCGCAGGCGGATCTTGTACAGCCGCGTAAACGCTCGGTTCAGTCCGCCGGTCTTGTCGCCAGCGTCGTTGGGCGAACCCGCCGCCGCCATCACTGTGCGGCTGAACCAGCGATTGAACGCAGCAGCCCAGCGGTATTTCATCGGTCGCTCGACATCGCAGAACAGGATGATGCGGTTCTGCTGCGTGGTGTTTTCGGCGTAGTGAATATAGGTCTCGTCGAACATCACCGGTTCACCGTCACGCCAGTAGTAGCTCTCACCGTCCACGTTGATGTAGCAGCCAGGATCATTCGGGGTATCCAGGCCCAAGTGATAGCGGTAAGAGCCGGCGTAGGGGTCGCGATGGCGTACCAGTTTGGAACCCGGCGGCAGCTCGGCGAACATCGCGGCCTTGATCGAGCCGATGCTCTGCACCAGCTCGGTGGTGCGCGGGCACAGCTTCATTGCGGAAGGATGGCTGTCGCCGTACCACTTGAGGTAGAAACGCTTCCAGCCCGACTTGAAAAACGAGTTGAAGCCCACGTCGTTGTACTGGTCGGAGCGCTTGATCGCCCCTGCGCTCATGAGGTTCTGGCCTTCCTGGCGAATCTCTTCCCAATGTTCCTGCAACGGGCTTAGGTCAGGGAAGTCGCTGGGCGAGAGAAACGGTCGACCGGGGAGTTTGGAGAACAGGTATAGAAAACAGTTGATGGGTGCCAGGAAGGTTGAATGGTCACTGAGCTGGCGACCCAGTTTGTGTCGCACCCGGCCACGCAGGTGTACATACGCAATGGAGGCGACATAGAGAACAACAATGATGAGCTTCAAGGGATTTCGTCACACGTCAGTAGAGAACAGGCTGCTCCTGCGTGCCCACGACGGCCGAGGATGAATAGCAGCACCTGAAATCACAATTCACAGACAGGCAACATGAGCGGCTTGATGACAAGCGGTTACATGGCCATTGGCAGTTATTTAGCCATATTCTGTAACGAAAAGTTAACTAAGAATTGTGAAAAGCTGTCTACTTAGGCAGGGTTCGCACCTGCAAAACTACAAGGAATGGTTATGTCGCCCACTTTAGATCCGGATCATCAGGCCCTTCAGGGCGCCTGGGAGCAAACGTCACTTGAGGACAACGGTGTCCTGAACCCGGTAGACGCTCACACTGCGCCCGGTGCCATCACCACCATTTCAGGCGACCGCTTCGAAGTGAAAACCGTGCAGGGCGACCTGTTGCTGGCCGGCCGATTCTCCCTGGACAGCAGCACTACACCAAAAAGCATTACGTGGATCGATTCCATGGGCGATGACGCCGGCAAGCCGTTGCCTGCCAGCTACCGCCTTGATGGCGACGAATTTGTATTTATCGCGGCCGATGAAGGGATGCCCAGGCCCACCGTCTTCAGCACCGGCCCCGGTCAGACCATGCGCAGCTTCGTGCGGCGCGCTTGATCAATACGCCGTCCGAACCTGCGACATGCTTTTCACACAGCCTTCACTTTCGGCGCGATAGGGTAAAGCCTACCTACTCCAGTGAATCCCTTGGCCCGCCTCTTTAGCGGGCTTTTTTTTGCGTGGACAAACCGTATCAGGCAGGCCTTTTAGTGGCGGTCAAGGTAAAGCACAGCGGCAATTGCGCCGCTTGGTGCTCGTACTGATCGTAGAGTTCTTCACGATTGGAATGCGCGTATTCCTGCAAGTGACTGATCTGCAGGTCTGCGCAAATCGCGGCGCTCACCACATCGCCCAACGTGTGCACGTACCAATAGGAAGTCGGTCCGACTACCTCACCCTGACCTTCATAGACAATCGACTCCTGCAGCACAAAGGGTTCACGCTGAAAGTACGAGCTGGCAGGTAGCAGCGGGTTCTGCGCCCTGGGGTCGAACACTTCCAGGAACGGATGGGTTTCGTACATCACCAGCGAACCGCCGGGCTTCAGCGTGCTGGCGACATGGCGCATGAACAACGCCACATCCGGCATCCAGCCGAGCACGCCGATGGTGACCAGGGCGATATCAAAGCGCTCGTGTAACCGCTGCGGCAACTGGTGGATATCGCTTTCGATAAATTCAGGAGCATGAGGCGACACATCGGCAAGCTCACGCGCTTGCCGGAGAAATGCGGCGGACTGGTCCACCCCCACCACCGAGCGTGCGCCGAGGGCGAACAGCGACAGGCTTTCTCGACCGTTGTTGCAGCCCAGTTGCACCACGTCCTTGCCGGCGACACCCAGGTCCTGCAGAACCCCTGTAATGGTTGGGTCCAGGCAGGAAAAATCGGCGTTACCAACACCGGTCAGCAATGCGCTCCAGGTGTCGGTGGTTTTATGCAGGCCGGCAGATTGGTCCCAGGCGTCCTTGTTGCTGGCAATTGCCTGTTGAGCTGAGGGCATGTCCATTGCGTCTCCAGATAAGTCTTACGGCGGGGCACCGAAGATAAGCCACATGCCGGCGTATTGAAACTCCAGGCAACTGCGGAAACTTAACGCTCACCGCGCAGGTCATTAACGCAATGAGTGTTCAGCCGTTGAACGCCCCCTCTGCGAAGCCGTCATCGTGGCCAATCACTCCGACCTGCGAAATGCCTTGTCCCTGGACAGCCTGAACTTCTTTCTGGCGGATGTGCGCGACGGCCTCGGCCCGTACCTGGCCATCTACCTGCTGGCCGTGCACAAGTGGGACCCGGCCAGCATCGGCGTGGTCATGACCCTGGCGGGCATCGCCGCGCTGCTCACCCAGGGCCCGGCGGGCGCACTGATCGACCGCACGCGCAGCAAACGCGCCGTGGTTGCGCTTGCCGCCATCCTGGTGACCGCCAGCTGCCTAGTGCTGCCCTTCGTCAGCTCCTTCAGCCTGGTGGCGTTGACCCAAGCTGCCAGCGCCGTCGCCGCGTCCGTGTTCGCCCCGGCGATTTCCGCTATTTCCCTGGGGATCACCGGCCCGCGAGCATTTACCCGCCGCACCGGGCGCAATGAAACCTTCAATCACGCCGGCAACGCCGTGGCCGCGCTGCTCGCCGGTGGATTGGCCTACCTGTTCGGACCGGTGGTGGTGTTCTACCTGATGGCGTTTATGGCGGTGGCCAGTGTGGTCGCGGTCAGTTGCGTGTCAGCCAAGGCCATCGACCATGAAGTGGCCCGCGGCTTCGACCCTGCCCACGCCACCGATCATGAACAACCGTCGGGCCTGAAGGTATTACTGGCCAACCGTCCGCTGCTGCTGTTTGCCATTTGCTGCGCCTTGTTCCACTTGGCCAATGCCGCCATGCTGCCGTTGGTCAGCCAGAAGCTGTCCCAGATCAACCTGCAGATGGCCACCCCGCTGACCTCGGCCTGTATCGTCGCCGCGCAATTGGTGATGGTACCGATGGCCTGGCTGGTAGGGGTCAAGGCTGACGTGTGGGGACGCAAGCCGCTGCTGATATTCGGTTTCATGATTCTGCCGCTGCGTGGCGTGCTCTACACCGTGTCCAGCGATCCCTATTGGCTGGTGGCCGTGCAAATGCTCGACGGCATCGGTGCAGGGATCTTCGGCGCGCTGTTCCCGGTGATCGTCAAAGACCTGACCCAGGGTACCGGGCGTTTCAATGTCAGCCTGGGTGCGCTGTCCACCGTGTTTGGCTTGGGCGCGGCACTGAGCAACAGCCTGGCGGGGTTCGTGGTGCAACAGGCGGGCTATAACGCGGCCTTCTTAACCCTGGCGGGCGTGGCAGGCGCTGCGTTGGTGCTGTTGTGGGTGGCGATGCCGGAGACGTTGGAGAAACCGCTCTATGCGCCCCATGCGCCTGCTGCATGATAGAAGAGACACAGAAAACCCGGCACATGGCCGGGTTCCTTTCTCTACACATACTCAGTTGTCGGGATGTTCGCTGGCGACCGAATCGGCAGCATCGACATCGGACATGTCCTCTTCTAGAGGTGCATCATCGTCCGGCGGTAGAGGGATATTGTCCTCATCATTTCTCGGGTCGTGACCTGTCTCGTTGTCTGTGCCACGTGTTACGGCCTGCTGTGAAAGATTGCCGGGGGCGTTCTCATTGATGTCCATGCTGGCTCTCCGTTCTTACGCTCGGGATATCCGCGCTTAAAGATGTGAGGCGGCAGATCCTGGCAAGTGCCAAGCATTAGACGAATGGCGAAAAATACAGGCATCGTGTGCGGGCCTTTTAGCTACCAACTGCGTACGCACTGATTACCGATAGCCGTCCGGACTCGTCTTCCTCAGGTTTTCACAAATATCACGCAGGACATCCGCAAGTGGAGGTTGGAGCAGAAAGGACTTCATTTCCGAGACTGCCGCTTTGTATGAAGGATCAGCGTTGACCCTCCGGAACTCGGACTTTCTCTCTTCGCTGAAGGTGGGATCACTGACCAGTCCTTCGAGGGTCAAGCCACGCTCGGGATCTCGCTCGTCGCATATCTCAAGTGCAGCGATGAAGCTGACGGCGACCTTTTCTTCGCGTATCGGGTGAGTTGCTGTAGCTGCCTCGACTGCAGTGGCAGCGGATAGAAGCCCCCACAACGCTGCGCTTTTTCCTGAGAACACTTATTTACTCCTGATTTGGGCAACTGAAACTGCCTCTCACTTATGGACCGTATGAGTCGTTCATTTGTCCAGATTCAGTAGTTCGTGCATCCGCTCGCCAATTATTCCTCGCAGCCAGGCAGCATGAAACTCCATCTCGTTCAGGGAAGTACCCTCAGCAAATTGGTATTCGAACACCTTGTCCTTCGGCCCCCGATACACAACGCTGAAATGACCATCGCGGTCATACGAAGCGACTACGTAGGGGCAGATGTAAATAATGTCGCTAAACAGCACGCGCACTTGGGTGGGTTTACGTGCGCGACGGATGAGAGTGAGGGTAAGCAGTTGCTGGTTTTCGTCGAACGTAAAGGCCTGCACCCTAGGCTCAGAGACAATCCACGCGAAGACCAATCCCATAACCACGACAGAGCCGAGCAGGAACAGGATGAGCGACGACGTTGTAAAACTCGACTCATCGCTGGACGGCACATCCTGCATCGCACCGAGCCCGATAACGAGCAAGATCGCCAGCCCGAAGGCAGGCAATAACATAATCACCGCAGCGCAAAAGCCCAAAATGGCCGAACCCGTGCTGCCAATGATCGGTAAGTCCGGACCACCCTGCCAAATAGATGGGTGGGCGGCGGGATTTTCAGTGCGTGGTGCGGCGGGTGGTGCGGCGACGTGGTGAGGTGGACTTGGACGATTCATTAGGCAGGCTCAAGGGTGCTGTATAGACGGTACCACTACTGCCACTTCTCTAACCCGCAGAGCGTATTGATTCAACGGGTATGAAGGCAGGGCTACAGAAGCTGTTTCATGAACTCCTGAGTCGGAACATCAAGCCCCATGCTCTCACCGAACACCACCTTGATCCCATCATTGGCAATTAACAGCATCTCGCAGTGCATACCAATGGCAGTCGTCAAATGGTTGAAATCACGCAGTTCTTCCACATACTTGTCTTTATAGGATTGCAGCCGATGAGAGGCCAGGTCTCTGAGACTCGGGTCAGTTTCTTGAGCTAAAGCGCCCTCTTCTGCTAACAGACGTCGCTTAGTCAACCCCACTTGTAAGTTGGACATCCGAAAGCGCGTGTATGTGCGTATGACGCTTATGGCGCGAGATGTGAACTCGATTGCCGCGTCTTTTTTCGTCTCAGCACCCGACCAATCGGCAGATTGCATCTCCAGCAAATCCGCTGTTAGCGCCTTCTCGGCATCTTCACCGCGTGCCAAGAAGCTAGACAGGTCTAATGCCGGCTCAGCGTCAAAAGCAAGTAGGTGCGAGGCGACTAATGATGACGCTTTAGCCACATTGTCACGGCCCTGATATGCGCTCCATCCAGAACCGGCTATTCCACATCCAAAAACAATCAGCAAAAGCGCGACGGTAATTTTTCTCATGGATCCCTCCAAATCATCCAGAAAGGCTATCACGGCGACTTTCAAAAGCGGAATTGAGCCAATTGGCATCATGACAATGACTAGAGCGCGGGGCTTCTTGAGCGCGCGCAGTAAAGCCTAGGGCGCTCAGAACATCTTTCCTGTAATGCGTTGCTGGTGGAGGCCAGGTCCAGCACACTAAGTCCGCGCTTTTCACTTGAAGGAGTAGGTTCAAATGACAGCTCTACCAGGCTCGATCCCGCTTGTTATCCTGGACGTTCAAGATGCGATTGATAGACCAAACTGGGATGAAAAAAGTAATCCTGAATACTTGGCAGTGATCCAGCGCCTTCTAGGCCACTGGCGATCAAACGGCTGGCCAGTTATTCATGTGAAGCACGATGAGCGCACTCCTACATCCAGCTACTTCGTCGACGGCCCTTGGAATGGCATCAAGAAAGAGGTCGCCCCGATACAGGGAGAAGCCGTCATCATCAAACAGGAAAACTGCGCCTTTATTGGCACCGAATTGGATGCCACTCTCACACAGATGCAAGTAAAACGGTTGGTGCTGACGGGCGTTGTTATTCACAACAGCATGGACGCCACCGTCCGTGCGGGGAAAGCGCTCGGATACAGCATCATCTTACCGTCAGATGCAACGACCGCCGTGCCCGTTGTTGGGGCGAATGGAAAGTCTTGGGACGCGACAACCGTTCATGAACTGACCCTGGCAATACTCAATGATGAATACGCCGACGTAATGTCATCGGACGAAGTGATCGCACAATTCACGCTATGAACTATGAAGGTACCCAGTGCCGCAGAAGCATTTGACACGCATCAATCGCCAGCTATTTCGACAGGCGTAAGCATGTCCTTTGGGTACCGAAAATACCTAGGGCATATCGCAATTGGAGTGACCTTTATCTTTTCCCCCACGCTGCTCCAAGCCAAACACCGGAGCAGACGATCATTCCAGCGTCTGCCAGTAATAGGGATGGCAACTTGCGCTTCATTGCGTGATCCCTCACAACAGAGTCGAACCCCTAACATACCGCCCTGTCCAGGCATCCAGCGTGGGTGGCATTCCAGTGAAAGTAACCGACAGGTTTGAACAGGCAGGCACTGCGCTTAAAAAGTTATTTTATGAGGGGGTGCATCCACTTTGATCGTTGGCTCGTAGATTCAATACCCTCACCCGGAGGGCATAAGAGCCAAGGAGATACATCATGCACGCTTTTTTCAAAAAACTTGCTGCAACAGCCTGCTTCGCGATTCTCTCCGTAACTGCAACGCTCAGCTTTGGTGCCGACCCCGTAATGGTCGGAGGTGCAGCTATGTACCCGACCAAAACCATCGTTGAGAACGCGGTCAACTCGAAGGACCACACGACACTGGTAGCCGCTGTCAAAGCTGCCGGCCTGGTTGATACGCTCAATAGCAAAGGTCCGTTCACCGTGTTCGCCCCCACAAACGAAGCCTTTGCAAAGCTGCCAGCGGGCACCGTCGATACTCTGGTCAAGCCTGAGCACAAAGCCGACTTAACTAAAATTCTGACCTACCACGTCGTGCCGGGCACTCACACATCGGCACAGCTGATGGCCGAAGCCAAAAAGAACGGCGGCACCGTTGTGTTGAAAACAGTTCAAGGTGAGTCGCTGAATATCAAGCTGCATGACGGCAAGCTTTGGGTGGTGGATGCCAAAGGCGGTAAGGCTGGTATCAGCATCGCAGACGTAATGCAGTCCAACGGCGTAATCCATGTTGTGGACTCAGTGTTGATGCCTTAAGCGCTCTTTAAGCCCGGCAGACGCAAAGTTTGCCGGGTATTGGCAACCTGCATAGACACTTCAGTTAATCCGAATTCAAGGTATGGAAATTTCGCCGGGTGGCGCTGGGTGAGAGCCTAGGTAAATCCCGGCATGATGAGGGTGAACCGTGTGCCCGACCTGCATCACGATCATGTCGCCAAGCTGCGGCCGTCTAAGTGAACGAACCTGCCAGCAGTCCCAGGCACCGTGAACAAACGAACGCTTGAGCAGCGGCGTCTGTCCGTTCGGCATGATCGTCCAAAGGTCACCGGCCTGTTGAGGCACCCTGTAGCGTCAGGCACACTGGCGCGGACTCATCGCCCAAAAAGGAATTTACGATGCCGTTTTCACCGGAGGAAAGAGCCGCTTTGCTCGCGCTCAAAGGCGTAGGACCAACCGTCATTACTCGGCTTGAGCAAATGGGTATCGAATCGCTCGCCGAACTCCGCAAATCAAATGTTAGTGACATCCTGGCTCAAGCATCCGCGGCATTAGGCTCGACTTGCTGGAAGAATAGCCCTCAAGCCAGAGCGGCCATCACCGCTGCAGTGGAGCTTGCGAAGCGCTCTACAGAGCAAATCCCGGCCCGGTAGGCACGTTCGATTGACTCCCAGTCGGGTTGCTTTTGGTCATGGAGAATCCCCTACCATCTGATGGGTCTGTGCATGGGCATGGAGCAAGCGTTGGGGCAGACCGGAAGCCTTTGCAGCGTCCACAGCATCGGCAATTGCCTTGTCGAGCAGGCGCAGCAGACAGTCCATGCGCTCGTCTCCGCGGGGCATGATTGAACAAAATGTCTTCTTAGCCAACAACGAAAAAGCCCAGCAGTCGCGCTGGGCTCAGATATGAAAACTCAATAAAAAATATGAGCCGTGCTACTTAATCCTTGCAACGCGTTTGCGGCGACTCCGTACCTGCGAGCCTTTTTGGCAATGCAAACGGCAGGTTAGGGATAGAGGTAAGCTCGACTACGCCAAACATGCACATAAGCGCCGCATTCCCATCCGCGTTTGGTGCGCTGCTGAGTCCAACCAGGGCCTCATAGTCTTTCCCGGGCTCCAGAGTGAATACTTTCGCCTGGCCTGGGCAAACAGCGTAAGTGCTGCCGTAGCTGCCGGCGGACGCACCCAATGTTGCTATCTGAAAGGGTGCATCCGTTTTAACGCGGTACTCAGCCACAATCTCGGTGTATAAGCCTTCGGCCATCCGAACAGATCCGATGTACTGCTGAAGCTTGGGTGAAACCCTTCCCGGCATTCCAAGACTGGCGGGCTTAAGTGGGTACTGGGGGTAGTTAATGCTCGGCTGCCCTTCCTCTGAGAAGCGGCCAGCTTCAGCCATTTTGTGGCGAGTATCCGGGGCGCAGCTGCCCGTCACACTATCGCCAAACACATTAGAATTGGTGATCACACGAACGCGAGCCGTATTGTCGGCCTTAGGTGGATCGACATAGGGAACAGAGGGGAACCCGCCACAACCAGCAAGGGCGATAGACGAAGAAAACAGGAGCAACCAGGTATCACGCATGTACTACATCCTTGAACTTACCTAAGCGCCATCGTGTGCGAATCAGACTAAAAACTCTAGACATTAATCCTCAGTAAAAACCTGACAACGCGCTTTATATTTTCTTGCTTGCCCGGTTTGTCCCGCCTCTTGGGCATCTAAAGTATCTGCGCTGCGACGGCAATAACAGTTTGCGTTTTTGAATCAGCTCAGGCATCACTCCCTGCTCAGAGCGGAAGATGTGGTGGGGTCGAAAAAGAAAGGACCTTAGTGACAGCTAAAGCCTCCAAAGGCTGCATGAAATTGATAGACCGAACGATCGGAAGGCTAACTAGTCCAACGCTTACCGGATCAGATAACGCAGCGTCCGCAGTTCGGCCATCACCCTATCTCTCGGTATCACCACCCGACAGACCTCTCTGAATTCCAGTTTCCAGGATTGACCCTTTTGGGTATGGCTTCGGCCAAGAGGCTCTAATGGAAAATTTAATACCCTATAAAATTCATTATCTACACGATGGGAAGCCGGAGCACTTCTATACGAATGCAACGGCGTTCAGCGAAAGCGATGCGATTCGCATGGCCACAAGACACGCTGGTGAGGGCCCTGAATATTGGATACCGATAGGTCTGTCTCGGGACTCAATATTAAAAATTGCCGACAAGCTGGGTATTACGAAGGTCCGTTGGAATAAAGCCGGGTAAAACCACGGGCGCCGCCGCAGTTCTAACTCGCAAAGTTCGCGAATAAAAAACCCGGCGCGGTGGCCGGGCTTAGTTGGATGATCTCCAGCGCAAGCTCGGCCGTTGAATAAGCCCGAACCGCCCTTGGACGAGATTGAAAAAGAGACGAAGACGGCCCACGTCTGTCGCGGCGTCGCCTGGGGGGAAGTGGTGGAGCGCACTAAAACGGGTGCAGACCGCTTGGTTTTGTGGAATGCCCCTGCCATGCCACCCCTTAAAATCGTCGGTGAATACGCAGAGCGTCAGAAAAAGGGAAAGCCACAGGGCCTTGAGACGCCTTTTATTTTCCTGCCGTCATGGACTCCAGAGCCCCCTAACTCGAACGTTACCTGCAAAGGCATTAATAGGGGCCCGGCGCCGAAAGTTCTTAATACCCGTCGTCCTCTGCCATACAACTGTCGTCACACATATGCGACAATGCGCGCCAAATTCCAACACACATCCCCATTTTTTTGCTCAGCGACCGGGTTTCGCGCCTTGATGTCGCTGTTGATGCATGCCTGACGGCGCCTGCTGCCATGCTCGCAACCCATTGATAGGTAAAGTAATTGATCTCCACAGCTAACATCACCATGCGGTATGAAACGCATTCTGATGATTACTGCTGATCAGTGTTTACTGGGCCAAGTCGTCATGAGTAATCAACGATAAAGTACCGAAATGCACCCGTTGGTCCCAAGATTGGTCCCAACGGGTAAATTTCAGCCCATGCCGAAACTGCATAACCCTTCCCCGGCGGCCTGCCGACTGAACACAAACCACCAAATAGCCCCACTACTCCTGAGACATCTCACATCGCAGCATTCGGTCAAAAGCGGACCTTCGCGATGACTTCTCCAATCCTGAAACCCACGCAAGTGCGTTGCTGGCCACAGGTATTGCCTCAATCGATTGGATCGCTGAACAAATGGGGTATAGCAACGGGAACATGATTCGCCAGCACTATGGAACGTTGATCGACGAGGATGGGCCAGACGTGGTGGGGATACTGCAGTTGGCCCTAAAGCTTTCGCCGGTCACAGCTCTACACTGAACCCAGTGATACCCACCGTTCGGCAAAGCGGCCCACCGCCGTCAGGCTTGCCCAGGTGCGCAATGGCTCACGCCGCGAGCGCACCGGTACCAAGCTCGCAGTTGGGCCGCCCAGTCGGATAGACAATGTCCACTTGCTGATTTGGCCGGCAACACGGCCGACGACGGCTTCCCGGATAGCCTACTGGCTTGCTAGAGCCTTTAGCGTGTCCGATTGGATCGCCTCGCCGATCACGGTGCCAGCTCCTTACGGCGCAAGTCGGCGGCGACATCTACCGCAATAAATAGCGCCTCGACGGTGGACGGGGTCAGCGTGCGCGACGCTTGCACACCTTCCACAAAGCCTTCGGCTCGTTCCTGAGCCAGTTCCAAAGCGCGCAAATCTGCAACACGCCCGAGGCGTGCCAAGTGATTGGCCAACTTGGTGCGAATCAAATCTGGCAGGCTGATGCCGTTAAGAGAGAGCACTCCGCTCATACGTTTTTCGCCACCGTATTGGCTCCCAAGCGATCCGCGACAGCCATCCACACCTCCGCCAGAGTAGATGTCATGGCCAGTTCTGTTTCATTCGCAATCAGTTCCGCATCCCGCAGGGCCTGCGTGTAGCCAACGGTGTTATGGTAGTCACGTATAGCATCCGTCTGGTCTGCAGCAGCATGTAGAGCGTTCAACCGTAAATACCAAGCGCTCTGGGTCCTGGCGTTTGGTAAGCCTGGCTGATCGTTAGTCACGAGTACGCTGTTGGCTTGCATGCCCTAGTCCCTGATGTTATGCGCTAATCAGTACACGGGGCACTGGTACGCCAGTATAGGGGAGCATGGTTACCGCAGCCAACGAAAAAGCCCCCCCAATCAAGCCTTGGTGTGGGGGCCTTTTGAACATAAGCGGCGTATTAGAAACAGTTGTGACGCGGGCTATCAGCCAAAATTTTGCGGAACAAATGCCAGACCTCAGTATCTTTTACAAAAATAACGCATTTGTAGAGATTTTCATGGCCGCGCAAGGCGACTTGATCAATTGGAACAGCAGATGGCAAATTTCCGGAGGTGTCGTTTCCTGTAGGAGTTGCCGCTCCCAACAACTTGAGCATGAAAGAAGCGAGCCGTTTTTACACGCGTCCAACTGCTGATACCAGGGACAGCAACGCAGGCCATGGGATGAGCTGCAAGCTATATTTGAAAAGCTTCAGAGTTTTTAAACGCTAGTCAGATACTACCTACGTCTTGTCAAACGCGCCTGACGATACAGTCCACTAGTTCCGTAATTATCCTGCGCTCATGCAGCGGCAATCTGTTTAGTGCCACTGCAAAATCACTTTCCTCAGGTCGACGTAACCGTTGACCGGTCAGAACGTACAACACGTCGACTCCGATTTGAGCTAGCCGGGCCAAATACAAGGCGCTCGGGCTTCGCTCCCCCCGCTCGTACTTAGACTGTGCATTCGACAGCACGCCGCCAATCGCTGCGAACCTCTGCTGTGTGTACTTCAACCGAGTGCGTTCTTCTTTGAGCCGCATCCCAATTTTGTCCATACATGAACCCCACAAAATTCTCAGATGACTAAAGAATTTTAGGCCACCACTGCAGAGACGGAAACCCGTTATCGATCGCAAAAAGGGGCCATTCGGCGACTCATTGCTACAACGTACAAACGTGGCTCAAGTACGCTCGCCTATCGACACAAGTTCGCACCAAAATGGCGCGACAGTCCCATGGTGGCCCAATGGGGCTATTTCTTAGATGGAAAAACCAAAAATACAAGATTTTCTCTATTAAAATCATGGATTTGCGTGTTTTAAATTGGCGGTGAGGGAGAGCTTCGAACACAGCACGCGTTATCTCGACCTAGGCAAAACCTAAATTATTTACTCGCTCAAAATTTCAAAAAGTCGCTTCTCAAGCGCCACTTTGAACAAGATTCGTAGATTGTCTGCATCGAGATTGGAAATAGTCTGATCTAGTTGAAGTCTTAAAATCAGGTCATGCGTGCGAATCTCACGCCTCCGTGCTTCAAGTGAGGTAGGTGCGTACGCAATCCCGTCGAGTAAATGAGCCGACACGCCATTCGCGGGATGAACACTGGTCCTGGCAACAGACATGGCTTCTTACCCTCGGTCTCAAACGGCTGGAAAAACACGCATATGAATCTGCGCTCACCTGTAGTGAGTAGTGGGTCTAACACTAAGTTCATAAAGAAACGAGTGCCCCCATGTTGCTAGAAAAAATCGCACCAAAAAGACGCGCTAGTCCCATGGTGGTCCCATGGTGGTCCCATGGACCCATTTTTTGGACACCAAAAACCAAAAATCACAGACTTTATCCATTAAAATTAGTGACTTGCGCTTCTTAAATTTGGCGGTGAATGATAGATTCGAACCTTCAATAATTCACTCAGCTAAAGTATTTCACTCGACGCCCGTTCAATGACGGCGTCCGGCCATTAGCCGCCATTTACTAAAAGCCGCTTTCGACGCAAAGCTGGCAATGGCGATACCCCAGACTGATTCCGGCCCGATACGATAGAAGCATTTACAACACTTGGTCGTGCCCAGCCCCATTGTTCGGGAACCTTCTGGCCACTTAATAAGAACTAATGCTGATCGTCTGGAGGGACGGTAACGGGATTAAGAAAAGAGTTCCAGGCCTTGTATGCTTCATGATGCTTTTTGACTTCCTCATCCCAATCAGGCCCTGAAACTCTCTTCGAGACCACCATCATCATTTTGGTGTTGGCGGCATCAAGCTCAACTAGTAGCTCGTGGCATCTAAATCTAAAATCATCTATGTCTTCCATATACTCACCTTGCGACAGGTCTAGCCGGATATACCGGGTCATGCCCATTTTCGTAATGACAAGTCCCCAAAGACAAAGGTTCATTGAGCAGCCGAGTTTCTATTCGGCATGTTTTGAACAGACTGCATCGCACAGCAGCTCCAACAACTCATTCGCCAGGACCGCCGCTTCTTGTCGATAGTCGGTGTTCCAGCGGCACGACCAGTTATCAGGTTTTCCCTCATCCTCCCATTGCGCCAATGCAAGCCCGTTGAGTATTTCCAGCTCGAACCAAACACGCTGCCAAGCGACGGCGTCCTGGACTGACGCCGTGTCTTGCCATAGGAATTCTGTTTGCACGACAAATGCCGACCATGCAAACAGATCCTCTGAGGCTCGCTCACCGATCATTCGGAAGTATTTTGCGCTAGCCAATCAACGATTCCTTGTAGTCGTTTACCTGTTTAGTAAACGTCTATCCCCGGATAGAGATCCGCGGGTGGACGATAATTGGGGTTCTCAAAGCGGCTGTTCTCGTAATGGGTTTTGGCCGTCGGTCCATCGCCGTTATAGGTCACCTGCGGGTTTGGCGTGAGATGCCAACCGCTTCCTTCCTTGTCGCGCTCGATCAGTGATGCGTACAAGCTACAGTTGCCTGATGAGCCGGATGTCAGCCTGAACTGGTAATAGCGTCCGGCTTGGGGCGTGAACTTCGTCGAGACATAGCAGGAACGAGTGCGTGTCCCCTCCCAGAATAGATCCACTTGCGTTTCGATACCGGGTCGGATCTGCGTTTCGTAATAGTCCCATGTAAGGTCTTGCCCTGCCTTTGGCATGCCCACGTCCTGTGTGTGGGTGAACGGCAGGGGGCCGGTGCGAACGGCGCCGCCCGAACGTTTGCCGTTTTCGTATTGGTAAATTTCGGCGTGCTGCGTGTAGTCGACGATACGTACCCAGGCAGGGTTAGGCTCGTTTTCGGGCGCGGTAAAGTAGTTGGTATGGGGCAAAAACTGGCAGCCTGCGAACAACGGCAATACAAGCAGGCAGAGCAGAGGGCGTATCGACATGAAGCCTTTCCTTTTGCGGAGTCAGGGTTACAGACCGCAAAAGAGGAGGCGCATTGCGTAAAGGCTGAAAATTTTGTGGCTGAATCGTCGCGACGATATCGGTTTCAACCGGTCGCGACAGGCAGAAATCGGCCAGCAGCTGCCAGCCGCATGCGTCTTGAAAAGTAGCGGCGCTTCACTCCTTCCACATTTAATTATCTTCGCTGTGCATCTAGTGAATGGGTTGATCCGTATGTGCTCTTGAGGGCTCGAGTGCGATGAGTATCCGAGATTATCAAGCGATGCAGTGCGATGAGTGGTTAGGCATTTCATGATCCGAACCGTCATCTCTGCCAAGGACAGCTACGATCATGATACGACCACAGTTAGGTACTGCCATGAACGCCAAGGATGACGCTCATTTTTTGGACCGCCTATTGCGCGGAGAACAAGACGCATATCGTGATTTGGTGTGCACGCATCAGGGAGCCATGAAGGCCATAGCTTATGGAATCGTGGGGCGGCACCATGCAGATGACGTAGTGCAAGAGGCATGGCTTGCGATTGTGAAAGGCATAGGCAAATTTCAGAGACGATCTAGCTTAAGAACCTGGATGATGGCCGTCACGTCCAATACGGCGAAGTGCCGATATAAAGCTCGGCGAAGTGAGTCGAATTGTATTCCATGTACCTCGTGGATTGAGGGAGGAGGCGTTTTAGTCGTAGGTGATTATTCCTACACTCCTTCCGTGATATCGCATGAAGATAGCCCTGAAGCACTTCTGAGCGAATCCGAGCTATATGCTCGCATCAACATTGCTCTCGAGACTCTACCGGAATTGCAGAGAAGCGTATTGATATTGAGGGAGCGCTCTGGGTTGGATCTAAACGAAATTTCTACGCTTCTTGGGATATCGCTGACTAACGTAAGAGTGCTATTGCACCGAGCTCGTTTAAAGGTTTTTTCTGCAATAGCGAAGTACCAGTCCGCTCTTGATATGTGAGCATTAGGAGGATTTTTCCAACGGTCTGGATGGCTGATTGAATAGCCCCTGTTTCTGTAGACACCTGATGACCGCTTTTGGCCGATTCCTGCCTTCCATGAGGGGCAGCTTTGGGTCGGAAGCAGTCAGTCGCATGTACCTATAAATACTTGGGCCAATTCACCCTAAAGAGTTCAATGCCGACTCCCTCAATACCGTGCGACGCCTTTATGGCTTCATTGCGCCGACTCACAGGCCTTCAACGGCTCCTTCGGGTGCAATGCACAGATGTCGAAACCGTCACGCCGGGTATAGCCCGCACGCTTCATACATACAAATCGCTGGGCCATCTCTTGGAAGCTGGCATTAGGATCGATGCCGGAGCCATTTTTCTCACCGCAAGCTAGCATGGACGCCAAGACATCATTCCTGCTCGCTCCCGGCTTCTCCCATAAGTCAGCATCAGCCGTAGGGGGCTGAAAAGGCTCGCTGAAACATGCGGTGACGAGGGGGCAAATCAACAGCGCAAATGCCACATGTTTGAGCCACATGATCAATCTCCTTATTTTCTGGTGCTGACGGGCATCAGCGCGGGCTCGCCTTCCGGCTAATAATCTTGCACAGGCTCGTGTATCACTTTCATAACAGCTGTGCATAGTCGTGACACCGATGAAGATGTTACCCAACTCCTTTAACAAGCTACTGCCCTCAGGTAGCACGCTGAATCGTCCAAAATTTCGTAGGGACGACTGACCGCTTTTGGCCGCAAGCAGACCTTCATCGCCGCATAACTCAGGAAAATGCATCCTCTACAAATGCCTCTAACGCCTTGTCTTCCAAGATTTCGATGGAGAAGTGCCCAAAGCGCTTGGGCAACCAGATAATGCGTGTCCCCGATGGGGATTGCAGGTTCGCGCGGGCCAATGGCTTTCCGTTTTCGTCTTGTGGCTGAACACCGGCGACCATCAGTTCGTCGTAGGCCTTCTCGATGTCCGGCGTCGAATAGCAGTGGCGATAAATCATCCCTTCTCCCGCGGAGTCTAATAGCTCCCTCAGATTCCCCGCCAATGGCTGTACCAACATGAAACGCTCTTGACCGATCAGCGCTATTGCGTAGCGCACATGCAGGCCACCTCGTTCCCAAACGAGCGTTTTGGATATCCGGGCATTAAGTATCTGTGCGTAGTAAGCACAGGCTTCTTCGAGATTATTGACCAATACATCTACGTGACTGAACTTCAGATCCATTGCAGCCTCCCTGTTGAACCGGCGTCAATGTTGAGCCGGAGACCCTCAAAATTCCATGGACTTCATGAGTCCATATTGTCGGTGTAGCAATGCGCCAATTCGGCGATAAACCCGCGTTCAAACTGGGGTAAGCGAGGAGCTGTCCATCGCTTGATGGCGAACAAAAGTGACTGCCCGCGTATGGCCGAAATCCGTCGTTCATAAGGCGCGGCTCCCGACCCAAAGCCGCCGTTCGCGAAATGCAACGATTGGCCAAAAGCAGACATCGATATATCCCGCTCCGAGGCCACTACTCAAAACGCTGCCCGTCATGCTCCCCTATAGCTGCATTACGGCGAGCGCCCTGCGCAGGGGTTCGTCGGATATTTGGATAGGACCGTGAAATGGCACGTCCATGTCCAACACAAGGTATACGGAAGCCGCAATGAGCAATGACGAGACGATGAACATTCCTATCACCATCGAATTACGGGGTGCGCGGTATCCAAAACTAGCGAAAATGAGCGTCAACCAAGCAACAAGCATCCCAATAAGGGGGCCAGGAATCGCTCCCTCCGACTGCTCGACGATCCTCCAGCGTTGCTCGATGAGCGAATGATATTGCTGGCGAATATCCTGAAGCATCGTTTCATGGTAGCGGTCCGGGGGTTTGATAACAGCCAATGACTTGCCTATGTCATCCAGGTATTTAGCCGCCTCGCTGTTTCGATGCTGCAGCGCCTCGTCTCCCCGATACGGGGTCTCGATAGCGCGCTCAAGATAGGTGATCAGACGATTGCGCGTGTCTTGTGCCGCATCGCCATAGCCCCGCAGTGTCCGATCAAAAATGATCATGCTGGTTGCGTACCCATGGAAGTTTGCATCAATGGACTCGAAGGTGTTTTTGGCAGAATTAATCATCAAGCCAAAGACCAGCGATGTCATAACCACAAAAATATTGGCGACTAGACGAATTACGGTGTTGGTGTCGTCATCCCTGTGGTGGGATGCCAGTCTTGGGTACCAAAACATCATGAGAAGCGAGGAAGCAACCAGGCACCCAAAAATGGCCAATGCGATCCAGAGAGCGTTCATACATCAGGGCCCTGATCAATTTGCGTCAAGTCTTGAAGGATAGACCATTGGGTGTTTTCAGAACTCTGCTCGGCAGTTACCGTCCAGAAATGACTTCAGTATTGGTTTGAACACCGGCGGTGATTATCAGTCGGTATTGGTCTAGCTCTGCCCATCATGAAAGGCAGCAGATCACGAGCGTCTGCTTATGGTCCAGAGTGTGTCAAAGCGCACGTCGAGGTGCATCGCATCCAGCTAGCAATCTGGGCCGATCGCCGGAACACTCTGTCGAATATAGTAATTGTCGAACTCACTGCTTCCGATGAATTGGAAGCCATGGCGGATATAAAAGCGATTCGAAGCGCTTTCTTTGAGAGCACCCACTTTAATAGGGAGCGCAGCCGCATCCGCCTCTTTGAAAATCTGAGTGAGAACAGCAGACCCTACCCCTGACCCTTGCGCGCTCGGTCTCACATACAAGTGGTCGAGCAAGAGTTCATTGTGTTGATGCTTGATCACGACGAAACCAACCCTCTCTCCAGACGCCTCGATGTAGCGTGTGTTGCGAGCCTCAAAACCGCTGAGAAACCGCTCGCGCGCGCGGACTGGATCAAATCGACCAACACGCTCCAGACTTTCGCGCATGGCCTCAATTCGAATGGCTACAAGATTATCCAAGTCGCTCTGTTGAGCCAGGACCAAAATGATTGGGGAATTCTGATTGGGTGCGACGGGCATATTTTGTGCTCCAACTTTTATCCTGGGGAGCCATTGAAGCGGCCCAGATACCGTAGACAAATTTGAGAGTCCACTTCTGGACCAGAGTGTGTAAAACCGCTTAGCCAAAATTGAAGTGTGCGCATCTACGTTAAATCCGAAATTTATCGGCACATCAGCAGATGTGAATTTCGCACAGAAGCGCGATTTTCAGTCCAGTTTTGAGTGCCTATCGCGTAGAAAAACGTTTTTACACAGCCTCGGCCAAGAGCAACCGTTGCGCCTATTCAATAAACCAAGGGCGATTCACCTTTATTTCAAACCGGGTCAGGTATCTGTCCTTCTCACTTACTGCTTGACCCATTCTGATTCATCAGGCTAGTTGAGGCCGCCCTTTACCGACCTTGATAAGGAAATTATGAAGCCTCTCTACCTGTGTTCACTTCTGCTGCTTGCAGGCTGCGCCCCAGCACCGAAATACCTCGTGCCCGCGGGGGCGCCTCAGGCGCTTATCCGTAGCGAGTTGGTGTCGATGGAGAATTATCGAAACAGCGTGTCCCTGGTCGAGGCGCCTCCAATGGCCTGCAAATACGGCAGAACCGTGGCGACTGCGCAGGGAGGGCAGTTGGTTTCCGTTTATAAGAACGTATCGACGCCGGAGGGCTTCTTTCCGATTGAAGCCGGCAAGCCGCTGCACTTGGTGATGCGCGGTGCGGCCAATGCCAATCGCTCGTGCAGCATAGCGTTTGTCAGCCAATTTGCGCCGGGCGCGCGTTACGTGATCAAAGGAGGAATTGTCGACAGCCCGGGCGCGCTGAGCGGTTGTCACATTGACATATTCAATGTCGATTCGGGCGCGCGCGTCCCCATGGCCGATGAGCCGAAAATGGACCGAAATTGTGCGCTGGACCGACTACCGACGCTCCAGTGAGACATTGCACCTCTGCACTGCGCGACCGCTTGCCAGAACCCGAACGATATTAAACGGGCCTCATGGTCGCGCATGGCGAATTACTCAATAGGCCCTCAATAGTCATACGACCTCTCCTGCTCAGCCCTGTCTATCTCTACCTCAACGCAATCACCTAAACAATCTTGTTAAGTCCATAAGAAACAACACTCGCAGTCATCCCACAAAAAACCTCCCTTGCCCATTCGCCCCAAACACGCTACAAATCCGCCATAACGTTGTACGACAACCTAAAAATAATTTGCCATCCTCGACGATGGAAGCCACTGCCCGAGCCCTTACCATGACGCCCCCTGCCCCCAATCTTTTCCCCCGCCACATCGCCGTGTTGATCCTGCTCTGCATGGGCTGCGCCTTCGCCGGCAACCACATCGCCGCTCGCGTGGCCTTCGACGACGGCGCCGGTGTTCTCCTCGCTATTCTGCTGCGCTCCGGCGGTACGTTGTTGGTGCTGGGCGCGCTGGTACTCTGGCAACGGCAAAGCCTGCGCCTGCCTTCGGGTGCATGGCGCTGGCAGTTACTGCTGGGCCTGCTCATCACCGCGCAAAGCCTGTGTCTCTATTCCGCCGTAGCCCGCGTACCGGTAGCGCTGGCGTTGCTGGTGGCCAACGTTTTCCCGATTTTGCTGGCGCTGCTGACCTGGGCACTAGGCGGCCCACGTCCGACGGCGCGCACCGCCTTGCTGATGGGTTTGATTCTGGTGGGTCTGGTGTTCGTGCTGGACGTGCCCACTCGCCTTTCAGCCGACGCCGACATCGGCCCGCAATGGCTGCTCGGCGTCACCCTCGCCTTCTGCGCCGCCTTTGTATTCGCTTGCGCGCTGTGGATCACCGATCACAAGTTGTCCCAGGTACGGGGTTCGGTGCGCAGTCTGCTGACAATCTTCATTGTGTTCAGCAGCGTTAACCTTGCGGGCTGGAGTGGCACCCTTGCCGACGGCCTGAACCCACCGGCCAGCCTGACCGGTTGGCTAGCGCTAGCCACGTTGGTCGTGCTCTACGGCACCGGTTTTATCGTGCTGTTCATGTCGGTGCCGCGTCTGGATATGCCGCGAAATGCGCCGGTGATGAACATTGAGCCGCTGGCGACGTTGCTGATGGGCTGGCTCGTGCTCGATCAAATGCTCAGCGCCGGTCAGGTGACTGGCGGCGTCATCGTGGTGACAGGAATTGTGCTGCTGACGTATCGCACGTCCGCCCAGCGTTCCGCCAAGGCCTGAAGCGTGCCTCTAGCCCTTGCAGAAAGTCGCTGCTGACTACGCGGAGGACTCTTTTGAACCCCGCCGTCTGGCCGCCGCCTCGGATAATCAGGCATCCCCCTGCGCATTCCGAGGCCTTCCCCCATGACGAGCTCATCCACCGAACAGGTCAGCCCCCAAACCCTGCAAAAGGTCATCATCGCCGCCGGCATCGGTAACTTCGTCGAGTGGTTCGACTTCGCCGTCTATGGCTTTCTTGCCACCACCATCGCGCAACAATTCTTCCCCAGTGGCGATGCCAGCGCAGCACTGCTCAAGACCTTTGCCGTGTTTGCCGTGGCCTTCGCCTTTCGGCCGTTGGGCGGGATTTTCTTTGGCATGCTCGGCGACCGCATCGGCCGCAAGCGTACCCTGGCCATGACGATTTTGCTGATGGCCGGTGCGACCACCTTGATCGGCCTGCTGCCCACTTACGCCGCCATCGGCGTGACAGCGCCGATTCTGTTGTCGCTGATTCGCTGCGCCCAAGGCTTCTCCGCCGGGGGAGAATATGCCGGTGCCTGCGCCTATCTGATGGAGCACGCGCCGAGCAACAAACGCGCCTGGTACGGCAGCTTCGTGCCGGTGTCGACGTTCTCCGCGTTCGCCGCTGCCGCAGTGGTGGCCTACGCCCTAGAGGCGTCGCTGTCCGCCGAGGCGATGGGCAGTTGGGGCTGGCGCCTGCCGTTCCTGATCGCCGCACCGCTGGGTCTGGTCGGGCTGTATCTGCGCTGGAAACTGGATGAGACACCCGCCTTCCAGGCCGTGAAACAGGAACACGCGGTCGCCCACTCTCCGCTCAAGGAAACCTTGCGCAACCATGGTGCGGCGATTTGCTGCCTGGGAGCGTTTGTATCGCTGACGGCGCTCTCGTTTTATATGTTCACCACCTACTTCGCGACATACCTGCAGGTGGCAGGCGGGCTGAGTCGGGCGGCGGCGTTGCTGGTGTCGTTGATCGCGCTGATTTTCGCCGCGGCAATCTGCCCGCTGGCAGGGCTGTATTCGGATCGGGTGGGTCGTCGGGTCACGGTAATGACCGCCTGCGTGTTGCTGATGGTGGTGGTGTATCCGTCGTTCCTGATGGCCAGTTCAGGTTCGTTCGCGGCCTCGATCGTGGGGGTGATGCTGCTCGCGGTAGGTGCGGTGTTATGTGGGGTGGTCACGGCGGCGTTGCTGTCGGAGACCTTCCCGACTCGGACGCGGTATACCGCCTCGGCAATCACCTACAACATGGCCTATACGATCTTCGGGGGTACCGCGCCGCTGATGGCGACGTGGTTGATCAGCACCACCGGCAGCAACCTGTCACCCGCGTTTTATCTGATAGCGGTAGCGTTGCTGGCGCTGGCAGGCGGGTTGGCGTTGCCGGAGACATCGAGGATCTCCCTGCATGACGTGGGCGCTGAGGAAAAAGGCGCAGCAGCGGTGCTCTCGCGTTAGTGCCACATGACGTAATGCCCACGAATGCGGTCGGTCAGGTAAGAATACTTCGCCTGTACCGCCGCCTTCGAAGCCTCGCTAAAGCTCGACATCTCCCACAGGAAACTGGGTAAAGCAGGTATCAGCGCTTCACGCAGACAAACAAAGCATTCCCGCTCGTGCCCTCCCAGGACGTGATGCATTCGTAGTCATGCTCGAAGATGTGCACCTCGAACTGTGGCGTCAACAACTGCTGCAACTCGGTGAAACTGAAGGCGACCATCGGATGTTCGTCCTGCCAAGCCTCAGTCACACCCGCGGTGGTCTTCTCGATACTCAGGCGCAGCGCCTGCTGCTCGCCCTCCTCGCTGTAGTGCCAGCCGGAACCGAAGGTGAAGTGGCTGCCTTCAAACTCAACGCTATGGCGTACCAGCAAACGGTTGTCGATGTGCAGCTTGTCCACCGCGTTGAAACAGAACACGCCATTTTCGGCGAGCGCCTCGTGCACGCTGGTCAGGCACATGCGCAGTTTGGCCAGGCTGGCGTTGTAATGGGTCGAGTAGAGAAAGCAAGTGATCAGATCTTGCGCGTCGTCCACCTGGAAACCCGCCATGTCCTGGCGGCTGAACCGCGCCTCCGGGCAGCGCAGTTGGGCGAGGTCCAGCATCGGTTGGCTGATGTCCAGGCCGGCGCTGTGGTAGCCAAAGTCGAGGAAATGACGCACATGAGGCCCGGTGCCGCAGGCCAGGTCCAAGTGCCGACGCCCGTTATTGCCGAACAGTTGGTGCAACCGGCGAACGCTGTGACTCTGTGCGCGATAGTCGATGTCGGCGCACATCAGGTCGTAGTAGATGGAAAGATCGGTGTACAGCGCGTTGGAGGACATAGGTAGCCAGAGCGGTCGGCGGGAATTTCGCGGCGGCATGGTAACTCAGTCCGTCGTCAGAACCGTTACACTCGCGCCTCAATCATCCGCCAAGGAGGCAACCATGAGCGTTCGTGGTCAAGACCGTCAGATCGACAACATAGAATTCAACGTGGGCGACATTGCCCGTAGTAAAACCTTCTACGGCGCCGTTTTCGGCTGGACATTCGTGGACTACGGGCCCACCTACACCGAGTTCAGCGATGGGCGGCTGACGGGCGGGTTCACCACGGGAGAACCCGTTCGGCCAGGGGGGCCGTTGGTGATTTTGTTTGCGAATGACCTCGAAGGGGCGCACCAACGAATCACGGCTGCAGGCGCTGTGATAAGCCGCGAGACGTTTGCGTTCCCCGGTGGGCGCAGGTTCCACTTCATTGATCCGGATGGTTATGAACTGGCGGTTTGGTCGGATCAGTGAGTGATCGCTGCACCACGAGTGCAGGCCACGCAGTTTAAGTGGCCCGCATCGCACCCCCACGTCACGCCCAGACCGAGCACGCCGGTGTCCTTGATCGCCGATGGGCCGTTACTGCCGAAGCTGGTTTTGCCAGCAACATCCGCCACGTAGTTGACCACCGAACGCACCTCTTCATCGCGCAACTCATGGCGCCAGGTCAGTGCGCTGCGGGTTTGGTCTCGTAGTCGTGCTGCACAACGCCAGCGGAAAGGTTCAGATACCGGGCGTTGGCGGTGTAGGTCGCGACGAACGGTTGTTCCGACCCGGCATCGCCTTTATGCTCACGCAGCAAATTACCGGCGACGTGCCCGCTCAGAGCGAGAGCACGATTAAAAAAGCACGACAACGCCGCTTATGCGGCGTGAAATTTGAGCTGGAGTCCGTTGTTACGGCGTAAACGGCTACAAAAAGTGATGTTCAAGGAAATCAAATAAAACTCAAGGAAGTCAAATGAGCACATGGTTCAGTAACATCCAACTTGGCTTTGATATGGCAACAAGCTTGACAATTGTAGGTGCGGCAATCACTTGGACTGTTCAACAGAAGACACAAGCCGAAGCTGAAAAGGTTCGCGGAATTAATCAACGCGCAACATCAACAGACCTATTTTAAATAAAATAAAAAATCATACTTCAGGTCAATTCATGAAAAATCTTTTGATTGCATCTATCTTATTTGGCTCCGCGCTTTCCTTGAAGGTATTTGCGGGCGGACTGGAAGTCGAGCATAAACTAATTGAGCAGCGCTGGTACTCTTTCAATGACATCATAGAAAAGAGAAAGAAATATAGCAGGGTAGATATTTCGCGAGGGTATATCGAATATTACTTCGAGGGTGATGAATACAGCGCCAAATACCCAGAAGAAAAGTTGTCGCCACGTGCAAAATTCTATTCCAATCATGGGACCGTTGGAACCTATGCGGCTGCTGATTATGAGACCGAGCTAGACAAAGCGTGCGTAGATGTTGTCTCAGGCTCTCTAGGAACATTTAAAGGCAGCTATGAAAACTCTAAAAGACCTGATAGGCAACACTATAAGCGCATGGTTGTTGGCATCAGGTCTCTAACATACAAAGGCCCTGAGTATAACTTCAAGAGCCCTTCATCTTGGTCGCCTGTGGAGTTGCCCAAGGACAAAAGAAGTCTTCTGTGTGAAATTTATGAAGTCAAGAGTGACGCGAGCGATCTGAAATACATTGTTTATGCTGCTTCAGTGGCAACCGCTATGTATGACGAAATTCATACGGCGCCACTGCCAGATAAGTCGAGTAACTAAAACTCCTCGCACTCATGCTGCGGCAACCATTGCTGCGGCATTAGCTGGATCAACCTTGAGGCTGTGAACGGGTTCTACCCCAAGCCCTGCAGTGTTTCTATGTCAGCATCCCGCCCCCCCTTCACATAACGCGGCGAACGACTATGACCGACTTCGACTTCAAAACACATTTCATCTCGGTACTGCCTCCCGACCCGCCCGGCCTGGACCTCGGCTTTGACGAATTCATCACCTTCAACCCCAGTGACCTTGCCACCCTCCCCGGGCCAGACGCTGAATTCCTCCTCAAGCACGGCCTGCCGCGCGACGCCGCGCCCTTTCTGAGTTTCGAGGCCTACAGCCAAGCCGAAGCACAACGCAGGTTGGCAATATTCGCCATCGCCAACCACTATTACCCTTTGGGGCACACCGGCTCCGGGGACGTCATCGCGCTTGATCGACACAGTGGGACGATTGTCTATTTCAACCACGACGCCCATCACGCGCGCGTACTCATCAATACCTCGCTGCCCCAGTTCGCCCGCAGCTTGTGCGTGTTCCAGGCACATCTGCGAGACAACACGATGGCGCGCTGTTTACCCGAGATCCAATGCATCGATCCTGCCGCCGCCGTGCCGGGCACGATGTGGGCGGATGAGGTCAGCGCAGAACTCAACGGGTAGAAGTGAACGCTGATGACCCACCACGAATTGGCCGACCTCTATCGAGCCTATAACGCCGACCTCAACCGTCTCGACTTGATAAGGCCGCCATTGAAACGCAGCTAAACTCCACAGACCCTTGACTGCGTGGAGACTGCTCATGACACACAAAAACGCCCTCTGCCTCTGGTACAACGGGAGCGCCGAAGAGGCTGCCAAGTTCTACGCCAACACCTTTCCCGACAGTGCGGTGAACGCCGTGCATCGTGCACCAGCGGATTACCCGTCCGGCAAGCGGGGCGACGTCTTGACCGTCGAATTCACGGTACTCGGCATCCCCTGCATCGGCCTGAACGGCGGCCCGATCTTTCCCCACACCGAGGCGTTTTCCTTCCAAGTGGCCACCGATGACCAAGCCGAAACCGACCGGTACTGGAACGCAATCATCGACAACGGCGGCCAGCCGAGCGCCTGCGGCTGGTAGGCGCAATTGTCGCGTCGGCCCATGCGCCAAAAAAAGACAGCGAGCCGACGGTCCGGTTGCGACTCACCCAATACCGACCTAGTGTTTCATGTCTCCTCTGCGCACCCAGGTGACGCCATGCCCGCACTCTCACGCCCCGCCGTACTCGAACTGATCGGCAACACGCCGTTGGTACGGGTCAGCCGTTTCGATACCGGCCCCTGCACGCTGTTCCTCAAGCTGGAATCCCAAAACCCCGGCGGTTCCATCAAGGACCGCATCGGCCTGGCCATGATCGACGCCGCCGAGCGTGACGGCCGCCTGCGTCCCGGCGGCACCATCATTGAGGCAACCGCCGGCAACACCGGCCTGGGCCTGGCGCTGGTGGGCAGGGCCAAAGGTTATCGGGTGGTGCTGGTGGTACCCGACAAAATGTCCACGGAGAAAGTGCTGCACCTCAAGGCCATGGGCGCCGAGGTGCATATCACCCGCTCCGATGTGGGCAAGGGCCACCCCGAGTACTACCAGGACATGGCTGCGCGCCTGGCCCAGGAGATTCCCGGCTCATTCTTCGCCGACCAGTTCAACAACCCGGCCAATCCCCAGGCTCACGAGACCAGCACCGCGCCGGAGATCTGGGCGCAAACCCAGCATGACCTGGATGCCATTGTGGTCGGCGTCGGTTCGGCAGGTACCCTCACCGGCCTGACCCGATTCTTTAAGCGCGTGCAACCGGAGCTGGAAATGGTGCTGGCCGATCCGGTGGGTTCGGTAATGGCTGAATACAGCCGCAGCGGCCAGTTGATAACACCCGGCTCGTGGGCCGTGGAAGGCATTGGCGAGGACTTCATTCCGTCGATTGCCGACCTGTCCAGCGTGCGCCACGCCTATTCCATCAGCGATGAAGAGAGCTTCGACCACGCGCGCCAACTGCTCAAGGCCGAGGGCATTCTCGGCGGGTCCTCCACCGGCACCCTGCTCGCCGCTGCCTTGCGCTATTGCCGCGAACAAACCACGCCCAAGCGCGTGGTCAGCTTTGTGTGCGACACCGGCACGCGCTATCTGTCGAAGGTCTACAACGACCAGTGGATGACCGACGCGGGGTTGCTGCATTACAAACACTACGGCGACCTGCGCGACCTGATCGCACGCCGCTTCGAAGACGGCCGCGTGATCAGCGTGAGCCCCGACGACACCCTGCTCACCGCCTTCCAGCGCATGCGCCTGGCCGACGTGTCGCAACTGCCTGTGTTGGTCAACGGCCGCGAACTGGTGGGCGTGATCGACGAATCCGACATCCTGCTGGGCCTGCACCACGATGCCGCGCACTTCACGATGATCGTCGCCAGCGCCATGACCGACAACCTGCAAACCCTGTCCCCCAGCGCCAGCCTGGCCGAATTGCAAACTGAGCTGGATCGCGGCTTGGTCGCCATCATTGCCGATGCAGGAGGCTTTTATGGCCTGATCACCCGCGTCGACCTGCTCAACCACCTGCGGAGATCCCTTGCATGAGCCAGCCTGATAAAAGTGCGTTTGCCACCCGTGTGATCCACGCCGGGCAGTTCCCAGACCCAACCACTGGCGCGCTGATGCCGCCGATCTACGCCAACTCCACCTACCTGCAAGACAGCCCCGGCGTGCACAAGGGCTTCGACTACGGCCGCTCCCACAACCCCACGCGGTTTGCTCTGGAGCGTTGCGTGGCCGACCTTGAAGGCGGCAGCCAGGCGTTTGCCTTTGCATCCGGGCTGGCGGCGATTTCCACGGTGCTGGAGCTGCTGGATGCGGGCGCCCATATCGTTTCCGGTAACGACCTCTATGGCGGCACCTTTCGGCTGTTCGACAAGGTGCGCCAACGCAGCGCCGGGCATCGTTTCAGCTTTGTCGATTTGAGTGATGTAACGGCGTTTGAAGCATCCTTGCAGGACGACACGCGCATGGTCTGGGTCGAAACCCCGAGCAACCCGCTGCTCAGCCTCACCGACTTGGCCGCCATCGCAGGTATCTGCCGCAGTCGCGGGATCATCTGCGTGGCTGACAACACCTTCGCCAGCCCCTGGATCCAGCGCCCGCTGGAGCTGGGCGTGGATGTAGTGGTGCACTCCACCACTAAATACCTCAACGGCCATTCCGATGTGATCGGCGGTATCGCCATTGTCGGTGACAACCCCGAATTGGCTGATCGCCTGGGTTTCCTGCAGAACTCAGTGGGCGCCATCGCCGGGCCCTTCGACGCGTTCCTGACCCTGCGCGGCGTGAAAACGTTGGCCCTGCGCATGGAGCGTCATTGCAGCAACGCGCTGGACCTAGCCACCTGGCTGGAGCAACAACCGCAAGTGGCGCGGGTCTATTACCCAGGCCTGGCATCCCATCCGCAGCACGAACTGGCACGCCGGCAAATGCGCGGGTTTGGTGGGATGATTTCAGTGGATTTGAACAGCGACCTGGCGGGCGCCACCCGCTTTCTGGAACACGTGAACATCTTCGCCCTGGCCGAAAGCCTGGGAGGTGTGGAAAGCCTGATCGAACATCCGGCGATCATGACCCATGCCAGCATCCCGGCGGCGACGCGGGCGCAGCTGGGGATTGGCGACGGGTTGGTGCGGTTGTCGGTGGGGGTTGAGGATGTGGAGGATCTACGAGCGGACCTGGCGCAAGCCTTGGCCCGTATATAACCCCCCCCAGAAAACAACAATCAAATGTGGAAGGGGGCTTGCTCCCGATAGCGGCGTGTCAGGCACTGAATATTTGTCTGAACCACCGCCATCGGGAGCAAGCCCCCTCCCACATTGGGTATGCGTTACACCTGGACGATGTTGGCACGCGCCGAATGCAGCTTCTTGTAGCTGTCAATCAAACGCAAATGCCGGTCCAAGCCTTCCAGCTTGATGCTGGTCGGCGTCAACCCATAGAACCGCACACTGCCATCGACCGAGCCGATCACCGCATCCATTCGCTCATTACCAAACATGCGGCGGAAGTTGGCTTCGTAATCCGCCAAGTCCAAGTCGTCGTCCAGTTCCATCTCCAGCACACCGTTCAACGCCTGGTAGAACAGGCCGCGCTCGGCGGTGTTGTCGTTGTACTGCAGGAACATCTCCACGCACTCCTTGGCCTCTTCATATTGCTGCAAGGCCAGGAAAATCAGCAGCTTCAACTCCAGGATGGTCAGTTGGCCCCATACCGTGTTGTCGTCGAACTCGATGCCGATCAAGGTGGTGATGTCGGTGTAATCGTCCAGTTCGCTTTCGATCAGGCGCTCGACCAATGCCTGCAATTCTTCCGTGTCCAGGCGATGCAGGTTGAGAATGTCCTCGCGGAAGAACAGCGCTTTGTTGGTGTTGTCCCAGATCAGGTCGTCCACCGGGTAGATTTCCGAGTAATCCGGCACCAGGATGCGGCAAGCGGTGGCGCCGAGGTGCTCGTACACCGCCATATAGGCTTCTTTGCCCATGCCTTCCAGGATGCCGAACAAGGTCGCAGCCTCTTGGACGTTGGAGTCTTCGCCTTCACCGGAGAAGTCCCACTCGACAAACTCGTAGTCCGACTGCGCGCTGAAGAAGCGCCACGACACCACACCGCTGGAGTCGATGAAGTGCTCGACGAAGTTGTTCGGCTCCGTCACCGCCTGGCCTTCGAAGGTCGGCTGCGGCAAGTCGTTCAAACCCTCGAAACTGCGGCCTTGCAGCAATTCGGTGAGGCTGCGCTCCAGCGCCACTTCCAGGCTCGGGTGGGCACCGAACGAGGCGAATACCCCGCCGGTGCGCGGGTTCATCAGGGTCACACACATCACCGGGAATTCGCCGCCCAGGGATGCATCCTTGACCAGCACCGGGAAGCCCTGGGCTTCCAGGCCTTCGATGCCCGCCACAATGCTTGGGTATTTGGCGAGCACCTCAGCCGGCACGTCCGGCAGGGCAAATTCACCTTCGATGATTTCACGCTTGACCGCGCGCTCGAAAATCTCCGAAAGGCACTGCACCTGGGCTTCAGCCAGGGTGTTGCCCGCGCTCATGCCGTTGCTGAGGTAGAGGTTTTCGATCAGGTTGGACGGGAAGTAAACCACCTCGCCATCGGACTGGCGCACGAACGGCAGCGAAACAATGCCGCGCGCTTCGTTGCCGGAGTTGGTGTCGAACAGATGCGAACCGCGCAGCTCGCCTTCGCGGTCGTAAACCTTGCGGCAATAAGCGTCGAGGATTTCAGTCGGCAGCTCGTCGTTGGGGCCTGGCTGAAACCAACGCTCGTCCGGGTAATGCACGAACGGCGCGTTGGCCAGTTCTTCACCCCAGAATTGGTCGTTGTAGAAGAAGTTGCAGTTGAGCCGCTCGATGAATTCGCCCAATGCCGACGCCAGCGCGCCCTCTTTGGTCGCGCCCTTGCCGTTGGTGAAACACATAGGCGAATGCGCATCGCGGATATGCAGCGACCACACGTTGGGCACGATATTGCGCCACGAGGCGATCTCGATCTTCATGCCCAGGCCGGCAAGGATCCCGGACATGTTGGCGATGGTCTGTTCCAGCGGCAGGTCCTTGCCCGCGATGTAGGTGCCCTGCTCCGACAGGCTGCTGGGCATCAACAAGGCCTGGGCGTCAGCGTCGAGATTTTCCACCTCTTCGATCACAAATTCGGGACCGGCCTGCACCACTTTTTTCACCGTGCAACGGTCGATGGAGCGCAGGATGCCCTGGCGGTCCTTATCGGAGATATCCGCGGGCAACTCGACCTGGATCTTGAAGATCTGGTTATAGCGGTTTTCCGGGTCAACGATGTTGTTCTGGGACAGGCGGATATTGTCGGTAGGGATGTTGCGGGTCTGGCAGTACAGCTTCACAAAGTACGCCGCGCACAGCGCCGACGATGCCAGGAAGTAGTCGAAGGGCCCCGGTGCCGAACCATCGCCCTTATAGCGAATAGGTTGGTCGGCAATCACCGTGAAGTCATCGAACTTGGCTTCAAGCCGGAGGTTGTCGAGAAAGTTGACCTTGATTTCCATGGGGGCACACCAGAATTACGGGCTAAACAAAAATGGCCGCCATTATGAGGTTTTTCATCAATAAGTTTCAGGCTTTTGACCAAAGGCTGGCGAAATAGCCAATGTGGATTAATCTTCTGCACGTTGGCGCCGATGCACTGTGTGCAACCAGGGAGTAGCCGGAATGCGCAACAACCAGCCAGTAACACAACGTGAGATTTCACTCGCGCCTTCGCAAAAACTTATCTCCGCCACCGATATTCACGGGGGCATCACTTACTGCAACGACGCCTTTGTCGAAATCAGCGGTTTTGAACGGGCCGATCTGATCGGCGCGCCGCAGAACATCGTGCGTCACCCCGATGTCCCACCGGCCGTGTTTGCCCATATGTGGCGTGCGCTCAAGCAAGGCCTGCCGTGGATGGGCATCGTCAAGAACCGCTCGAAAAACGGCGACCATTACTGGGTTAACGCCTACGTCACACCGATCTTCCACGGCCGCGAAGTCGTTGGTTTTGAATCGGTGAGGGTCAAGCCCAGCGCCGATGAAATCCGCCGGGCCCAGGTCCTGTATCGCCGCCTCAGCCAAGGCAAATCCACCGCGCTAATCAAGGACACTTGGCTGCCCGCGGCGTTGAGTGCCGTGCCGTACGTGGCCACCGGCATCGCCGGCAGCATTGCCGGGCTTTTCCTCACTGCACCGATCGCCATTGCGGTGGCCGTGGCCGTTGCCGTGCCGGTGGGTATGCTCTGCTCACGCGTACGCCAAGGCAGCACCTTGCGCCTGCTGGCGGGTGTCGAGCCCTCGACGTCGGATGCCTTGATTGCCCAGATGTACAGCGACGCCAGCGGCCCCCAGGCACGCCTGGAAACCGCGTTCCTCAGCCAAAACTCGCGCCTGAAAACCTGCCTCACACGCTTGCAGGACAGTGCCGAACAACTCAGCGCCCTGGCCGGGCAATCGGATCAGTTGGCCACCGCCAGCTCCAAAGGCCTGGATCGCCAACGCGTTGAAACCGAGCAGGTCTCGGCGGCCGTCAACCAGATGGCTGCGACCACTCAGGAAGTCGCCAGCCATGTGCAGCGCACCGCCGACGCCACCCAGCAGGCCAACGTGCTGACCGGACGTGGCCGTGAAGTCGCGCGTGATACCCGCCTGGCCATTGAGCGCTTGTCCGCCGTCGTGGGCGAAACCGGCACCACCGTGGCGCAGTTGGCCAAGGACAGTGACGAAATCGGCAGCGTGGTGGACGTGATCAAAGGCATCGCCGATCAAACCAACCTGCTCGCCCTCAACGCCGCCATCGAAGCGGCCCGCGCCGGTGAGCAAGGCCGCGGGTTTGCCGTGGTGGCCGATGAAGTGCGCCAACTGGCGCAGCGTACTTCCCAATCCACCACTCAAATCCATGCGCTGATCACTCAGTTGCAGGCATCGTCCAACAATGCCGTGCAAAGCATGGAAAACGGCCAACGCCAGGCGCAGGAAGGCGTAGCCTGGGTGCTGGAAGCAGACCAGGCGTTGGTCGGCATCAGCGAAGCGGTGTCTCATATCACCGAAATGACCACCCAGATCGCCGCCGCCACTGAGGAACAAAGCGCGGTCGCCGAGGAAATCAGCCGCAACATCACCACTATCGCGGAGCTGGCTGACCAGACGTCGATACAAGCCCATCAATCCACCGACCTTAGCAAGCAGCTGACCAATACGGCGGCCACTCAATATGCGTTGGTAGAACGCTTTAACCGCTGATCAGCCGCTGCATGGCGCCAGTCATTGAGCCTGGCGGGCGCCATGCCGCAGTTTTTTTTCGACGAATCCGCCGTCATGACCTAACCTTGCAAAACGCCTCGATGGCTTGAGCCATCGGTTGCTGAAATCATGGATGAGAGAAGGACAAGCCGTAACGCAAACGGGTGATCGTCCCAATGTCGTAGCACAGTCCCAAGCCGTTGTGCGCAAGGCGCAACCTGATGTATTCCCGCGTTCCTCCCCTGCATTACCTATCCGCATTATGGCTTTGGCTCGGGCGAGTTTTCATTTCGACTCTCTCTTCTAAAGGATGAACCCATGAGCGACTCAATCAGCCCCTCCAAGGACGACAAACCTTTCGAACCCAAGGGCGGTCCGCTGCCCCCTCGCAGCGGCAGCCAGGCTTTACCAGAAAACAAGTGGTACTACCTCAAGCTTCAATACGTCGATGACAACGGCAAGGTGCAGGATAGTTTTGCCTATTTCGTAGGCAACCAGGCCAGCTGGAGCTTTTGGGACTACATCAGCGCAACGCCGTCCAACGGCGACAAAGCCAAGTTCAAAAATGTCTCCAGCGACGGCAACCGCATGCAGCTTCAGCTTCAGGACGGCAACTACCTGTCCTGCCGCGCGGCGCCGCGCCTCTGGCTTTATCGGTCAACGCAGGGGTACTCCGTGCGCTGGGAGATTACCGGTGGGCAGTTGTTCACCGATTACCACGACGGGCCGGTGGGCACCTCCCATGAACGGATCGCGGTTCCAGACGCCTATTACATGCGCGTCGGGGATGGAACGCCGCTCATAAACTGCGAATGGGTTGAAGCCACCGACTGACCCGCGCGCACGGCAAGGCCGCTCGCTTGTCGGGCGGCACTGCTTTAGGTTGTTCGCTGGGTAGTTTCCGGCATTCAAATCACCCATCGATGTTAAGCGGCTGGCTCAGCATCTGCGCTATTGCTTGCGATACATCCCCGTGAAGTAATCCGGAAAGTCCGGCGCCGAGTTGTGGTTGATCACCGCAAAACCCTTCACCAGTTGAATGTGATACGGGCCGGCGCGCCGGGTCGCCAACGGCTCGCGCACGATAATCAGGTTTTCGGTTTCCATCGGCACGCTGTGGTGCGCGCTGACGATGACCTTGTCGGTACCGGTTTCCTTGAGCGTTACGGTGAACTCCGCCACTTCGCGGCCCTGGGCATCGCGGTCGGGGAGGATCTTCAGGTCCAGGTCGCCGTCACGGTCGAGGAAATCGTTGCGCATCTGGTAGTGACCGTCACGCTGATCGCGGGCAACGTCACCGAGTTTCTTGTACTCAGGCTCACGGTCCTCGCGATGCAGTTGGATTTGCAACTCTGGCTTGTCACCCTGGGCGCCACTGACCCACGTGCCGGAGTAAGCATAGGGCTCGACGGTTTCCCGCGTGATGCGCCAGATGCCGGTTTGATGACCATCGTCGGCATATTCGTGCAGATAGACAAACGACTGGTCGCCGTATTCACCCAACTCGCCTACCAGCTTGATCGGCTTGCCGCTGCCGCTTTTGGTGTAGCGCAATTCACCAATCAACACCGCGCCCTGTTGCTGGTACCAGAGTTGCACCGGGATCTTGCCGTTGAGGGTGCCGGCCAGGAACTCGGGGTCTTCGTTTACCGGCCCTTCCAGCCTTGGCGTTTCCAGCCATTGGCCGTCCTTCCACTCACCGGTGGTGCGCAGCATGTAGCCGCTGGGCATGCTGTTGTTGGCGTCATCGTCCGTCGCAGGCACTTGGGCCTGGGTGTACGCGCTGAGTCTCACCAACTCACCGTCGCGCATCTGATAGCGGCTGGCGCGGGTCCAGCAGCAACCCTGGTCGGTCTGCGAATGGATAACGCCGTCCTTGGGATTGACTGAGAACATACCGCCGGAGGTTTCGTTCGCAAGATCGGTCAGGGGGCCGTTGAGCACCCACTGCGTTTTGTGCGGGTCTTGCAGGTACACATCGTAACTGGACTGGAAGTCTTTATCCGCGCCGGTGCCATTGCGGATCGCCAAGTCCTGGCGGCCATCCTGATTGATGTCGGCAAAGTAGACCACGCCGTTCTCGCCCATCAAACGCCAGTCGACGGTTTTACCATTCTGGTCCAGCGGCACCTGGGCGTCCGGAGTCTGCAACTGCTGGAGGATTTCGAGGGTAGTTGCGTCGCGTATCGTGATCAGGGCTCGCGCCAGGTACTGCAAGTCCTGCGGCACCTGCGGGAACAACACTTCGACCAGGTATTTGCCGCTCGGGTCATTGACCGAGAACGAACGAGGCTCGGCCATGGCCGGGGCCGCCAGGGTCATGGAGAGGAGCACAGCGCTGACGAGCGAACGCATTCAAAGCATCCTTGCTGAAATTCGGGGGCGGCAGTGTAGCGGTTTCGCTGGCGGCTATGTGGCGTACCCCACGAGCGAAGGGAACCTAAAGCATTTCATCGCAGCGTTTAGCGTGCCGTTCGAGGGCGAAATCCACCAACGCATCTGCAATACCGCCATGCTGTACCCACACAGCTTCCCCCTTATTGACCTTACTGCGCAGCTTGTTCAAGTTGATGCTTTTCTGCCCACGTAATTGCTCTCGGTCAAGAATGTAGAAGCTCCAGTTATCGAGTTCCAACACCGATTTCACCAACGCCTGCTTATTGAGCTTGAACCGCGCTTTCTCCCTCGGCAGTGCACGAGATGGATTGGGGTTCCACTTATCATGAAGACGCTCGTTCTCCTGACACTTTTTATTATCCAATGCGAGATAAGCGAAGATGTAAAAGTCTGACCAATGCTCAGCGGGCAGCGGACTATTGGAGACACAATCGAATCCTTCAGCGAAGGAGGTATCGAACACCTGAGATTTGCTATAGGAGTCTTTCGATTTAACTTGGATAGTGAATTTTTCATCATTCATGAAAAACACGAGGTCATGAACATCGCCTTCCATCTTGGTTGAAAAATGCGAGGTGGGTACCTTGAAATCGGGGGTAGGCATGTTGAACAGCGCCCGATACACCAAAAACTCTGCCAGATAACCTCGTAGCAGGGGGTTATCCAATGCTGAAAAGCCCCAGCCCCAGAAAGCCGTTAGAAACCCAGGCTCTATGGGTCTCCCCGATTGAGTCAACGCTTCTGTTCCAGTCAACGGATCGAGTAGATTCATATTTCTAACTGCACTCTTCACGCGAAAGTTAATAAAAGTTGGCGCCAATGCGGCTGAACGCTCTCGCCTCTCAACTGGGTTGACGCAGCAACCGCTCGATGGCCTTGCGCAAATCCCCATGCACCTCTTCGGCATAAGGAACAGCATTCTTCCAGTCATAAAACCATGCCGGCATCCGGCGCTTGTCGTCGGGTTCCGAGGCGTAGCGCGGGAATATATGGCAGTGCAACTCAGGCTCGGAGTTGCCCAGGATTTCGTAATTCATGCGCTGGGCGTCAGTGGCGTGCAACACCGCATCACCGAGGCGCGCCATGTCCAGCAGGTAAGTCGCGCGGGCTTCGGTATCCAGGTCGTTCAAACTCGCGACCACCGGATCGGGCAGCAGCAGGCAGTAGCCCGGCAGAAACTGCACATCCCCCATCACCGCCCAGCCCGAGGCCATGCGGCAGATAACCTTCTCATTGGCGCCGATGCGGGCCAGGGCTACGCGTTCCGTGATCAGTGGCATGTAGGGTCCTTGATGGGGGCAAGATGCGGGCGGCATTTTAACGCTTGCCCCCTGCTTTTCAGCAACGGGAACAGTCCAAGGGAGTTATCTGACAGGCCACCTGAGGAAACGCCTGTTGCCCCACCAACAGCAGTTGCACAGCTTGTGCTGAATCCAAACAGGCTCTCCCTTTTAAAATTAAACGTATCCCTTTGAAATAAAAGCATTTATCCCCCTGGCATGGCGCGTGCAATCACCTTTGCATCGACCCAAAGGACACACCCATGCCCCAGACACTGCCCCAGGCGCTGCTGCATCAAGCCCACACCCGAGGGTCGGCGATTGCCTTGCGTTACAAGCGCCTGGGCATCTGGCAAGAGCGACGTTGGAGCGAACTGGCAGACGACATACGCCAACTCGCCGCAGCCCTTCACCAGCGCGACTTCGGGCCTGACGATGATCTGCTGATCATCAGTCAAGCGCGCCCCGAAGCCTTGCTGCTGGCACTGGCCGCGCAGTGGTTGGGGGGGAGCGTCACGCTGCTCGATCCCGAGCGCGACAATCGTGCGCTGCTGGTGCAACTGCGGCCGACATTTGTTCTCGCCGAAAACGCCGAGGCGATTCCGTCAATTAGTGGGCCCGGTGTGGTGGTGTACCTCGATGGGCGCGGTCTGGATCAACACAAAGGCCCCCACTTGGTCGCTTATGCGGACTTGCGCACGAACCTCCCTGCCCCGGCGTGCGCCACTCAGTCAACCGCCCTCGCCTTTGTGTTCCACGCCGATACCCGCGTGCAGTTGACCCACGGGCAGTTGCTCATGGACGCGCGCACTTTGGTGGCCCGCGAACACCTCGACGCCAATGAGGAAGCCCTGGCCGCGCGGGTTTTCGCCGCCAGCGGGCAGGCGCGCTACTTGCTGGCGCCCTGGCTGCACGCTGGTTTTCGCCTGAACTTCCCCGAAGCCCTGGCCACCCGGGACACCGACCGCCGCGAGCTGGGCCCAACCTTGGTGCTGGGCACCCGTGAATCCTACGGCCGTCTGGAACAGTGGGCACGTGAGCGCCTGCCGCTGCCGGGCACATTCAGTCATCGCCTGTACCGCTGGGCGATGCAGCCAACCCCATCGATCATTCGCCGCTGGCTGGGCCACTGGCTGGTGCGTCGACCATTGCTCGATGTGCTGGGCATGAGCCGCCTGCGCGTGCCTTTGCTGGTAGGGCCAGCGTTGAGCCCGGACAGTGCGGCGTTCTTTACCGCCCTGGGCATCGATCCCGGCCGTTGGCAAGAGCCAGCGCCCCAACACCAACCCGCCGACCAACGACTGCCTCACGCTGTCTGACGAGCCCAACCATGCATGCAACCACTCAAGCGGTCTTACTGCGGCTCGATGACATTACCCTGTCGTTCAAGGGCATCAAGGCCATCACCTCCATCAGTTTCGACGTCAAGGCCGGGGACATCTGCGGGCTGATCGGCCCCAACGGCGCCGGCAAGAGTTCGCTGCTCAATGTGATCAACGGCGTTTACCACCCCCAAAGCGGCAGCATCCACTACGCCGGCCACACCCGACGGCGCATGCGCGCGCATCAGGCGGCCGAAGGCGGGATTGCGCGAACCTTCCAGAACATCGCGCTGTTCAAGGGCATGAGCGTGCTCGACAACGTGCTCACCGGGCGCAACCTCAAGCGCCGCAGCAGCTGGATCGAGCAGATGCTGCGCCTGGGCCGAGCCCCGCGCGAGGAGGACGCGCACCGCCTGCACGCCGAAAATGTCATCGCGTTTTTGCAGATCCATCCCTGGCGACACGTGCTGGTGGGCACCCTGCCCTATGGCCTGCAAAAGCGTGTCGAACTGGCCCGCGCCCTGGCGTCCGAGCCGACCCTGTTGCTGCTGGATGAGCCCATGGCCGGTATGAACGCTCAGGAGAAAGCCCAGATGAGCCAATTCATCCGCGACATCAACCGCGAGTTCGGCACCACCGTGGTGCTGATCGAGCACGATATCGGTGTGGTCATGGGCTTGTGCGACCACGTAGTGGTGCTCGACTACGGCCGCAAGATCGGCGACGGCACACCCGAGCAAGTGCGCGCCAACCCCGATGTCATCGCCGCCTATCTGGGAACTTGAGCATGGAATTTTTCTTTGAGGTGCTGATCGGCGGCCTGTTGGCGGGCGTGATGTATTCCCTGGTGGCGATCGGTTTTGTGCTGATCTACAAAGCCTCGGGCGTCTTCAACTTCGCCCAGGGCGCCATGGTGCTGTTCGCCGCACTGACCTTTGTCAGCCTGCTGGAGCGCGGCTTTCCGTTTGTCTTCGCGTTTTTGCTGACCCTGGTGAGCATGGTGGTGCTTGCGCTGATGATCGAGAAAGTGGTGCTGCGGCCCCTGGTTAATCGCCCGCCGATCATCCTGTTCATGGCCACCCTTGGGCTGTCCTACATGATCGAAGGCTTCGCGCAATTCCTCTGGGGTGCGCAGGTGCATGGCCTGGATTTGGGCATTGCCGACGAGCCGCTGGAAATCCGCGGCATGCTGCTCTCGCAGTTCGACCTGTTCGCTGCCGGCACCGCCGCCGCGTTGGTGCTCGCCCTGTCATTGCTGTTCAACAAAACCCGTATCGGCCTGTCGCTGCGTGCAGTCGCAGACGACCCGCTGGCGTCCATGGCGGTGGGCATTCGCCTGCCGCGCATCTGGGCCCTGGTGTGGGCCGTGGCGGGGTTTGTCGGACTGGTGGCCGGGTTGCTTTGGGGCGCGCGATTGGGGGTGCAATTCTCGTTATCGCTGGTGGTACTCAAGGCATTGCCGGTGCTGATCATCGGCGGATTTTCGTCCATCGGCGGCGCGATTGTCGGCGGCTTGATCATCGGCGCGAGCGAAAAAATCGCCGAGATCTACCTCGGCCCGATCATCGGCAGCGGCATTGAAAACTGGGTGCCTTACGTCCTTGCCTTGCTGTTCTTGCTGGTGCGCCCTGCCGGGTTGTTCGGCGAGCGCGCCATCGAACGGGTCTGATCGTTTTTTGAGGAAATGCCTGCATGCTGTATCAAGAAGTCGGTCAAATCAGTACCTCCTACGCGGCCGAGCGCCGCACCTTTCGCCTGCGCCAGGACCGCATCGCACTGTGGCTACTGCTGGGCTTTGCCTTTGTGGTGATGCCGTGGCTGGGCAACGACTACTGGTTCAGCGCGATCCTCGTGCCGCTGCTGGTGCTGTCCCTGGCCGGCCTCGGCCTGAACCTGCTGACTGGCTACGCCGGGCAACTCTCTCTGGGCTCGGCGGCGTTCATGGCGGTGGGCGCATTTGCCGCCTACAACCTGCAATTGCGCGTACCCGGTTTGCCGCTGCTGGTGAGCTTTGGCCTGGGCGGCGTGATCGCTGCGCTGGTGGCGGTGTTCTTCGGTCTGCCGAGCCTGCGCATCAAGGGCTTTTACCTGTTGGTAGCGACCCTGGCCGCCCAGTTCGTGGTGGAGTGGGTGCTGACCCGCTTCAGTTGGTTTACCAACGACAACGCATCCGGGGTCATCACCTCGCCGCCATTGCTGATCGCCGGGGTTGATTTCAGCTCGCCATGTGGCCGCTACTTGCTGACCCTCAGCGTGGTCGTGGCGCTGTTCTGGCTCGGTAAAAACCTGGTGCGCAGTGAGCTGGGCCGCAACTGGATGGCCGTGCGCGACATGGACACCGCCGCCGCCGTGATCGGCATTCGGCTGCTCAAGGCCAAGCTGCTGGCGTTTGCCATCAGCGGCTTCTACCTGGGTGTCGCGGGGTCGCTTTGGGCCTTCGCCTACCTGGGCACGGTGGAGCCTCACGGCTTCGACCTGAGCCGCTCATTTCAGGTGCTCTTCATCATCATTATCGGCGGCCTGGGCAGTGTGCTCGGCAACGTCCTCGGCGCGGCCTTCATCGTGTTGTTCCCGATCCTGCTGGGCAACCTCTTCGCGTTGCTGCCGGCCGGATTGATGGACGCCGGCCAGCTGGAAAACCTTCAGAAGATGCTGTTCGGTGCACTGATCATCACCTTCCTGATCAAGGAGCCGGAGGGGCTGGCCCGACTGTGGCAGCGCTTTCGTCAACGGGCCAGGGTATGGCCGCTGCGTTACTAACTTACTAACCCCCGAGCTGAACCCCGAGGAACTGCCTCCATGAGACACCCCGCACCGCTGCGCCGCCTGGCCTTGGGCCTGGCCTTGATCACCGCCACGCTCACAGGCACCGTCCAGGCCGCCAACCAACAATACTTTCCGTTGCAGAGCTATCGGGTCGGGCCCTATGCCGCCGGTGGCACCGGCTTCTTCGGTGGGTTTATCGACTACCTGCAATACATCAACGCCAACGGCGGCGTGAACGGCGTCAAGTTGACCTGGAGCGAATGCGAGACCGAGTACGTGGTGGAAAAAGGCGTCGAATGCTACGAGCGCCTCAAGGGCGGTCTCAACGGTGCGCCCGCAGCGGCCACCAACCCGCTGTCGGTGGGCATCGCCTACGCCACGCTGGATCGCTCGACCGCCGACAAACTACCGCTGATCACCATCAACCACGGACGCACCGACTCCACCGACGGCAGCGTCTTCCCCTACGTGTTCCCGTTGCAGCTCAACCCGTATTCGGAAGTCTCGGCGATCATCAACTACATCGGCCAGCGCGAAGGCGGTGCCGACAAACTCAAGGGCAAGAAAATCGCCGTGCTCTACCACGGCTCGCCGTACGGCAAGGAAACCAACGGGGTACTGGAAACCCTGGCCAAAAATGCCGGCTTCGAATTGACCCTGCTGGAAGTGCCACACCCTGGCAACGAGCAACAATCGCAGTGGCTGAACATTCGCCGTCTCAAGCCGGACTGGGTGATCCTGCGCGGCTGGGGCGTGATGAACCCGGTGGCGCTCAAATCTGCGCAAAAAGTCGGTTACCCGGCTGATCACATCATCGGCAATATCTGGAGCAACTCGGAAGAAGACGTGTTGCCGGCCGGCAACGCAGCCAAGGGTTTTATCTCCATCACCACCCACCCGTCCGGCACCGATTTCCCAGTGCTGCAAGGCATCAAGCAAAGCGTGGTGGACGCGGGCAAAGGCAACCTAGCCGATCCGAAGCGCTTCGGCACGGTGTACTACAACCTCGGTGTGGTGAACGGCATTCTCAACGTCGAAGCCGTGCGCCTGGCCCAGGAAAAATACGGCCACCAGCCCCTCACTGGCGAACAAGTGCGCTGGGGGTTCGAACACCTGAACTTGGACGATACGCGTCTTCAGGCCCTGGGCGCAAAAGGCCTGGTGCAACCGCTGAAACTGTCCTGCGCCGACCATGAAGGCGGCGGCGCGGTACGCTTCCAGCAGTGGGATGGCCAGCGCTGGAACCTGATCAGCGATTGGGTACAAGCCGACCGCGCGCTGCTGCGGCCGATCATCGAAGCCTCGGCGGCGCAGTACGCGAAGGAGAAAGGCATTACCCCGCGTGATTGCAGCAAAGAGCAGTAGGATTTCTCAGCGGCAATGCGGTTTTATGTGGGAGGGGGCTTGCTCCCGATAGCAGTGGTTCAGCCATACCGATGTTGACTGACACACCGCCATCGGGAGCAAGCCCCCTCCCACACTTGGACCGAGGTCGATCAGCTCACTGCGAGTTCCACCACACCCTCATTCAATCGCACCGGCCACACCTGCAATCGCTGGTGTGGCGCTTCCAGGCACTGGCCATCCTAGTACGCGAAGGAGAAAGGCATTACGCCGCGTGATCGCAGCAAGGAGCAGTAGGATTTCTCCACTGCGATGCAGTTTTTTATGTGGGAGGGGGCTTGCTCCCGATAGCAGTGGTTCAGCCATACCGATATTGACTAACACACCGCCATCGGGAGCAAGCCCCCTCCCACACTTGGACCGAGGTCGATCAGCTCACTGCGAGTTCCACCACGCCCTCATTCAATCGCACCGGCCACACCTGCAGTCGCTGGTGCAGCGCCTCCAGGCACTGGCCGTCCTAGTACGCGAAGGAGAAAGGCATTACGCCGCGTGATTGCCGCAAAGAGCAGTAGGATTTCTCCACCGCAATGCGGTTTTATGTGGGAGGGGGCTTGCCCCCGATAGCAATGGTTCAGCCATACAGACGTTGACTGACACACCGCCATCGGGAGCAAGCCCCCTCCCACATTTTGACCGAGGTGTATCAGCTCACTGCGAGTTCCACCACGCCCTCATTCAATCGCACCGGCCACACCTGCAATCACTGGTGTGGCGCCTCCAGGCACTGGTCGTCCTAGTACGCAAAGGAGAAAGGCATTACGCCGCGTGATTGCAGCAAAGAGCAGTAGGATTTCTCAGCTGCGAAGCGGTTTTATGTGGGAGGGGGCTTGCTCCCGATAGCAGTGGTTCAGCCATACCGATGTTGACTGACACACCGCCATCGGGAGCAAGCCCCCTCCCACACTTGGACCGAATCAGCTCACTGCGAGTTCCACCACGCCCTCATTCAATCGCACCGGCCACACCTGCAATCGCTGGTGTGGCGACTCCAGGCACTGGCCGTCCTAGTACGCGAGGGAGAAAGGCATTACGCCGCGTGATTGCAGCAAAGAGCAGTGGGATTTCTCAGCTGTAATGCGGTTTTATGTGGGAGGGGGCTTGCTCCCGATAGCAGTGGTTCAGGCATACCGATGTCGACTGACACACCGCCATCGGGAGCAAGCCCCCTCCCACATTTTGACCGAGGTGTATCAGCTCACTGCGAGTTCCACCACGCCCTCATTCAATCGCACCGGCCACACCTGCAATCGCTGGTGTGGCGACTCCAGGCACTGGCCGTCCTGCAAGCGGTAATGCTGCTTATAGATCGGCGCAGCCACCACCAAATCGCCCTTGATACTGCCGACCAATCCACGGCCAATTACATTCGCTCCCGACTCCGGGTCATGGTTGTCGATGGCGAACAGCGTCTGCTCCTGCGCACCCGGCAGGTAGAACAGCGCCACTTGAGCGCCGTCCAACCACACCACTACGCCGGAGTTGCTCACCAGGTCTTGCTCACTGCACACCCCTTTCCAGGTGGACAGGTGGTGCTGAGTGTCAGGCTGGCTCATCAGGCAATCTCCTCGATGACGGGAATCAGGTTGAGTTCGGCGGCCATGATCGGCCGGCGCTGGCCGCGTTCCTGGACAAAGTGGATGTCCGGGTCGGGGCGTTTGTCGTTGACGAAGGTGCGGAAGCGCTTGAGTTTTTCCGGATCCTTGAGGGCGTTGGCCCACTCGCATTCGTAGCGGTCGACGACCAGCTGCATCTGCGCTTCCAGCTCCGCGCCCAGGCCGAGACTGTCGTGCAGGATTACGTCTTTGAGGAAATCCAAGCCACCTTCCAGGCTTTCGCGCCACACAGAGGTGCGTTGCAGTTTGTCAGCGGTGCGGATGTAGAACATCAGGAAGCGGTCGATGTACTGGATCAACGTGGCGTCGTCGAGGTCAGTAGCGAACAGTTCGGCATGGCGCGGACGCATGCCGCCGTTGCCCGCGATGTAAAGGTTCCAGCCCTTCTCGGTGGCGATCACGCCCACGTCCTTGCTCTGGGCTTCGGCGCATTCACGGGTGCAGCCGGACACCGCGAACTTGAGTTTGTGCGGCGAACGCAGGCCCTTGTAGCGATCCTCGATCAGCAGCGCCATTTTCACGCTGTCCTGCACGCCGTAGCGGCACCAAGTGCTGCCCACGCAGGACTTCACCGTACGCGTGGATTTGCCATACGCGTGCCCGGTCTCAAAGCCAGCGGCGATCAGCTCGGCCCAGATATCCGGCAGCTCATGCAACTGCGCGCCAAACAAGTCGATGCGCTGGCCGCCGGTGATCTTGGTGTAGAGGTCGTATTTCTTCGCCACTTCACCGATTACGATCAGCTTGTCGGCCGTGATTTCACCACCGGGAATCCGTGGCACCACCGAGTAGGTGCCGTTCTTCTGCATGTTGGCCATGAACGTGTCGTTGGTGTCCTGCAACGGCACCAACGAGGCGTCCATGATTGGCTGGTTCCAGCACGACGCCAGGATCGAACCCACCGCCGGTTTGCACACGTCGCAACCGGTGTGGCCACGGCCGTGTTTGGCCAGCAGTTCTTCGAAGGTGGTCACCCCTTCCACACGCACCAGGGCATAGAGCTCCTGACGGGTGTAGGCGAAGTGTTCGCACAGGCTCTTGTCGACGCTGACGCCACGGGCAATCAACTCGTGTTCGAACACTTGCTTGAGCAAGCCCGCGCAACCGCCGCAACCGGTGCAAGCCTTGGTCTGGGATTTGAGCAGGCCGAGGTCGCTGCAACCGCCGTCGATGGCCGAGCAAATCGCGCCTTTGGTCACGTTGTGGCACGAACACACCGTGGCCGATTCCGGCAACGCGCCTGGGCCGAGGGTCGGTGCACCGGCGGACGACGGCAGGATCAGGCTGGCCGGTTCCGCAGGCAGTGCAATCGCGTTCTGCATGTATTGCAGCAACGTGTCGTAGTAGCTGTTGTCGCCAACCAGCACTGCGCCGATCACATGCTTGCCCGATGCGTCCACCACTAGGCGCCGGTAACTGGCGCTGGCCTCGTCGATGAACTGATAGCTGCGCGCACCCGGCGTGTGGGCATGGGCGTCGCCGATGGAACCCACGTCCACGCCGAGCAGTTTGAGCTTGGTGGACATGTCGGCACCGACAAAGGGCTCGGCGACCTGCCCGCATAACAATGCGGCTACCCCACGGGCCATCTGGTACCCCGGTGCGACCAGGCCGAACAGGCTGCCGTTCCACGACGCGCACTCGCCAATCGCGTAGATGTGCGGATCGCAACTCAAGCACTCATCGTTGATCACCACCCCGCCACGCGGACCAATCTCCAGGCCAGCCTGGCGCGCCAGGGCGTCCTGTGCGCGGATACCTGCGGAGAACACGATAAGGTCGGTTTCGAGGAACTCGTCGTTGGCAAAGTTCATGCGATAGCGGTACTGCTCGCCCGCGCTGATCGACTGCGTGGCACGGGACAGGTGCACGCCGACGCCCAGCCGTTCGATCTGGGCCTTGAGCGCCAGGCCGCCGAAATCATCCAACTGCACTGGCATCAAGCGCGGTGCGAACTCCACCACATGGGCTTCCAGCCCCAAGCTTTTCAGGGCGTTGGCGGCTTCCAGGCCCAGCAGGCCACCGCCCACCACCACACCACGTCGGGCATTGGCTGCCGCTGCACGGATGGCATCAAGGTCGTGCAAGGTGCGATACACCAACCGCGAATCCCCTTCGGCGCCTTCGATCGGCGGCACGAACGGATAGGAGCCGGTGGCCAGGACCAATGTGTCGTAGGCCACGCAGCCCTGAGCCGTGATCACCTCACGGCGAACGCGGTCGATCTCCAGCACCGGCACGCCCAGGTGCAACGTCACTCCCGGCGTCTGGTACAGCGACGCCTCGGAAAGTGCCAACGACTCGGCATCGCGGCCCGTGAAATACTCGGACAGGTGCACACGGTCATAGGCGCGCATCGGCTCTTCGCTGAACACATGCAGGTGGTAGTGTTGCAGCGCGCCGCGCTCGATCAGTTGCGCCACACAATGGTGACCGACCATGCCATTGCCAACGACGATCAGGGTTTTCATCGGTTTGTTCATATCAGCACCTGACAACATTCATCACGGTTTAAAAAGCAAAAAAAAACGCCTGAAACCTTGCGGTTCCAGGCGTCTTTGCCTGTTCTTATGCGGGATCTGTTCGGACGACTTCGCCGGATCCATCGCTTTATGCCCATGACCTCAATGGCCTGTCGATCGTCGTTGACCGAGTGGGGTTGACGGGGAGCTTGCAGGCTCTATGCCAATTGGCCGCGGAGCCGTACGTGGCGCCGCTGAAGTCTCCTCGCGTTGCCTGAACAACGTGGATTGCGCATCCAACTGGTGCGCGTTGCATCAAAAAGGCGCACTTGCATCATCAATTTCCAGGCTGATGAGTGTTGGGGCTGCTTCGCAGCCCAGCGCGGGCGGTGCGACGATTCGACTAGCCCGCACACCCCAACAGCCAGCTCACCGGAACAAGCCGGCTCTTCACAAAAAAGCACCCATTGCAGCGTTCGAAAAAACCTGGCGCGTGACTTGCTAGGAACACCTGCATAAAGCAGTCAACGCTGATTGCCCATTCACGACAAAGGCGCCGTGCAACCCCCGTTTCCAAACGGAGGGTTGCAGGGCGCTTTTTTGTTGGCGGGTAAAAAAGTTTAGAGGGTGACGGATGGCAAACCAAAGCGTACGTAGCGTGTGTCCTTATTGTGGCGTCGGCTGCGGCATCGTGATGCAAGTGGAAAACAATAAGGTGGTCAAGGTGATCGGCGACAAGGCCCACCCCACCAACGTTGGCCGCCTGTGCACCAAAGGTACTACGTGCGGCCAAGCCATCGCCGAGTCCGGGCGCATGGAAAACGCTTACCTGCGTGAGCAGCGCGATCACGACCCGGTGCGGGTCGCCATGGACACCGCCATCAGCGAAACAGCCGGCCGTTTGCGCCATATCCTCGACCGTGACGGCCCCGATGCGTTGGCGTTCTACGTGTCCGGACAAATGTCCCTGGAGGCGCAATACCTGATCAACAAATTGGCCAAGGGGTTTGTGCGCACCCGCAATATCGAATCCAACTCGCGGTTGTGCATGGCCAGTGCCGGCAGCGGCTACAAGCTGTCCCTCGGTTCCGACGGGCCACCGGGTTCCTATGAAGACTTTGACCGCGCCGACCTGTTCTTCGTGATCGGCGCCAATATGGCTGACTGTCATCCGATTTTGTTCCTGCGCATGATGGACCGGGTCAAGGCCGGGGCGAAGCTGATCGTGGTCGACCCCCGGCGCAGCGCCACCGCCGACAAAGCTGATCTGTACCTGCCGATCAAATCCGGCACCGACCTCGCGCTGCTCAATGGCCTGCTGCACCTGCTGGTGAAAAACGGCCACACCGACCCCGGCTTTATCGCCACGTTCACCGAAGGTTGGGAGGTTATGCCCGGTTTTCTTGAGGACTACCCGCCCCACAGCGTCGCTGCCATCACGGGTTTGGCGGAAGCGGATATCCGCCAAGCCGCCGACTGGATCGGCCAGGCCGCAGAATGGATGAGCTGCTGGACCATGGGCCTCAACCAAAGCACCCATGGCACCTGGAACACCAACGCCCTGTGCAACCTGCACCTGGCCACCGGCGCGATTTGCCGCCCCGGCAGCGGGCCGTTTTCCCTCACCGGCCAACCCAATGCCATGGGCGGCCGCGAAATGGGCTACATGGGCCCGGGCCTGCCAGGACAGCGCTCGGTCATGGTCGACGCCGACCGCACATTTATCGAAGACCTCTGGCAAATCCCGCCTGGCCACCTGCCGCGCCAAGCCGGCAACGGCACCGTGGCGATGTTCGAACAGATGGCCGCCGGGCAGATCAAAGCCTGCTGGATCATCTGCACCAACCCGGTGGCCAGCGTGCCCAATCGCCAGACCGCTATCGACGGTTTGCGCACAGCAGAACTGGTGATCACCCAGGACGCCTACCTCGACACCGAGACCAACCGCTACGCCGACATCCTGCTGCCCGGCGCGCTGTGGGCCGAGGCCGAAGGGGTGATGATTAATTCCGAGCGCAACCTGACCCTGATGCAAAAGGCCGTCGATGCACCCGGTGAAACCTTGCCGGACTGGCAGATCATCGCCCGGGTCGCCTGTGAAATGGGCTTTGCCGACGCGTTCACGTATGCCAGCGCCGCCGACGTTTTCGAAGAAATCAAACGCGCCTGGAACCCCAAGACCGGCTATGACATGCGCGGCGCCAGCCATGCGCGCCTGCGTGAACAACCGCTGCAATGGCCTTGCCCTTCAGCCGACGGCGCAGACCGAAACCCGATCCGCTACCTGAATACCGGCACGCTCAGATTCGCCACCGACAGCGGCAAAGGCCAATTCTTCCCGCGCCCCCATATGCCGCCTGCGGAAATGCCCGACGACCGCTTCCCTTTCGTGCTCAACACCGGCCGCCTGCAGCACCAGTGGCACACCCTGACCAAGACCGGCAAAGTCGCCACCCTGAACAAACTCAACCCCGGCCCGTTCGTGGAGATCCATCCCGACGATGCCGCGCGCCTCGGCATCACGGCCAAGGATCCGGTAGAGGTGCGCTCCTTGCGTGGGCGTGCCGTGCTGCCTGCGGTGATCACTGACCGCGTGCGGCCCGGCAACTGCTTTGCGCCCTTCCACTGGAACGATGTGTTTGGCGAGCACCTGGCGATCAATGCGGTGACCAACGATGCCGTCGACCCGATTTCCCTGCAGCCCGAGTTCAAGTGCTGCGCGGTCGCGCTGGCCCGAGTCAAGCTGATCGACCATCAATTCCTCGACCAACCGGCGCCCACTTCCCATGACCTTCCGGAGGACCTCACCATGTCGCGCCTTGACGCCTTCGCTGATCTCACCGGTATCCGTAACAGGCCGGCGCCGTCACTGAGCGACAGTGAACGCACCTACCTCGCCGGCTTCCTCAGTGGCCTGCACTCCAGCGCCGCGCGGCAGGACGCTGGCGTCCCGGTGATGCCGGCAAGCGCGCCATTGGCCCAGGACACCCGCTTATGGCTGGACGGGTTGCTCGGTGGTTTGTTCAGTCGCACAGGCGCTGCACCGCTCCCCTCCCCGGACGTCACCCTGTTGTGGGCCTCGCAGACCGGCAACGCCGAAGCCCTGGCCGAGCGCTTCGCCAAACGCCTGCGCGAAGCGGGCATCAGCGTGGAACTGAGCGCCATGGCGGACTTCCCGACGAGCAAACTGGCGAGTACCCAGAACCTGGCGCTGATCAGCAGCACCTTTGGCGACGGCGACCCACCGGACAATGGCGAAGGTTTCTGGCACAGCCTCAGCACCGTCGACACGCGCCTGGAGTCCCTGCGCTTTGCCGTACTGGCCCTGGGTGATCCGAATTACGACCAGTTTTGCAGGCACGGCAAAAGGCTTGATCAGCGCCTAGTGGAACTGGGGGCGACGCGCCTGCTGGAACGCGTCGACTGCGATACCGAATTCGAAGAACGCGCCGATACCTGGCTGACGAAGTTGCAGCAAACCCTCAACCCGGCAAAGCCCGTCACACTGGCCGCCACACCCGCCGGCAAAACCAAACTGCATCAATCACGCCTGCTGCTCAACCGGCACCTGAACCCCCAGAACGCCCACAAGGAAACTCGCCAATTCGCCCTGGACCTGGCGGACTCCGGCCTGACCTACGAAGCCGGAGACGCCCTCGGCGTGCGGCCGCGCAACTGCCCGGAACTGGTGAGCGAACTGCTGGAGCTGACCCACCTGAGCCCTAGCGCCTCGGTAAACATCGACACCTTTGGTGAGGTATCGCTGCAACAGGCGCTGACCCAGCACTTCGAGATCGCCCGTCCTGGCAGCGAGACCCTGGCCTTTATTGCCGAGCGCAGTGCCAATCCGGGCCTGGAACAACTGCTGCGGCCCGAGCGCAAGGCTGAACTCAAAGACTGGCTATGGGGCCGACAGCTCACGGATGTGCTGCAGCAATATCCCATCGACTGCTCGGCGGACGAGCTACTGGGCACCCTCAAACGTCTGCAACCGCGTCTGTATTCGATTGCCTCCAGTGCCAAGGCCCATCCCCACGAAGTGCACCTGACGGTGGCCGCCGTGCGTTATGGCAAGCGCAAAGGCGTGTCCTCCACCTTCCTCGCCGACCGCGTCGGCGACGGCGAAGTGCCGGTGTTTGTGCAGCCGTCCAAACACTTCCGCACGCCCAACGACGGTGACGTGCCGATGATCATGATCGGTCCCGGCACCGGTGTGGCGCCGTTCCGTGCGTTCTTGCAGGAGCGTCGGGCCCTGGGGCATCAGGGGCGTAACTGGCTGTTTTTTGGCGAGCAGTACGCCGCCAGCGATTTTTATTACCAGGACGAACTGCAAGGCATGCAGCGCGACGGCCTACTCACCCATCTGAGCCTGGCGTTTTCCCGCGACCAGGCGCAGAAGATCTACGTGCAGGACCGCATCCGTGAACACGGCGCCGAGCTGTGGCGCTGGTTGCAGGACGGCGCCAAGCTGTACATCTGCGGGGATGCCAGCCATATGGCCAAGGACGTTGACCAGGCACTGCGCCAGGTCGCAAATACCCACGGCGGACTGGGCGTAGAGGACGCCGTGGAGTACTGGCGCCAACTGAGTGAGCAGAAGCGTTATCTGCGTGATGTCTACTGATTGGATACAGAACAATCGCCGATTGTATTGTGTACAAAAAACCCTAAAGATTTGCCGGCATCTAGCCGAAACAGCGGTGATAGCAAATCGCCGCGCTGCGGGTGCAGAATGCGACGGTTTCACCACCCTCCGTGCTGATGGTCGTCTCGATGAAAATAAAAAATAAGCTTGTACTGGCGTTTGTCTCTGTCGCGTTTATCCCGGTCAGCCTGGTGGCGGTGATCTCTGTCATGAACACGCGGACCCAGGCGGTCGATCAGTTCATCGACGGCAGCACCCGCGAAATCCGCCAGATCGATGGCAATATCCGTCAGTTCTTCGACGGCACGCTGCAGAACGTCGATCAAATGGCCACGGATCCTGTATACACCTCCGTCAACACCCTCAAGAATTACCAACCCGCCGACGCTGCCAGCCAACCGATGCCTGCGGCCGCGCAAGAGGTGATCGACCGATTCGCCCGGTTTGGCGCCACCCATCCGGCGGCGGCCATCCTGTCCATCGGCCTGGAAGACGGCACCTACGTCAAATGGCCCGATGATCCACAACTGGCTAAATACGATCCACGCACACGCCCCTGGTACAAAGCCGCGATGGCCAGCCCCGGCAAGACCGTGCGCACCCCGGCGTACTATTACGACAAAGACGACGTGGCCCTGGTGGGCACAGCGCGGGCACTGCTGGATAACGCCGGCAAGGCCAAGGGTGTGTTCGTGGTCAGCGTGTCGCTGAAGAACCTCACCGAGTTGGTCAAGAGCATCAAGCTCGGCGAAAGCGGCTACGTAATGCTGATCGAGGACGGTGTGGTGCTGGTCGACCCGCGCGACGCCGCCCACAGCTTCAAGCCGCTCAAGGAGCTGGGTGCCGCCTATGCGCACTTGGCCGAGACACCCCAGGGTTCTACCGAAGTGGAAATCAACGGCGTGCGCTACATGGCCAACGTGTGGACCTCCCCCGGCCTGGGCTGGCGCTATATCGGCCTGATCGAACACCGCGAAGTCATGGCCGAAGCCACGCGCATGACCTACCTCACCGCCGTCATCGTCGGCGTGCTGGTGCTGATCTTCGGCGTGCTCGCGGCGGCGTTTTCCAAAGTGATCGTCAAGCCCATCGGCCAGGTCAGTACCGGTTTGCAGTCGATTGCCGAGGGTGAAGGCGACCTGCGCCACGAACTGCACGTGCAGGGCAAGGATGAAACCGCTGAACTCGCTGGCTGGTTCAACAAGTTCCTCGCCGCCATCCGCCAATTGATCCAGCACATCGGCGCGGCCTCGGCCAATTTGCACAACGCCTCCAAGGTCAACAGCGAAGTGGCGCACAACATGAACGAAGCCGCCGGGCGGCAGCGTGAGGCCGTGGAACTGGTATCCACCGCATTCAACGAAATGGTCGCCACCGCTAACGAAGTCGCGCGCTCCTGCAGCAGCGCGGCAGAGTCGGCGGAGAACGGCCATCGCCGTGTGGCCGAGGGCAAGCAACAGATCGAGGTCACCACCGATAACGTCAACCGCCTGGGCCGCCGTCTGACCGAGTCGTCCGACGCCATGGTCGAACTCGAAGCCGGCAGCCGCAGCATCAACCAGATCATCGGCACCATCCGCGCGATTGCCGAACAGACCAACCTGCTGGCGCTCAACGCCGCCATCGAAGCAGCCCGCGCCGGTGATCAGGGTCGTGGTTTTGCGGTAGTGGCCGATGAAGTACGGGCGCTGGCCAAGCGCACTTCCGACTCCACCGGCGAAATCGAAAACCTGCTGGGCACCCTGGAAAACAAGACCCAGGAAGTCACGCAAAAAATGGGCAGTTGCCTGGACCTGTCACGGGCCAGTGTGTCGTCCATTGAAAGCGCGCGGGACAGCTTTGAAGGCATCCAGTTGTCGGTCAACGAGATCCGCGACCAGAACCTGCAAATCTCCGCCGCCGCCGAGGAACAACACAGCGTGGCCGAAGAAATCAACCGGCATATCCAGCAGATCTACGACGAAGCGCGCCTGGTGGAAAGCCTGGCCAACTCCGCGCAAGACGACTCGGGGCGCTTGTCGAATTTGTCGGATGAGCTCAATGGGTTGGTGGGACGCTTCAAGTCCTGAGGGTTGGCAAGCACATTGATCAACGCTGGGAGCGGGCTTATCGAATCGTCGCACCGCCCGCGCCGGGCTGCAGAGCGGCCCCAATAAGACCGCCGCGATTTCTTAGTAAAACCCAGTGCCAGGTTTTGGGGCTGCTTCGCAGCCCAGCGCGGGGCAAGCCCGCTCACCACAAGTGTTATGTGTCAGCCTTTAGGAAGTGTGTAGATGCTCATGCTGCAATGGTCGTGGGCATCTACACATCTGCGGTGAAGACATAACCTGACAAAACGACGCTCTTGTGGTGAGCGGGCTTGCCCCGCGCTGGGCTGCGAAGCGGCCCCAATAAGACCGCCGTGATTTCTTAGTAAAACCGCGTTGGCAGGCTTTGGGGCTGCTTCGCAGCCCAGCGCGGGGCTAGCCCGCTCACTACAGGGTCATGTGTTGGCCTTTAGAAAGTGCGGAGATGGCCATGCTGCAGTGGGGGCCTCACGGCCAACACCTTTATTGCTGTTGCGAGGCCATCCAACCCAGAAAGGTCTGCAGCCGGGTCGTGAAGTTGTCGACTTCGGCTTCAGGATTTCGCGCTTCAAACAGAAAGAACGCCACCTGCGTGATCATCGTCGGATAACGCCTGACGAACAGTGCAACATGCTCTTCAAGTGTCTGCGGCCACGTTGTTGCATCCTGCGAACGCAACACATGCGTGGCCCGCACCACCTTGCGTGATGCTTCACGCTGCAAGCGCAATCGGTCCTGCTGGGTAGCGGCTTGCGCAATACGCGTGAGGTAGCCGGCCAGCACGTGTTCAAAGTCGGCATTCAACGCCACGGCAATGTCGCGGGACGGCCGAAACCGCTCGAAATGCAGGGAAAGATCATTGCCCCACAGGCAGCGGCAATGGTGCTTGAGCCAGAAGCCCCAACTGTTGCTGTTGTCAGCCGCTAACACTTGCCCACGACTGCCGATGTCAAAATCGACCTTAATGACTTGCGGGTGCCGTTGCTCCAACGCCCTGCGAATCGCTTCCAGACGCGCCAGCAGCGGCGCGGTGGGCGGTTCGCGCAGCACCAGCGTGAGGTCCAGGTCAGAGACACCGGGCGTGGCGTCTCCCCTTGCGACACTGCCGTACAGATAGAGGCTGTCCAGCCCCAAATCATCCGGCGACAGCGAAGCGCAGACATCCTCAAGCAATGCCTGAAACTCAGGCTGCATAGGGTTGTGGGGGACGCTTAGGATATAGCCATCCGGGTCAATACCCGAGCTGTTCGACGTCATCACGACTGTCTCTTCCAGTGCTCATAAAACGCCAGCGCTGCCACGTTTTTGTCCTTGGATTCCAACATGATGTCGAAGCGCTCCAGAAACTGCAGCGCGTAGTTGTTGGTCCAGCGGTTCCACATCTGCGCGCTGTGGGCATACAGGTCACGCTTGGAGACCACCTGCAACAGCGCGTCCATTTCCAACTTGTGCTCGGCGTCGAAGCCCAGTTCCTGGAGGACTTCCTGGGGCTGGGAGTAGTGCATCGTCGGCCGCACGCCGCGCCAGCTGTCGATCACGCGAGTGACGCGTTCGCTGCTGGGATCGATGTACTCGTTTTCGTTGATCCAGCAGTGGTGAATATCGAGCACAACCGGCGCCAGATCGGCGACTTGCAGGCAGTGGTCGAGCCCGTAGGTCTTTTCATCGTTCTCGAAGGTGATGCAGTTGCGCGCCACCTCAGACAAGCGCGACCACACCGCGCGAGTGCCCTCAACGCCCAGGCGTCCGGCGATGTGCACGTTGCACTTGAGGTCCTGGAACTGCCGCCCGTAGCCCATCATGCGGATCATGTCGGCGTGGTATTCGAATTCGGCGAGGCTGTTTTCAACCACGCCGGGGTTTTCCGAACCGAGCACGCAGTATTGGCCAGGGTGGAACGACAGCCGAATATCCGAGGCACGCGCCAGCTCGCCGATGGCGGCGAAACCTTCAATCAATTGGCGCTCGATGGCGGGATCTTTATAGACGTCGGCGACTTTCGGATGGCTGTAGAACGGCAGCAGGTCGCTGCTCAAGCGCAGCATGCGCAAGGTTGGCGGCAGTTGGGCGACATAGGCCAACAGGCGCAATTGCGCTGCCAGATTATGGGTGACCACTTCGACCAATTTTTCGCGGGCGACCTGCGGCGTAACCCCGTCCATCCAGCGCAAGGTGGTCGTGCGGGGGTTGAACGGGCCTTCGATCAGCTTGAGGGCGCTGGGCGACAACAGGCGTTCGGGGTGCTTGTACTGGCATGCGAAGCCAATGCGAGGGTGTGTCATAGAGGCGCCTGGCGAAAGGAAAGTACACGATGATACGGCCTTATGCATGGGCTCTGGCAGCGGGCTCATAATATTTAGACACCAATCACCCTGAACTTTCCGACAAGCGCCGCGCTCATTTCCTATGCGCTGCCCCGCCCAGGGGCGTTGGATAAAAAGGAGCCGCCCCCCCATGACTACCCTCTCCACCTATCGCCCCACGCCAGGTCCGCTGCATGCGACCTTGCTCGCCGGCACCGTGCCGCTGTTTCTTGGCGCGTTGCTCAGTGACATCGCCTACACCCAGACCTACCAGATCCAGTGGGCGAACTTCGCCTCCTGGCTGATCGCCGGTGCGTTGGTATTCGGTGGTTTTGCGCTGCTGTTTGCACTGGTCAACCTGCTGCGCGCCGAGCGTAAGGCCGGGCAACCTACTCGGTATGTCCTGCTGTTGTTGGCCACCTGGATACTCGGTCTGGTCAACGCGTTCCAACACGCCAAGGACGCTTACGCCTCCATGCCGACCGGCCTGGTGTTGTCGGCGATCGTGATGCTGCTGACGCTCGCAGCGACCTGGACCGGCCTGCGTTCGGGAGGTGTGAAATGAAAACCTCCAGCACATTGACCCTGTTGAGTGCCGCCCTGCTGTTAAGCGCCTGCGGTGGCGAAGGCGATAAAACCCAGGCCCGCGGCCCTGATCCCAAATTGCCGGAACAACAAAGCAGCCTGCTGCCGAGCATGAAGATCGCCGAGCCCGCGCCATGGGGCGATCAGAAACCCAAAGTGCCCGAAGGCTACAGCGTCACGGCCATCGCCACCGACCTGGCCATCCCCCGCCAGACCCTGGTGCTGCCCAACGGTGACATCCTCGTCGCCGAAGGCCGTGGCGGCAGTGCGGCCAAGCTCAAGCCCAAGGATGTGATCGCCAGCCTGATCAAGGCCGAGGGCAACACCAAGGTCAAGAGCGGCAACCGCCTGACCCTGCTGCGCGATGCCGACGGTGACGGCACCTACGAGCTGAAAACCGTGTTCGCCGATAACCTCAACGCGCCCTATGGCCTGGCATTTGCGGACGGCAAGCTTTACGTCGCCAATCAGGATGCGCTGGTGCGTTTCGACTACACCGACGGCCAGACCAAGGCCAGCGGTGCGCCGGTCAAAGTCACCGACCTGCCGGCACAGATCAACCACCACTGGACCAAGTCCCTGGCCGTGAGTGCCGACGGGCGCCAGCTGTACGTGGGTATCGGCTCCAACAGCAACGTCACCGAACGCGGCATGGAAGTGGAGATCGACCGCGCCATGGTCTGGCAGATCGACGCCGCCACCGGCGCGCACAAGCCCTACGCGACCGGGCTGCGCAATCCCACGGCGCTGACCATCCAACCCGACTCCGGGCAACTGTGGACAGTGGTCAATGAACGCGATGAACTCGGCCCCGACCTCGTGCCGGACTACCTGACGTCGGTGCGTGAAGGTGCCTTCTACGGTTGGCCCTACAGCTACTGGGGCCAGAACGTCGACCCGCGTGCACAACCACAGAACCCGGCCAAAGTCGCTGCTGCGATCAAGCCGGATTACAGCTTGGGCTCTCACGTGGCGGCACTTGGTGTGGACTTTTCCATCCCGGCCATGGGCGAAAAATTCGCCGACGGCGTGTTCGTCGGCGAGCACGGCAGTTGGAACCGCGAGAATCCGGTGGGCTACAAGGTGATCTTTGTGCCGTTCAGCAATGGCAAACCTGCGGGTGAGCCGGTTGACTTCGCCACCGGCTTCCGTGGCGACGACGGCAAGACCCGTGGCCGCCCGGTGGGCGTGACGGTGGACCCCAAAGGTGCGCTGATCATTGCGGATGACTTGGCCAACACGGTGTGGCGCGTGACGCGTAACCAATAACAGCGCATTGAGTGTGCGACAGCTGATCAGCCGTCAGCTGTCGCCCTTTAATTGCTCCTGCAACCAGCCCAACAACGCCGCGATCTCTGGGCGGTCGCCCGCGCCTTGATGACGATAAATCGAAATCGCCTCGGGTAAATGCACGCTCTCCACACAGGGCCTGACCAGCGCCCCACTCTCGATCAGCCTGCTTGCCGTACGGCGCCAGCCCATGGCAACTCCATGCCCTTCCACCGCTGCCTGCAACATCAATGGATAACTGTCGAATGTGGCACTGCGCGCATTGGCGGCCACTGCCTGCCCGAACACCTGCAACCAACTGTCCCACTCCATCAAGTGCGGAGGCTGGGAGCTGTGGTGCAAAAAAGTGGCCGACTGTAATTCGGTGAGCGACAGCGGTTGTCGCGCATCGAAGTAGGCCGGGCTGCACACCGGGAACACTTCGTCAGCAGCGGTGAACATCAAGGGATGTGCGCCACTGGGTCGCCGCGAACTTTGCAGAGCAACGTCGAAGTGCGCATTGAACTCCGTCAGCGGCCGGGTTGAGGTCACGACCTGGATATCGAGATGCGGGTATTGCTGGTGGAAACTCGACAGACGCGGCATCAACCAATAAAACGCTTCGCACAGTTGGCAGAGCAGCACCACCCGGTCGCTGCGTTGCGCGGCGCGCAAGAGGGCTGCGCTGTCACCGATGCTGTGCAATGCGTCGCTAACCACCCGCGCCAGGTCACGCCCTTCTTGCGTAAGGGATACCGCGCGGTTGCGCCGGTAAAACAGCTTCACCCCGAGGTTGTCTTCAAGCCCACGAATCTGTCGGCTGACAGCCGCCTGTGTGATGTGCAATTCATCCGCCGCCCTGGAGAAACTGCACAGGCGCGCCGCTGCTTCAAAGGGCAACAAGCTGGCAAGAGGCGGCAAGGTTTTACCGAGCGTATTCATAATCTGAAGTTATGCATTCAGGGCCGAGAACTCGTTTGTAGCACAGCCTCGCGGCTAGGCACCATGGATCTCTCGCCTGATGGATAACCCTGATGACCTTACCGAAGAGCTCGATATTTGTTGGCGTAACCCTGGCGGTCATCTCGACCCTGGGCTGGGCGCTGAACTTCATCACGCCTTACGTCAGTGGCGAATACACCCTCTACGACCTGATGGTGATGCGTTTTTTGATCGCGGGCGCACTGGGTGTATTGGGCGTGATTCTGTGCCGGGCGCACCTGCGTTTGTTGCGGCCTGGCCAGCTCTGCCTCGCCGCAGCCCTCGGCGCCTTGGGCTGCCTGGGGTACGGCGCGTGCATCGCTGCGGGAGTCATGTTCGGCGGCCCGGTGCTGACGCCGACGCTGGTGGGGATGGTCCCCGTGTTGCTGGCTCTGCTCGGCAACGCCAGGGACAAAACCGTGCAGTGGCGCAGGCTGGCGATGCCGTTGACGTGCCTGACCCTGGGGCTGTTGTTGGCCAATCTGAGCAGCCTGCACCAGCCTTCATTGAGCCTTGCTTCCTGGGGGTTGGGGCTGTTGTTTTCGTTGAGCGCGGTTGGCTTGTGGATAGGCTTCAGCGTGATCAATCAAAAGCAATTGATGCACCTTCCCGCGTCGAGCATTGGACTCTGGAGCGCGTTGATGCTGCTCGGTGCAGGCACCGCCACACTGGGCTTGCTGCCGCTGATACAGGGCTTCGGCCTGCTCAAGCTTCCGACGTTGGGCCTTGGGCTCTCCCGCGCTGGGCCGCTGTATGCCTGGAGCCTGATCATCGCGCTGATGTCGACCGTGGTCGGCGCCTGGGCCTGGAACGCCGCAACACAGCGCTTGCCTATGGTACTGAGCGGCCAATTGATCGCCCTTGAATCACTCTTCGCCACCCTGCTCGGCCTGGGGTTTCACGGGCGCTGGCCAACGCCGATGGAAACCGCAGGCTTGGCCGCTGTGCTAACCGGTGTGGTGATGGCGGTGCGGATCATCCTGACCAGGGCAGACCCCGCCAGCACCCGCGGGGGTGCTGAACGGGTGTGAGGCGCAAGTGCACCTCGCGACCTGTGGTTTTCACAGGTCGGTGATTTCCTTGTGACGCGGTACCAGGGTCTTCATCACGCTCCACGCCACCAGGTAGGCCAGGGCGCAGATAGCAAACATGATCATGTAGCCGGTGTGGATGTCGTTGATTGACTTGTAATAGTCAAACACCCATCCGCCGATCTTGGTCATCACCACGCCGCCGATCCCACCGGCCATGCCACCGATACCGACCACCGAGGCCACGGTTTTCTGCGGGAACATGTCGGACACGGTAGTGAAGATGTTGCACGACCACGCCTGGTGCGCAGACGCGCCCACGCCGATCAGCAATACCGGCACCCAGAAGCTGATGTAGCCCAGGGGCTGCGCCAACAACACCACCAACGGGAACAGCGCGATCACCAGCATGGCTTTCATGCGGCCGTCGTACGGGGCATCGCCGCGCGCCATAAAGTAGCTGGGGAACCAGCCGCCGCCGATGCTGCCGACCATGGTCATGCTGTACAGCACCGCCAGCGGCATCACGATATCGGCGCCCTTCATGCCGTATTGCGCGGACAGGTAAGTCGGCAGCCAGAACAGGAAGAACCACCACACGCCGTCAGTCATGAACTTGCCAAAGGCAAAGGCCCAGGTCTGGCGGTAGGTCAGCAACTTGAACCACGAGACTTTCTTTTCGGGCGCGCCAGACGGGGCTTTGGTGAACGGCTGTACGGTCTGGTCACTGCGGATATAGGCCAGTTCTTCGGCCGACAGGCGTTTTTGCTGCTCGGGTTTTTCATACACCGCGGCCCACACCGCCACCCACAGGAAACCGAGCATGCCGATCACCATGAACGCGGCTTCCCACCCCCACATGCCAGCAATCAGCGGCACGCAGATCGGCGCCAGGATCGCGCCGACGTTGGCGCCGGAGTTGAAGATGCCGGTCGCGAAGGAGCGCTCTTTCTTGGGGAAGTATTCGGCAGTGGCTTTGATCGCAATCGGGAAATTACCCGCCTCGCCAATCGCCAGCACCGCTCGGGAGAGCATGAACCCGGCAATCGATACCGGAATCACCGCCAGCCCAATCGCACTGCTGACAGCGGCAATGCCCTCGCCCATTTGCACCGAGAACGCATGCATGACGGCGCCGGTGGACCAAATGGCGATCGCGACCACGTAAGCGGCCTTGGTGCCGATCTTGTCGACAAAGCGCCCAGCGAACAGCATGGAAATCGCATACACGAACTGGAACACCGCCGCGATGTTGGCGTAATCGGTATTGCTCCAGCCAAATTGCGTGGACAACTGCGGTGCCAACAGGCTGAGCACCTGGCGGTCGAGGTAGTTGACGGTGGTGGCGAAAAACAACATCGCACAGATGGTCCAGCGATAGTTGCCTACCGCCTGGCCAACGCGCTGGGCGCTGATGGGCTCGTTCAGATTCATGGCATCACTTTTTATTTTTGTTAGGTAGGACATATGTAACGTCATATGTCGTCGTACAACTGCGACTTTTATATCGAGACCCATGAGCGGTGTCAATCTGAAAGATTGCCGCCTGTCTAGGGACTACGTAGTTACGAGAAGTTTCAGAGAGAGGTAGTTGTAGGATGACAAATGCGTAACACCAGACTCGGTGCCTGACCGGGCACATCGTCGAGGACGCCAATGTGCTGCAGGCCCACCTTTTCCAACACGCGGATCGAGGCGGCGTGATCGGGCCGAACCAGCCCGAACACTTCGGGCAGGTTCAGGGTTTCAAACGCCAGCACCAGCGCATCGCGGGCAAGCTCAGTGGCATAGCCCTGCCCCCAGGCCTCCACGGCAAAACGGTAGCCGAGGTTGATACGCCGCTCAGTGAGGTAGTTGAGCGGTGCGATACCGCCAAAGCCGATGAGATGCTCTGGGGATTCACGCCGGGCAATCGCCCACCAGCCATAACCGTCGCGCGCCCATTGTGCGAGCCAGTGGTCGAGCAACCGCTGCGCATCGGCAAGGCTTGCCAAGGGACCGGAAGGATTGAACCGGTTGGTCTGAGGGTCACCGAAGATCGAGAACAATCGCGGCAGATCCTCGAGTGTTGGTGGGCGGTAGATCAGACGTGAGGTGGGCATTGGGGTGGTTCTCTCTAAAGGATGTCACTCTTTTTTTGTGGTGAGCGGGCTTGCCCCGCGCTGGGCTGCGAAGCAGCCCCAAAACCACACAACCCGGTTTGTCTGGAAAACCGGGTTGGCGTTGATGGGGCTGCTGCGCAGCCCAGCGCGGGACAAGCCCGCTCACTACAGGGGTAGCGGGGTCGTGAAATAGCGCTTTTCACAGGTAGATCTGCTGCCAGTTGAGAAAAAGTACAGCAACGGGTGAATTTTTTCGTGTCCGCTTGTATCTGAAGTGACAGAGCGGTGCTATCGCAGTGATAGCACCACCCCTGTTCTGTTTTAGAGTGGTTCGCATGAAATTACGTAGAAAAAGCGTCAAACCCATCGGGTTGAAGGACATCACCATCGTCGACGATGCCAAGGTGCGCAAAGCAATTACCGCCGCCGCCCTTGGCAATGCCATGGAATGGTTCGACTTCGGTGTCTACGGGTTTGTCGCCTATGTGCTCGGTAAAGTGTTCTTCCCGGACGCCTCCCCCAGCGTACAAATGATCGCCGCGCTGGGTACGTTCTCCGTGCCTTTCCTGATTCGTCCGCTGGGTGGCCTGTTCTTCGGCGCGCTGGGCGATAAATACGGACGGCAGAAAGTCCTCGCCGCCACCATTGTGATCATGTCCCTGAGCACCTTTGCCATCGGCCTGATTCCCGGCTATGCGTCCATTGGCATCTGGGCGCCGATCCTGCTGCTGCTGTGCAAGATGGCCCAGGGCTTCTCGGTGGGTGGTGAATACACCGGCGCGTCGATCTTCGTCGCCGAATACGCCCCGGACCGCAAGCGCGGCTTCCTCGGTAGCTGGCTGGACTTCGGCTCGATTGCCGGTTTTGTGCTCGGTGCCGGCGTAGTGGTATTGATCTCCAGCGTGCTTGGCGAAGCTGAATTCGAATCGTGGGGCTGGCGCCTGCCGTTCTTCCTGGCTCTGCCTCTGGGCATCATCGGCCTGTATCTGCGCCATGCGCTGGAAGAAACCCCCGCGTTCCAGCAACACATGGACAAGCTCGAACAAGGCGACCGCGAAGGCCTGACCCACGGTCCCAAGGTCTCCTTCAAGGAAGTCGCCACCAAGCATTGGCGCAGCCTGCTGACCTGCATCGGTATCGTCGCGGCCACCAACGTGACGTACTACATGCTGCTCACCTACATGCCGAGCTACCTGTCCCACAACCTGCATTACAAAGAAAACAGCGGCGTGCTGATCATCATCGCGATCATGGTCGGCATGCTGTTCGTGCAACCGTTCATTGGCTTTATCAGTGACAAGATCGGCCGCAAGCCTTTCATCATCGCGGGCAGTGTTGGCTTGCTGTTTCTGTCGATCCCGGCGTTCATGCTGATCACCAGCGGCAAGATCGGCCTGATCTTCGCCGGCCTCTTGATCCTCGCTGTGATCCTGAACTTCTTCATCGGCGTGATGGCTTCGACCTTGCCAGCGATGTTCCCCACTCACCTGCGCTATAGCGCGCTGGCCAGTGCGTTCAACGTCTCGGTACTGATCGCCGGTGTAACACCGACGGCCGTGGCGTGGCTGGTGGAAAGCACCAACGACCTGTTCATGCCCGCCTACTACCTGATGGTGTTTGCAGTGGTCGGTTTGATCACCGGCCTGACGATGAAGGAAACTGCCAACAAGCCTCTGCGTGGCGCGGCGCCGGCAGCTTCGGACATGGAAGAAGCCAAGGAGTTGCTGCAGGAACACCACGACAATATCGAGCAGAAGATCGAAGACATCGACGCCGAAATTGCGGAATTGGAAGCTAAGCGCCAGAATCTGGTGCAACAGCACCCGCGAATTAATTAAGACTTGACCGTGCGTGGTGGCCCCGGCCACCACGCCTTTGGAGAGCTCAGCATGCTTCCCAGCTTCACCGCAGCACATTCGCTACTGAGCGCAGACGAACGCGCCGCCATCGCCGAAATAGAAGCCACCACCAGCATTCTGCAGTTGGTCACCCGCCTGACCGGGATGCGCTTTGCCGGCATCGCCAAGTTCACCGACCTGGAATGGGTGGTCTGCTCGGTCCACGACCCTATGGAAATGGGGATCAATGTGGATGACGTGCTTAACCTGGAAACCACCCTGTGCAGCGAGTTCTGCATTAATCCACAGACCTTGTTCATCCCGCAGGTCAGCGCAAACGGCCGCTTCGCTTCACGCCCGGTAGTCAAGCAGTTCGCTATCGAAAGCTACGCCGGCGCGCCGATTTTCCTGCCTGATGGCCGCCTGTTCGGCGCGCTGTGTGCCTTGGATTCACAGGCGATGCTGTTTGACGACCCCAACCTGCCGGAAACCCTGAGCCTGTTTGCCCGACTGATTGGCTGCATCTTTTTCGCTAACTTGACACAGAGTGATCGTTAAATTTCGGCTTGCCGCGTAACCCGGCGATGTCGCGCTTGGGCGGCACGCCAAACAGCCGGCTGTATTCGCGGCTGAACTGCGACGGGCTTTCATAGCCCACTTTGAACGCCGCGCTGGAGACATCCTGATGCTCGTTAAGCATCAACCGGCGCGCCTCGTTCAAACGCAGCCACTTCTGATACTGCAACGGACTCATCGCCGTGAGTTGGCGAAAGTGATGATGGAACGTGGCCGCGCTCATCTGCACCCGCGCCGCCAAGTCTTCCACGCGCAGCACTGCGTCGTAATTGAGTTTGAGCCAGTCAATCGCCTTGGCGATACGGTAGCCCTGCCCGTCCACTGAACAAATCTGCCGCAGTCGTCCAGCCTGGTCGCTTTGCAATAAGCGGTAGTGGATCTCGCGCTGGATCAATGGTGCGAGTACCGGGATCGCCTCGGGCTCATCGAGCAACGCCACCAGCCGCGCAAACGACGCCAGCATGCCGTCGGTGACAACCCCGATGCCGACCCCTTTGAGCACTGAACGCTCGCGCTTGGGCGGCAGCTCACTCTGGGCGATCAGCTCGGCCAATATGCGCAGGTCCAGCTTAAAGGTCAGCCCCAGGCACGGCCGCGTGGGGCTCGCCTGCAGCACTTCGGAATTGGCAGGAATGTCCAGCGATGTCACCAGGAAGCGTGACGTGTCATACGGATACCCCTCGCCGCCCACCCACAGCTGCTTCTGCCCCTGGGCCACCAGCACAATGCTCGGTTCGACCATGCACACCACCGGCGTGCACGGCTGCTCACGCCGATAGAACCCCAGGCCCGGGATCGGCATGGGGCAGTCCCCAGGCGCAGCGATGCGCGATGCAATGGCGTGGACCAGCGCGTCCAGATTGTTCTTCATAACCTGCCCTTTTTGTTGATCCGCGAACTCTACCCCGCGCAGTCCATGGCGTCCCCCGTAAACCACCAGACTCAGAGCATCAGGCAAGTAATCCAGCGGAACGCACTACAGACGCCACCGCCACACCGGGAAAATGTGCGGACCAACCCTTTCAAGGATCCGCCCATGAAACGCCTCTTGCTTGCCCTTGGTTTGCTGGTGACGTCTTTAACTGCTCTGGGAGCCGATATGTCCAACAGTGCTGACAACTTCTACACAAGCGACAAGGTGACGGTCGAAAAGGTCACCTTCAACAACCAATACGGCCTGCAGGTTGCCGGCAACCTGTTCGTGCCGAAAAACCTGAGCTCGGGTGCTAAAAGCCCCGCGATTATCGTCGGTCACCCGATGGGTGCCGTCAAAGAACAGAGCGCGAACCTGTACGCCACCAAAATGGCCGAACAGGGCTTCGTCACACTCTCTCTGGACCTGTCGTTCTGGGGCGACAGCGCCGGTACACCGCGCAACGCGGTGCTGCCCGACCTCTACACCGAGGACTTCAGCGCCGCCGTGGACTTCCTCGGCACCCGGCAGATGGTCGACCGTGAACGCATTGGCGTGATCGGTATCTGTGGCAGCGGCAGCTTCGTCATCGCGGCGGCGAAGATCGCCCCCCGCCTCAAGGCCATCGCCACCGTCAGCATGTACGACATGGGCGCGGCCAACCGCAACGGCCTCAAGCACGGCGTCACCCTGGAACAACGCCGGCATATCCTGCTGCAAGCGGCCAACCAGCGCTATGTGGAATTCCAGGGCGGCGAGACCCTCTACACCAGCGGCACGCCGCTCAAGCTGACGGGCAATCCGGTGGGGGACGAGTTCTTTGACTTCTACCGCACGCCACGTGGCCAGGTCACGCCTGCCGGTGCGTCGCCGCAGACCACCACCATGCCGACGCTGACCAGCAACGTGAAGTTCATGAACTTCTACCCGTTCAACGACATCGAGACGATCTCTCCGCGTCCGCTGCTGCTGATCAGCGGGGCCAACGCGCACTCCCGCGAGTTCAGCGAAGACGCCTACCAGCGTGCGGCCGAACCGAAGGAATTGCTCATCATCCCGAACGCGGGGCATGTGGACCTGTACGACCGGGTCAATCTGATTCCGTTTGCCCACCTCACCACCTTCTTCAAGAACAACCTCAAGTGATGCCCAATAACCCGAATGCACCGCGCTGGGGCGCGGTGTTCGCTATGTCCCTGGCGGCCTTTACATTAGTCGCCTCGGAGTTCATGCCGGTCAGCCTGCTGACGCCACTGGCGGCCGACCTCAACATCACTCAAGGCCAGGCCGGCCAGGGCATTTCGGTGTCAGGGTTGTTTGCCTTGCTCACCAGCCTGGTGATTGCCGCCGTGGCGGCGCGGGTGGATCGCAAGCGCCTGCTGGTGGCGCTGACACTGCTGATGATCGTGTCCGGAACGGTCGTGGCCTTTGCGCCGAACTACATGGTCTTCATGTTGGGGCGAGCGTTGATCGGCGTTGCCATCGGCGGGTTCTGGTCACTGTCGGCCGCCACCGCCATGCGCCTGGTACCGGACGACCAAGTGCCGCGTGCCCTGGCCATGGTCAACGGTGGCAACGCCCTGGCCACGGTGATTGCTGCACCACTGGGCAGCTTTCTGGGCGGAATGATCGGCTGGCGTGGCGCGTTTTTCTGCGTGGTGCCGGTGGCGGTGATCGCCGTGGTGTGGCTGCTGATCAGCCTGCCGTCGATCAAGTCGCAGGGCGAGGCAAAGACCACCAACGTGCTGCGCCTGATGAAACAGCCGCCTGTGATCATGGGCATGCTGGCGGTCAGTGTGTTTTTCATGGGTCAGTTCATGCTGTTCACCTACCTGCGACCGTTCCTGGAAACCGTCACCCAGGTCAGCGTGTCCCTGTTGTCGCTGATGCTGCTGGTACTGGGCATGGCCGGTCTGGCGGGCACGTTCCTGATCGAGCGTTTTTTGAAGCGCAGCCTGTATCCCACGCTGATTGCCATTCCACTGCTGATGGCATTGATCGCCCTGGCCTTGGTCGCCTTCGGCAGCTCGACGGCGATGACAACCCTGTTGCTGGGGCTCTGGGGCCTGGTCGCTACCGCCGCCCCCGTGGGTTGGTGGACGTGGCTGGCCAACACCCTGCCCAAGGATGCCGAAGCAGGGGGCGGCCTGATGGTCGCGATCATCCAGTTGGCGATTGCTTCAGGCGCCACGGTGGGCGGTGTGGTGTTTGACTTCAGTGGCTATCGGGCGACGTTTGAGTTGAGTGCGGCGCTGCTGTGCGGGGCGGCGTTGCTTGCATGGGCAGCACGCTGCGTCAGTGTTCGCGCACAACACTTGAGCACAGCCTGACGCACTCAATCTTTTCCAAGGGCCGCCGATAACTTGTCATACCCCTGACTTGCAGCGAGGCCCTGCGCTAAATAATGCCCAACTCTCTCGCTCCAATCGTCCGCTCGCTGTCCACCCGCACCAGCCTGTCACTGGCACGCACGTCACTGTTGAATTTCATGGCCTTGCTGGCCGTTGTCTTTGCGGCAGCGGCTTACTCACTGCTTTACATCGCCCATGACTTGGACCGCACCGAGCAGGCCGAAAGCGCGTTCCATACCCGCAAAGCCATACAGTCCATGGAAAAAGCCATGCGGGTGACGGTCAAGGACTACGCGTTCTGGAGCGATGCCTACAAGCACCTGCATGTACAGGTGGACAAGGATTGGGCCTTCGAGCGCGGCAATATCGGGCCCACACTGTTCCAAGACTTCGGTTTTCAGGGCCTGTTTGTGGTCAACGATGCCAATCGCACGGTGTACACCGTGGTCGAAGGCGAACTGCAAACCTTTGAGCTCAGCGAATGGCTCGATCAGCCCCTCACTCAACTGCTCGAACAGGCCCGCGCCGGCGTAGATAACGAAACCCCGGTGAGCACGTTCATCAACGTACGCGGCAGCCCCGCACTGGTGGCTGCCGCAGCCATTACGCCGGGCACCGACCCCACGGTGGTTGCAGACGGTAGGCCAGCCTCGGTGCTGGTCTTTGTCGACATCCTCGACAGCGCCAAATTGGGCCGGATCGGCGATGACTTCGGCGTGGGCAACCTGCACATCGCCACCCCTGAAGACATCGCCAAGGGCGTGTTTTTACCCCTCGGCGACAACGGCAGCGCCGGTAGCCTGTACTGGCAGCCGGAACAGCCCGGCCGACGCCTCATTGGCGTCGGCCTGCCCTTGCTGGGCCTGGCCGCGCTGCTGGTGTGCCTGATGACGTGGATGATCTTGCGCCGCAGCACAGCCGCCGCCCTGGCGCTGGATGCCAGTCATAGCTCGCTGCAAACCAGCCAGAACGCCTTGGCCACCAGCGAAGCGCGCTTTCGCGATGTGGTAGAAGCCAGTTCCGACTGGGTCTGGGAGATCAACGGCGATTGGCGCTTTACCTACCTCTCGGAGCGTTTCGAAAGCGTAACCGGGCTGACCCGCGACGCCTGGATCGGCGCGGCCATGAATGACCTGCTGGGCACCGAAGACGGTTTGTTGTCACAGTGGCTGTGCACGCCCGGCCGACGCCCGGACCTCAGCGTGCAATGCCTGTATGTGGATGCCCAAGGGCAAGAGCGCACCACCCGGCTATCGGCGCGGAAAATGCCGTGCGGCGGGTTTCGCGGCACCGCCACCGACGTGACTGAAGAAGTCGAGGCGCGCAGACGCATTGAATTTTTGTCCCAGCATGACGCCCTGACCGGGTTGCCCAATCGCACGCGTCTGCAAGCCTTCCTGGACGCCAAGCTCAAGACGCTACCCCTCCTTGAGCAACCCTTGGTCATGCTCAGCCTGGACCTGGACCGATTCAAACCGGTCAATGACTTGCTCGGGCATGCCGCCGGCGACCGGGTGCTCAATGAAGTGTCGAGCCGCCTGACCGACTGCGTGCGTCACGGTGACCTGGTGGCGCGGGTTGGCGGCGATGAATTTGTGCTGATCCTCAGCGATGCCGGCTTCCAGGACGACGTCGAAAACTTTTGCAAACGCTTGATCGTCTCCCTTGAGCGCGCGATCCGGATCGATGAGCAGGAAGTGTTTATCAGCGCCAGCATCGGTATCGCGCTGGCGCCCAATGACGCCGGCAACGTCACCGAAATGCTGCGCTACGCGGACATTGCGCTGTATGAGGCCAAGTCCGCCGGGCGCAATACCTGGCGCTTCTACTCCGGCGAGATGAATGCACGAATCATCGAGCGTCGACGCCTGGAAAGCGACCTGCGCTATGGGATCAAACATGGGGAATTGCGCCTGCACTTTCAGCCGCGTTATCGCATAGCCGACGGGCAGATGGTCGGCGCCGAAGCGCTGGTGCGCTGGCAACATCCGGAGCGCGGCCTGATCGCGCCGGACACCTTTATCCCGATTGCCGAAGAGTCCGGCCTGATCCTGTCGCTGAGTGACTGGGTGTTGGAAACCGCCTGTGCCTGTGCCGCCCAGTGGCCGGATGCGTTGTTTGTGTCGGTCAACCTGTCGCCGACCGAGTTCAAGCGCGGCAACCTGATGGAGCGCGTGCGTCACGCGTTGCAGGCCTCGGGTATCGAACCGGCGCGGGTGGAACTGGAAATCACCGAAAGCGTCATGCTCGAAGACGCCGTCGGTGCGCTGGACGTGATGCGCGCCCTCAAACAACTGGGCATCCGCATCGCCATGGACGACTTTGGCACCGGGTATTCGTCACTGAGCTACCTGCGCGCGTTCCCGTTCGATGGCTTGAAAATAGACCGCAGCTTTCTGACCCGACTGGAAGACAGCGAGGACGACCAAGCCATCATCCATGCCATCGTCGGCCTGGGACGTGCCCTGGCACTCACGGTGACCGCCGAAGGCATCGAAACCGCCGAGCACCTGGCGATGCTCAAGGCCGTGGCCTGTGATGAAGGCCAGGGCTACTTCCTCAGCCGCCCGCTGGATATCGACGCGTTCAACCGGCTGCTGGGCCCGGTTTGAAAAAAAGGCTCGGCGTCTTGCCGAACTGTTTCTTGAACATGCTGGTGAAGGCGCTGGGGCTTTCGTAGCCCAGCTCCAACGCCACGTCGATGATCTTTTCCCCCATCGCCATGCGCTCCAGGGCCAGTAGCAACCGCGCCTGTTGGCGCCATTGACCGAAGGTCATGGCGGTTTCCTTGCGAAACAGGCGCTGGATGGTTTTCTGATCCAGGCCCAGGCGCTCGCTCCAGTGCGCCACTGTCGAGGCATCGCCCGGATTCTGTTGCAGCGCCAGGCAGATCCGCTGGATACGCGGGTCGACAGGCTGTGGCAGGGATAATGGCAACGCGGGCAGGATGGCCAGTTCGTCGAGGATCAGGTGCATGATCCGCGCATCCCGCGAGTCTTCGGCATAAGGCGGCTTGAGGCTGACCGAGGCCTTGATCAGCTCGCTCAGCAGCGGCGAGATGCTTACAGCCTTGGTTTCGGTGGGCAGATTGGGGAAGCTGTCGGGGCGCACAAACACGCTGCGCATTTTCAGCGGACCTACGCAGCGCAGGGAATGCACGTGCCCGCAGGGCATCCAGAAGCCGCGATTGGGCGGCACTGTCCATTGGTTCTGCGCCGAATGCACTACCATGACCCCTTCGGTCGCGTAGAGCAGTTGATGCTTCTCGTGGCTGTGGTCGGGGATCACCCAGTTTTCAGGATAGTCGGTGGCCGAACTGATCACGGCCCACTCGCCTTCGTCGATCTCCTGCAGGAATTTATCCAGTGACTTGATCATTTAGCCCTTTTTGCGACAGTTTCTGCCCGAATTTCGTGAGACAGACATTTTTACTGAATCTAGCATAAAGCCCGACACAATTTGAAATGGGCCGCCAGCCACGTATTGGCGGCCCCTGTTCGCTGCCTTGTATGGAATGCCTGCATGTCGACACTCACCGCGTCACCCGCCACTGCTACCAGTGCGCCCCAAGCAAGCCCATTAGTTATGCGTATCCTCGGTGCCTGCGCTTTGGCGCACCTGATCAATGACCTGATCCAGGCCGTGCTGCCGTCGATCTACCCCATGCTCAAGGCCAATTACGGACTGACGTTTGCCCAGGTGGGGCTGATCACCCTGACCTTCCAACTGACCGCCTCGCTGCTGCAACCGTGGATCGGCTACCACACTGATCGTCATCCCAAGCCCTGGCTGCTGCCGGCCGGCATGGTGTGCACATTGATCGGCATCCTGATGCTGGCGTTTGTCGGCAGCTTCCCGGCGATCCTGCTGGCGGCGGGTCTGGTGGGCGTAGGCTCGTCGACCTTCCACCCGGAAACCTCCCGCGTGGCGCGCCTGGCTTCCGGCGGACGCTACGGCCTTGCGCAATCGACCTTCCAGGTCGGTGGCAACACCGGCAGCGCCTTCGGCCCGTTGCTGGCAGCGGCGATCATCATTCCCTACGGCCAGGGCAATATCGCCTGGTTCGGTCTGTTCGCGGTGTTCGCGATCCTGGTGCTGTATGGCTTGAGCCGCTGGTACCGCAACCACCTCGCGCTGTTCAAGCTCAAGCAAGGCGGCAAAGCCACCCACGGCTTGTCCAAAGGCCGCGTGACGTTTGCCCTGGTGGTGCTGGCAGTGCTGGTGTTCTCCAAGTACTTCTACATGACCAGCCTGACCAGCTACTTCACGTTTTACCTGATTGAAAAATTCCACCTGTCGGTATCGAGTTCCCAGATGTACCTCTTCCTGTTCCTCGGTGCGGTGGCCGTGGGCACCTTCGCAGGCGGCCCGATCGGCGACAAAATCGGCCGCAAGAAAGTCATCTGGTTCTCCATCCTCGGCGCCGCGCCCTTCACCCTGGCCCTGCCCTACGTCGATCTGTTCTGGACCGCCGTGCTCAGTGTGGTGATTGGCTTTATCCTGGCTTCGGCGTTCTCGGCCATTGTGGTGTTTGCCCAAGAACTGGTGCCGGGCAATGTCGGGATGATCGCGGGTGTGTTCTTTGGCCTGATGTTCGGTTTCAGCGGGATTGGCGCGGCGTTGCTCGGTTTGCTCGCGGATAACCACGGCATCGAGTACGTCTACAAACTGTGCTCGTTCCTGCCGCTGGTGGGCATCCTGACGATTCTGCTGCCGTCGACCAAAGGCGTCTGACCCACCGATCATCGGCTGGCTGTGTGCCACTACACAGAATGCTCTGAAAAACCTGCGTGTGCGCTTACAATCCCGGTTTAAACGCACACCAGGCAGACCCAGCAAGAAATGACGCTCGACCCTCCCACGATTTTGGCACTCACCGTTGCCCTGGCAGCCGCTGCCGCCCTTTACCTGCTGGTCGAATGGCGCAGCGTGCGCGAACCCTCGCTGCTGTTGTGGAGCAGCGGTTTCGCCACCATCACCATTGGTTCTCTCCTGGCCCTGCTGCGCATTAATGGCTTTTTAGTCATCGGTATCTGGTTCGCCAACGGTTTGCTGGTGACCGCACACTTCCTGTTTCTGCTCGGCGTGGCGCGGTTTACCCAAGTACGCGTGTCACGCGCCTGGGCCCTGATGCCCGTGATCTGGTTCGCCATGCTCGCGCTGCCAGCGGACCAATCATGGTCCAAAGCCATGCTGGCGGTGCAATCGCTGTTGGTCGCCCTGCCCACCCTGCGCGCCAGTTTCCTGCTGCAGCCCCATGGCCGGTCCCTGAGCGTCGGCGCGGTGCAGTTGCGTTTCGTGCTGCTGCTCCACGGGACCTTTTACGTGGCCAAAACGCTGTCAGTGGTCATTCCCGGCACCCTGATCGACCTCGCCGCCTTCAAGGGCGAGATCATCCAGATCTCCCTGGTGGAAGGCGCCATGGCAATCATGCTGATTGCGTTGTCCATGACGGGTTCCGAACGCTACCGCCGCGAACAACAGATCGCCCGCCTCGCCGCCCGCGATCCACTCACCGCCCTCTATAACCGTCGCGCCCTCGACCTGCGCGCCCCTCGCCTGCTGGCCCAGGTATCTTCGACCCAACCCGGCGCCCTGCTGCTGATCGACATCGACAACTTCAAAGGCGTCAACGACCTCCACGGCCACACCGCCGGCGACCGCCTGTTGATCGCATTGAGCGAAATGATCCGCGCCGTCGTGCCCCGAGGCGCACTGGCAGCACGGCTGGGCGGCGATGAGTTTGTGATCCTGCTCAATCCTGCGTCGGCTGAGCAGATCGTCGAACTGGGCAGCAGCCTGCGCGACCAGTTTCAGCAACTGGCCTCGCAGAGCTTCAGCACCCCGCAACCGGTGACCCTGAGCATTGGCGCCAACCTGTTCGATCAGCCGCCGGAGAGCCTGGCGGCGTTGATTGAGCAAGGGGATACGACGCTGTATGAGTCCAAGCGGGGTGGGCGGGACAGTATCCGGTTGGTGGATCGCAGGGGCGCCGCGCCCTACGGTTAGAGATCGTAACTAACCCCCACACTCCGCCCCGTCCTGACCGACTCCAACGCTTCGGTGTGAGCAGCACGCCGGTGGCGCCGCAGACTTCAAGGCCAGTGGCAGGTGACGGCGTATCAAGACAACCAAAGGCAGGCGATGGGTTTGAGTCAATAAGGCGCTTTTGTGGTGAGCGGGCTTGCCCCGCGCGAGGTAAGCTCGCTCACTACAGAAGTAAGCGGGAAGCCGCTGAATTTCAGACAAGCCTGCAACAAGTCATCGCGCCAAGCCCGAGCAAACAGAGCACCCCGACCCCATACGACTTCAAGGCCAGTTACAGGTTACGGCGTATCAAGACAACCGAAGGCAGGCGATGGGTTTGAGTCAGTGAGGCGCTTTTTGTGGTGACCGGGCTTGCCCCGCGCGAGGCAAGCTCGCTCACTACAGAAGTAAGCGGGAGGCCGCTGAATTTCAGACAAGCCTTAAACAGGTCATAGCGCCAAGCCCGAGCAAGCAGATCACCCCGACCCCATAAGACTTCAAGGCCAGTTACAGGTGACGGCGTATCAAGACAACCAAAGGCAGGCGATGGGTTTGAGTCAGTAAGGCCCTTTTGTGGTGAGCGGGCTTGCCCCGCGCGAGGCAAGCTCGCTCACTACAGAAGTAAGCGGGATGCCGCTGAACTTTATACAAGCCTTAAACAGGTCATCGCGCCAAGCCCGAGCAAGCAGATCACCCCGACCCCATACGACTTCAAGGCCAGTTACAGATCACGGCGTATCAAGACAACCAAAGGCAGGCGATGGGTTTGAGTCAGTAAGGCGCTTTTGTGGTGAGCGGGCTTGCCCCGCGCGAGGCAAGCTCGCTCACTACAGAAGTAAGCGGGATGCCGCTGAACTTTATACAAGCCTTAAACAGGTCATAGCGCCAAGCCCGAGCAAACAGAGCACCCCGACCCCATACGCCAGCGTTCGCCAAGGTTGCCAACCCGCCAGATACGTCACCGTATGCGCCAGACGGGCCAAGGTAAAACCGCCAAACAACCACGCACTCGCCACAGCGGGCGCCTCCAGCGCAACACACAGCCCTCCCAGCACAAAAAACATGGGGATGTTTTCCAGATCATTGGCCCACGCTCTGCTCGCTCGGCCAACCGGTGGCAGCTCTATCGAATGCCTGGCGCGCTTAAAGAAAGCCGCATCTTCAGCGTTGGTGAATGCCAGGCCTCGAATGCGGAAATACCCTTGGTAGCAGGAAACCGCAAACATCTTCAGGCATAGCACCAGTACACACAGGGCATAGACTCTCAGGAGTTCATTCATCCCTGACTCCCTGCACCACGATATAGAGCAGCGGCCCCACTGACACAAACACCGCCGTCAATAAAAAGTACGGCACCACCGAACACACTGACCGCCCTCGCCCGCGCGCATCCCGATACATCCATACACACGCCAATACCGCCATCAGGTAAAGGTCGATCACCACTTGCGCGGTGTCCGGTCGAGACATCAGCTCGCGCCCAAAGGCCAGCAGCGATTGCTCGGCAGTCAGCATCGTAACCAGGGTGTACAGCGAAAAACCGAGCAAGCCGGCCAGGGCAATATAAGGTCTGTGCATGGTGTCGTCCTTGAGGTGATCGAGGCCCACCTTAGTGATAAGGTTTGGCCCCTCGCAATGACCTCGGAGGTCATGAACACGTCATGGAAAACCCTGCTAGCGCCGGTGAACACCTGCGCCAACTGCGCCGACAGGCCAAGTTGAGCCAACTGGACCTCGCCCTGATCACCGGGATTTCTCAGCGTCATCTCAGTTGCCTCGAAACCGGTCGCGCCACACCTAGTCCTGGGACACTGCACAACCTGTTGACGGCACTGGAGACACCGCTGGAGCAATCCAACCGCGTGTTCCTCGCCGCCGGTTACGCCCCGCGCTACACCGCGACCCCGCTTGCCTCACCGGCCATGGCCGCGGTTCGCGAAGCGGTCAACCATGTGCTGCATGCAAACAACCCCGCGCCTGCGATTCTGCTGGGCAGTGAGTGGCAAGTGCTGGCGGCGAATGTTAGTACCGGGCTGTTGTTTGAACGGGTGGGCATCAAAGCAGATGCAGCCGATGGCTTGAACCTGCTGACCACCCTGCTGCAAACCGGTGGCCTGGGCGACCACCTGATCAACGCCGAAGAGATCCGCACCCTGGCCTGGCAACGGGCAACCCGCGAGGCGCTGGGCAATCCGGCATTGGCTGCGCTGATGGCGAGTTTGCCAGCGCCGACTCACACCCAATTACCCACCGAAATGCCGCCGCTGGTGCTCACGCGCATCCGCTCACTCGAAGGCGAGCTGAACTTTTTGTCGACCTTCACCACGTTCGGCATGCCCCAGGACATTACCCTCACCTCGCTGCGCATCGAGCATCTGATTCCGGCTGACGAGGCGACCTGGCAGGTGATGCGCGCTGCCTTCGCGGACTATTCGGCGCTGGTTTTGTGAAATATCTGTACGTAGACTGCGGCCATACCTCCATCTGAAGGCGGCGAAGAAAACGTCATGCAAGTTACCGAAGTCTCCATTGCCCAATTGCGCGCGGCGCTTGAATCCGGCCAGACCACTGCCGTTGAATTGGTCCAGGCTTACCTCGCACGGATCGACGCGTACGACGGCCCGCAGACCGCCACCGCGCTTAACGCTGTGGTGGTGCGCAACCCACAAGCGCTCAAAGAAGCCGAGGCGTCCGATGCACGCCGGGCCAAGGGCGAAACGCTTGGGCCATTGGATGGCATTCCCTACACCGCCAAGGACAGTTACCTGGTCAAAGGCCTGACTGCGGCCTCCGGCAGCCCGGCATTTGCCAAACTGACCGCCCAGCGCGACGCGTTCACCATCGAACGCCTGCGCGCCGGTGGCGCCATTTGCCTGGGCAAGACCAATATGCCGCCGATGGCCAATGGCGGCATGCAGCGTGGCGTATATGGCCGCGCCGAAAGCCCCTATAACGCTGACTACCTCACCGCACCGTTCGCCTCCGGCTCGTCCAACGGCGCGGGTACTGCAACCGCCGCCAGTTTTGCGGCATTCGGCCTTGCAGAAGAAACCTGGTCCAGCGGACGCGGTCCGGCGTCCAACAATGGCCTGTGCGCCTACACCCCCTCCCGTGGGGTGATTTCGGTGCGCGGCAACTGGCCGCTGACGCCAACCATGGACGTGGTGGTGCCATACGCCCGCACCATGGCCGACCTGCTGGAAGTCCTCGATGTGGTGGTCGCCGAAGACCCCGACACCCGTGGCGACCTATGGCGCCTGCAACCTTGGGTGCCGATCCCCAGCGTCGCCTCGGTGCGCCCGGCGTCTTACGCTGAGCTGGCTGCGACGGCTGAATCCCTCGCGGGCAAACGCCTGGGTGTACCGCGCATGTACATCAATGCCGACCCCGACGCCGGCACCAGCGAAAAACCCGGCATCGGCGGCCCGACCGGGCAACAGATCAACACCCGCGACAGCGTGATCGACCTGTGGAAAGACGCCCGCAAGGCGCTGGAAGCGGCTGGCGCCGAAGTCATCGAAGTGGATTTCCCCCTGGTGTCCAACTGCGAAGGCGATCGCCCCGGCGCGCCGACGGTGTTCACCCGTGGTTTGGTGTCCAAGGAATTCCTGCACGACGAGTTATGGGAACTGTCCGCCTGGGCTTTCGATGATTTCCTGCGCGCCAACAACGACCCAACCCTCAACCGCCTGGCGGATGTGGACGGCCCGAAAATCTTCCCCCACGACCCCGGCACCCTGCCCAACCGTGAAGACGACCTCGCCGCCGGCATGGACGAATACGTGCGCATGGCCCAGCGCGGCATCACGCCCTGGAATGAAATCAGCACCGTGCCCGACGGCCTGCGCGGCCTCGAGCAAACCCGGCGAATCGACCTGGAGGACTGGATGGAAACACTCGGCCTCGACGCTGTGCTGTTCCCCACCGTCGCCGACGTAGGGCCGGCGGATGCCGATGTAAACGAAGCCAGCGCCGATATCGCCTGGAGCAATGGTATCTGGGTGGCCAACGGCAACCTCGCCATCCGCCACCTGGGCGTGCCAACCGTCACCGTGCCGATGGGCGTGATGGCGGACATCGGCATGCCGGTAGGGCTGACATTTGCCGGGCGCGCTTATGATGACTCGGCATTGCTGCGGTTGGCGGCGGCGTATGAAGCGACCGGCAGCAAGCGATTGATCCCCCCGCGCACCCCGCCACTGATCACAAACTAACGATTTACCCTGTGGGAGGGGGCTTGCTCCCGATGGCGGTGTATCAGGCAAAGCTATTCCAACTGAACCACCGCCATCGGGAGCAAGCCCCCTCCCACATTTTGATCCTCATCGTGTCAGTTACCGGCTTTGTCTTCACGACAAATGCCGGCAGCACACAGCGGCACCTGGCAGCGATTTGGGGGTGAGGGCAAACCACAGGCCGGGCGCCAGGTGAATGCCGTAGTTGATCAGTACAACCAGTCCCTGGGTGATCATGGGCGGTTGTCATGGTTCAGGCGCTGCCATTCATCCACCACGTCGCCCAGGGTCTTGGGGATATCGTTGCGAATCCAGGCCATGAAGGGACGATCGAACTTGAAGGTCGGCCCGCAGTGCTCACGCATGAAGCGCCGCACGTTCTGGGTGTTTTTGTAGTGTGCGGTCACAGGGGTGGCGCGGGTGATGGGGTCGCTGTGCCAGTCAAAATCCATTTTGTCACTCGGGCAGGTGTTGGGTCGGCGTTAGCATAGCGATGTGCCAGCCACCCAGGAAGTGCCAAAACCTTCCGTGTACGAGCACCCCGCGTGTTGGGAGATCGTATAAGGAGCTAAAACCTACAAACACCAAACTTGTCAGGGTATTTCAAAATTTTACTTTCCTTAGACCCGGCAAATATTGCATGGTTGTACGACGACTATAGCTGTCGTACACACCCCAACAACAATAAGGAAACACCCATGCAAAACGTCAAAGTGCTGATCGGTTTTCTGTGCCTGTTCAGCGGCTACGTGGCCGCAGCCCCCGCCGACAACGACGTAGCCCAAGCGGTCGATCACCTGACCCAAGCCATGCTGCACAAAGACATCAAGCAGCTCCAGGCCCTCACCGCCGAGCAACTCACCTACGGCCACTCCAGCGGCAAAATTCAGAACAAACAGGAATTCATCGCCGATATCGAGACCGGTCGCAGCGGCTTCAAGACTCTGGAAATGCAAAAACAAACCATCACTCTGCAAGGCGACACGGCACTGGTGCGCAACCATTTTCACGCACAGGCGGTGAACAGTGGCGTCGAAGTGCCTACCGACATCGAAAACTTCCAGGTCTGGCAAAAGCAGAAAGGCCACTGGCTGCTGATCGGTCGCCAGGCCTTTAAATTCTGATGGCTAGCGGTGGCTCACCACGCCACCACGTTGCGCACCTTGAGCAACGCCTCGCGCAGCGACGGCATGTCCACCGAACCCAACGCCAGGCGTAGCGCATGGGGCACCTGGCCCGAAACGGCAAAGGGCTCAGCGGTGGACACGGAAACGCCCTCGCGCTGCAAGGCCATGGCGACTTGATCGGCGCGGGCATCTTCCGCCAGGGGCAGCCACAAAAAATACGATGACGGGTGGCCGGTGTGGGCCACCCCCTTCAACACCTGCGCAGCCAAGGCTTGCCGAGCCCGGGCATCCTGGCGCTTTTGTGCTTCCAAGTGGGCAACGGTGCCATCCTCGATCCAGGCCACGGCAATCGCGCTCATCACCCCGGGCACGTTCCAGGTGGTCGCCATGATGGTGCGCTCCAACGCCTTCATCCACGCGACAGGCGCCGCGACAAATCCCACGCGCAGCCCTGTGGCGACACTCTTCGACAACCCACCCACATACACCGTACGTTCCGGTGCCAGGCTCGCCACGGGCGTTGGCGCGTCCTCAACTAAAAACGCGTAGGCCGCGTCTTCAATGATCATCAGGTTGTACTGGCGGGCGATGGCGACCAGCTGCTCGCGCTGCGCCATGCCCATCACCCAGCCCAGCGGATTGTGCAGGGTCGGCATGCTGTACACCGCGCGAACCGGACGCTTGCGACACACGCTATGCAGATATTCCAGGTCCGGGCCGCTGGCGGTGACGGGAATCGCGACGACTTCCAGATGCAGGGTCTCTGCCAACACCTTGAACCCCGAATAGGTCAACGCGTCCACCGCGATCACATCCCCCGGCTTGAGCAACGCCATCATCGCCACCGCCAACCCATGTTGGGCGCCGCTGACCACCAACACCTGCTCGGCCTGCACTGTCAGCCCTCGGCTCAGCAGGTGGCGGGCAATGGTGGCGCGCTCATGCAGGCGACCGGCGTGGGGCTGATAACGCAGCAGCGCTTCGAGGTCACCGGACAGCGCCAATTGGCGCAACGCAGTGCGCAGCAAGTCCGCCTGACCCGGCAACGAAGGGTAATTGAAGTTGAGGTCGAGCATGCCCGCCCCAATGGTCATCTGCCCACTGCCCTGCCCTGGCGGCAACGCGATCTCGCGCACGAAGGTGCCGCGCCCGGTTTCTCCGCTGACCAGACCCATGGCCTCCAGCTCGGCATACACCCGACTGGCGGTGACCAGCGCCAAGCCATGATCCGCGGCCAATTGGCGATGGGTAGGCAATCGCATACCGGGGGGCAGTTTCCCGCTGCGAATGTCTTCGGCAAAGTTGTCGACCAGTGACTTGTAACGGGCGCGGGGCATTGGCGATGTATCCATGACAATTTTTTGATTGTCTTGATTCTCGATCCTAGGATGGGCACCACGCAACTCTTCTTTTTCGGGACAGCCCCCATGGAACGTACGTCTCCCCTCAACGCCCTGGACAACAGCACTCAGGGTTGGATCAATGGCTTTATCGGCGTGGTGATTTTCAGCGGCTCACTGCCCGCTACGCGCTTGGCGGTCATGGAATTCGATCCGGTGTTTCTGACGATGATTCGCGCCGCCATCGCTGCCGCATTGGGGCTGCTTCTGCTGTGGCTGTTCAAGGAAAAACGACCCGCGCGCACTCAATGGGCGCCCCTGCTGATCGTCTCCCTCGGCGTGGTGATCGGCTTCCCCCTGCTCACCGCGCTGGCCCTGCAATACGTAACCTCCGCCCATTCCATCGTGTTTATCGGCCTGCTCCCCCTGGCCACGGCGGTGTTTGGCGTACTGCGTGGCGGCGAGCGGCCGCGACCGGTGTTCTGGGTGTTTTCGATTCTGGGCAGTGCCCTGGTGATGGGTTATGCCTTCGCCCAGGGCGTGAGCGCCGCTCCGGCCGGCGATTTGCTGATGCTCCTGGCGGTGTTGGTGTGCGGCTTGGGCTATGCCGAGGGCGCGAAACTGTCGCGCAGCCTGGGCGGCTGGCAGGTGATCTGCTGGGCGCTGGTGGTGTCGCTGCCAGTGGTGCTGCCGTTAGGCCTGCTCCTTGCTCCGCCAAGCTTTGCCGGCATCAGCCTGACAGCCTGGCTGAGCCTGGGCTATGTGGCGCTGTTCAGCATGTTGATCGGCTTTGTGTTCTGGTATCGCGGCCTGGCTCAAGGTGGCATCGCGGCCGTCGGCCAGTTGCAGTTGCTGCAACCGTTCTTCGGCCTGGCGCTGGCAGCGGGCCTGCTGCATGAACAGGTCAGTCTCGGCATGGTGCTGGTGACGGTGGCGGTGATCGCCTGCGTGGCCGGTGCGAAGAAGTTCGCCCGCTAGCGCTGCGGTGCGACCATCTTGAATTTGATATGGATGTCGTTGGAAACCACGCTGTTGCCGGCCCATTCACCCTCACCGATCTTGAAATCGCCGCGATTGAGGATGAATTCGCCGTCGAACACGCCAATGCCATCCAGCTCCTTGAGCACCACCTTTACATCAACCGGCCGTGTGGTGCCCTTGATGGTCAGGTTGCCGCTGATCCTGAAGCGGTTATCCCCCAGCGCCTTGACCCCAGTGGATTCATACACCCCGACCGGATAGGTCGCGGTGTCAAACCAGGACGCGCGTTGCAGGGTGTCATTGGCATCGTCACTGCCGGCGCTGATGCTGGTGAGCTGGATCTTGAGCAGCGCGTGTCCCGCCTCCGGCGCCTGCGTATCAAAGGCCAAGGTGCCCTCGAATTCCTTGAACCTCCCATACATCCGCTGCCCCAGTTGTTCGTAGGTGAAACTGATCTGGCTGGCAGTGTGATTGACGTCCTTGTACTCCACCGCCTGGGCGCTGGCGATAAAGCCCAGGACAAGCGCAACCGGCAAAAATCCACGTTTCATGCACCACTCCGCAAAGTCTGGATGTATTCCCATCACGCGTTTGTCCTGCTAAACAGAATAGTCGCCCACAACAATAAGGACGTTGCATGCAAGCGCTACAAGACATCACCGCACCGGAAGGCATCTGCTACGGCTGCGGGGGCAGCAACCCTCACGGGCTGCACATCAAGAGCCGCTGGGACGCAGACGGCATCCATTTGATCGCCCAACACGCGCCGGAAGCTCACTTCACTGGCTGGCCGGACCTGGTCTACGGCGGCCTGATCGCCATGCTGGTGGACTGCCATTCCAACTGGACCGCCATGGCCTACCACTACCGCACCGAGCAACGCGAACCCGGCAGCCTGCCACGCATCGACTGCGTGACCGGCAACCTCGGCATCAAATTCATCAAGCCCACGCCCATGGGCGTCACCCTCACCTTGCGCGCCAGGGTCGAAGGCGACGTGGAGCGCAAAACCCGCGTGGTCTGCGAGGTATACGCCGGCGAAGTGCTCACGGCAATCGGCGACTCGGTGTTCGTGCGCGTCGACACCGGGCAACTGGCCGCTGCCGCCCATGGCCGCGAGGACTGAAGCTGGTCTACATTGACTGTCACCGCTAATCGAGGATTGCACCGATGACTCGTCTCACCGCGAAAGACTTTGCCCCCGAACTGCTGGAACTCTACGACGGCTACGCCCACGGCAAGATCAACCGCCGTGAGTTTCTCGACCGCGCTGCGCTGTTCACGTTTGGCGGCCTGACCGCTTCCGCCCTGCTCGCCTCCCTGAGCCCTAATTACGCCCTGGCCGAGCAAGTGAAATTCACCGACCCGGACATCGTCGCCGACTACGTCACCTACCCCTCACCCAAGGGCAACGGCACGGTACGCGGCTACCTGGTACGCCCGGCCAAGGCTGCGGGCAAGTTGCCGGCGGTGGTGGTGGTCCACGAAAACCGCGGCCTGAACCCGTATATCGAAGACGTCGCCCGGCGCCTGGCCAAAGCCGGCTTCATCGCCCTGGCCCCGGACGGTCTGACCTCGGTCGGCGGCTACCCCGGCAATGACGAAAAAGGCGTGGCGCTGCAACAGACCGTCGACCCGACCAAACTGATGAACGACTTCTTCGCCGCCATCGAATGGCTGATGCACCACGACAGCAGCACCGGAAAAGTCGGCATCACCGGCTTCTGCTACGGCGGTGGCGTGACCAACGCAGCAGCGGTGGCCTACCCCGAACTGGGCGCAGCCGTCTCGTTCTACGGTCGCCAACCGGAAGCCAAGGACGTACCGCGGATCAAGGCGCCGATCATGCTGCACTTCGGCGAGCTGGATACACGCATCAACGAAGGCTGGCCGCCCTACGAGGCAGCCTTGAAAGCGGCCGGCACAACCTATGAAGCGTTCATCTACAAGGGCGCCAATCACGGCTTCCACAATGACTCGACGCCCCGTTATGACGAAGCAGCCGCCAACTTGGCATGGGAAAGAACACTGGGGTGGTTCAACAAATACCTGGCATGACTGGCGCTGCTCTGGCTGTTGCTCCTGCTTTTGATCTTGATACAAAGCGCCCCGTCAAACGCGCTGGCCGAACGCAGGTTTGAACCCGTGGGCAACCCGGCAGGACGCCGGGTTAGCCGCACTGGGCCATAGATCCAAGCCGGAGTGAGGGCATGCCGATTCCAGACGAAGCACCGAGTGTTGGGGCGAAGGCCTTTTGGTTACTTTTGGCTGGGCCGGCATTCCGACCTTTCCGAAAGTGGCCCGCTGTAAGCGCGGAACCCTAAGCCGCCGTTACCGCAGAGATGGCTATGTACCCCAACCAACATATGAGTCGACTGTCAGGCCGCCATCGGGAGCAAGCCCCCTCCCACATTTGGATAGGGGACCATCAGTCAAATGGCGTAACCCTGGCCGCCGTTGACGCAGAAACAGACATGTACCAGCTCTCCTACGCAAAACCCATCACCCCCTCGACATCAATGCTCCAAAGCATACCGCCGGCAATGATCCAAATACCCCTGCTCATGACTCCCCACCAGCTGCACCACGCTGGTCCACAACCACGAAGGCGCATCCAACTCCCTTGACCGGTTTTCCTGCAAAACCGCCATCCAATCCTTACGAGTCGCCCGATCCATCTGCCGGGCATGAGCTACGCCAACCACCCGAGCCAAATAACCCGCAGCGTGCATCGCGTCAGTCTCGCTCAACTCATCCAACTCCAACTTCATGTCCTGAGGCAGCAGTTCGCGAATAAAAAAACCGTGATCCAGAAACCGCGTCGCCACCATCCGCTCGCCAAGGCCCGGCGACAGCTGACGCGCAGCTTCCACAACCCGGCGGGCGTTGTCCCTCGGCATCTTCGCCCGTGCAGCCCGGGGTGCGGCGGCGCCGACCGCCTCCTTGATATCGATCAGGCAATACGCCTGATCATCCTTATCACCAACACCGAGCAAGGCCGCGTAGCGCAACAAGCCAAGGGAGCTGCAGCCCTTGACCCAATAAGCGCAATCCAAAAGTTCGACCTTGGCATCCTTGGGCCGGCCTTTGAGCGAAGTGACCAACTGGTGGATCTCGTCCGACGCGCAGACGACTTTCAGCGCACTTTTTTCGGCCCGCGACAACGGCCAGAAATGCTTGCCTAACGGGATGGTCGGCCGGGCGCTTTCGATGCGCTCACGGGCCAAGTGCTTCCAGGTGCGCGCCACGGCGTTGCGCATCCCTGCCTTGACCTGGGACGGGCGTGGCGGCGTTTCATCGGGCTTGTCTTTGAAGGCTTGTTCGTAGCCCACCATCATTTCTTCAAGCATGCGTGCGGTGGTTACCCCCGGCAGGTCCGAGCCTCGCGCGGCGGTCGCCAGGGACAAGGCCAGGCGCACCAGGTCGTGGGCCGGGTTGCCAATCACTGCCTGGTCCAGGTCGCGGATATGCATATCGATGCGCCCCTTGGTGTCGCCGGTGGGGCCAAGGTTGCCAGCGTGGCAGTCGCCGCAGATCCAGATCGCTGGCCCGCGGGGCAAACGGCGTCCAGGCAAACTGTGCAGCCACTCGTAGAATTGAACAGTACTGCCGCGCACATAAGCGTGGGCCGAGCGCGCCATCTTGAGGTTTCGCAGTTGGGTCAGGTGGGGCATACGAGCGGAGGGGCGCGGTGTTTTCATGGAATAACTCAGTACAGGTGTAGCGGTAGAGCGATGCGCCTCGGAGAATGTTTCATTATGTTTCTAAAAAAATTATCACGTTGGCCTTCTCCCGTTATATCCAGGCAAGAGACTTCATCGTTTGCCCAGAGCAGGCGAACTGCCTATATTTGCCTCCCCCGCGAGGGTCTTTTTTAATCGATCACTTTCATGGAAACACTCTCATGCCCCTATCTATGTTCTCAGGCATGCGCAATCTCACGGCGGCAGCCGCTCTTTTCGCTACCGGCCACTGCCTGGCCGCGACCGATCTGCAGGCGGTGGTGGACGCGAGTGTCAAGCCGCTGATGCAGCAACAGGCCATTGCCGGTCTTGTGGTCGGCGTGGTTCAGGACGGCAAAGCGCACTATTTCAACTACGGCGTCGCCTCCCAGGAAACGGGGCAGCCCGTCAGCGAGAACACCCTGTTCGAAGTCGGGTCGGTGAGCAAAACCTTCACCGCCACCCTCGCCGGTTATGCGGCGGCTACCGGCAAACTCAAGCTTTCGGCCCCGGCCAGCGACTACCTTCCAGCCTTGGGTGGCGGCAAGTTTGATCACATCAGCATTCTTAACCTCGGCACCTACACCGCCGGCGGCCTGCCTCTGCAATTTCCACCGGAGGATGACAACAATCAGCACATGATCAGCTACTTCCAGCAGTGGAAGGCCGACTTCGCCCCAGGCACCCAGCGTTTGTATTCCAACCCGAGCCTGGGCCTGTTCGGCTACCTGACGGCGCAGAGCCTCAAGCAACCGTTCGATCAGGCGATGGAAAAAACCCTGCTGCCCAAACTTGGGCTCAAGCACACCTTCGTCAAGGTGCCGCCGAGTCAGATGAGCCTCTACGCACAAGGCTACGGCAAGGATGGCAAACCGGTGCGCGTCGGCCCCGGCGCCATGGACAGTGAGGCTTACGGCATCAAGACCAGCGCCTCGGACTTGCTGCGTTATGTGCAAGCCAACATGAACCCGGCGAAGCTGGAAAGCGCCGTGCAACGCGCGGTCAGCATCACTCATACCGGCTACTACACCGTCGACGGCATGACCCAAGGGCTGGGATGGGAAATGTACCCTTATCCCATCACGCTCGATGCGTTGACTGACGGCAACTCCACACCAATGGCCATGGAGCCGCACAAGGTGAACTGGCTAACCCCTGCCCAAGCGCCCCACGCCAACACGCTGGTGAACAAGACCGGCTCCACCAATGGTTTTGGCGCCTATGTGGCCTACGTGCCGAGCAAGGGATTAGGGGTGGTGATTCTGGCGAACAAGAACTACCCGAATGCAGAGCGGGTGAAAGTCGCCCATGCAGTGTTGAGTGCGCTGGACCATTAAAGCCGGACACGAGCCCACCCTGTGATGAAGGGCTTGCTCAGCCATAGCAAGCCTTCCACCACATTTGACCTTCATCGTGTTCATAAACGTTATTCAGTATTCGCCCACGTCATCCGAAACGACGCCCCACCCCGCTCCGAATCCTGCACATGCACCTGCCCGCCATGCCATTGGGACACTCGCTGCACCAGCGCCAGGCCCAGGCCGAAGCCGCCGGTACGGCGATCACGGCTGGCATCCAGGCGCATAAACGGTTGGAAGATCTTCGCCCGGCTCTCCTCGGGTACACCCGGGCCGTCGTCACATACCCGCACTTCATAACCGTTGCCGAATTTGATCAGTGAAATGTCCACACGGTGCTCGGCGTAACGGATGGCATTGCGCAGCAGGTTGATCACCGCTCGCGCCATGAAACGCGGCTCGATCTGGATCACGTCCACTTCGCAGGTGCGCAACGACAAGTGTATGCCCGCCGCCTCCGCCTCCAGGGCCACGCTACCGATCACGCTGTCGAGCCAGCTATGGGCTTCGATGCGCTCGCGAGTGACCTGGGTCGCGCCGCGTTCCAGGCTGGCGTAGGTCAGCAGTTCGGAGACCATTTCCTCCAGCTCGCCCAGGTCGGCGTACATATCGGCGATCAATTCGCTGCGCTGACGCGGGTCGGCCTGCTGCTTGAGTTGGTCGAGCTCAAACGACAATCGTGCAATTGGCGTACGCAGCTCATGGGACACCGCATTGGTGAGTTCGCGCTGGTTGGCGATCAGGCTCTCGATACGCTCGGCCATCTGATTGAAGTGCCCGGCCAGTTCGCGCACGGTGGAGCGGCGCGGCAGCAGGATGCGCGAGCCGAGGTCGTTGTCGCCAAAACGTTGTGCGGCCAGACGGATGTGCTCCAAGTCACGCCAATGCGGACGCACCCAGAAATACAGCACTACCGCCAGGCACAGACCCAACAGGCTGTAGGCCCACAGGTATAGCCATTTCGGCTCTGCCGGCAGTTTGATTTCGAGCAGTTGTGGACCGCTGTCGACCGAGGCGATGAACTCCATGAAATCGCCACGCACTACCAAGTGGCCGGCCGCCAACAATTGTTGTTCACGGGGGGTCAGGGCCAATTCATCACGCTGGACCAGTTTCAGCAGCAAACCATAATGTGGCTGCAATTGGGCCAGCCGCGCCGGGCGCGCATCGGCTGGCAACGGGCGCAACTGCTCCACCAGACCGTACGCCGGGCCACGCATGGCTTCGCGATTATAGGTTTCGTTGGCTTCGGGCAGCAGCTCATCAAAGGTGTAGTTGACCAGCCAAATCGCCCCCGCCAACCCCAGCGCGAGGATGATGTACAGGCGCATGTATAAGCGCAGCATCTAGACCTCCCAAGCAAACGGATTGAATAGATACCCCTTGCCCCAGATCGTCTTGATACACACCGGCTCACGTGGGTTGTCATTGAGTTTGCCGCGCAGTTTGCTGATGTAGACGTCGACGCTGCGGTTAAGGCCGTCGAACGCGATGCCGCGCATGCGGTTGAGAATGTCATCGCGAGAAAGAATGGTGCCGGCGTTGCTGGCCAGCAACCACAGCAATTCGAACTCCATGGTGGTGAGGTCGATCTTGTCGTCCCCCAGACTGACGACCCGGCAACTGCGGTCGATGGCCAACCGACCGAACGCCAGCGCCCCGCGTACGGTAGGCTCCGGCAATTGGCGGCGTTGCAGCGCACGCAGGCGCGCCAGCAGCACCGGCGGTTTGATCGGTTTGATCACGTAGTCGTCGGCGCCGGATTCCAGTCCGAGGATATGGTCCAGGTCATCCTCCTTGGCGGTGAGGATCACGATGGGAGCGTCGGACACACTGCGAATCTCGCGGCACACCTGTAGGCCGCTCTGGCCCGGCAGCATCAGATCGAGTACGACCATTTTCGGTTTGAACGCCAGGAACGCCGCCAAGGCTTCATCACCTCGGTGTACCACGCGAGGCTCGAAGCCATGTTGTGATAAAAAATGCGCGATCAGCCCCGCCAGCTTCTCGTCGTCCTCAACAAGCAGAACCTTACCCTGACCCAGGTTTTCCATACGTTCTCAGTGCGCGCACGCGGATTGAAGAGGCGGCATTATAGGTGGCAAGCTGGGCAACTGAAGCAGATAGCCAACGGGCGTCGCTGAAGCTTCATGTTTTTAAGAGTTTTTTACAAATCGCCTGCATTCTTTAACGCCAATCACAGGGAGTTGTATGCGTAAGGATTACCTGGCGTTCTTTGTTTCGCTGTTCCTGTCGCGTCTGGCGGATCAGATCCTGTTGTTTATCGTGCCGCTGATCGTATTTCAAACCACCCAAAGTGCGTCGTGGGCGGGCCTGGCCTTTTTTATCGAGTCGCTGCCACGCTTCCTGGCCTTCCCGGTGTGCGGCGCCGTGTGCGACAAGTATTCGCCCGTGCGTATCCTGCATATCAGCCAGGTCTACCGGGCGCTGGCCTGTGTGGTGGCTGTGGCGCTTTACGGGATGTTCGACGGTATCTACTGGCTGGTGCTGCTGTCCGCGCTATGTGGGGTGCTGACCACCCAAGGCATCATGGCCCGGGAGGTGCTGATGCCGCATATCTTTGCGCAATACAGCTATGCCAAGACGTTGTCCTACTCCCAGATCGCCGACCAATCCGGCCTGGTACTGGGGCCGTTGTTGGCCGCGCTGATGCTGGAGGTGTGGGCCTGGCATTGGGTAGTGCTGGGGGTTGCAGGGCTGTTCGTGTTGGCAGACCTGGCGATGCGCGCGTGGCAACGTAACACCTCAGTCAACCCGCAGCCCCATCAGCAGCACCGTGATATCTGGCTGCAACCGCTGCGCATCGCCGTCGCGCATATCCGCAACCTGCCGGGGTTGAAACGCCTGATTGCGCTGACGGTGGGCGTGAACCTGCTCATTGGCGCCACCCTGGCCACTTCCGCCGCCATGGTCACTGGCGATTTCAACGCCGACAAGGATGCCTACGCGCTGCTGCAAGCGGCAGGTGCGCTGGTGACTATCGTGATTCTGTTCTACCTGTCGCGCACGACCTTGCCGTTAAAACGCCTCGGCGGTGTGTCTTACGGACTGATCACTGTGGGCGCGCTGATCATGGCGGTCAGCCCCAACCTGTGGGCTTACAGCCTTGGCTTCCTGCTGGTTATAGGCTTCGACAAGATGTACAGCGTGTATATGCGCAGCGTGCGCCAGCAGGTCATCCCGGTAGAGGACTTTGGCAAGACCGTCGGCATGATCACCTTACTCAATAACCTGCCACAGCCCTTGGCCGGCCTGGTGATTGCCGTGCTGACAGCACCCTTGGGCACGCAAACGGTGATCCTGCTGCTGACCGGGATCACCGCGCTGATCGGCATGGCCGTCGCCTCAGGCCGGCACACCACTGTGAAAGCGAAACTCGACGTCAGGTGACTCAATCAATTCCTGCTCGGCCGCCCTCACCCGCTCGATCACCTGGGCGATATCCTTTGCATCGCCATACTGGTAGGCCAGCTTCAGGTAACCCTGGAAATGCCGCGCTTCGCTTTTCAGCAGGCCGAAGTAGAACTTGCTGAGTTCTTCGTCCAAATGCGGCACCAACGCTTCGAAACGCTCGCAACTGCGCGCCTCGATAAACGCCCCGACTACCAACGTATCCACCAATTTCACCGGTTCATGGTTGCGCACGACTTTGCGCAAGCCCGAGGCATACCGGCTGGCATGCAACTGGCGCAGTTCAATCTTGCGCTTTTTCATCAGGCGCATGACCTGTTCGTGGTGCACCAGTTCTTCGCGGGCCAGGCGCGACATCATGTTGATCAGGTCGACATGGCCGTGATACTTGGCGATCAGGCTCAAGGCGGTGCTCGCGGCCTTGAATTCGCAGTTCTTGTGGTCGATCAGCAGCGTTTCCTGATCGGCCAACGCAGCCTGGACCCAGGCGTCGGGGGTGCGGCAACCGAGGAATTCGTGGATTTCTGGCAGGTTCATCGGGCTCACGGGCAAAAGGATCACAAAAGGCCGGCGATTATACCGACCACGCCGCAGACCACCAGCCACCGGCCTTGATGTGCATCAACATGACGGCTGCCGGGCAGCAACTATAGTTATTCCACGCCCACTCTTTTGGAGATCCCGACCATGCAAGCCATCCGCAGTATCCTGGTGGTCATCGAGCCCGAGCATTCGGAAAGCCTGGCCCTCAAGCGCGCCAAGCTGATCGCCGAGGTTACCGGCGCGCACCTGCACTTGCTGGTCTGCGATAAAAACCATGAGCATTCGGCGCTGTTGAGCCTGCTCAAGGCGGGATTGCAGGAGGATGGCTACAGCGTGACCACCGAACAGGCGTGGAATGCCAGCCTGCATGAAACCATCATTGATGTGCAGCAGGCTGAAGGCTGCGGTTTGGTGATCAAGCAACATTTTCCCGACAGCCCGCTGAAGAAGGCGCTGCTGACACCGGCGGACTGGAAGCTGCTGCGCTTTTGCCCGACACCGGTGTTGCTGGTCAAGACGTCCACGCCATGGGCTGGCGGGGTGATCCTGGCAGCAATTGATGTGGGCAATACCGACAGCGAGCACCGTTCGCTGCACAATTCGATCATTGATCATGGCTTCGACATCGCCAGCCTCGCCAAGGCGCAGCTGCACGTGATCAGCGCCCATCCGTCGCCGATGCTGTCAGCGGCGGACCCGACGTTCCAACTCAAGGAAACCATCGAAGCGCGCTACCGCGAGCAGTGCCAGGCGTTCCAGGCTGAGTTCGACGTGGACGACGCGCACCTGCATATCGAGGAAGGCCCGGCGGATGTGCTGATTCCCTTCGCGGCGCACAAGTGGCAGGCAGCAGTGACCATCATCGGTACCGTAGCGCGCACCGGAATTTCCGGTGCACTGATCGGCAACACGGCGGAGGTGGTGCTGGATGCTGTGGAAAGTGATGTGTTGGTGCTCAAGCCGCAGACATTGATGGATCACCTGGAAGAGCTGGTCACCAAACCCTGACGCCTATCCTCCCGATAACCGACGTCCAATGTGGGGGGCGGCTTGCCCCCTCCCACATTCCGATTTTTGCCGTCAGGTAGAGAGCGCATCCCTGAGGAACCCTGGGGCGATATAGCGCTGGTAGTGGGCCTCGGACAGGATAAAGAACTCACGGTCGATGGCATCGCGCAGTTCCGGCAACGCCCAATCACGAAACTCCGGCAACAGCACCATGCCGTACGCCTCCAGGTTATTGATGACCCGCGCCCCGCGCGCAATCAACTGGTATGCCCAGCAGTACTCGGATTGGTGCGGCACGAAGCGGATCTTGCGCTGCTCCAACTGACCGCGCAGGGTCTTGGGGTCGAAAATCTCCAGTTTGCCGGCCATCACCTGCACCAGCAGTTGCTCCAGGCGCAGCCATACCGCACGTTTTTCTTCTTCGCTATAGCCATTCCACAGGATTACTTCGTGGTGGAAGCGCTTGCAGCCACGGCACACCAGATCGCCGTAAACCGTGGAGCACAGGCCGACGCAGGGGGTCTTGATGGTTTGGTTGGACATGGGCAATGACACACAAATCAGCGAAACAGTGCGCCATGTTAGCCCTTTGTCTAAGGTTGATCACCCAGCAAACTTGCCATGGCAACTTACCTTTAGAAATTTTTTGCCGTAGAATCATCCGGCCTTGTAAGGCGCCAATAATCCGCTGGAAGCTGTTTTCAAAGCGTCACGAGCACAGTCGTTCCTTCAGAACGGTGTTGGCGCGGACTTGACCCCGGTAGGTCAACAACCGCGCCAACCCTCATCAGCTCCGTTCTGCAGGCGTAAAACTTTGAAAGCAGCTTCTGTGAGGAATGCCGGCAGCGCTGGCTTTGCGGCCCAAAAAGCCCCCGAGCGCATGCGTGCCGTTCATTTCTGGATGAGCGTCCCGTGGGACCACTGATGAGGGTAATAACTGTGCTTGAAGCCTACCGCAAACATATCGAAGAGCGTGCAGCCCTGGGTATTGTTCCCCAGCCGCTTAACGCCGAACAAACCGCAGGCCTGGTCGAGCTGCTGAAAAATCCTCCAGCCGGCGAAGAAGAATTCCTCGTTGACCTGATCACCAACCGCATTCCACCTGGTGTTGACGAAGCTGCCTACGTCAAGGCCGGTTTCCTGTCTGCCCTGGCCAAGGGCGAAGCCACTTCCCCCCTGATCGACAAGAAACGCGCTGTTGAACTGCTCGGCACCATGCAAGGCGGCTACAACATCGTGACGTTGGTCGAGCTGCTGGACGACGCCGAGCTGGCGCCTGTCGCCGCGGCCCAACTCAAGCACACCCTGCTGATGTTCGACGCGTTCCACGACGTCGCCGAAAAAGCCCGCAACGGCAACGAGCACGCTAAAGCCGTAATCCAGTCCTGGGCTGACGGCGAATGGTTCCGCAACCGCCCTACCCTGGCCGACAAGATCAGCCTGCGCGTATTCAAGGTCACCGGCGAAACCAACACCGACGACCTGTCCCCTGCTCCGGACGCCTGGTCCCGCCCTGACATCCCGCTGCACGCCTTGGCCATGCTGAAAATGGCTCGCGAAGGCATCGTGCCGGATGAGCAAGGCAAGACCGGCCCGATGAAGCAGATCGAAGAAATGCGCGGCCAAGGCTTCCCGATCGCCTACGTCGGTGACGTGGTCGGTACCGGCTCTTCGCGTAAATCCGCTACCAACTCGGTACTGTGGTTCTTCGGCGACGACGTACCTTACGTACCGAACAAGCGTGCCGGCGGTTTCTGCTTCGGCAGCAAGATCGCTCCGATCTTCTACAACACCATGGAAGATGCTGGCGCACTGCCAATCGAATTCGACGTGACCAACATGAACATGGGCGACGTGATCGACCTGTATCCTCATGCTGGCAAAGTCTGCAAACACGGCACCGATGAAGTCCTGACCACCTTCGAAATGAAGACTCCGGTCCTGTTGGACGAAGTTCGCGCCGGCGGCCGTATCCCGCTGATCATCGGCCGTGGCCTGACCGACAAGGCTCGCGCCGAATTGGGTCTGGGCCCCACCGACCTGTTCAAGCTGCCTGAAGCACCGGTCGACACTGGCAAGGGTTTCACCCTGGCCCAGAAAATGGTCGGCAAGGCCTGCGGCCTGCCGGAAGGCAAAGGCGTTCGTCCAGGTACGTACTGCGAACCGAAGATGACCACCGTGGGTTCCCAGGACACCACCGGTCCTATGACCCGTGACGAACTGAAAGACCTGGCGTGCCTGGGCTTCTCGACCGATCTGGTAATGCAGTCTTTCTGCCACACCGCGGCTTATCCAAAGCCGATCGACGTGACCACCCACCACACACTGCCTGACTTCATCATGACCCGTGGCGGTGTATCGCTGCGTCCGGGCGACGGCATCATCCACAGCTGGCTGAACCGCATGCTGCTGCCGGATACCGTCGGTACCGGTGGTGACTCCCACACCCGCTTCCCGATGGGCATCTCGTTCCCGGCCGGTTCCGGTCTGGTCGCGTTCGCCGCAGCCACTGGCGTAATGCCACTGGACATGCCGGAATCGATCCTGGTGCGCTTCAAAGGCAAAATGAAACCTGGCATCACCCTGCGTGACCTGGTTCATGCCATTCCTTACTACGCGATCCAGTCCGGTTTGTTGACTGTCGAGAAGAAAGGCAAGAAAAACGCCTTCTCCGGCCGCATCCTGGAAATCGAAGGCCTGAACGACCTGACGCTGGAACAGGCTTTCGAGCTGTCCGACGCCTCGGCCGAACGTTCGGCTGCCGGTTGCACCATCAAGCTGTCGAAAGAGTCCGTCACCGAGTACCTGAACTCCAACATCACCCTGCTGCGCTGGATGATCGGCGAAGGCTACGGCGATGCACGCACCCTGGAACGTCGCGCTCAAGCGATGGAAGCCTGGGTAGCCAACCCAGAGCTGATGGAAGCCGATGCCGACGCGGAATACGCCGAAATCATCGAGATCGACCTGGCCGAAATCAACGAGCCGATCCTCTGCGCACCAAACGACCCGGACGACGCTCGTCTGCTGTCGAGTGTTGCCGGCGAGAAGATCGACGAAGTGTTCATCGGTTCGTGCATGACCAACATCGGTCACTTCCGCGCTGCCGGTAAGTTGCTGGAGCAGGTCAAGGGTCAGCTGCCTACCCGTCTGTGGCTCTCGCCGCCGACCAAGATGGACGCTCACCAACTGACCGAAGAAGGCTACTACGGCATCTACGGCAAGGCTGGCGCGCGCATGGAAATGCCGGGTTGCTCGCTGTGCATGGGTAACCAGGCACGTGTAGAACCGAACTCGACTGTTGTGTCGACCTCGACCCGTAACTTCCCTAACCGTCTGGGTGATGGTGCCAACGTCTACCTGGCCTCGGCTGAGCTGGCGGCAGTAGCCTCCACCCTGGGTCGCCTGCCGACCGTCGAAGAGTACATGGGCTACGCGGCGAAACTGGACACCATGGCCAGCGACGTCTACCGCTACCTGAACTTCGACCAGATCGCTGAGTTCCGCAAGATCGCAGCAAGCGCCAACATCCCGGTGATTCAAGCCTAAGGTGTTGATGTAACAAAAACGCCGCGTATCGCAAGATACGCGGCGTTTTTTTATGCCTGGAATACAAACACATTCAATTGATCCCTCTGTCACTGACCCACCGCTATCGGGAGCAAGCCCCCTCCCACAGTTTTGACCGCATCGGGCGACCTTATACCTTCAACCGCACCACCGTCTGATCCTCAAGGTGAGCTGGCTGAAGACACCGATCCAAATGTGAGAGAGGGCTTGCCCCCTCCCACAGTTTTGACCGCATCGGGCGACCTTATACCTTCAACCGCACCACCGTCTGATCCTCAAGGTGGGCTGGCTGAAGACACCGATCCAAATGTGAGAGAGGGCTTGCCCCCTCCCACAGCTTTGACCTCGACGAGCGTCCTTATACCTTCAACCGCACCACCGTCTGATCCTCAAGGTGGGCTGGCTGAAGACACCGCTCCAAATGTGGGAGAGGGCTTGTCCCCTCCCACAGTTTTGACCGCATCGGGCGACCTTATACCTTCAACCGCACCACCGCCTGACCCTCAAGGTGAGCTGGCTGAAGACACCGTTCCAAATATGGGAGGGGGCTTGTCCCCTCCCACAGTTTTGACCGCATCGGGCGACCTTATACCTTCAACCGCACCACCGCCTGACCCTCAAGGTGAGCTGGCTGAAGACACCGTTCCAAATATGGGAGGGGGCTTGTCCCCTCCCACAGTTTTGACCGCATCGGGCGACCTTATACCTTCAACCGCACCACCGCCTGATCCTCAAGGTGAGCTGGCTGATGACACCGATCCAAATGTGGGAGGGGGCTTGCCCCCGATGGGGTAGTGTCAGTTGATGCATCTGCCACTGACCCACCGCTATTTGGAGCAATCCCCACGCGTCACGCTTTGCTCACCTCCAGCGCCAACTGCACCGCGCCATCGACGCTCAAGCCACTGAGCAGCACATGGGACGCCAATGCTTCGGGCAGCCCCTGCAACACCTCGCGCGCGTCATGCCGCAGGCGGGCAAGTACCAGGCGCTTGCCCTCCCCGTGTACTTGCGCAAAAAAAGCCGCCAGCGCTTCGATGCTGGTGCCGTCGAGGTCCGGCGATTCTTCCAGGCTCAACACTACCGCCTGCGCCTGGGAATGACGCATCAGGCGCAAGGCCGCGCCCAGGATGCGCTCGGCATTCGCAAAAAACAGCGCTTCGCTGGGCCGTACGATCAATACCCCCGGGACGGCCAGGGCATCGGCATGGTGCAGGCGGTCGACAAAGTCATGGCTGTCACCCAGGCGGCCCAACACTTGAATGTCGGCTGACGACATCTGGCGCAGCATCAACATCACACTGATTGCGACCGCGAGCAGCAAACCATCCAGCACGCCCAGCACCAGCACCGCCGCCACCGCACAAATCACCAGCACGCGATCGCGGCGCCACAGGAAATAACGCCCCAGCGGCTGCAAACTCAAGCCTCGACCCAGAGCATAGATGACGACCGCCGCCAGCACCGGCTCCGGCGTGAGCGCGACATAGGGCAGCACCGTCAGCACGATCAGCAATATCACCAGCGCCGCGACAATCCCCGCCAGGCGCGAATAGGCGCCGGCCGCCTCGTTGGCCGACGTCGCCGAATACCCGGCACCGGCCGGCATGCCGTGGAACAGACCGGAGACCAGGTTGGCCACTCCCAGCGCAAGCAAGTCACGGTTGGAGGACACGCGGTCGCCATGCTTGAGCGCGAACGAACTGATAGAGCCGTAGGACTCCGCGTACAGGATCATCACCAGCGCAAACGCCAATTCCCCGAGGCGCAGCCAGTCGGCAAACGGCAGCACCGGCAAATGCCCCAGCTCCAGGCGCAGGTCGATCATGCCGATCTGCGCCACGCCATAGGCCTGCAGGTCCAAGTACTGCCCGGCAGCGATGCCGAGCACCACGACCACCAAACCACCCGGCAGACGCGGGAAGCGTGCGCACAGCCACAACACCAGCAACGCCAGCCCCGCCACCAGAGCCGCAGGCCAGTTCCAGCGCGGTAGCTGCTCCAGCAACTGCGGCAGAAAACGGATCAGGTTGTTATCGGTCAGGTGCACGCCCACCACACTGGCCAATTGCTTGAGGATGATGGTCAGCGCCAGGCCGAAGGCGAAGCCACGCAACACGGGCTTGGCGATAAACGAAGTGACGCCGCCAAGTTTCAACAGGCCGGCCAACAGGAAAAACACCCCGGTGAGCAGTACCAGCCCGAAGGCCAGGGAAAGCCTCAATGCCGGATCATCTCCCGCCAGGCTCGCCGTCGCCGCCGCCAAAACGGCCGCCGACGACGAGGTAGCCGAAACAATCGCAAAGCGGCTAGTGCCGAACAGGCCGTAGCACACCAGGCCTGCAAATAAAGCGATCACCCCGGCCTGGGGCGGCAGCGCGGCGATACTGGAATAGGCGACGGCTTCCGGCAGCAGCAAACCCGCGATGGATAAGCCAGCCAGCAGGTCTTGGATGCGGTTCGACGGTACGGCAACGGGTGCATCGGTTTCAGTCTTCAATCGGCCCAACCCATCCTGGCAAAAAGCGTGCGTAAGCTTAGCCCCCATTGCTCGGCTGCGGTTGAGCCGCATCAGCTTTTGCGCGGGCAAAAAAAAGCCGATTCGCGCTATGCGCGAATCGGCTTGCTTGCGTGAGCCCTGGGTTCAGGACAGCAGCGAGTAAATCAATGCAGTAATTGCCACCAGGCCCACTGCGGTGACAAACACGTTGGACGCGTGCCCACGGTACTTGGCCATGGCCGGCACCTTGCGGATCGCGTACATCGGCATCAGGAACAGGATCGACGCAATGATTGGCCCGCCCAGGGTCTCGATCATGCCGAGGATGCTGGGGTTCAGCGTGGCGACGATCCAGCACACCACCAGCATGAAGCCCGCAGTCATACGGTCCAGCGTCTTCGCAGCTGGACGGCGACCGCTTTTGAGCACCAGACCCTTGAGGCCTTCGCTCGCGCCGATGTAATGACCGAGGAACGACTTGGCAATCGCCACGAACGCGATCAACGGTGCAGCGAACGCGATGGTCGGGTTGTTGAAGTGGTTGGCCAGGTACGACAGGATCGACAGGTTCTGCGCCTTCGCTTCAGCTAACTGGGCCGGCGACAGGGTCAGCACGCAGCTGAACACGAAGAACAGCACCATCACCACCATCAACAGGTGCGCGCGGGACAGGATCTGCGAACTGCGCTCATCGGCGTGTTCGCCGTACTGGCGCTTCTGGTCAACCGCAAACGCCGAGATGATCGGCGAGTGGTTGAACGAGAACACCATCACCGGAATCGCCAGCCACAGGGTATTGAGCAAGGCCGAAGGCGCCGGGACCACACTCGCGGTGCTGAGGATGCCACCGTTCCAATGCGGGATCAGGTACACCGCAAGGAACAGCAAGGCGACGATAAACGGGTACACCATCATGCTCATGGCCTTGACGATCACTTGTTCGCCGCAACGCACCACCGCCAGCAGGCCGAGGATCAGCACAAACGCCAGCAGCGCCCGTGGCGGCGGCATGATGTGCAACTGGTGCTCCATAAAGCTGCTGACCGTGTTGGTCAGGGCCACGCTGTAGATCAGCAGGATCGGGAAAATCGCGAAGAAGTACAGCAAGGTGATCAGTGCACCCGCTTTGATACCGAAATGCTCTTCGACCACATCAGTAATGTCCGAACCTTCACGGCCGGAGAGCACAAAACGGGTCAGCCCACGGTGGGCAAAGAAGGTCATCGGAAACGCCAGCACTGCCAGGATCACCAGCGGCCAGAAACCGCCCAGGCCGGCGTTGATTGGCAGGAACAAGGTACCGGCGCCAATGGCGGTGCCGAACAGGCCAAGCATCCAGGTGGTGTCCTGGCGGCTCCAGCTTGTGAGGGTTGCAGGTGTCGTTGCATAGCGTTCGTCGACGCTATTGGCCTGATCATTCATCCGGTCGGATCTCCGCATTTACACGGCCGGGACGAGTCAGAAAAACCTGACAGGCAGCGCCCCGACCATAGAAGGGGCCGGATTGTCCGGGATTCTTTTGAATAAGCAAAGACTTAGCTGAGGAATGGTTGTACGAAGCAGATCAATCCAATTGACGACAACTTGTTCCAGTCAGGAACGTGACGCCTATTTCGCCCACTCAGAGGGAGCCTTATCACGAACCTTGGAGATTCAACCATGACGATTTCAAACCTCAATCTGTCCCACGCCGGCCACTTGGTCGACAGCGTGGCGATGCATATTGCCGATCAAATCGCGGCACAAGATAAGCCCAAGCCACAGCAGCCTCCCAGCTTCCCTTTCAACGGCATTGAATATGCTGCCGCGCCCAAACCGAACAACACAATGATCCCAATGCCTCGCATCGGCTAAGACTGCGCGACTCACCAGGGCGTGGATCCATGCTATGGATTCACTGCCCTCTACCCGCCCCCTGCGGACCTTGCATCACCGCCCTATAAAATGTCGCATACTCTCTCTTCCATCCCGCCCCACAAGGAAGAGCCGTCCGATGACCACCACTGTTCTGGTCCTGGTTGAAACCATCAACGACTACCTGCAAATCATCGAGAGCAATGACTTTCATGTGATCCTGGCGCCAACCCCAGCTGAACGAGCCCAAGCCATCAAGCGCCATGGCGGCCAGATCAACGCCGTGTTGACCCGCGGCCCCCTGGGCCTTTACGCCGACGAAATCGCCGCGCTGCCGCTGCTGGAAATCATCTGTGTGATCGGCGCCGGTTACGAACATGTTGACCTGCAGGCCGCCAGCGATCGTGGGATTGTCGTGACCAACGGCGCCGGGGTGAATGCGCCGTCGGTGGCGGATCACGCTATGGCGCTGTTGCTGTCCCTGGTGCGCGGCATCCCGCAGACCGACGTCGCCGTGCGGCGCGGTGAATGGCCCAAGGTGATGCGCCCTTCCCTGGGCGGCAAGCAACTGGGCATTCTTGGCTTGGGCGCCGTGGGCCTGGAAATCGCCAAGCGCGCCGCCCTCGGATTCGGTATGGAAGTGAGCTATCACAACCGTCAGCCCCGTGATGATGTGGACTACACCTACTGCGCCAGCGCCGTGGAGCTGGCGCGCACTTCGGACTTCATGATCCTGGCCACGCCCGGTGGCCCGAGCACCCGTCACCTGATTGATCGTCACGCCCTGGATGCTCTGGGGCCGAATGGCTACTTGGTCAATATTGGCCGTGGCAGCGTGGTGGTTACCGCCGACCTGATCACCGCCCTTGAACAGCGCCGCATTGGCGGGGCTGCGCTGGATGTATTCGACGACGAACCCAAGGTGCCCGACGCCCTCAAGCACCTGAGCAATACCGTACTCACCTCCCATGTGGCCGGCCTTTCACCGGAAGCCGCTCACGACACCGTGCAACGGGTGGCCGACAATCTGGTGGAGTACTTCGCCGGCCGACCAGTGCTCACGCCGGTCGTGTTACCCGCGCCCGTAAAATGACCAATCAGGCACGCTGATCATCATCCAACACGCTAACCTATTAAGCCGCCCCGACCTTGTCGCTGGGCGGTCGTGCGCATTAGATTAGGAAATAGTCCAAGGCCTTTAGAATAAGCAGAAGGGATAAGCATGGCGCTGAACGACCAATCGACCCAGATTCGCCCAGGCGAAGAACTTGATGCTGGCCTGATCGATCCCTATCTCAAGGCCCATATCCCGGGCCTGAGCGGCACGCCTGCGATCAGTCAGTTCCCCGGCGGCGCGTCCAACCTGACTTACCTGTTGGAATACCCTGGGCAGGAATTCGTCCTGCGCCGCCCGCCCTTCGGTCACAAGGCCAAGTCAGCCCATGACATGGGCCGTGAATTCCGCATTCTCAATCAGCTAAAAGATGGCTTCCCGTATTGCCCCAAAGCCTATGTGCATTGCACCGATGAGTCGGTGATCGGCGCTGAGTTCTACGTGATGGAACGCGTCAAGGGCATCATCCTGCGCTCCGACCTGCCGCCTGAGCTGGGGCTGGATGCAACCAAGACCGAAGCACTGTGCAAAAGCTTTATCGACAAGTTCGTCGAGCTGCACCAAGTCGACTACAACGCCTGCGGACTGGCCGACCTGGGCAAGCCCGAGGGCTATGTGGCGCGCCAGATTCGCGGCTGGAGCGACCGCTACGAAAAGGCCCTGACCCCCGATGCGCCCAAATGGGAGGCAGTGCGGGCCTGGCTCAACGACAAGATGCCGGCCGACCACCCGACATCAAGCATCGTGCATAACGACTACCGCTTCGACAACGTGATCCTCGACCCACACAACCCGATGCAGATCATCGGCGTACTGGACTGGGAGCTCACCACACTCGGCGATCCGCTGATGGACTTGGGCAACACCCTCGCCTACTGGATAGAGGCCGCCGACCCCGCGCCGGTGCAACTGATGCGCCGCCAGCCAAGCAATGCGCCCGGGATGCTCACCCGCCGCGAGTTCGTCGACTACTACGCCGAACGGTCGGGCATCCAGATCGATAATTTCGACTTCTACTACACCTACGGCCTGTTCCGCCTGGCCGGCATCGTGCAGCAGATCTACTACCGTTTCTTCCATGGCCAGACCCAGGACAAACGCTTTGCTCAGTTCATTCACATGAACTCACTGCTGGAGCAAATGAGCCTGAAGGTAATCGCTAAATCAGCCCTCTGATCGCACAAAAACAAGGAACCCCCATGTCCAAGACTCATCTGTTCGACCTCGACGGCAAAATTGCGTTTGTCTCCGGCGCCAGCCGTGGCATCGGTGAGGCCATCGCCAAGTTGCTGGCCCAGCAAGGCGCCCATGTGATCGTCTCCAGCCGCAAGCTAGAAGGCTGCCAGCATGTGGCCGACGCAATCATCGCCGACGGCGGCAAGGCCACTGCGGTTGCCTGCCATATTGGTGAAATGGAGCAGATTAGCCAGGTGTTCGCCGGCATTCGCGAGCAGTTCGGCCGCCTGGATATTCTGGTCAACAACGCAGCCACCAACCCGCAGTTCTGCAACGTGCTGGACACCGATCTGGGCGCGTTCCAGAAGACCGTTGACGTGAACATTCGCGGCTACTTCTTCATGTCGGTGGAAGCCGGCAAGCTGATGCGCGAAAACGGCGGCGGCAGCATCATCAACGTGGCCTCGATCAACGGCATCTCGCCGGGTGTCTTCCAAGGCATCTACTCGGTGACCAAAGCCGCGGTGATCAACATGACCAAAGTGTTCGCCAAGGAATGCGCTGAATTCGGTATCCGTTGCAACGCCCTGCTGCCGGGCCTGACGGACACCAAGTTCGCCTCGGCGCTGGTGAAAAACGATGCGATCCTGAAAATGGCCCTGGCGCAGATCCCGCTCAAGCGTGTGGCCGACCCAAGCGAGATGGCCGGCGCGGTGCTGTTTCTGGCGAGTGACGCGTCCAGCTACACCACCGGTGTGTCGCTGAATGTAGACGGTGGTTTCCTCTCCTGACTTCGCCCGGGTTTCTACAGGTCGATTTACGCGTAACCTTGGCGTAGATCGATTTGTCTCAGAGTGAAACATGGAACTGCACATCGTCATCAAAGGCCGCAAGGACCTGGCGGCCCAGCTTTATCAGCAATTGCGCGAAGCCATTGCGGCCGGGCGTCTCGCGGCAGGCGCGCAACTGCCGCCCAGTCGCCTGCTGGCCGAGCAGTTGGGCGTATCGCGCAAGACCGTGTCCGATACCTACGCCACGTTGACCTATGAAGGCTTGCTGGTGGGAAAGATCGGTCGTGGCACCTTCGTTAACGCTTGGGCGCCCCCTGCGGATCGCCTGCAAACTGCCACCGACCTGGCCTGCGCCAACAACCTGGCTAAATGGCAGGCGCTGCCCTCGCCGATGCGCCACCCCACACGCGACAACCTCCTGCGCTACGAATTTCTCGGCGGCGCCACCAGCCGCAATCAGTTCCCACAAGACGAATGGCGACGCTGCACTCAGGACGCGCTGCGCCGCATTGCCCAGAACAGCGGCTTCTACAGCCAACCCGAAGGCTTGCCAGCACTGCGCAGTGCCATCGCCGGGCATATCGCCTTTTCCCGAGGCGTCAAATGCCGCGATGACGACATCGTGGTCACCAATGGCGCGCAACAGGGGCTGGACCTGCTGGCCCGCGTAGTGCTGGAACCAGGCAGCATCGTCGCCATGGAAGACCCTGGCTACAGCCCCGCACGCCAGTTGTTCCAGGCGATGGGCGCCCGGGTCGCCAGTGTGCCGGTGGATGACCAAGGCATTCAGGTGGATCAGATTCCCGACGGCACCCGCTTGATCTATGTGACCCCCTCCCACCAGTTCCCCCTCGGCATGCCCATGAGCCTGGCGCGCCGTGAAGCCTTGCTGGTCCGCGCGTTCGACCTGGGGGCGATCATCATCGAGGACGACTACGACAGTGAATTCCGCTACGAAGGCCGCCCCACCGATTCCCTGCAAAGCATGGACACCCGCGGCGTAGTCACTTACGTCGGCACCTTCTCCAAAACCCTGCTGCCCGAACTGCGCCTGGGCTATCTGGTGCTGCCGCCAGCGATCCACGGCGCGGTACTCAAGGCCAAGCAATTGACCGACCAGCACAGCTCCACCTTGCCGCAGTGGGCGCTGGCCAAGTTCATCAGCGAAGGCTACCTGCTCAAACACATCCGCCGCTGCCACTCCGTATATGCCGGGCGTCGTGAGCGCATCCTGCAACGACTGGCCGGGGATTTGTCGCCGTGGTTCGAAGCCGTGCCCACCGTGGCGGGGTTTCATATGGCGGCGCTGTGCAAGGTGCCGTTGAGCATTCCGTTGCTGATGACATTGGCACGTGAGGCCGAAGTGGGTTTATACCCGCTTGATGTGTTCTTCCACGACGCACCGGTGCGCCCTGGGCTGATTATTGGATTCGGCGCCATCGAAACCCTGGATATAGACCCGGCGCTGGACAAAGTGCGCGACATTCTCAAACAGATTGGCTAGGGGCTTTTCCGGCGGATTGGTCATTGGTCGGCCAGGTTCTGCGGCGTAGGGTGGACAGGTCTCGAACTACTCGGAAACCCGAACATGAAACGCCTGCTCGCCACCACCCTGATGCTCGCTTCACTCAGCGCCTTTGCCCACGAACCGGTGTACAACCAGGAGTCGATCAAGGTGCTGCAGGAGCACGCCCTGACCAACGTGCCCGGCAAGAAAACCATCATGCTCACCGTTGATTACGCCCCCGGCCAGGCCACCGTTCCCCATAGCCATACGGGGACGGCGGTGGCCTATGTGCTGGAGGGCGCGATCACTTCGCGAGTCAATGATGAGAAGGCGATAACCTACAAGGTCGGCGAATCGTTCTACGAGCCCGCGGGTTCGCGGCACTTTGAATCCAGCAACGCCAGCCAGACCCAGCCAGCGAAGTTACTGGTGGTGATGGTGTTGGATGACAAGGCCGAGGTGCTGAACCCTCTTCCAAAGTAATCAGCTAAGACATCCATCAGAAGTATGGGCGGTCGCTATGTGTGTGAGGGGCTTGCTCCCGATAGCAATGGGTAGTCGACACCCATTTGGCTGAACTACCGCTATCGGGAGCAAGCCCCCTCCCACAGTTTTGACCGCGTTGAGTCAGGGACTAGGGGCGTTTGAATAGGCAGCGCAGTTCTTCGATTCTTGACCGGCACGCACAGCCCTCAAGGTGATCATTGACCATCCCCATCGCCTGCATCAGCGCATACATCGTGGTCGGACCTACAAAGGTCCAGCCACGTTTTTTAAGGGCCTTGGACAGTCGCACCGAGGCCGGTGAGGTGGGGTTGCCCGTCCAGTAAGCCAGGTCCACCACCGCCGGGCGCTCTTCATCACCCGGCTCGAACGCCCACAACCACCGCGCCAGCGATCCGGTTTCATCCACCAGCTCACAGGCCCTGCGCGCGTTGTTGATGGTGGACACGATCTTGGCCCGATTACGCACAATCCCCGGATCCTGCATCAGCCGCTCTATATCAGCCTCGCCGTACTGCGCCACCCGACGAAAATCAAAGCCCTCGAATGCCGCACGAAACTGCTCGCGCTTGCGCAATATGGTGATCCACGCCATCCCCGCCTGAAAGCCTTCCAGGCAAATTTTCTCGTACAGCTGGACATCGTCCGCCACCGGCACCCCCCATTCATGGTCGTGGTAACGCGGATATTCCGGCGCCGAGGTCCGCCAGCTGCAATGGGTGTGGCCCGCTGCGTCAGTGGTCAATCCTGGAGTGTCCATCCATCACCTCATAAGCCGAGCGGCGGATGATAGACGAAAATTTTTCCAGCCCGCCAACCGCTCAAGCATCGCCCTCAGCGACCAACTGGTCAGACCGGGACTTGTCAATCAACCAATAATGACTTGTGATTTCGAAAAAACCCGGCGTAGACTGGCCCCGCACTGGACTTACCGGTATGACCACAACAATTAAGCCCTGGAACCACCAGGGCACCGAATAGAGATCCCTCCCATGCTCAGATGGTGCTCGCGTTCGATTTTCCTGCAAGTCGTAATTGGCCTGATGCTTGGCATCATCTGCGGCCTGGCCCTTCCCGAATTCTCCTCGCAACTCAAACCCCTGGGTGACGGCTTTATCAAGCTGATCAAAATGCTGATTGGCCTGATCGTGTTCTGCGTCGTGGTCAGTGGCATTTCCGGCGCCGGCGACTTGAAGAAAGTCGGACGAATCGGCCTCAAGTCGGTGATCTACTTTGAAATCCTCACCACCATCGCCCTGGTGATCGGCCTGGTCATGGCCTTCAGCACCGGTATCGGCCAAGGTGCCAATATCCACCTGGAGCAGCTCTCCTCCGCCGGCCTCAATGAACTGGCCGACAAGGGCCAGCACATCAAGGGCACCAGCCAGTTCCTGATGGACCTGATCCCCAACTCGGTGATCGGCGCCTTTGCCGACAACAACGTGCTGCAAGTGCTGCTGTTCTCGGTGCTGTTTGGCAGCGCGCTGAATCTGGTGGGTGAAGCGGCCTCAGGCATCACACGGCTGATCAATGAACTTAGCCACGTGATCTTCCGCATCATGGGCATGATCGTGCGCCTGGCGCCAATCGGTGTGTTCGGCGCGATTGCCTTCACCACCAGCACTTACGGCCTGGACTCCCTGCAACACCTGGGCAGCCTGGTTGGCCTGTTCTACCTGACCTGCTTTGCCTTCGTCGGACTGATCCTGGGCCTGGTAATGCGCCTGTCAGGCCTGCGCATGCTGCCGCTGCTTAAGTACCTGCGCGAAGAACTGCTGATCGTGATGGGGACCGCCTCCTCCGATGCCGTGCTGCCGCAGGTCATGCGCAAACTCGAACACCTGGGCATTGGTAGCTCCACCGTCGGCCTGGTGATTCCAACGGGGTATTCGTTCAACCTCGACGGTTTCTCGATCTACCTGACCCTGGCCATCGTGTTTATCGCCAACGCCACCGGTACACCGCTGTCGATGACTGACTTGCTGACCATCCTGCTCGTGTCGTTGATCACCTCCAAAGGCGCCCACGGGATTCCCGGCTCTGCGCTGGTAATTCTGGCGGCAACGCTGACAGCAATCCCGGCGATTCCGGTAGTTGGCCTGGTGCTGGTATTGGCGGTGGATTGGTTCATGGGCATCGGCCGCGCACTGACTAACCTGATCGGCAACTGCGTCGCCACCGTGGCCATCGCACGCTGGGAAAAAGACATCGATATCCAGCGCGCCAACAAGGTGTTGGACGGCCAGCAAGGGTATGCCTTCCAGGCCAAGAAACCGGTGCTGCCGGCCCACCAGGAATTCTAACGCTGTCTCATGGGCAACACTGGCTAATGTGGGAGGGGGCTTGCCCCCGATGAGGATGGTCAGTTGATAGATCTGTAACTGATCCACCGCCATCAAGGGCAAACCCCCTCCCACATGACTGTATTAGCAACATTAAGGAAGTATCGACGTGATCAGCACCTCAACGGTCGTCAATTCAGTCGTAGAAAAACTCCGCGCCGCCCTGGCGCGAGGTCAGTGGCGCCGGGGCGAAATGTTGCCCGGCCAGCGCGAACTGGCCGAACAGATGGGCATCAGCCGCCCCAGCCTGCGCGAAGCGGTGATCGTGCTGGAAACCCTCGGCCTGGTGCGCTCCATGCCCGGCAAAGGCGTGGTCGTGCTCGAAACCAGCGTCAGTGAACCCCAATCCAGCGACGCCGTGGCCGACGCCAGTCTCGAAGACCTCCTGCAACTGCGCTACACCCTCGAACCCTTCATCGTCGGCCTTGTGGCTCAGTCCATCAGCAGCAAGGAAGTTGGCCAATTGCGCTTGACCCTAATGGACATGCGCGAGGCTCTCGACGCTGGTGACGCCGAAGCAGGCATGAACGCCTACATTGGCTTTCACGAAGAACTCTTCGCCCTCACGTCCAACCCGATTTTCCAGAACGTGGTGCAACAGACCAGCAACGCCCTCAAGCAAAGCGCCCAGGTTCTGCGCAACTCTCCTGAACACTTGGCCGAGCGCCTGCAGGAAAACGACGCGGTGGTGCGCGCCATCCGCAACAAGAACAGCGCCCTGGCCAGCGCAGAAATGCGCAAGCACATCCTCCAGGAAGGCCTGCGCATGGGCATTCGCTTGAACATCCCGGACGACCATCTGGGCAGCTGACTTTTTGGAGACGACCATGACCGCCCACGCCCTGCACCGCGAGCCCTTCCTCCCCGCCCTGCGCCTGGTAGCCGGTAAAAAGCCAACGGTGGATGACATCTACCCACGGCTGTTCGACGCGATCCTCGAACAACGCATCGCCCCGGCCAGCCGCTTTACAGAAGAAAGCCTGGGTGAAACCTTTGGCGTGAGCCGCAGTGTGATTCGCCGCGTATTGGCCAAGCTGTCTCATCAGCAAGTGATCATCCTGCGTCCCAACCAGCGCGCTCAAGTAGCGGCACCGGACGCACAGCAGACGCGGCAGATCCTCGAAGCACGGCGCATGACCGAAATCACCGTGGTGCAACTGGCGTGTGCCCAGGCCACGGCGACGCAGATACGCCAACTGCGCGAGTTGATTGCTCGCGAACGCGAGTGCATTGAACGCGACCAGCGTGGGCCGGCGATTCGCTTGTCGGGGGAGTTTCACCTGCAACTGGCGGTGATGGCGGGGAATGGTCCGTTGGCGCAGTTCCTCAACAGCCTGGTGCCGTTGACGTCGTTGATCATTGCCCAATTCGAAGCAAAAGCCTGCACGTATTGCGCGTGGCAGGAGCATGTGGCGATTGTGGATGCGGTGGAGCAACGCGACTCAAGCACCGCAGTGACCCTGATGACCCAACACCTGGATCACCTGGAAGCCAAGTTGCTGAAACACCATTAATCTCCAGATAAAACGAGATCAAAATGTGGGAGGGGGCTTGCCCCCGATAGCGGTGGGCCAGTCATGAAGAGGCTGGCTGACACTCTGCTATCGGGGGCAAGCCCCCTCCCACAGTTTTTGGGGTGTTTGATAACGGGCATTCCAACAAAAAGCCCCTGCATCTCACAATGCAGGGGCTTTTGTTTCAGGCGCTAAATCAAGCCGGTTGCAGCACCGACGGCCCACTCAAGGCCAAGTCCAGCAACTCACGGTTGGCGACCGCATACATGGCGTAGTCCGTACCGACCGCAGCACGAATCTCCACCATCATGGCCACCCAACGATCCGCCATGTCCTTGTGCTGCTCAAGCCACAGGGCCACGCGGGCTTCCATGTCTTGTGGCGCGTCGGCCATTTGCAGGACAGAAATGGTAATCGCCCGTTGCTGCCAGTCCACGTCGTCGCGGAACGCTTCGCGAGCCGCAGCCTGCCAGTTGTTGGCCACTGGCAGATCGCTGATCTGCTGCAGGTACCATGGCAAGTCCAGAGCGCTACCTACGGCGAAGTAGGCCTTGGCCACTTCGGCGGCGTCATGCCCGGTTACGTCAGCGGCTTCGATGATTGGCAGCAGGGTGTACAGGTGAGTAGTGCCTGCAACCATACGCGCCAACAACTCCGGCACGCCCGCTTCGGTGTAAGCCTGATAGCGTTTCTGCCAGCCTTCGCGGGTCGGTCCTTCCAGCAGTTCGTCGAGCTTGAGGCCCAGTGCGGCCAGGTGCGGACCGAAGTGCGCGGTGTCACGCCCAGCGTCCTGCTCGTTGCGACGGCTGCGTAGGAACCAACGCGTAGCGCGACGGCCCAGGCGCATCAGCTCATCCATCAACTGCAATTGCACGTCAGCGGAGACCTGGTGGTCCAGGGCTTCGATCTGGCGGAACCAGTGCGGGAGGTGGAAGATGTCGCGCACGATCACATAAGCGCCGGCCACGTTCGCCGGGCTCATGCCGGTCGACTCTTTGAGTCGTTGAACGAAGGTGATGCCCATGTGGTTAACCAGGTCGTTGGCGATCTGGGTGCTGACGATCTCACGCTTCAGGCGGTGACGACGCATGGCCTCGCCGAACTTGGCGACCAGGCTCGGTGGGAACGCGGTCTCCATGTCACGGGTCAGGTACTCGTCATCCGGCACCAGGGACTTGAGCAATGCTTCCTTGAGGTCGATCTTGCTGTACGAGATCAGCACCGACAGTTCCGGACGGGTCAAGCCCTTGCCGTTGGCGGCGCGCTCGGCGAGCTGCTCCTCGGTCGGCAGGTACTCGATGGCGCGGTCCAGCTTGCCACGGCCTTCCAGGTCGCTCATCAAGCGTTTGTACTCAGCTGCTCGCTCGTAAGCCTTGCGTGCAGCCAGGGACAGGGCCTGGGTTTGCTTATAGTTGTTGCCCAACACCAGGTTGCCGACTTCGTCGGTCATGCTCGCCAGCAACTGGTTGCGTTGCTTGTCGGTCATGTCACCGGCCTGCACCACTTCGTTGAGCAGGATTTTGATGTTCACTTCGTGGTCGGAGCAGTCCACACCACCGGCGTTGTCGATGAAGTCGGTGTTGGAACCGCCGCCATTGAGGCCGAATTCCACACGACCCAGCTGGGTCATACCGAGGTTACCGCCCTCGCCCACCACCTTGCAGCGCAGTTCGTTGCCGTTGACGCGCAGCGCGTCGTTGGCCTTGTCGCCGACATCGGCGTGGCTTTCGGTGCTGGCCTTGACGTACGTACCGATACCGCCGTTCCACAACAGGTCCACCGGCGCCTTGAGCAAGGCGTTCAGCAGTTCGGTCGGGGTCAGCTTGTCGGCCGAGATGTCGAAGCGTTCTTTCATCTGCGGCGAAATGGCAATGCTCTTCGCGCTGCGCGAGAAGATACCGCCGCCTTCGGACATGATGCTGGTGTCGTAGTCGGTCCAGGCCGAACGCGGCAGCTCGAACATGCGCTGACGCTCGACGAAGCTGGTCGCCGGGTTCGGGTTTGGATCGATGAAGATGTGCAGGTGGTTGAAGGCTGCGACCAGTTGCAGCTTGTCGGACATCAACAGGCCGTTACCGAACACGTCACCGGCCATATCGCCGACGCCCACCACGGTGATGCTGTCTTCCTGCACGTTGATGCCGCGCTCACGGAAATGACGCTGCACACCGACCCACGCGCCCTTGGCGGTGATGCCCATTTTCTTGTGGTCGTAACCGGCGGAACCACCGGATGCGAACGCATCACCCAGCCAGAAGCCGTAGTCGATGGCGATGCCGTTGGCGATGTCGGAGAAGGTCGCGGTGCCCTTGTCCGCTGCGACGACGAGGTACGGGTCATCGTCGTCATGACGCACGACGTTGGCCGGCGGCACCAGGGCGCCGTCCTTGAGGTTGTCGGTAATGTCCAACAGGCCCGAAATGAAGATGCGGTAGCAGGCAATACCCTCGGCCGCGATTTCATCCCGCGTGCCGCCCAGTGGCAAGCGACGCGGCAGGAAGCCGCCCTTGGCGCCCACCGGTACGATCACCGAGTTCTTCACTTGCTGGGCTTTTACCAGGCCGAGCACTTCGGTGCGGAAGTCTTCTTCACGGTCGGACCAGCGCAGGCCGCCGCGAGCGACGTTACCAAAGCGCAGGTGCACGCCTTCGACCCGTGGCGAGTACACGAAGATTTCAAACTTCGGCACCGGCTTAGGCAGCTCGGGAATGGCGCGCGGGTCGAACTTGAAGCTGAAGTACGACTTGTTCTGGCCGTTGGCGTCGGTCTGGTAGAAGTTGGTACGCAGGGTGGCCTTGATCAGGTCCAAGTAGCGACGCAGGATGCGGTCTTCGTTGAGCACCTGGACGTCGTCCAGGGCCGTGAGGATCGCTTGCTCCAACCGTTGCTGCTTGTCTTCAAGGTCATCGGCGGTGAGCTTGCGCGCCAGGTAGAAGCGGGTTTTGAACAACCGGGTCAACTCGCGGGCGATGTCGGTGTGGTTGTTCAGGGTGCTGGCGATGTAACCCAAGTCGAAGCCCAGGCGGATCTGCTTCAAGTAACGGGCGTAGGCACGCAGCAGCGCGACGTCGCGCCATGGCAGGCCGGCGGTCAGCACCAGACGGTTGAACGCATCGTTCTCGGCATCGCCGTGGACGATGTGCACGAACGCATCTTGCAGGGTGTCGTTGAGCTGCTGGATATCCAGGTTCACGCCTTCGGCGGCGATGAACGCAAAATCATGGATCCAGAACTCACGGCCATTGGCGTGGCGCAGTCGGTAAGGGAATTCACCCAACACGCGCAGGCCGAGGTTTTCCAGGATCGGCAGTACGTCGGACAGCGCCAGCGGGGTGTCGGCGTGGTAGAGCTTGCAATGCAGCTCGCGTTGGCCGGAGACCTGGCCCAGTGGCTGATAGAAGCTCATCACCAGCGGGTTGGCTTCGGTCAGGCTGTTGAGGTGCTGCATGTCGACGACGGCTGAATGCGCGGCAAAACGCTCGCGGTAGCCGGCCGGGAAGCCTTTCGGGAAGTCCGCCAGCACATTGGTGCCCTGGGCTTCGCCGAAGCTTTCCACCACCAGGCTGGAGTAGTCGTCCTGCCAGCTGCGGCAGGCCTGCACCACTTCTTTTTCCAGTTGCAGCGGGTCGATGTCGAGGCGGTTCTTGGGGTCTACCCGCAGAATCAACTGGACACGGGCCAGTACGGACTCGGAGAAGAAGGTCCAGAACTCGCAGTCCGAGGCTTTCAGGCGATCCATCAGCACTTGCTGGATCTTCTGGCGCACTTCGGTGGAATAGATGTCGCGCGGCACATAGGCCAGGCAGTAGCAGAAACGACCGTACGGGTCTTTGCGCAGGAACACACGGATCTTGTTGCGTTCCTGAATCTGCACAATCGACATCACAGTGCTGAACAGCTCGTCGACCGGGGTCTGGAACAGGTCGTCACGGGGCAGTACTTCAACGACCTGGGCAAGCTCCTTGCCCAAGTGCGCCTTGGCCTGGAAGCCCGAACGGCGTTCGATTTCGGCCACTTTGCGACGAATGTACGGAATGACTCGCACGCTTTCGCCATACACCGACGAGGTGTACAAGCCCATGAAGCGATGTTCCTTGATGACCTTGCCGTCGGCATCGATCTCACGGATCGATACGTAGTCCGGGTAGGCCGGGCGGTGAACACGGCTTGGGTGCGCAGCCTTGGCGAACGACAGCACGGTCGGTTCACGCAGGTAAGACACAGCGTAGTCTTCGATGCGCAGGTCATCGGCGGTGAGGCCAGCACGCAGCAGCTTGGTCAGACCGAGGAAGGAACTGGCGTCATATTGAATATGACCACCGTCCGCCTCGTCACGTACCACGAATTCTTCATAGCCCAGGAAGGTGAAGTGGTTGCCCACCAGCCACTCCAGGAAGTTCTTGATCTCGGCTTTTTCTTCGCCGTCGATGCCGAACTGGCTGGCGTCGATACCGGCCAGCAGGTCCTGGACCTTGGCTTTCATCGGTTCAAAATCGGCCACGGCCACGCGCACTTCACCCAGAACCTGCTCAAGCTCTTTGCTCAGCACGTTCAGTTCGGCGGCGTTGGCGCAGCGGTCGATTTCCAGGTACATCAGCGATTCTTGCTGGATGTCGTCGCCCTGCGTGCCTTTCGGCAGGATTTCCAGCAACTCGCCTTTGCTGCCACGACGCACACTCAGCACGGTGGTTTGCAGGGTGTGAATGCTGTAGCCGCGACGGTTCAGCTCGGTACGCACCGAGTCCACCAGGAACGGCAGGTCATGGTGCAGCACTTCGACCGCGGTATGGGTCGACTGCCAGCCATGACGTTCGTAATCGGGGTTGTAGACCCGCACTTGTGGCTGGGTGTGATCAAAGCGCTCAAGCAGGCGCCAGGCAGACAGGGTGCAACCGGCCAGGTCGGAAAGGCGACGCTGGGTCAGTTCGTCCAGGGAAATGATGCCGAAGAATTGTTCAGCGAACAGCGCCACTTGTGGCAGTGCCTGTTCGCTGATGTGCTGCGCCAGTGCCGCTTGCAGTTGATGCTGGAAGTCGGCCTTGCTGGCTGCGGTGAAGAACGCCATCTGTGGTACTCCGCTTGGGCTTGTTATTGATGGAAGCGTCGCGTGTTATCCCCTTGCGGGGAGACCGTCAGCTCTGTTCGCCGGTAACTAAAGCACCATAGACGAATCAGGATGACAGGAGGGTGAAGCTGGACAAGACAATGAGGTCACATACAACTTCCATAAGATGCGCACCCTGCCGGGTGACGGTACGACGGGCAGGTCAGACGCCTGGCAGGCTGTGGAACGAGAGCTGCATCCGTTGCGCAGCTTAACGACTGAGGGAAGCGCGCTGCTTGCGAAGCTGCGACATATTCGGTCATCGGTAAGCAGGCTCGCGGTTGCAACTTGGGCAACCCGTGATTTCGGGTGAAAAAACCGCCTGTTTGTTCGGGGGTGAGTGTCGAAAATGACTGATTCTCCATGCCAGGTCATGCCCTGAGTCTGACACAGGAAGAAGCACAAAATTCGCGGCAATGGCACAATTGCCCACGCGATGCCCTCCCCCAGACAGGATTCCCCATGCTGCAAATCAAAACCGACGCCCTGATGGCCACACCGTGCGACGACGAAGAAGACAACATGGCCATGCTCTGCTGCCACGGCAAGAACGGCGAAATGTTCATGTTGACCCGCTACCCCGATGAAGACGAAGTGGAACTCACCTGGGACTACGAGCCTTCAACCCTCGATGGCCTGAAAATCACCCTGAGCGACACGACCCTGACCGTGGAACTGGCCGCCGGCGATGCCGACGCCCTCGGTGGCAAGGATAAATTGGAGATCAGCCACGCCACAGCAGTGGCAGATATGGCAGAAGTGGAAGCAACCCTGCAGAACATCCTCAAGGGCACTGGCACCTACGTTCGCGCCTGAAACCGGGGCCTTCAACCCCCTGCGCAGTCAAGATCGAGGGCCTTGACCGTTTGTCGTGACTGTTATTTCTAACAGTATCCCGCCTTCGGTTTTGCGCCTTAGCTGATTGTAATCACGGTGACTGCACAGGTGCTCCGATGAAATCCATCAGCAAGCTTCTCGCCATCGTCCTTTTGGGCGCGGCTTCCTCGGCGTTGTCAGCAGCGCCTGCCAACGCTGGTTATTCACATCTGGTCCTGTTGCTCAAGGACGATGGCTCGACGTCGAGGCATTTCCAGGACACCTACGACCCGTCCAGTACCTTCCAGACCCATGTACCCAACATCAAGGCGCTGGTGCCGCCTTCCAAGACGCGTACGCTGGAGGGATTTCAGGCCTTGCAGCGGCATCGACTGGACCGCTATTACATTATCGACACCCAGCACCTGACACCTGACCAGGCCCAGGCACTGGCTGCGAAGCTCAAGCAGGACCCGGCGATTGAAGACGTCGACTTCGAGCCGCAGGTCGATGGAATGGAAAACGATAACGGCACGCCGGCGATGGAAAGCCTGCGTAGTGACATCCCGGACCACACTGCTCGCCAAGGCTATCTGTATGACAGGACTGCGCTAGCGCCCTACAGAATAGGCGGTGTAAATGCTACGCAAGCCTGGAAAATTCCTGGCGGCAAGGGCGAAAACATGCGAGTAGTTTCTTCGGAAATCAGTCATTGGTCCTACAACCATCTGGACTTGCCTAAGCCTTTTCTGGAAATCAGCCAGGGTGCCGTCGTTGGCGCCCATGACACGGCCAGCGTCGGCACCATCGCCTCCAGGGAAAATGGATTCGGAACCACCGGCATCGTCCCCGAGACGCAGTTGGGCTACACCCAATATGGCGACTCACGACTGCTGCAACTGGCCGACGGCTCCCGTCCAGGCGACGTCGTACAGTTAGGCGTGCACTTCAAATATGCGACATTGCCCGGCGTAGGCTGCGCCGCCGATTGCTTCATGCCCCTTGAGTACAGCAAGGCCGTCCGTGACATCATCACCTTCATGACAGAGGAAAAAGGTTTGCACGTGGTATTGGCGGCGGCGAACGGCAACATCAATCTTGATCACCCCTACTTCAACGGCTGGTTCGATCGCAACATATTCGACTCCGGCAGTGTCTATGCCGGCGCCGTCGAGCCGAAGACCGGATTGAGGTCGTATTTTTCCCAATACGGCAGCCGGGTGGACGTGTTCAGCTGGGGCGGTTCCGTGACCACGACCACATGGAGTGCTTCCAACCCCACCACCGGCTATAGCCACACGTACAGCGGCACCTCGTCAGCCAACCCGATCATTGCCGGGGTGATGGCGTCGTTACAAGGCGTGGCGCGAGCCAACGGGCTGGGCAACATCCCGCCCAAGGAACTGCGCAGAATCCTCGTCGAAACCGGCTACCCACAGGCCAACGGCAATCGCACCGAGATCGGCGTGCAGCCCGACCTGGATTTAGCGATCAAGAAACTGCTCGCCGACGGCGCAGGCCAGCCGCCCACCGGCCGCCTGGCCCTGCCCGAAGAGGTTAAGTCGGGTGCGGCATTCACCGGGCAGGTCTACGCCGAATCACCCACTAACAAACCGCTGACGTATCGCTGGACTGCCACGGGTTTCACGCCCGCGACCGGTGAGGGGCCGACCATTGCGCTGGCGGCACCCGTGATGCCCGTCGACACCCGCACGTCTATATCAGTGCTGGTGTCCGATGGCACACGCAGCATCACGCTGGTCGAAAACCTCACAATCAAAGCCACCGAAACGCCACCGGTCGGTGACTGCGTCGCCGCGTGGGTCGCCACCAAGGCGTACTCCAATGTCAGCGAAAAAGTCTCCTACAGCGGTTACAACTATCAGGTCGCGCACTGGTCCCAGGGCGCACGCCCGGACCTGAATTTTGTTGAAACCGGCGCCGCCAAACCCTGGCGTCGCCTGGGCACCTGCGGTGGCGAATCACCCGTTGTCGCCAGGATCACCGCGCCATCCACGGTTGAAGCCGGCAAGCAGCTGCAAGTGTCGGGCGTTTCGTCCACCGGCCAGGACCTGCGCTATGCATGGACCGCATCGGGCTTCACCCCGTCAACGTCGACGCAGCCGACCGCTACGCTCGTCGCGCCAAACACGGACGGTACGCGCAGCATCACATTGACCGTCACCGACGCACGCGGCGCCAGCGCCAGTGCCAGCCACACTGTCAAAGTGAACGCCAGCGCCCCCGTCAACCGGCCGCCGGTGGGCAGCCTGCAGGGCGATGATACGGTCGAATCGGGCAAAACCGTGAATTTCACCGCCAACACCAGCGACCCGGATGGCGACCCCATGACGTACGCTTGGACGCTCCCAACCGTCCTCACCGCCACCGCCCTCAATACCCGCACCCTCAGCGTGACTGCCCGCCCGGTCAGCAGCGACACCCGCGCGACCATCAGCGTGGCGGTCAGTGACGGGCGCGGAGGTACGCTAAGGCTGGACCGGCCGATCACCGTCAAAGCAGCATCGGACTCCGATGACTGCAGAAACACCCCGGCGTGGTCGCCGAGCAAGACCTACCAGACCGCCAGGGAGAAAGTCTTGTACAAAGACAAGGTCTACGAACATAACTTCTATAGCCAGAACAAGCCGCCAGACCTTTACTCCGCACAATGGGGCAAAGAATGGAAAATCGGGGTGCCATGCCCTTGAAGCATCCGGGGTGAGCGGACAAGCCCGCTCACCCCATTCCTGCTTCCTAAACAAAATTCCTACAAGTTTTCCTGAAAATACCCCGCGCGCCGTTAGTCGCCACCCCCCGCCATGCATTAAAGTAGTCGCCCCAGCCCGACGTTTGCTGCATGACGTAGAGGCTCATCTCTCCAGGAACCGTCATCGATGGAACATCGTGAAGCGCTGCTCGCGCTGCGAACCTTTCTTTCTACGCAGATTCTCGGCCAGGAAAAACTCATTGATCGCCTGCTGATCGCCCTGCTCGCCGACGGCCATATGCTGGTCGAAGGCGCGCCAGGCTTGGCCAAGACCAAGGCCATCAAAGAGCTGGCCGAAGGCATCGAAGCGCAGTTCCATCGTATCCAGTTCACCCCAGACCTGCTGCCCGCCGACATCACCGGCACCGAGATCTATCGCCCGGAAACCGGCAGTTTCGTGTTCCAGCAAGGGCCTATCTTCCACAATCTGGTGCTGGCCGACGAAATCAACCGGGCCCCGGCCAAAGTGCAATCGGCTTTGCTCGAAGCCATGGCTGAGCGCCAAGTCAGCGTAGGACGCAGCACCTACGAACTGTCGCCGCTGTTTTTGGTGATGGCCACGCAAAACCCTATCGAGCAGGAAGGCACCTACCCGCTGCCCGAAGCCCAGCTCGATCGCTTCCTGATGCACGTCAAGATCGGCTTCCCGGACGCCGCCGTGGAGCGGCGCATCCTGCAACAAGCCCGTGGTGAAGCCCTCAATGGTGAAACCAAGCCCGAACGCCGCGTCAGCCAGCAGGCGATTTTTGCCGCGCGCAAAGAAATCCTCGGCCTGTACATGGCCGATGCGGTGGAGGAATACCTGGTGCAATTGGTCATGGCCACACGCACCCCGGCCAAGTTCGACCCAGAGATGGCCGAGTGGATCGCCTACGGCGCCAGCCCCCGCGGTTCCATCGCCCTCGACCGCTGCGCCCGCGCCCACGCCTGGCTGGCCGGACGGGACTTCGTGAGCCCGGAAGATATCCAGGCGGTGTTGTTCGACGTACTGCGCCATCGCATCATCCTGTCGTTCGAGGCCGAAGCGGCTGGCATCGACCAGGACCGTGTGGTGCAACGCATCCTCGACGTCGTTGCCGTCGCTTGAACTCGATGAATGCCAGCGATGGAATCCGCGTCACGCTCAGCGAGTTGATTGAGATGCGCCACCGCGTGCGCGAAGTACAGCTGTTTTCCACGCCGAGCCAGCGCAGCCCGCTGATCGGCTTGCATCACTCCAAACTGCGCGGGCGCGGAGTCGACTTCGACCAGGTGCGCGTATACCAGGCTGGCGACGATGTGCGCACCATCGATTGGCGCGTGACTGCCCGCACCCAGGAACCACACACCAAACTGTTCCACGAAGAGCGCGAGCGACCGATTTTTATCATGGTCGAGCAAAGCTGCCGGCTGTTTTTCGGCTCGGGCCAGATGTTCAAATCCGTGCTCGCGGCCCAGGCGGCGAGCCTGATCGGCTGGGCCGCGCTGGGGCATAACGACCGGGTCGGCGGGCTAGTGTTTGGAGACAATGAGCACTACGAAATCAAACCCCGGCGCAGCAAGCAAAGCCTACTGCAACTGCTCAACCGCCTGGTGCGCGTCAACCAGAGCCTGGACACCGAAAGCCGCCCCGAAGCCGACGCCTTGGGCATGGCCCTGCGCCGTGGTCGCGAAGTGCTGCGCCCTGGCAGCCTGGTGATTGTGATCTGCGATGAACGCGCCCTCACTGAAGGCGCCGAGCAACAGTTGAGCCTACTGTCACGCCATTGCGACCTGCTGCTGTTGCCGATTTCCGACCCGCTGGACCACGCCCTGCCCGCCGCGGGGCTGCTGCGTTTTGCGCAAAGAGGGGCGCAACTGGAACTGGACACGCTGAATTACGACTTGCGCCAGGCCTACAAGGCCCAAGCTGAAGCACGCATCGCCCGCTGGGAACTGCTCGCGCAAAAACTGCGAATACTGCTGATGCCCTTGAGCACCCAGAGCGAAATGGTCGAGCAACTGCGCGAATACCTCAACCCGCAACGCCCGGCCAAAAAACAATGAGCAGCCTTGACCAACTGCAACCGCTGATCGCCCCGCCAAGCATCGGCTTCTGGCCGCCTGCACCGGGTTGGTGGCTGTTGCTGCTGGTGATCCCGTTGCTGGGTTGGGGGCTTTGGTCCTTGCGCCGCTTCCTCCCTGCGCGACGCCCATTGGCACGCGCCGAACAACCCTTGGACCCGCTGCGCATCGCCGCACTGGCAGAACTGGCCCTCATGCCCAAACCCTATGACGGCGCGCCCGCCGGTGCCTGGCTGCAACAACTCAATGGCCTGCTCAAGCGCCTGTGCCGCAACGACTACCCTTACAGCCAGAGCCACACCCTCAATGGGCGCAAATGGCTGGCGTTCCTCGACAACCGCTGCCCGGCTGCCGGCCTCACCCGCTGGATGGTACTGGTGGAAGGCGCCTATAAACCCGAATGCAAACTCGACGACAAGGCCATCGCCGGCCTGACCCAAGCCGTCGACACCTGGATTCGCAAACATGTTTGAGTTCGCCTGGCCTTGGATCTTCGTCCTGTTGCCGTTGCCCTGGTTGATGCGGCTTATCCTGCCTGTGGCCGACAGCGGCGAGCCGGCACTGAAAGTCAGCTACCTCAGTGATCTCGAAGGCCTGGCCAAGCGCCGCGCCCGCGTCAACTTGCCGGGCTGGCGCCAACAAGCCCCTTTCGTGGTGCTGTGGCTGCTGCTGTTGACCGCCGCCGCACGTCCTGAGTGGCTCGGCGAACCACTGCCGATTGCCGCCAGTGGTCGCGACCTGCTGGTGGCGGTCGACGTGTCCGGTTCCATGGATTTCCCCGATATGCATTGGCGGGACGAGGACGTGAGCCGCTTAACCCTGGTCAAGAACCTCCTCGGTGACTTCCTTGAGCACCGCGACGGCGACCGTGTCGGCCTGATCCTGTTCGGCAGCCAAGCCTACCTGCAAGCGCCGCTGACGTTTGACCGCCGCACCGTGCGTACCTGGCTGGATGAAGCGCGCATCGGCATCGCCGGCAAAAATACCGCCATTGGCGATGCCATTGGTCTGGCCCTCAAGCGCCTGCGCCAGCGCCCGGCGCAAAGCCGTGTGCTGATTCTGATCACGGACGGCGCCAACAACGCGGGTCAAATCGATCCACTGACCGCCGCGCGCCTGGCTGCCGAAGAAGGCGTGAAGATCTACCCGATCGGTATCGGCGCTGACCCTGAGCAAACCGGATCCCTGGGCATTCTCGGCGTCAACCCAAGCCTGGACCTCGACGAACCGGCGCTCAAGGCCATTGCCAACGCCACCGGCGGGCAATATTTCCGTGCCCGCGACGGCGAAGAACTGCAAACCATCAAGGAAACCCTCGACCAACTGGAGCCCGTCGAACAGCAACCAACCCAAGCCCGCCCGGCCCTGGCGTTGTACAGCGGCCCGCTGGCCCTGGCGCTGCTCCTGAGCATGTTGCTGGTGATCCAGGAACGCTGGCCGAACAACGCCCTGCAACGCTGGTTCAGCAAATTGTCGAGCAAGGGGATCTTCCTGCAACAAAGCCCTGAATGGCGCCAGCGCCTTAAACGCCTGCGTTTGCGGAGGCGTCGATGATCGACCTCTGGCCGCACTGGTTCCGCCCCTGGTGGCTGTTGCTGTTGCCGTTGCTCGGCTGGTTGCTGTGGCAACTGTGGCACCGCCAAAAACGCGCCGGGCGCTGGCAGATGATCCTGCCGCCGGCCTTCCACGCCGTGCTGCTCAGCGGTGGCAACGGCCGCGAAAGTAAATCGCCGTGGGTGGTGCTCGGTATCGCCTGGCTGTTGGCCGTGCTGGCATTGCTTGGCCCCAGTTGGCAACGGGTTGAACAGACCAGTCAGAAGCCGTCCGACCCGTTGGTGGTACTGCTGGAACTGACCCCGGAAATGCTCGCCACCGACAGCCCGCCCAACCGCCTGGAACAGGCACGCCGCAAGCTGTATGACTTGTTGCAAGCGCGCACTGACGCGCAAACCGCCATCGTTGTGTATGCCGGCAGCGCACACACCCTGGTGCCACTCTCGGACGATCTGGGCACCAGCCGCAACCTGCTCGAAGCGTTGCGCCCCTCGATCATGCCCGAACCCGGTCACCGCGCCGACCTGGCAGTACAGAAAGCCCTCGACCTGCTCAAGCACAGCGGTCTCGGCCAAGGGCGCCTGCTGCTGATCGGCTCATCCCTGTCCAAGCAGGAGCGCCAAGGGATTCGCCTGCTGCTGCAAAGTAACCAGTCGCCACCCCTGTCGATCCTCGGCATCGGCAGCCGCGAAGGCACGCCGGTCACCCAGGAAAGCGGCGAATTTCTCAAGGACGAACACGGTGCGATTCTGGTACCACGCCTCGACAGCCCCACGCTCAAAGCCTTCGCCAGCGAAATGGGCGGGCGTTACCGTGCCGCACGCCTCGACGATAAAGACCTGCGCCAGCTCGGCGTACTCGACCCGCCGCAAGCCCTGCGCAATGACGGCCAGTTGCTGCACCTCGACACCTGGGCCGACCAGGGTTACTGGCTGCTCCTCCCGTTGCTGCTGCTCGCCGCTTGCGCCGGGCGCCGTGGCTGGTTGTTCTGCCTGCCCTTGCTGCTAATGGCAGCGCCGCAGCCGAGCTACGCCTTTGAACTCCAGGATTTGTGGCTGCGTCCCGACCAGCAAGGCCAATACCTGCTGAAGAAAAAACGCCCCGCCGAAGCCGCCGAACACTTTCAGGACGTGCAATGGCAAGGCGTAGCCCTGTACGAAGCTGGCAACTATGCCGAAGCCATCAAGCGGTTTGCCGAAGGCAATGACGCCTACGCTCACTACAATCGCGGTAACGCGTTGGCCAAATCCGGCGAACTTGAAGCGGCTATCGACGCCTACGAACAAGCCCTGGAAGCCCAACCTGACCTGCAACCGGCCCTGAAAAACAAGGCTCTGGTGGAATCCCTGATGCAGGAACAGGCAAAGCCCGAGCCAGAACAGCCGGCAAAAAACGAGGATGACGAATCCACCCAACCCGGCCAAACTGCGCAACCGGGCGTCAGCGGGCAGAATGCCACTGGCGGCGAGCAGTCGTCCCAGGGCCAAGGCGAAGCAGGCACCGGTGATACCCAGAATGGCGCCACACCGCAAACCGGCGGCAACGAAGTGCCGGGCAGCGAACTGGGCGACGAGCAAACCACCACCCCGCCGCTGCGCCCTAACGACGCAAGCCTCGACGGTGAACGTCGCCAAGCCCTGGAACAATGGCTGCAGGAGATCCCGGACAACCCCGGCGAACTGCTGCGACGCAAATTCTGGTACGAACAGCAACAACATCAGGACAAGACTCGATGAGCCGCCGCACCACCCTTCTGCTTCTGCTCGCGTTGACGGCAGGCCACGCCCAGGCGGCGAACCTGGTCGCCAGCGTCGACCGCAGCCGCCTCAATTCCGGGGAAACGGTGGAACTGACGGTGGAATCGAGTGACGTCACCCAGTTCGGCAAGCCCGACCTTTCGCCCCTGGACGCGCAGTTTGAAGTCAGCGGTACCCGCCAGCTCAACCAGCTCACCACCCTGGGCGGCGATAACCACGCCACCACGCGCTGGATCATTACCTTGCTGCCCAAGGAAAACGGCACGGTGGTGATCCCCCCCTTGCAAGTGGGCGACTACACGACCCAACCCATCAGCCTGCAAGTGGTGGAAACCGCCAGCCAGAACAGCAATGCCGAATTGGCACCCGTCTTTATCGAAGCCAACCTCGACCAGACCAGCGTGTACGTGCAGGCACAGGCGCTGCTGACCGTACGTGTTTACCACTCGGTGTCGCTGTATGACGACAGCAGCCTCACGCCGTTGCAGATTCCGGATGCCCGCGTGGAGCAACTGGGCGAGTCGCGCACGTACGAAAAAGTCATCAACAGCATCCGCCATGGCGTGATCGAAACCCGCTATGCGATCTACCCACAGCACAGCGGCGCCCTGGAACTGCCGACGCAGACCTTCAGCGCCACGCTGGTAGAATCGCGCCCGCCTCAGGAAAACACCCTTCAGGGCACCAAGCCCGGCAAGCTGATCCACGTGAGCTCGGCGCCGCTGACGTTGCAGGTCAAACCCAAGCCCGAGTTGTATCCCGCCGACACGCCCTGGTTGCCGGCGCGCAGCCTGACGCTGACCGAGGCCTGGAACCCAGAACCTGAACATGTGCAAGTCGGCGACTCTTTGACCCGCAGCCTCACGGTCAAGGCCGAGGGCCTGTCAAGTGCCCAACTGCCAGCCTTGCCCAGCACCGACATCAATGGCCTGCGCCGCTATCCCGACCAACCGGTGCTCGGCAACCAGACCAGCGACCGTGGCCTGATCGGCAGCCGCGAAGACCGCGAAGCCCTGGTGCCCAACCGTGTTGGCCCGCTGGAACTGCCGTCCGTGGAAGTGGTGTGGTGGAACACCCACGAAGACCACCTCGAACGCACCAGCCTGCCCGCCCGCACGCTGCAAGTGGCCAACAACCCCAGCCTGGTGGTGGACACCCCCGCCACGCCGACCATCATCACCGCGCCGGACGACAGCCGTTTGTGGCTGTGGCAACTGAGTACGCTGATCCTGGCCTGCACCACGCTGCTGGGCTTCGGCCTGTGGTGGCGTGCGCGCCGACAACCGGCGGTACTGCGCGCTGCACAAACCGGCCCGAGCCCGCGCACCTTGCTCGACGACCTCAAACGCGCAACCCAGGCCAACGACCCCCAGGCCACCCGCCAGGCGCTCGACGCCTGGGCACGCCAACAACCGGAAACCCTGGCCGACATGGCGGCGCGCTTTGTGCCGTTGTCGGACGCGTTGGATGGGCTCAACGGCGCGCTGTACAGCGAGAGCGGCCAATACTGGCTGGGCGAAGACCTATGGCGCGCGATAAAAGCCATCCCAATCGCCGAACGCGAGCTGGACTCATCGACCGACACCACCAGCCTGCCGCCGCTCTATCCCAAGTAGCCCATTGCCCAGCAAAAAACCCTCGCGATTGAGAGCCCACACGCCAGTCAATTTCCTACACGGGAGTTGACGCTTTCTGAACCAGCAGATTAGTCCGATTCAGCAAATACCTCCCCGCCAGTCAAACTTCTGCAGCGGTCGGCAATACCTGCCGTACGCTTGAAATCAGAGGATTTATTGGATGGACTTTTACCGAGGTGACGACCGCAACCCAGCGGACAGCGTGATTCGTAAACAAGGGTTCACCGCAAAACCGCCTATCCCGACCATGAACGGCAACCAGGCACGTCTATATCTCGCTCAACAATTCATGAAAGGAAACATGCGCCTTTCATGCCATGACGTGGGCATGACCTGGCGCGAACAAACCCCTGGCGGGCTGGTGGCAACCGCTCAAACGCAGGAGGGCGCATTCGCGAAAAGCTATTTCTACAAGATTTCAATCCCCGACCGTGAGCTCATGGCGTGGGAACTGACCAACAAGGGCGATCGAGAACGACAGATACCGTTGTCGAACGTCGGTACCACCCGCAAATACTGCATCATTCACAACGGCAACACCTATGAGACGGCAACAATTATCGCGCTTTGTCACCCGGTACATACCCGAGAGGCCACCTTCCTGACGGCGATTCCCGCGCAATACATTGTAGGAACGCGAACAGGCAAGGATGTCCTGAATGAAAGTTTGCCGTTTTCCCCCTTCACTCCGGCGTAAGCCAGCCAGCAAGCTGCCCGCCCCCGCCAGACACCTCACTCAGTCGACAAAGTTGCGTCGTTGGCTGAGTAGGTTCACTGCTCTGTAAGGTAAACTCCCCCTCCTTTTCACCGCCACTCTCTGTATACGGCGGCCACTCACTTCTCTATTTTTTTCACGGAGTTCGCCTTGCGTTTGTTCCACACCTCCGACTGGCACCTTGGCCAAAACCTCCACGGCCAGGAACGCGACTACGAACACGCTTGTTTCCTGGAATGGCTGCTGCGCCAGATCGGCGCCCAACATCCCGATGTGCTGCTGATCGCCGGCGATATCTTCGACACGGTCAACCCGCCGCTCAAGGCACAGGAGCGGCTGTATGACTTCATCATCAGCGCCCACGAGCAAAACCCCAAGCTGACCATTGTGATGATCGCCGGCAACCACGATTCCGGTTCGCGCATCGAGTTGCCTGCACCGTTGATGCGCCGTTTGCGCGCCCATGCCCTCGGGCGCGTGCTGTGGCTCGATGACGGCCAGTTGGACGCCGAACGCCTGCTGATTCCACTGCCGGATGCCAAAGGCAAGATCGCCGCGTGGTGCCTGGCATTGCCCTTCTTGCGCCCGGCGGAAGTGACCGGCGCGCACCTGGGTGACGACTACCTGCGCGGTATCGGCCAGGTACATGAATGGTTGATCGCCGCCGCCAACGCCAAACGCAAAAGAGGCCAGGCGCTGATTGCCATCAGCCACGCCCATATGGCCGGTGGTTCAGTGTCGGAAGACTCCGAGCGCAGCCTGATCATCGGCAATGCCGAGGCGCTGCCCGCCAACCTGTTCGACAAAAGTGTCGGCTATGTTGCCCTCGGCCACTTGCACAAGCCGCAAAAGGTGAACGGCGAAGAACGCATTCGCTACAGTGGCTCGCCGATCCCGCTGTCGTTTTCCGAGATCGGCTACAAACACCAGATTCTCGACGTGACGTTCCAGGGCGAACGACTGGTCAGCGTCGAACCGCTCCTGATCCCGCGCTCGGTCAACCTGCAACGGCTGGAGGCCGCGCCCCTGGCCGACATCCTCAAAGCGTTGGCGGACTTGCCCGATGTCGACCTGCTCGCCGAAACCCAGCGCCACCCCTGGCTCGAAGTACGTGTGCGCCTTGACGAGCCGCAGCCTGACCTGCGCCAGCAAATCGAAAGCGCCCTGCAAGGCAAGGCCGTGCGCCTGGTGCGCATCGCCGCCGAATACGCAGGCAAACGCGGCAGCGATGCCACTGACGAAGAACGCTTGATCGAACTCGACCAACTCACGCCGCAAGAGCTGTTCAGCCGCGCCTGGCAGGACAGCTACGGCAGCGAAGTGGATGAACAGACCTTGAAGGACTTCGCCGTGCTGCTCCAGGAAGTGCAACAGCAGGAGGAACAGCCATGAAAATTCTCGCCATCCGCCTGAAGAACCTCGCCTCCCTGGCCGGCCCGTTCGAGATCGACTTTACCGCCGAGCCCCTGGCCAGCGCGGGCTTGTTCGCAATTACCGGGCCTACCGGCGCCGGTAAAAGTACCCTGCTCGATGCGCTGTGCCTGGCGCTATTCGGCGCCGTGCCACGGCTGGGCGATACCGGCCAGGCGAAAATGCCGGATGCCGACAGCGATATTTCCATCGGCGACCCGCGCACCCTGATCCGTCGCGGCACCGGCGGCGGTTATGCCGAAGTGGATTTTGTCGGTGTCAGCGGCCGTCGCTATCGCGCGCGCTGGGAAGCCAATCGTGCCCGCGACAAAGCCAGTGGCAAACTGCAAAACAGCCGTCAAAGCCTGATTGACCTGGACAGCGACCAACTGCTGGCCAGCCAGAAGACCGAATACAAGACCCAGCTGGAACTGGCCCTGGGCCTGAATTTCGAGCAGTTCACCCGCGCCGTGCTGCTGGCGCAAAGTGAGTTCAGCGCGTTTCTCAAGGCCAACGACAACGAGCGCAGCGAACTGCTGGAAAAGCTCACCGATACCGCGTTGTACACCCAGCTCGGCCGTCGCGCCTTCGAAAAGGCCAAGGAGGCCAAGGACGCGCACAAACAGTTGCAGGACCAGGCCACCGGCGTAGTGCCCCTGGCCGCTGAAGCGCGCGCCGAACTGGATCAGCAACTGGCCGACGCCCAGCAACAGCTCAAGGCCCAGCAGGCCCAGCTCAAGCAACTGGAGTTGCAGCACACCTGGCTTAAGGAGTTGCGTGAGTGGCAGGATCGCCAACGCGCTGCCACCGAGCAGTTGCAACGCGCAGAGATAGATTGGGCTAACCAGGGCTCAGAGCGCCAGGACCTCAATCGCCTGGAGCAATTGGCACCGCAGCGCCATCATTTCGCACGCTTGAGTGAACTTGACACGTTGCTTCAGCCATTGGCCGTGCAGATTCAGCAGCATATCGAGCAGCAAAACGCCCTGCATAGCCGTCAGCAACAAGCCCAACAGCAACAATCGAACGCGCAAACGGCCCTGGCCCAGGCCTTGAAAAACCAGGCAGACGCTGTCCCGCTATTGCGCCAGGCCTTTGAAGCACAAAGCACCCTGGCTCACTTGACTCGGGACTTGAGCAAGCGCGCCGAGGAAAAACAGCAGCAGGAACACGCCTGCACCGAAGGCCACGCCCTGCTCAAGGGCCTGCAAGACAAACACACCCACGTCGCCGAGCGGCTGCAACGCTTGTCGGCCGAGCTTGAGTGCAATGCCGCACTCGCCCCTCTGAGCGATGCCTGGAACGCCTACCGTGACCGCCTGCAACAGCTGATGCTGATCAGCAACCGCCTGAAAAAAGGCCAGGCCGAACTGCCTCAACTGGAACAGCGCGCCACCACGGCCTCAGAGAAATTTTCCCAGCAACGCGAAGCCCTCGACCTGCTCTATCAAGAAGCCGGCGCCGAACCCCACGCCGTGGCCGAACAGGTGCAGTTGCTGGCCAGTCTGTTGCACGACAACCGCAAACAACAACGTGCCTTCGAAGACCTGATACGCCTGTGGGACAGCCAGCAGCAGTTGGACCAGCAAGCGGCTGCGCTCACGCAAAAGCTCGCCGATGCCGCGCAGAAACGGGAGCAGTTGAACCAGACAGGCCTGCAAACCAAGGCCGAACTGGCCGTGGCCGAACAGACCCTGACGGTGACCAAACACCTGCTGGAACGCCAGCGCCTGGCGCGCAGTGCGAGCGTCGAGGAACTGCGCGCACAGTTGCAGGATGACCAGCCGTGCCCGGTGTGCGGCAGCCATGAGCACCCGTATCATCAGCCCGAAGCGTTGCTGCACAGTCTCGGCCGCCATGATGAAAACGAAGAGGCCAGCGCGCAGAAAACCGTCGATACCCTCAAGGAAAAACTCAACGAACTGCGTGGTGAAGTGGGCGGTTTGATCGCCCAGCAAAAGGAATTCCTGCACCAGCAGGAGCAGTTGGCAAACCAACAGCAGGGCCTCACACCCAGCCTTGAGGCGCACCCATTGTCCGCCTCGCTGTTCAACCAGGACGTGGCCCAGCGAAGCAGTTGGTTGACCCAGCAACTGAGCCAACTGACCGAACGCACCACCCAGGACGAGCAACGCCAGAGCGCCCTGCTCAACCTGCAACAAAATGCCGGACGCCTGCAGCAGCAACTTCAGATCGCTCAGGATGCGAGCCAGCAGGCCCGCCAATTGATGCTGGATCAGCAGCGCGAACTGTCCAACGACCGCGAGCGTCTTGAAGAAGAACTACACGCCTTCGCCAGCCTCTTGCCGGCCGAGACCCTTGAAGGCTTGCGCAGCGAACCGGCCGCGACCTTTATGCTGCTCGACCAGCAGGTCAGTCAGCGCCTTGAACAACTGGGCCAACAACGCGATGAGCTGGTCGAGCAGCAGGAACGCCAGCAGGCCATCGAGAAAGAGCACACCCATCAGCAACATCGTCTGGCGCAGCTCGAGACACTAAGCCAACAAGTCAGCGAGCTGGCAGCGCAACAACAGGCCGCCCAGGAAACTCTCGGCACCTTGCTGGGCGAGCACGCCAGCGCCGAACAGTGGCAGCAGCAACTGGAACAGGCCGTGGTGCAATCGCGCCAGAGCGAAACCGACGCCAACCAACAGTTGCAGGTCCTGCACAACGAACTGATCCAACTGGCGGCCGATCTCAAGGCTCAACAGGAGCGTGCGCAAGCGCTGCATGCCGAGCAACAGGCCCTTGATACGCGCCTGGCTGAGTGGCGTGCCCAGCACCCGGAACTCGACGACACTGGCCTCACCCGCCTGCTGGCCTTCGACGACGCTCAGGTCAACGCCCTGCGCCAGCATCTGCAGGCCAGCGAAAAGGCCGTCGAACAAGCCAAGGTGTTGCTGCTGGAGCGCGAACAACGCCTTGCCGAGCACCAGTCCCTGCACAACGGCAACCTCGACGCCGAACAACTGGACAGCACCCTCGCCGCCCTCAACCAGCAATTGGCCGAGGGCGAAAAACAGGTCGCTGAATTACGCGCGCGCCAGTCCGAAGATCAGCGGCGCCAAGAAGCCAACGCGGCGCTGGCGCTGACCACCGCCAACGCCTATGAGGAATGGCAGCGTTGGGCACGTCTCGAATCGCTGATCGGCTCGGCCAGCGGCGACAAATTCCGCAAGCTCGCCCAGGCTTACAACCTCGACCTGCTGGTGCATCACGCCAACGTGCAATTGCGCCAACTGGTGCGCCGCTATCGCCTCAAGCGCGGCGGCAGCATGTTGGGGTTGCTGGTGATGGACACGGAAATGGGTGATGAACTTCGCTCTGTGCACTCGTTGTCCGGCGGCGAGACGTTCCTGGTGTCGCTGGCATTGGCCCTGGGCCTGGCATCGATGGCGTCGAGCACATTGAAGATCGAGTCGCTGTTTATCGACGAAGGCTTCGGCAGCTTGGACCCCGAGTCATTGCAATTGGCGATGGATGCACTGGACGGTTTGCAGGCCCAAGGTCGCAAGGTGGCGGTGATTTCCCACGTACAGGAAATGCACGAGCGCATCCCGGTGCAGATCCAGGTCATGCGCCAGGGCAATGGTTTGAGCACGCTGGAGGTCAAGTGAGCGAAGTGTTGCTGTATTCGTTTCGGCGCTGCCCGTACGCCATGCGCGCTCGTCTGGCGCTGCGCTACTCAGGGGTGTCGATGCGTATTGTCGAGGTGAGCCTCAAGGCCAAGCCGGCCGAGATGCTGGCGCTGTCGCCCAAGGGTACGGTGCCGGTGCTGGTGGTGGATGGCGTGGTCATCGACGAGAGCCTGGCGATCATGCAATGGGCCCTGGCGCAGCACGATCCTGACGATTGGTTGCTACAGGGCAACCCGGCCACGCTGGCATTGATCGCCGAGAATGATCTGGGGTTCAAACAGCACTTGAATCGATACAAGTACCCCGAACGCTACCCCGAGCAGCCGATGGAACATTATCGGGCCGAGGGTGAGGTGTTCTTGCAAAAGCTGGAAGGATTGCTGGCGCAGCGAGATTACTTGCTGGCCGATCACCTGAGCCTTGCCGATGTGGCACTGGCGCCGTTTGTGCGCCAGTTTGCCCATGTGGATCGGGAATGGTTTGCAGGGACGCCGTATCACCGGCTTCAGGCCTGGCTGCAACGCTTTCTGGAATCACCGTTGTTTATCGCGGTGATGGCCAAATCCTGAGCCCTACCACATCAGATCTCACGCACCTGTCGCTCAGTGCTGGGTTTTGTGATCCAGCGCCGCATAGAAGTTGGCACTTTGTTGCAGGTATTTCTGGGTGTACGCGGTGGTGCCGGACTGTTTGCCGCTGACTTCCACGCTGGCGGCGGCAGGCAAGGCAACGGTGGCGGAAACGGCGGAAGCGGCGATGATCGAGAAGAGATTGAAGTTCATGTCGGTAGCCCTTGTATTCGTTTGGTTGAGTGGCCTGGGAAGGCCTTGGAACTCAACTTACGCCCGAGGGTTAAACCTTAGAAATGCTTTGAAACATTAGCCGCTATTAATGCAATTAATACAAAGGCTCAGGCCCCGCACTGCGGGGCCTGTGGCTTATTGACGCACCAGGAACTTGAGGTCGCTGGGCGCATCGATCGGCAATTTCTGCACGGTTTTACCCAGCAGGCCGGTCTTGGGGTCGCGTTCGACGACCACGATTTCATTGCTTTTCTGGTTGGCGAACAGTAGGAACCTGCCGCTCGGGTCTAGGCTGAATTCGCGCGGATGGTCGCCTTCTACGGAACGGCGCTGCAGTTCCTTGAGGTGCCCGGTCGCCGGGTCGATGCTGAATACCAGCAGCTGATTGGCCGTGCCGCGGTTGCTCAGGTACAGGAATTTGCCGTCGCTGGATGCGTGCAACGCTGCGCCGGCCTTGTCCGACACCGGTTGCCCGGCGGCGAAATCTACCAACTGGGTCTGCGTAAGTGTGCCGTCATGGTAGTCAAACACCGCGACCTGGGCGCTCATTTCGGTCGTCAGCCAGGCGTGCTTGCCATCGGCGCTGAACAACAAGTGACGCGGCCCGCTGCCCGGTGGCAGTTGCACCGAGGCCGGGGAAGCCGGCGTCAGTGGTTGCTCGTGGTTGGCCTTGGGGTCATAGCGGTAAGCAAACACCTTGTCTGCCCCCAGGTCCTGCACGAACACGTACTTGCCATCCGGCGCCGACACCACCGAGTGCACATGGTTGGAAGCCTGGCGCTCGGGGTTGACCCGGCTGGCGGGGTGTCCGCTCAACTGCACCGGTGCCGACAGCTTGCCCTCGGCATCCACCGGCAGCACCGCCAGGCTGCCGCCCGGATCCTCCTTCACGGAATAGTTGGCGACAAACAAGTAACGTCCATCGGCGGCAATGCTGGAGTGAGTCGGCTCATTACCCAGGCTCTGCACCTGGTTGATCAGGGTCAGTTGCTGATTCTTCGGGTCGATGCGATAGCTGCTCACGCGGCCGACCGGGTCTTTCTGGCCTGGGCCGTTTTCATTGACCACGAACAGATGGGTCTGGTCCTTGGAAAGGGTCAGCCACGACGGATTGTCCGCCTTGGCCGCCAACACCGGCTGGCCCTGAAACCGGCCTGTGCGGCTGTCGAATTGCAGGCGGTAAATCCCTTCGCTGCTGCCGGCGGTGTAGCTGCCTACCAACAGTTCATAGGTCTCGGCCGGCGCGGCCTGTACCGACATCGCACCGACACTGCCCGCCATCAACAGGGGCCAGAATTTACGCATCATCATGCTCGTCTTCCTCGTCGTTATTGTTGCCGGTGAAAGCACTCATGCACACGAGACGGTGCTCGCCCGAGTCACCGGTGAGGGTCCAGCTTTGCAACGTTTCATCAAAGGTCGCGGCCTGTACTTGCGCCACGCTGAAAGACCAGCGCTTTTCAGCGCGTCCGTCGATGCAGGTGATCACCAGCGCCTGATCGTCGAGGGTGAAATCAAAGGCGTGCAACCCATCGACTTCGAGCATATCGGTGTTGGCAAGTTCAGTGAGGAGGCTAGCGGCAGTCATCGGGATCGTTCACGCAAAGAAAAGAGCGTGATGATAAGCCAATTCCTCACGCCCTTCCCCCATCGCGTTGCCCAACGATATCCGGATACCGCCAGCGCGTGCGCCGACTTGCCATTCTTGGTCCACATCCGTGGCGCATGGCCCACCGACCAGCACCCCGGCCACTGCGATTGAAGCCCGCATCCGCACGAAAAGGATTTTCATCCCTATGCAACCGTTATCGTCTCCTCCCCTAACCGTCCAGGCCGTCAGCCGCCAGTTCGCCACCCGCCCGAGCCTCATGCCCTTGGTCCAGACCCTGCTCGGCAACGCCCTGCGCGAACGCTACCCCTCGTTGAGCATTGACCTGGCCCTTACGCACCTGGCAATCCCGCAAGCGACTAAGGGCTGGACGTTTCAGCCATTGATGGACGTCATCTTCAATTACCTCGCCGGTATCGGGCCATTGGATCTCAGTGAGGCGTACGGTATCGATCACTACCTCTCGGACGTACCGCCCAAACGCCTGAAACTGCCGGGCCTGACCCGCGAAAAGCTGGAGATGACGGTGGTCCAATCGCTGATCCAGGATCTGTGTTCGACACTGCCCATTGCCGCACAGGACGCACTGGCCCATTACTGGAATGAGCCCTCGGGCACAGGCGGCAGCCGCTGGCGTTGGCTCAGCGACATGCTCATGACCACCCTGCAAGCCAGCGCCTTGCGTCAGACCGACCTGGATGCGGACGTGCGGCAGACCCTTGACCAACTCATTGGCACCCCGGACCGCGAACAGCGGATCGCGCGATATGGTGAGCACGCGGTATACGCCTACAGCCTGGAGACACAACTGGATAACGCAGGCCAAACCACGCGCGTGTTGTCAGAGCAGTTGCTACTGACGCGTGCCATCAACGGCAAGGCGCCGGTTCTGCTGTGTTCCCCCGGCGGGCGTGTCGAGGGGTTCTCGTCCATGGATGCCTTCACCCTTGCCTGGGGCGAGCGCGCCGCTGCCCAGTACGAGGCAGAGACGATCACCTGCAATCGTTACGAGCCCGAGGGCTCGATCTTTGATTACCAGGCCACGACGCTGTTTAACCTGCAAATGGAACGCCTGGCCGCTCTGAAACTGCCCCTGGAAAAACGGCAGGAAACCCTGCAGGCGCTGTACCTGCGGCTCACCGACCCCGGCGAGTTTTTCCTGGATGCGCAAGACGGCGCCGTCCGCACCCTCGATGCCGTGCGCGCTCGGTTGCCGGATGCCTTGCGCGATGCGGCCCCCGGATACCGTGAGCGATACCGGCAATACAGCCTGGCCCTGGCCACCGCCAAACAGCGGGCGGGTGGGCGCTCTTTTCTCACCGGCATCGACGATATCCACACCTACACCGTGCATGCCCTGCAGCAAGCACTTGACCATGAGGCGAGCGCTGCCGGTGACACCACCGGGCAAGTGGCCCTGCACCCTGATGACCTGCAACTGACGTTCGTCGTTGCCGCGGGCTACCCAGGCACCGTGGGTATTGTCGAACGTGTCCACATGAGCCTGACGGAACTGGCGCTCAAGAACCTGGCAGGCCTGCCCAGCGGAGAGTTGTCCATAGCCCATCGCCAGGGCACACCATTACCGGCCTGGTTGACCCGCGAAACGGTGATTGGCGGCAACGGATTGATCAAGCGCGTCGACATCGGCAAGCACTACCCCGAATTGCTCAAGCAAGCGCTGTTGAGCGACACGCCTCAGGCGCGGGAGCGGGAAACACTGTTCGCCGCTCAGCAGCCGATGCAACTGTGCTTGCTGGCGCTGGAACTGAGCCTCAAGGGCGAAGCCGGCATCACGCCACAAGGCGCCCGTATGGTGGCGGCGTTGATGCAAGGGAGCAGCGCCGAACAGAAGGTCGACGGCAAGCCAGTGGTGATCCGTCACCTGTCCTTTTTGCGCAGCCCCGGCGCAAAGGCCGACAAGGTCAGCGCCATGTACTTGATCGAGTTCCAGGACAGTGAACGCGGCCCGCATCTGCTTTACCGGCCCTTGTATGCCCAGGCATTGCAGGAGTTCTCCAGCCGGGCGGCGCTGTTCCAGGCCATTGCGCAACCGGGTGAATTGCAAACCAGTGTCCTGACCTGGTTATCCGATACCGCCCGACCGATTTACGACCACGGCGGTTTTCAGGAGCCCCATTATCTGCGTTTTGGCCAGGGCGATGAGTTCGCGCCGCGCCGCACGCCGCCACCGGCGACATTCGCCAGCGACGGCGCCAACGACGAACTGCACCAGTGCCTGGTCACCGGGCGGCTGATGACTTACCTGTTCAGCGACCACAGCCGGGCCTTGATTGAACAGGCCGAGCGCGAGTCCACGTCCAACAGTGAAAGTCGCTGGCAGGTGCTGATGGAGGGCGGGAGTTTGTTGTTCGGCAGCTTGCTTCAACCACTTCTGTCAGGCCCATCAATGATAGTGGGGTGGTTGTTGGCGCTGTACAGCAGCCTCAGCCAGGACATTCAGTTGCTGGACAGTTCATCCGCCACGTCTCGCGAGCAAGGCGCGATCGACCTGTTGCTCACTGTCGCAACACTGCTGCTGGAATCCCCGCTGGCCCCCACCGCCCCGCGCCCAGCCGTGGCGCCACGCGTGCCGCAGCGACGCCCGCAGGCATGGCCGGCGCCCGCACCTGCACGGATTCGCCAAGGCACCGTTGCATTGCCCGGCGTGCAGCCACAAGGCTTGCACACCGCGGTGGATTTCAGTTATGCCCAGGCCCGTTATCGCCTTACACCCAGCCAGCGCGCCAACCTCGCGTCACTCAAGGTGCCGATGCCGGGCGACCTGCCACAGCCGGTCTTGAATGGCCCGCGCAAGGGCTTGTACCTCATCGATAACCGCTGGCATGCGCAGGTCGACAGCGACCTGTTCCGCGTCAACCTGGAGGACGATGGCAGCGTGCGAATTACCGACCCCACCGATGCCCAACGGCCTGGCCCTTACCTGCGCGACGACGGCCAGGGCATCTGGTCAGTGGACTCCCGGCTGCGCCTGCGCGGTGGCATGCCGCCAAAGCGCATCGCTGCCGAGCGCGAGCGCAAGGCCAACCGCGTCAAGGCATTGGAGGACGACCTTCAGGCCTACTTGCAAACTCAGCCCGAGGTCGACAAGGCAGAAGCCCGGCTGGCCGGTTTAAGCGGCAAGCCACTGGCAGAGGCGCGTCAGCAGTACGATGCCGCCCTTGAGAAACAAAGCCAGCACCAGCAGCAGATCCTGGACAGCCTCAAGGAGCGTGAAGCCTTAAACGTTCCCTTATCGCTGACAAAAACCCTGGACCTGTTGCACGACGCCGTTCTCAATGCTCGTAAACATGTGGCCATTGCCGAGCTCGACAGAGAAGACCTGTACCGCGCCCACCCGCAGTTCCGGCGTGAAGGTCCCGGTTTCAATGTGGCAGTCGTGCTTGAACGCAACCGCTATCGCCAGTTCACGTCCCAACTGGCGGACATCAACGAGCGCAGTATCCGCTGGCTTGAACGCCAGGCGCGCCACCTTGAACACATGCAGTCAATGGGCTCCAGCGGCGCCAAACGATTCAACGAGATGACTGCCAATCGGGTGAACGAGATCAGCGCGCTGTCCATCAAGGACTTGCAACTGCGCACCTTGAAATACCTGAGCGTGAAGGATTTCGGGCACCCGCTGTTCAAGGCGATGGATAACATTGTCAGCCCGCTGCAGCAGCAGGTACGCACCCACGCCGAACTCAACGGCCTGGTGCTGTCGCCCAGTGATCGGCTGAGTGTGTTGGAAAGTCTGGTGGAGCATTACGGCCGTGCGCTGGATGGGTTGCTCGGGTTGGAAATTGTCGACGTCGAGGGCCTGGATGCGACGTTCAGCGGCCGGTTGCTGAACCTGGTCCGCGGGCTCTACGACGAGGTAACACAACGTCTGTCCAGGGAGGTCAGACCGATTGCACACACCAGCAGCCAGCCGCCCAGGCCTGTGCCGGCTCAGGCCCCGGCGGCCACATCGGCAAAACGGGTAATCAAGACCCGGCGCAGGGGCACGCTGATCGGCGACGTGCAGCGGGTGCACAACGTTGAAGTGGTCGAAGTACGCAACGAGAACACCCGGCAAGTGGTAGAGAGCTATTCACAGCAGGGCGATGTATGGGTCGAGTATGTGGTGCAGACGCCGCCCCAGGCGCCCGTCCCACCGCGCAGCCTGAGCCAGGTCAAGGGTGAAGCGCGCAAGTTGCTGGCCATGCTGGATGATCATCTGCGCAGGGCCGAGCATTACAAAAAAAGCAGCAGGCACCCCCAGGAGGTCCAGGAGGTCCTGGATTACGAAGCGGCTCGCTATGACAAACTCGCCACCGAGTTGGACCAGGCCATCGCCGCTCAGCCCGAGAGTGCCAGGACCACCGCTGACCAGGCACTGGCCAGCGACATGCGTAAGGCCGGTGAACGCTTGAGTGCCTTGGGCCAGACATTGCGGCACCAACTGAGCCTGGAACTGCCGCCCACCCACGGCAATCTGGAATACCTGCTCAACCAGCGCCAGGTCAACGTGGCCAAGTTGGGCGGGCGGACCCGATTGAAGGGTGAGCGCCAGGACTTCATCCAGGAGTACGCGATCAATGATCCCAAAGGCTACCCGGTGTGGTATGCGCATTTTCACTACCCCACCGCAGACACCGCAGGGGCCGATTACACCGCCGCGCACGTGAAAACCCGCGAACAGCGCAAGCAAAGCTATTACTCGTTGCTCGCCAAGGCGCAGGGCCCGCAGGCAGTGGTCGACGTACACCGAGGCTTGATTGGCAAGGCGCTGGCGCAGCGCTGGTTCTTATCGTTCCCGTAATAAACCGGCCCGAGCCGTTCGCGCACGTGTGCACTATCGGGCTACCGCATCAGGCGTGGCGTTGGCGTTAGGTTAGGCGGGCATTCGCTTATCCAACGTAAAGGAATACCTTTCATGCCAATCGTCACGCCGATCCCGGCGGAAAACCTGCTGAAAACCGTGATAAAGGGGCAGTTTTCAACGCGCCCCGCCCTGCGGTCGGTAGTTGCAGAAATGCTGGCCCGCACCCTGAAAGAACACTACCCGCCCCTGTCCATCGCCCCTTCGGATCTGTACATGGCGCTCCCCCGTGAGGGGGGCGGCCGAGCTCTGCGGCCGCTGCTGGATGTGGCGCTGCAATTCCTTGCCGACGGCCATTTTCCCGACCTTTCATTGAGTTACGGGTTGGACGCCTACCTGAGCGACGCCACCGGCAGCCGACTCACGTTTCAGGCCGATGGCGAGCGCAGCTACGATCTGAAAGTCTTCGAAAACGCGATACGGGAACTGCCCTTGATCCTGTTTGTCGGGGCCCAAGAGGCGCTGGCCGCGTATTGGGAACAGGACAGCGATACCGGCGTCAGTCGCTGGCAATGGTTGTCCGAAGTGCTGCGCGGCGCATTCAGGGCCAGCGCCGTCCGTCAATCGGGGGACGACACCCAGCAACTGCAGATACTCAGCACCCTGGCCGACTATCCCAGCCGAGAAACCAGGACCGAGCAGCCATGGCCTGCCAATGCGATCCACGCCTACACCCTGGAAACCCAGCTTGTACAAGGCAGCACATCACTGACGCAGCAGGCCAGCGATATTCTGCTGGTCAGCGGCACGCGCGTGCTGCTGTGCGGTTTATCCGGCCAGATCGATTCCTACGCCAGCCTGGATGCATTCGGCGAGGCATGGGGCAAACGCATGCAGGCAGAGGGGATGGCCGACACCATCACTTGGCGCCTGTACGAGCCCGATGGCGATATTTTCGAAGTGCAGGCGGCGCTGGTATTGGATCGGCAACTGGAGAACCTGGCCAATCTGCGCCTGCCTGCGGGCACCAGCGTCAAGGCGTTGGAACAGCAGTTTGCGGCAATCACCGACCTGGCCAGCCTGTTCACCGACTCACCCGCCATCGCCAGCCATCCCGCGCCGTCGATCGAGACGGCCCTGCCCGGCTGGCTGCAAAACGCCTCGGCGGCCGATCGTTTCGCGTTTTCTCAGTGCCTGCTCGAACAGGCCAGCCTTCGGCGTCTGAATCAAGGCAAACACTACCTCGATGATCTCGAGGATATTCGCAGCTATGCCGCCAGCCATCTGGATCACCAACTGTGCCTGGACCGCAACGCCACCGAACACGGCGAACGCAGCTGCAAGGAACTTGCCCGGGGCGCCTACCGGGCCGACGCACTGCAACTGACCTTCGAAGTGCCGGTGGGCACCCTGCAAAGTGGCTACATCGACCGCATGTCAATGAGCCTGGTCGACCTGGCGCTCAAGAACCTTTCAGGTAAACCTGCCGGCCGCATGACGGTGCGCCATGCGGATGGCCAACCGGTCGACAGCAGCCTGACCCCGGAGTACCTGCTCGCGCTGGTGCAGCGCATCGATGTCGGGCGCAACTACCCGGCTTACCTTCACCAGTCACTGCTGGGCGAGGACGCCCAGGCGCAAGAGCGCAAGCGGCTGTTCCTTGTGCAGCGTCCCATCGACCTGAAAACCCAGGCCCTGGAATACAAGATCAAAGGCCAGGGCGGGCTTACGTCGCGAGGGCTGCGCTATGTCGAAGCAGTGCTGGGCACCCACAGTACCGAGCGCTGGGCGGGCATGGATGAAGTGGTCATGCGTGTGCTCGCCTTTCAACGCAAGCCCGGCGCCAAGGCGGACGGGGTGCAAAATATGTTCATCATCGAGCCGCGCAACGGGCAGCCAGGCCCGCGCTTGTTGTATCGCCCGGCGTATCGGGATTCGCTGTTGGAATTCACCGACCGCGCCAGTCTGCTGGCCGCCATCGCCGAGCCCGGCGAGCTGCAGGACAGCGTCCTGGCCTGGATGGAAGACCCTGCCAGAGCGGTGTACAGCAACGGCGGGTTCCGGGAACCCCATTACGTGCGTGTCAGCGGCATAGGTTCCGAGTTCGACCCCTTGCCGTCCATTCCACGCCCCGCGACGCTGGCCCCGCCGAGTGATGAAAGCAGCGATCAAATCCTCCAGGCGCTGGGCAACAACCAACTGATGGACTACCTGTACGAGTGCGAAGCGCGGCAACTGCAGGAGCAAGCCGACCGCGACTCGACGTCCAACACCGAAAGCCGCTGGGCGCTGATTCTCGAAGGCCTGCAACTGGGCTTCAACACCTTGCTGATGCTGGTGCGTGGGCCCTTGGCAGCGGTGGGCTGGTTCATGCAGTTGGCCCTGAGCCTCAAGCAGGACATACCAGCCCTGGAAAGCCAAGACCCGATTGCCCGTGAACTGGCGTGGGTCGACCTGCTGCTCAACACCAGCATGGTTCTGATTCACCTGGGGATACCCGATCACGTAGCGCAGCCCCCTGCGCAAGCGGAGATCCCACGGTTGCCATTGCAACATCCGCAGGGCCAGGCCATCTCGACCCCGGCCGTGGTGCAACGGGGCATCATCGGCTTGCCTGCCGAACCGCCCGGCGGCGGCCGCACCCTGTTGGATATCGACCGCTCCCTGGCCAGCGACAGGGCCGCGACACGTTTGTTAAGGAAACTGCTGGAGGTCAATGTGCCCTGGCCTGAACACGCCCCGGACCCCGTCGCGCTCGGCCCTTATCGCGGGTTGTTCAAGATCGGCCAGCGCTGGCACGCCACGGTGGGCGGCCTGCTGTTTCGCGTCAACATTACCCCGGACGCGGACGACGTATTCATCATTGACCCGAACAAACCCGATCACCCCGGCATCAAGCTGCGCACCGATGGCAAGGGCCACTGGACCCTAGACCGCGGGCTCAAGCTGGCGGGCGGCGGGCCCAAGCGCCTGGCAACGCTGCGCGAGGAGAATCGTCGCCAGGCGGTGCAATTGAAGGACCGGATGGACACGCTCAATGCGCAGATTTCCCCGGACATGGCCGAGTTCAGAGATTGGTTGACCCGCCTTAACAATAACCGCGCGGTCCTGATCAAGCAGACCACTACGTTGAAACTGGTGTGGAACCTGCTGCAAAAAGCCACCGATGCGCAGAGACCCGCGATCGAAGCACGGCATCAGCAGGAGATAGCGGCCTATTCGAAGGCGCGCACCGACTATGAGGTGGTCCTGGATAAACTCGAGCAGAGTTACGCCAAGGTACTGCCAAAGCGCATCGAGCTGTACAAGGTAGGTCAGGACCTGCAGAAATACGCGGGTGCCGGCCCCCATGTCCAGGACCAGGCCATCACGCTCAAAACGCTTTGGGACGAGCAAATGCGCACGCATGTCCACCTGCAGAAATGGGCCGACACCTTTATGTTCACTGAGCGTGGCGAGCCCATGAGCCACCTGGCCAGCCGGATGCGCGAGGAACTGCGCGAAGGTCGCCCCTGGGCGTATAACGAACATGTGACCCGCTCGATTGAACTGGCGGACGTCGTTCAACGCATGGCGGCCCGCTCGCGCGAGATGGAAACCACCCTTGAGTTGCTGGAACAGGACTCCGTGGCCGGACGTGTGTTGCGCACGCAAGCGTTGTCCAAAATTACGACGTTCCAGCACTTTTTTGCGCAGAATTTGGAGATGCATGCGCTGATCCCGCTCTCGTGGGTGGTCGTGAAATTGTCGGCGCTGGAGGTGTCGCCGCTGGAGGCGCTGTACATCGACCATCTAAACAATTCGAGCCTGGGCCAGGCCTTGCTGTCACATACCGAAGTGCGCAGCAGCAGCGGTTATCCGCTGGATGAGCAACGATTGCTGTACGGCACAATCCTGGACAAGTACCGCAGCTACGAGCAGGCCATCGAGGCGCTCACGTTCATCAATCCGCAACGCGTACACCCCGTGGCCGAACGCCTGCTGGCCGGGCTGAGTCGGGCGCGGACGCTGGCTGAAAACGAGCTGGAAAGTGTGGTGCGCAGCCAGGAAGCACTGGAGGTCGAAGCATCCGCCGCCACGTTGCTCAGGCCGAAAGAGCCGGCCAAACGCATCTTCAAAACCCGTACGCGCACGTACTGGATCGGCGAGCTGAAACCTGTCGATGGTCTACACCCTCGCGAACGGCTCACCATTACCAATAGCCTGACCGGTGAACCCCTGACCACCTTCGACGCGGATGATGCCGGCAGTTGGGTGGAAACGCCCCAGCAACCCATGGCCGCCCCCGAACCGGCGGCGCCGGCCTCTACCCTGGCAATGCTCAAAGACCAGGGCGAGAAAGTGCTGCGGCAACGCCCCGAGATCGAACGGCTGATCAGTGCCCAACAGAAGAAGCTGGAGTCCGCCCTCACCCGGCAAGACGTCAACCCGGCCGACTGGGATGAGTTGCTCACCGGACAGGCCGATAGACTCAACGCACTTGCGGATGAAATCGCACGGGATCACAGCGACCAGCCCAGGGCGCAGGACGCCATCGATCGCTACCGCGCCAACGCCAGGGACATGCAGCGCATGGCCACACGACTGTGCAGCGACGCCTACAAACGCCAGTGGCCAACCCTGGAAAGCCTCGATTACCTCTGGCGACACAAGGAGATCGATATCAACCTGACCAGCCTGGCAGACCCGCAGCGGCCAACCCTCAGCGGGGATTTCTTCACCGAATACGCGGTGTACGACAAAGCGCAAAAGCCGCCCAGTGTGCTGTGGTATGCCCACTTTCACTACGCCACCGCCGACGCGCCGCCTGAGCGCTATACGCGAGCCCACTTGAAACTGGCCAGCCAGCGCAAATACACGCAAAAGGATTTGCTCAAGGAACATGTCCAGGCGAAATTGCGCAGTGAGCAGGCGGCAGGGGCCGACCCGGTGGAAAGAATCCTGTACGTATTGATCGCGCCGCCCCAGGACCAGCTCTTCCTGGCTATCGCGCCAACAATCAATTGACCCACAACGTCCGGCGTCGCTGACGCCGGACGTTGTGCACCGCCTTGGGTTCAGTGGGCAAACAGCGAATTGCCCTTCTGCCCCGCCAGCTTCTCGGGTTTGATCAGGAAGCGCGCCAGTGCCGGCAGCAGCCACAGTGCACCGAACATGTTCCACAGCAGCATGAAGGTGAGCATCAGGCCCATGTCGGCCTGGAACTTGATGGCCGAGAAGATCCAGGTGCACACGCCGATGGCCAGGCATAGGCCGGTAAACAGCACGGCTTTACCGGTGGATTTGAGCGTCTGGTAATAGGCTTCCTGCAACGGCAACCCGGCACGCAGGAAACTTTCCAGGCGGCTGTAGATGTAGATGCCGTAGTCCACGCCAATCCCCACGCCCAACGCCACCACCGGCAAGGTCGCGACCTTGACGCCGATGCCCATGAACGCCATCAGCGCGTTGCCCAGTACCGAGGTGAGCACCAGTGGCAGCACGATGCACAGGGTCGCGGCCCACGAGCGGAAGGTGATCATGCACATGGTCGCCACGCACAGGTACACCAGGATCAGGATGGTCAGTTCCGACTCCTTGATGACCTCGTTGGTGGCAGCTTCGATCCCGGCGTTACCGGCGGCGAGGATGAATTCCAGGCCGTCCTTGTTGTTTTCCTTGGCGAAGTCCTGCACCGCATGCACGGCGCGGTCGAGGGTTTCGGCCTTGTGGTCGTTGAGGAACACCAGCACCGGCGCCAGTGAGCAGTTGTTGTTGTACAGGCCGTCGGCGCGGGCAATGGAGTTGTTCAGCACGTCCGGGTTACGCGACAGGGTTTCCCATTTCAGGTTGCCCTCGTTCATGCCCTTGATCATCTGCTTGGACACGGTCACCAGCGAGATCGCCGACTGCACGCCCTCGGTGTTCTGCATCTTCCACATCAACTGATCGATGGGCGCCATGGCTTCATACCGCGAGCAGCCTTCGGCCTTGGTCTTGACCATCACCACCAGCACGTCGGAGCTGGTGGAGTAATTGCTGATGATGAAGTTGTTGTCTTTGTTGTAGCGCGAGTCCGGGCGCAGCTCCGGTGCACCTTGGTCCAAGTCGCCGATCTTGAGGTTCTGGCTGTACCAGAGGCCGCCGCCAAAGGCAACCAGGGCCAGCAGGACCGACACTGGCGCGACTTTGGCGCTGGCGAATTTGGACAGCAGGCGCCAGAACGGATGCTCGCGGTTTGCGTCTTTCTTGCTCTTGGCGATGGCGCGCTTGCTGATGCCGACATAGGAAATCGCCACCGGCAGCAGGATCAAGTTGGTGAACACGATCACCGCCACGCCGATGGACGCGCCGATGGCCAGTTCACGGATCACGCCGATGTCGATGATCAACAGCGTAATGAACCCGACCGCATCCGCCAGGATCGCGATCATCCCCGGCAGGAACAGTTGACGAAAGGTCCGCCGTGCAGCCGTCAACGCGTTGTCGGCCTCGCTGGATTGCAGGGCGATACCGTTGATCTTCTGCACGCCATGGGAAATACCGATGGCGAAAATCAGGAACGGCACCAGCATCGAATACGGGTCCAGCCCGAAGCCGAAGAAGTGCATCAACCCCAGTTGCCAGACCACCGCAACCAAGGTGGTGCTCAACACCGCGATGGTGCTGCGCAGGCAGTTGGTGAACCACAGCAGCAGAATCAGGGTGATGACGAATGCGATGCCGAAGAACAGCACCACCATTACCAGGCCGTCGATCAGGTCGCCGACCTTCTTGGCAAAGCCCACGATGTGGATCTTGACGTTGGGGTTCTGGGCTTCGAACTTGTCGCGGATCTTGTCTTCGAGTTCATGGGAGAACTTGCGATAGTCCAGGGCCAGCAACTTGCCCTGATCCTGTGGGTCCGGATAGGACTCCAGCAGCGGGATATCCACGATGCTCGACTTGAAATCGTTGGCGACCAAGCGCCCGACCTGGCCGGACTTGAGTACGTTATTGCGCAGTTGATCGAGGCTTTGCGCCGAGCCGTTGTAGCTTTGGGGGATCACCTCACCGCCGGCGAACCCCTCTTCGGTCACTTCGGTCCAGCGCACGCTAGGACTCCACAGCGACTTGAGGCCCGAGCGGTCGACGCCGGAGATGTAGAACACCTCGTCGTTGATCTGCCTCAGGGTCTCCATGTACTCCTTCGTGAAGATGTCACCGTCCTTGGCCTCCACCGAGATGCGCACGGTGTTGCCCAGGTTGGCCAAGTCGTTGCGGTGTTCCATCATCTTTTCGATGAAGGGGTGCTTGAGGGGGATCATCTTTTCAAAGCTGGTGGACGGACGAATCAGCGTCGCCTGCCAGAACAGGAACACGCTCACCAGCAGGCAGATGACGATCACTGCCGGGCGATTGTTGAAAATCAGGCGCTCAAGAAAGGTCGCTTTATCGTTGTGATGACTGCTCATTCTGTCCCCGCCTTCTTATTGTTTTACGAGCTCAGCGCCAGTCGGCGTCGATACGCGAACGCCACCCTGCCCGGCCAGAATCAAGTTGCCATTGCCCGCCGCCGTCACCGACGACAGTGAAATACGGTCAGGGCGGTTGAACACGCTGAAGGTCTGACCATCGTCGTGGCTGACCACCACGCTGCCACCGTTGCCGACCACCACGATTGCGCCGTCATCCAGCAAGGTCGCGCCCGACAAACCAAACTCCAAGGCGCCACGGGTGGCGTTCAACTCAACCTGCTCCCAGGTGCTGCCGAAATCGGTGGAACGGTACAGATTGCCGCGCAGGCCGAAGGCCAGCAGGGTTTGCGGTTGCGCGGTGCTGATTACACCGAACAGCGAACCTTCATAAGGGCCTTCGAGTTTTTCCCAGGTCTGCCCGTCGTCACTGGAGCGGAACATGCTGCCCTGCTCGCCGACGATAAACAGGCCGGCGTCTTTGATCTGGGCGATGGCGTTGAGGTGGAACTGGTCTTCGTTGTCGAGGCGGTCGCTGACGTCGTTCCAGCTCTTGCCGCCATCGGTGGTTTCGATCAATGCACCGTAAGCGCCGACGGCCAGGCCGTGATTGGCGTCTTTGAACCACACATCGAGCAGCGGCGCTTCGCGCTTGAGGTCCTGGTATTGCTGGGCCCAGGTGGCGCCGCCGTCGGTGCTGGCGAGAATTTGCGCATCGTGGCCTACCGCCCAGCCATGTTTGTCGTCGACGAAAAACACTGCCGTGAGCAATTGGCGGGTGGGGACTTTGGCTTGGGTCCAGGTAGAGCCCTGGTTATCGGAATAGAGGATATGCCCGCGATCACCGACGGCTACCAGGCGCTTGCCGGCATGCACCACGTCGATCATCAGGCCTTTGGCGGCCTTGGGGGACTCAATCGCAAACGCTGGCGTTGCGGGGGTATCGCTGGCTGCCAGCACCGGTGTCGTCAACGCAGCACCGGCCAGCAACGAGAGCGCTGTGGCCAGCAACGCAACCCTGCGTGCGGCGCGTGGGCGGCAAACAACCCAACCCATGACAGGCTCACTCATAGACCTTTCTCCCATTTATTATTGTTAGGTCTTGCCTTCCCGGGCTCTGAAACCTGCAATCTAGAGCGCCTGAAGGAAGCAGGGGCCATCCTATCGGGCTTTGGAATCGTCTGACAATCGGCGCTACGTTATCTTTTGTTAACTGGCGGCTTTTGGCCACTTGGTGAATATAGCTGCATTCGCCAAGGTGATTACCGAGGCGTTAATGAATTTTTATTCCATCTATTGAAATATAGGAATTTTTATTCCATTAATGTACATCCTGAAAACAATAATCCAAAGGACCACGGCTATGCGTGAACTCGGAATCGGCTTGATCGGCACAGGCTTCATGGGCCGCGCCCACGCCTTGGCGTTCAACAATGCCCGGGCGGTGTTTGAACTGCCTGTCACCCTGAAGCTGGCCGCCCTGGCCGATGCCGACACCGAACGCGCCCAGCACTGCGCCTCGTCCTGGGGGTTTGATCACGCCCATGGCGACTGGCAGGCGCTGATCAACGACCCCAAGGTCGATATCGTGGCCATCACCACCCCCAACCACCTGCACTACCCCATGGCGATGGCCGCGATTGCCGCCGGCAAAGCGGTGTATTGCGAAAAACCCCTGGCCGTGAGCCTGGAACAGGCCGACGCCATGCGCCGCGCCGCCAGTGCCGCCGGGGTAGTAACCCGGGTGGGCTACAACTATCAACACAACCCGATGATCACCTTGGCGCGGCAATTGATCGCCAGTGGCGAGTTGGGTGACCTCATCAGCTTCCAGGGCGAGTTCAGCGAAGACTTTATGGCTGACCCAACATCACCCTGGTCCTGGCGCTGCGAAGTGGAACACGCCGGCGGCGCCCTGGCGGACTTGGGCAGCCACTTGCTGTCGATGGCGCGCTATCTGGTCGGGGATGTGGTCAGCGTCTGCGCCGATACCCAGACCGTCCACGTTCAACGCCCGGCTGTCAAAGGCAGCAACGAACTCAAACCTATCGCCGTGGATGACCAGGTACACGCCCTGCTGCGTTTCGCCAATGGCGCGCGCGGCACGGTGAGCAGCAGTTGGCTCAAACATGGCTACAAGAACCACTTGAGCTTCGAGATCAGCGGCACCAAAGGCACCTTGGCGTTCGATCAGGAGCGCTTGAATGAGCTTCGCCTGTGCCGTGTCGGCCAGGACGGCTTCCAACGCTTGCTGGCCGGCCCTTCCCTGCCCGGTTATGCGGCGTTCAGCCCGGCAGCGGGACACCAACTTGGCTACAACGAGTTAAAGACCCTGGAAGTGCAAGAATTGATCATGGCCGTCGCAGGCCAGGGGACCGATGGCACCGACTTTGAAGCGGCGTGGGAGGTGGAGCGGTTGGCGACGGCGATTCGCGTGGCTGCCCAGGAAGAACGTTGGGTCAACGTGAACTCGGTTTGAACATGTGGGAGGGGGCTTGCTCCCGATGGCGGTGTGTCAGACGAAGATGTCCCAACTGGGCCACCGCCATCGGGAGCAAGCCCCCTCCCACATTTAGATCACTTACACATTTAGATCGCCTACACATTTAAATCAGCGCAAGGCTCGGCGCAGCACTTTACCCACGGTGGTTTTAGGCAACTCGGTGGTGCGAAACTCCACATACCTGGGCACCTTGTAGCCCGTCAGGTATTCCCGGCAATGGGCGAGGATCTGTTCCTGGGTCAGGTTCGGGTCCTTGCGCACCACGATGATCTTCACTTTCTCGCCCGTGACGCCGTCCTCCACGCCAATCGCGGCTACTTCGCCTACGCCAGGGTGCATCGCCACCACGTCTTCGATTTCATTCGGATACACGTTGAAGCCCGAGACCAGGATCATGTCCTTCTTGCGATCCACCAGGCGGATATAGCCGCGCTCGTCCATCACACCAATATCGCCGGTGGACAACCAGCCCTGCGCATCCAGCACCTCGGCGGTTGCCTCGGGGCGTTTCCAGTAGCCCTGCATCACCTGCGGGCCACGCACTTGCAGTTCGCCCTGCTCGCCAATGTCGGCGAGTTCACCGTCCTCACGCATAAAGCGCACCCAGGTGGACGGCAACGGCACACCGATGCTGCCGGTGAATTCCATCTCGCGCATGCGCGCAATGTTGATCGGGCTGATGCTCACTACCGGCGAGCACTCGGTCAGGCCATAACCTTCGATGATCGGCAGCCCAGTGACTTCCTTCCAGCGCTTGGCCACCGCCGTATGCGTGGCCATGCCGCCGGCGATCACCATGCGCAGGTCGGAAAAGTCCCGCGCGCAGAACTCCTTGTTTTCCAGCAAGCCGTTAAACAGTGTGTTGACCCCGGCAATGCCGTTGAAGCGCTCCTTGCGCAGGATCATCTGCACCCGCTTCACATCCCGAGGGTTCGCGATGAGGATGTTGCGCCCGCCCAGGCACATGAACATCAGGCAGTTCACCGTCAGGGAAAAGATGTGGTACAGCGGCAGCAACGTGACGTTGGTTTCCTGCTTGTGTTGGTCCAGTTGGTCGCCGACCCACGCCTTGGCCTGCAGCAGGTTGGCGATGATATTACGGTGGCTGAGCATCACGCCTTTGGCGTCGCCAGTGGTGCCGCCGGTGTATTGCAGGAAGGCCAGGTCATCCAGGGCCATGCTCACCGGAAAGTGGTTGAGGGCCCGCCCCTGTTTCAACACCCGATTGAAACGTACCGCCCCCGGCAGCTTGAACGCGGGTACCTGCTTCTGCACGCTGCGCAGGATGAAGTTCATTGCCGCGCCCTTGAAGGTGCCGAGCAAGTCGCCGATGGCCGCGATTACCACGCGCTTGACGCTGCTGCCAGCCACAACCTTCTCCAGGGTGTGGGCGAAGTTTTCGAAGATCACCACCGTCTCGGCGCCGCTGTCCTTGAGCAAGTGTTTGAGTTCGTGGGCGGTGTACAGCGGGTTGACGTTGACCACCACCGCGCCAGCCAGGATGGTGCCGAGCAGGCAGATCGGGTACTGCAAGCAATTGGGCATCATCAGCGCCACACGGTCGCCCGGCTGTACGCCCTGGCCCTGGAGCCAGGCGGCAAACGCAATGCCTTGGACCTGCCAGTCGGCGTAAGTCATTTCGGTGCCGATGCTGACGTAAGCCACGCGCTCACGGAATTTTTCCAGGTGCTCCAGGAATACTTCCCGCAGCGATGGGTATTCCTCAATCGCGGCATCAATGTCTGCCGGGACGCCGGGCAGATAAGCGTTCAACCACACGCGTTCGGTGTGTTCCTGGCTGATAGCGTTCATGGCAGTCTCCTTATTGTTATTTTGGGTAGCGCTACTTTTCGACAATGGCGGTAATGCCCAGCCCGCCCGCTGCACAGATCGAGATCAACCCGCGCCCGCCGCCGCGCTCGTGGATGGCCTTGGCCAACGCCGCCAATTGCCGGCCACCGGTGGCGGCAAACGGATGACCGCAGCCGAGGGAACCGCCGTTGACGTTCATTTTGGCGCGGTCGATGACGCCCAGCGGCGCGTCGAGGCCCAGGCGTTCGCGGCAATAGTCGGCGTCTTCCCAGGCCTTGAGGGTGCACAACACCTGAGCGGCAAAGGCTTCGTGGATTTCGAAAAAATCGAAGTCGGCAAAGCTCAGGCCTTCGCGCTTGAGCATCCGCGGCACGGCATAGACCGGGGCCATCAGCAGGCCTTCGGTGCCGTCGACAAAACTCACCGCGGCGGTTTCGCCGGTGCGTAGGTAAGCCAGCACCGGCCAGCCGTTCGCGGCCGCCCACTCTTCGCTGGCCAGCAGCACCACCGAGGCGCCATCGGTCAGGGGCGTGGAGTTGCCCGCTGTGAGCGTGCCGTTCTGGCGGTCGTAGGCTGGGGATAGACCGGCGAGTTTTTCCAGGCTGGCGTCGGCCCGCAGATTGTTGTCACGGGTCAGGCCGCGGTGGGGGCTGATCAGGTCCTCGAAGAAACCGCGTTTGTACGCGGCATCCAGGCGTTGGTGGCTAGTGAGGGTCAGCTCATCTTGGGCCAGGCGCTTGATCTGCCAGCGCTTGGCCATTTCTTCGCAGTGCTCGCCCATGGACAAACCGGTGCGCGGCTCGCCGTTGCGTGGCAGCAGCGGTTTGAAGAACATCGACGGCCGCGCCTTCAGCAAAGCCTTGAGGTTGTCGCCCAAGCCCTTGGCGCGGTTGGCTGCGAGCAAGGTATGGCGCAAGGATTCGTTGATGCCGATGGGGGCGTCGGAGGTGGTATCGGCGCCACCGGCAATGCCTACTTCGATCTGGCCCAGGGCGATTTTATTCGCCACCAACAATGCCGCTTCCAGGCCCGTGCCGCAGGCTTGTTGCAGATCGTAGGCCGGGGTCTCGGGGGACAAGGTGGTTGATAGCAGGGACTCACGTGCGAGGTTGAAATCCCGCGAATGCTTGATCACCGCGCCGGCGGCAAACTCGCCCAGGCGCTGGCCATGCAGGTTGTAACGGTCGACCAAGCCTTGCAGCGCCGCTACCAGCAAATCCTGGTTGCTGTCGTGGGCGTACACCGTGTTGGAACGGGCAAAAGGGATACGGTTGCCGCCGATAATCGCCACGCGGCGGGTCGGGGCCGGATTGAAGCTGTAGTCACTCATGTATGGCTCTCATTCCAGACAAATAGCCCCCGCATATGGGGTTTGTCGCCGGCGAAATTGCGCACTTCGAATTCGCGACGCGGGCCGTTCACAGGGTGTTGCCACAGGGCAACTTGGCCGGGCAAAAAGATCGGCAACTTGAAGTCGCAATGGGCTTCGGCCTGATCCAATCCACCGGGCGGTTGCTGGGCGGCCAAAGCGCGGCCAAGCGTCCACATGCCGTGGGCGATGGCGCGGCGGAAACCGAAGAGTTTTGCGCCGATCACCGAGGTGTGGATTGGGTTGAAATCCCCCGAAACCTTGGCGAAGCGCCGGCCCAGGTCGGCGGGTAAAACCCAGCGCTGGGTGCGCAGCAGGCCGTGTTCCTGCAATGGCAACGCGTCGCCCCAGGGCTCGCCAATCGGGTCTTTTACGTCGCGGCGTAGGTAGAGGCTGTCGCTTTCCCACGCCAGGGTGCCGGCGCTGTAAGCGCGTGTGGCGATGCTCAGCGCCTGGCCCTTGGGATGGGCGACCCAGCGCTCGGCATACACCTCCAGGCGCAAGGCCTGACCTTCGTGCAGGCGCTGGTGCTGACGAATGCGATTGGCCAAGTGCACCATGCCGCTGGCCGGGTACGGGAAGCTTGGCCGGGTCAACAGCATCAAGTGCAGCGGGAACGCCAGCACATGGGGATAGGACAGCGGCACACCCTGCTCGCGCCGGAACCCGCAGGCACGGCCATAGGCGGCGATGCCGGCGGCGGATAACCCCACCGCCGAGCGCACCAGCCGCTCCTTGGGCAGTACCGGCGCGCCGTCGAACTTGGGCTTACGCAGGGCGCGCACGCCATCCAGCAACAACTGGGTGCGCGAGGGCGGCGGGTCGATAATCTGGGTCACGTAGTCCATGGCTCAGGCTCCCAGCAGACTTTGGCCGCACACACGAACGACCTGGCCATTGACGCCACCCGACGCGGGATGCGCCAACCAGGCGATGGTCTCGGCCACATCGATGGGCTGCCCGCCCTGGCTCATAGAGTTCATGCGCCGCCCTGCTTCGCGAATCATCAGGGGGATCTTTGCTGTCATCTGGGTCTCGATAAACCCCGGCGCCACGGCATTCACCGTCACCTGCTGCGTGGCGGCGCGCGTCGCGAGGCCTTGCACCAGGCCGATCACGCCAGCCTTGGAGGTGGCGTAGTTGCTTTGGCCAAGGTTGCCGGCAATACCGGAAATCGATGACACACACACAATGCGCCCACCGGGATTAAGCCCCTGGTTTTCCATCAATGCGGTGCTCAGGTGCAACGGTGCTTCGAGGTTGACCGCCAACACATCGCGCCAGGCCGCTTCGGGCATTTTTGCGATGGTCTTGTCGCGGGTGATGCCGGCGTTGTGCGCCACCACATCGAACGCGCCGTATTGGCTGACGTGGGCCAGCAACGACGAGGCTGCGTCCGGCGCGGTGATGTCCAGGGGCAACGCTGAACCATCGACGCTGGCGGCGGCCTGTTCCAACGATTGCTGGGCCTGGGGCACGTCCACACACACCACGTGCGCACCTTCACGTGCCAAGACCTGGGCGATGGCCAAGCCGATGCCACGGGAAGCGCCAGTGACCAGTGCACGTCGGCCAGCGAAAGGCTTGTCCCAGTTGACACTAGGGTTGCCATCTACCGGTTTTTCCAATCGCACCACTTGCCCCGACACATAGGCCGAACGGCGCGACAGGAAGAAACGCAGGCTGCTGTCCAACCCGTCTTCGGCGCCTGGCGCAACATAAAGCAACTGGACGGTGATCGCCCGACGCAGCTCCTTGGCCAGCGAACGCACCAGCCCTTCGAGGGCGCGTTGGGCGACGGCGTGGGGCAAGTCCGCGCAATGCTCCGGTGCAGTGCCGAGCACCACCACCCGTGCGTGTTGGCCCAGGCGCTTGGCGTTGGCGTGGAAGAATACGTACAGCTCATCCAACTGTTTAAGGTCGACCACCGCGCTGGCGTCATACACCGCGCCCTGGGCCTTGACCGTGGACGGCGCCTTGAGCGTTGCCGGGGTAGCCGCGACCGTGTCGGTGGCGCTGAAGACCTGGTGCACCTGGGAGGCCAGGCGCCCTGCCCCGGCGACAATCACCGGATTAGCCAGGCCCGGCTGACCGCTGCGATGGCGTTGCAACGGCACGGGCTGGGGCAAGCCCACTGCCTGGGCCAGGCGACGGCCCCAGGGGGAATTGACGAACGATAGGTAGCTGTCACTCATATCAGCATTCACTCACAACACATTCTGACCTTGTAAACCCGATCCATGTGGGAGGGGCATGCCCCCGATAGCGGTGGTTCAGCCAATGAGTCGGTGACTGATGGATTGCTATCGGGTGCAAGCGCCCTCCCACACTGGCCGCGTTTGTCCTAGTTGACCGAGGCGTTTTCGCTTTGGCTGCTGCGCCGCTTGGTGGCCGGTTCCAACGCCTGCTTGCGCTGCTGCAAGGCCTCCAGCAAACCAAAGTCCTGCGGGAAGTCATCCACCTGGATACCGTGGTCGGCGTATTCCACATAGCGCGCGAGCAAGGCGTCTTCGTCGTCGCTGATCAAGTCCAGCGCCCTGGCCTTGACGCGCCAGGTGGTGAAAGCCGTGGCGGAAATAGGCATCGGTTCGAGCACGCCTTGCTTGATGGCAGGCTTGAGCCGGGCGTCGATCAGCTCCACTTGTGGCAGCAGACGGAAGCCCAACTCGCCATACGCCAACTTGTCGATTTCCGGACGTGGAATGTAGGAATTGGCCAACAACCGGTCACGGGTATCGCCCGGTGTCTGCACCACATCGGCCACCTGGGCCAGTAGGCGATCCGACGGTTTGCGCAGCGGAATGCCGAACGGGAACGTCAGGCCGCGCACCACGGCGGCGGCGGCTTTGGAGGGGTAGTTTTCCAGCACTTCGGCAAGGGCTTCATGAGCACGCACTAGCGCATCCTGAGCCGACCAGTGCACCAGCGGCAGGTCTGACTGAGGCCGGCCGTCATCCTCGAAACGCTTGAGCACGCAGGACAAAATGTACAGCTGCGACAGAATATCCCCCAGACGCCCGGTGATACTTTCCTTGCGCTTGAGGGCACCGCCCAGCACACCCATGGAAATGTCCGAGATCAGCGCCAGCACCACCGACAGACGATTGGCCTGGCGGTAGTAGGACGCCAGCGCGGGGTCGGTCTTGGCAGGTGCGGAAATCAGACGGCCGCCTGTCAGCGAATGCACCGCCGCACGTACGGTGTTGGCCAGCACGAAACTCACGTGGCCGAACATCGCGCTGTCAAAGTCTTCCAGCGCCTTGCGCCGGTCCGGGTTGCGCGCCGCTTCCATCTCACGGAACACATAGGGATGGCAACGGATCAGGCCCTGGCCAAAGATGATGAGGCAGCGCGTCATGATATTCGCGCCTTCCACCGTGATGGCGATGGGGCTTTGCTGATACGCACGGGCCAGGAAGTTATTCGGGCCCATGCAAATGCCCTTGCCGGCGACGATGTCCATGCCGTCGTTGACGATGATTCGCGCACGCTCGGTGACGTGGTACTTCGCAATGGCGGAGATCACCGAAGGTTTCTCGCCGGCATCCAGGGACGCTACCGAGACCTTGCGCACCGCATCGCAGGCATACAAATGCCCGGCCATGCGCGCCAGAGGTGCCTGCACCCCTTCGAACTTGCCGATGGGCAGGCCGAACTGCTTGCGCATCGCGGCATAAGCCGTAGTGCCACGCACCGCAACCTTGGCCAGGCCGACGTTGGCCGACGGCAACGAAATGGCACGGCCTGCTGCTAGGCACTCCATCAGCATGCGCCAGCCATTACCGACTTGCTCACGGCCGCCGATCACCCATTCCAACGGGATGAAGACGTCCTTGCCGGTGGTTGGGCCGTTCTGGAATACGGCGTTAAGTGGCCAATGGCGGCGACCGCTGTTTACGCCGGGGTGGGACGTGGGGATCAGTGCGCAGGTGATGCCGAGCGAACCTTTCGGGCCCAGCAAGCCGTCCGGGTCTTCAGCGCGAAACGCCAGGCCCAGCACGGTGGCGATGGGGCCGAGGGTGATATAGCGCTTGTCCCAAGTCACTTTGAAACCCAGCACTTCTTCGCCCTCGTGCATGCCCTTGCAGACAATACCCAGGTCCGGAATGGCCCCGGCATCCGAGCCCGCATACGGGCTGGTCAGGGCAAAGCACGGGATGTCTTCACCCCGAGCCAGGCGCGGCAGGTAGTAATTACGTTGGGCGTCGGTGCCGTAGTGCAACAACAGCTCGGCCGGGCCGAGGGAGTTGGGCACCATCACCGAAATCGCCGCCGCCGAGCAGCGCGTCGACAGCTTCATCACCACTTGCGAATGGGCATAGTGGGAGAAGCCTTTGCCGCCGTACTGCTTGGGAATGATCATGCCGAGGAAACCGGCATCCTTGGTGTACTGCCAGCCTTCGGGGGACATGTCCTGCCAGACCTGGGTGGTTTCCCAGTCGTTGGCGATGTCGCACAAGGTTTCCACTTCATTGTCGAGGAAGGCTTGCTCCTCGGCGCTGAGGCTGGCCGGCGCGGCTTGCAACAGGCGCTGCCAATCGGGTTTGCCGCTGAACAACTCGGCGTCCCACCACACGGTACCGGACTCGATAGCCGCACGCTCGGTGTCGGACATTGCCGGCATGATCGTGCGAAAGAGGCCGAGGGCCTTGCTGGTGAGCAAGGTGCGACGCAGGGGTTTGATCGTCATCAGCAACGCGGGCGCTATCACCAGCAGCGCCGCGACGCTGGCCCCAAAACCTGCCACCACGTTGAACACGTAACCCAGTGCCAACCAGATCAAGCCGGCCCCTAACCACAGGGTCGCGGCAGCTTGTCGATACGCCAGGGCAATCGCGGCTGCGAAACCCACCAATAACCAGATAACCATGGGGATACCTCTACTCGATTCAGGGCGTGGTTTACGTGCGCAAGGTCGAATTGACCTGCGGCGTAAAGCCACACTACAAACTTGGAAAGCTAATTTCAAATTTTGTTTTGAAATTTTTATTTAATGCTTGAGCGAAAAAAAATAGCGACTGAACCTGTCAGCCGAATCAACGCGAATTGGACGAAATCGGAACGGGTCGCGTGGGCGACCCCTTCATTGCATTACCGGTGAAAAACCTGCAGAAAGATGCGCTGACTGCGGGCTTCGCACCGGCACGGCGTAACACAGGATCAGAAGTTGTAAGTGACCCCCAGGCTCACGACATCGCCATAGGCTTCGGCCTTGCCGTCCAGGGTTGCCCCCCCGAGACGATCCTGGTTCTGGGTTTTCAACTTGGCTTTTTCCACGAACTGGTGGGAGTAGGAGCCGTCGATGCCCAGGCCTGGAATCGCTCTGATTTTGTAACCGAAGCCCAGCGAGGTGAAGATCCGGTCGCCATCCGGGATACGCGGGTCGCGGGTGGAGTTACGGGTAGGTGTCTGGTCCGTCGCAACACCGGCGCGCAACGTGAAATCATCGGTGAGCTTATAGTCGCCGCCGAGAGACACCATCCAGGCGTCCTTGTAGTTGTAAGGGATGGCAACGATGGTCGACCCCTCAGACTTCAGGGTCAGGTTTTTGAATGACGACCATTGGGTCCACAAGACACTGGCACCGAGGGTAAAACGATCATTGAACTGGTGAACCCAATCAATCGCTGCGCTGGCAGGAACGTCCAATTGGGTGGAGGCTTTACCGTTCATTTGAAGGTTGAGACCTGGATACAAAATGCCCGGCAACCCGGCATCGATCAGGCCCTGGGAGCCTTCGTCAGCGTAGATGTTGTATTTGCCTTCAAGCTTGTTCTTGATCTTGGCGTGGTAGTTCAAACCCAGCGTGTCTTGTGGGGTTGGCTTCCAGGCCAGGCCGGCAAACCAGCCCACCGAGGTATTGTCGACTTTGACTCGCATGAGCGAGTAGCCAATGCCCGCCGGGAATGGAATCGAATTCGGAGCAAGTGCAGCGGCGGCATAGAGGTCAACGTTCTGGCTGACGAAGCCTTTGGTGTGCTGAACAATCGCACCACCGCCGATGGAAAACTCATCGTTGACCTTGAACGAAAGCGACCCCGTCAACCCGACGGTTTCGATGCGCGTGTCAACCGCAAAATCCCGGCCCTTCCAGTCATTGTCCCAGGTGGTACGTGCGCCCATGGGCACCACTTGGCTGAGACCGAAAGCGAAACGGTCACCGATCGGCATGACCATGAATCCGGTCGGCACCCAGGCGGTAAAACCGCCCTGCCCTCCATCACCATCGCGGGGCACGGAATTGAACTCAAAGGTATCGGGGTTAACAGTCGTGGTGGAGGTCGGATTGCCTGCGTAGTCTTTGGCGGTACCTTTGTAGTGAATATTGATACGCGCGTAGTCAACGTTGAACTGCGAGATATTGTGATCAATGAACGCCATCGCCGCCGGGTTGTTGTAAGCCGATGACGGATCATCCTTAAACATCGAACCACCACCGAACGCGCGGCCCCAGCCTTCCGCCCCGAACGTCGGAGTAGAGAACCCACCGGCTTGCGCACTGCCGGTTATAACCATCAGGCCGCCGATAACGGCCAGGTTTATTAACGTGCGTGCGTGTGCTTTCTTATTATTCATGCCCGACTCCTTATAGTTGTTAAGCACCGATATCGGTTTTTCCGAACCCGGTTTACTTCAACAAGTGCCTCTTGCCAGGCACTTGCTCACTGCAATTCATGACCGTCCCATCCAGCACCCAGGCCATTTACGGAGAAACAGTAAACGCCGGACTGGGTGAAGCAGTGAGACCTGTGATCGTGCAAGCACCCACGGTTTGAGGGCTTGTGATGCTCAGGGTGTTAGTAGAGTTTTTCCAGATAACACTGATGTTCACTGGAGAACTGCTGCAGTCCGATCCAACCTTTAACTTCAACGCACCAAGAGTTCCAGGGAACACGTCGGGGCCGCTACCTGTCAGCTTCAAACGCCACACAAAATTACTCGCGACAGGAATTGAGCATATGGGGTTTGAACCGCTGAACACGGCACTGGTAATCGCTGCAACTGATCCATCAGATGCAACCGAACCGGCCATCGCGAAGTTGCAAGTCACTGGTACATTAAGACTAAGGGGAGACTTTATAGTAATAGTGCCCGCTGTGGTAAATGCGCTACCGGCAGGGGCAATAGTGGCCGCACTGGCCGTCGATATGGCCCCACCGCAAAGAGCAAAGAGTGTTACACAACCGAACGTTTTCAAGCTTTTCATTGTTATTCCTCACAGGGTTTGGCGAGTCACTTCGCCTATGCGTAGCGCCACTGATCAGATGAAATGCTAAAGCCCAATAGACTGCGTGCGGCTGTTCTCTTAATACTCATGCGCCACTCCTTATTGTTGTATTCCACCCTTGCAAACTTTTTCAAACAAGTGCCTCTTACGAGGCACTTGCCAGTTTCAACGTGTGATCATCACGTCAAGTACTCAGGGTACTTATGGGCTAACGGTGAACGCTGGACTTGGAACAGCGGTAAGGGCGGTAATTGTGCAAGAGCCCACGGTTTGAGGCGTAGAAATACCCAGCGTGTTGGTGGAGTTCTTCCAGTTGACCGCGATGGTCACCGGCGTAGCGCTGCAGTCAGAGGCGATTTTGAATTTCACACCCGAAACAGTGCCGGTGAACGCGTCAGGCCCGGTACCAGCGACCGTCAGCGGCCATGGCAGGTTGCTCAACACTGGAACGCCGCACAGCGGGTTAGAACCGCTGACCGTGGCGCCGGTAATCGAAGCTCCAGCACCACCACTCGCCACGGTACCGGTGAAGATAATGTTGCAAGTGACCGGGATATTCAGGGACGCCGGCGACTTAACGGTGATAGAGCCCGAGGTGGTAAAAGCGGCACCAGCAGGTGCAATGGTCGCGGCGTTTGCCATCGAAACGGCACCAAAGCACAGAGCAAAAGAAGTTGCACAAACGAGGGTTTTCAAACTTTTCATTGTTTTTCCTCACATGTAATGGCGAGTCATTCGCCAGGGGGTAATGGCCATGAACGAGAGGTCACGGTGAAACTGCAGAACTTCCCTTTCCAGCCAAATCTCAATTCAATTACCGCTCTAAACGTGGACGGCGTTATTCAACTACTTTGAAGGTGGGCGGCATCTTGATCGACACCGTCTTGATCTTGCAGTCTTCGCCAATGGGCACATTGGCCGCTTCCAACTTTCCGGTGGCGTTGTCCCACGTGCCATCAGCGGTAGAAGGCCCGCACTTGCCGCCCAGTCCGAAGGCGTGCACATCCACGCTGATATTCGACATGGAACCGCTTTTGGTGTCTTTGGCCACCAGCACCCACGGCAAGTTGGTGGCTTCGACCCGGCTGCACTTGAGGCCGCCATCGAACTCAACTTTGTCGACATTCACGGATGAACCATCGGCAGCGACTTTGCCCGCGACCTTAATGGTGCAGTCGGCGCTGATCAGCGCCCCCTTGGAAAAACTGATGGGGCCTTGGGCGGTGAACGCACTGCCGGCCGGTTCGATACGGGCGGCCTGGGCCTGGTGATAAACGATCAGGCCCAGTGCAGCCAATAGAATATGGGTAGTGAACTTGGCAGGTGATTGCATGGTGTACGTCCTTCCCTTTAATTATTGTTGTTCGGGTCAAACCACTTACTCGGGGCGATAAAATCCTGCGCGGCATTTAAGGCCCCGAGTACACAACTGGGTATTACTTCATGTCAGAACGGCTTGGCGCTGTTGCTGTACTTCTCCAGATACTTCAAACGTTGTGAGGGCTGAAGATTGGTCAGGCTGATATCCCCGGCGTAATGATTAAGCACCCGATGGTCCATGCGCCGGCGCCATAAGTAAGGTACATAGGCCCAGACAATCATGCTCGCGTACCCATAGGGCAGTTGCGGCGATTCATCAAAGTGGCGCAGCGACTGATAACTGCGCGTGGGGTTGGCGTGGTGGTCGGAGTGCCGCTGCAACTGGAACAGAAAGATATTGGTGACAATCCGATTACTGTTCCAGGAGTGACGAGGCGAGCAGCGTTCATAACGACCATTGGGTAACTTCTGGCGTTTCAGGCCGTAGTGTTCGACATAGTTCACGACTTCCAGCAACGAGAACCCGTAGATGCCCTGGATAATCAAGAAGGGAATCACCGCCGCCCCCAGCCAGGCAATCATCGCGCCCCACAGCACTACGCTGTACATCCAGGCACTGAGTACACCGTTCTTCCAGTGCCAGGCCGGCAGGCCGAGTTTGCGCAAGCGTTCACGCTCCAGGTTCCACGCTGAGTGCGCACTGAACCACACCGAGCGCGGTAGGAAGGCCCAGAAACTTTCGCCCAGGCGCGAGCTGGCCGGGTCTTCTGGCGTGGCGACACGCACATGGTGACCACGGTTGTGCTCGGTGTAGAAGTGCCCGTAGAAGGTCGGTGCCAATGTGACCTTGGCCAGGAACACTTCCAAGGCGTTGGGTTTGTGCCCCAGTTCATGGGCAGTGTTGATGGCAATGCCGGTGGCGGCGCCGGTCGACATGGCCATGCCCAAGTAGGTGAACCAGCTCGGTGCGCCATGCAGTTGCGTGCGATCGGTGATGTAACTGGCGGCGTGGACCAGCCAGTTGGAAGGATCAAGGTGAGCGGTGGCGTGCAACAGACCACCTTGGATGATCCATTCGATGCCGCCGGCAGCCAGCCAGCCGGTAATGATCACTGACGAGATGACGAACAGCACGCCGGTGTAGACGATCCAGCGGTAGTAGCGTTGGGTTTCCAGATGGCTGACCGCCGACTCGGGCGGGTTGCTCACGTCTTCGCCGAGCAGGCCGTCAATCAGTGGGATCAGCCCGAAGATCACCAGCACGCCGACCCACCATAACTGCTGGACGCCGGTGAAAATGGCAAGGGAGCCGGACAACAGAGGTGTGGCCAACGGCATGATGCCCAACCACCACAGGTGGCGCTTGCCATCGGTCCACACGCTTGGCGCTGCCAAAGTCTGGTTCATGGCAGCCTCCTTGGCAGGGAGGTGGAAAACAGGTTCAGGGAGCGAAGAAGGCTCCGGGAAATCAACCATGCGATAAAAGACGTTTTTTTCATTTTTATTCGCTCTTAGGCATTTCAAAAATCATTTCAAAACAAACATTGAAATATTTTTTTAAATAAATAACGCGGAATCGTTAGGTCGTCAACTACTTTTTCGAAGCCTTTTTTACGTGACCGAGCAGTCTCTTTTTCAGCCGTTTGGTCAGGTCTCTAGGGCAAGCATTTGCGCCGTTCGAACCCGCAATGAGGACCACGATTATTTGTTCGCCAGGGCAAAGGGCGGGTGCAGGACTGTGGCCGTTTGCGCCGGACGCGCGCGCTTGGCCACCTGCAATACCGCTTCAACCACTCGCGCCGTGGCGGTGATCGGTAGCATATGGCCGCGTCCCTCCACCACTTGCAGCTTGAGGCCTGGCACTTTGTCGGCGAGGGCCTGGCCGTGTTTGCGAAAGTCCAGCACCTTGTCTCGCGCGCCATAGATCAGGCCGATGGGCAGCGTCAGTTGCGAGTAGCGCTTGACCATGTCCGGCAGGAAGTCGTTGACCTGTGCGATCTCGCTGGAGGCTGCATAAAAGTTGTCGGGGCGCATGCCCAGCAGCCCGCCGCCCTGGGTGGCGAAATCTTCGGGAGCGGTGTCCGGGGCGAATACGCCCTTGACCACCGAACGCCGGGTCAACAGGCCAATGGGCACGGTGAGGGTATGGGCGACCCAGCGCCGTAACCAGGCCGGTCGCACCGCCAGCGACCAGAACACCAACGGCAAGGTGGGTTGGGGATGGGTCAGCGGCGCCACCAGCACCAGACCGGATACGGCCTCGGGGTGGTCGAGGGCCAGGGCCAGGGATATCGCTCCGCCCAGGGAATGCCCCAACACCAGGGGCTTTTCCAGGCCCAGTGCTCGCATAAACGCTGCGACCTGCCGCGCCTGGGCCGGCAGGTCCGCTGCCGTGCCTTTATGACGCGTGGAATAACCCGACCCGGGACGGTCGAGGGTGATCACCCGAAAATGCTCACGCAACTGGCCGGACAAGGCATAGGTCAGGTTGCGACTGCTGCCCATCAGCCCGTGAATCATCACCAGGGGTGGGCCTTTGCCCTCTTCTACATAATGAAAGCGCTCGCCATCGACCTCCACCAAGCGCCCATTGATGGGGACAGCGGCTTCGATGCGCCGTGTCATCCAGGCGCTGAAGCCCCATAACACCGCACTTGCGCCCGCCGCAGCGGCAACCCACTCCACAGCCATAGCTCGGTCCTCTGCTTCCCTGCTGCTGGCGACCCGACCGGAATTGGTCAAGGCCTCAGCCATCGCCCGCCCCCTGGACTATGACCTCATGCGGACCGTGCTCGTCCGTCGGACAAGTGGTGCATACCAAACATGGTCCTAGCGTAGGCGATATTTTCAGGTAGATTATTTAAAATCTTTTTTAAAATAATTAATTCAATTTTTCTTTGCAATGGTGTTTTATCTAAAAGACAAAACAAAAACAGGAGCACATCCGATGCCCATCAAGGACAGCCTATGAATGCCCACAGTGAATCCATCGACATCGCCATCATCGGTTCAGGCTTCGCCGGCCTGTGCATGGCCATCAAACTCAAAGAGGCCGGATTCACCGACTTCTTTATCGCCGAACAGGCCGAGACCCTCGGCGGTACTTGGCGGGACAACCACTACCCAGGCTGCGCCTGCGATGTGCAGTCCCATGTGTATTCGTTTTCCTTTGCGCCCAACCCGAACTGGACGCGACAGTTCGCGCGCCAAGCGGAAATCCGCGCCTACCTGGAGCAATGCGCTGTGCGCTTCGGCCTGGCGCCTTACCTGCGTTTCAACAAGGGCCTTGAGCGCGCAGTATTCGATGAACAGCAGCAACGCTGGCAATTGAGCTTCAGCGATGGCCGGCACGTGAGCGCACGGGTGCTGGTATCAGGTATGGGCGGCTTGTCGCGCCCGGCGCTGCCGGAGATTCCAGGCCTGGAGAACTTCAAGGGCAAGCGCTTCCACTCCCAGCAGTGGGACCATGACTATTCCTTGAAAGGTAAACGCGTGGCGGTGATCGGCACCGGCGCCAGTGCCATCCAGTTCGTGCCGCAGATTGCGCCGCAGGTGGCCCACCTGGACCTGTTCCAGCGCACGCCACCGTGGATCATGCCCAAGCCTGACCGGGCAATTTCGCCCCTCGAACGCTGGCTGTTCAAGCACCTGCCTTTCACCCAGCGCCTGGTGCGGGGCGCCTTTTACTGGGCGCTGGAAGGTCGCGTAGTGGGCTTTGCCCTGCACCCGAGGCTGATGAAGATGGTGCAGAAAATCGCCCAACGCCATCTGCACAAGCAAGTGGCCCGCCCGTCCCTGCGCAAGACCCTGACGCCGGACTACACCATCGGCTGCAAGCGCGTGCTGATCTCCAATGACTACTACCCGGCGCTGTCGCGCAGCAATGTCGAGGTGGTCACCGACCGCGTGCTGCGCATCGAAGCCGACGGCGTGATCACCGCCGACGGCATCAAGCACCCGGCCGATTGCCTGATCTTCGGCACCGGCTTCCAAGCTACCGACCCCGTGCCCCGCGACTGCATCATCGGGCGCGACGGTGTGGACCTGATGGACGCCTGGCACGACGGCGCCCATGCCTACAAGGGCACGACGGTACCGGGTTATCCCAACCTGTTTTTGATCGTCGGGCCCAATACCGGTCTGGGGCATAACTCGATGATCCTGATGATCGAGGCGCAGGTGACCTACATCCTCGACGCACTCAAGCAGATGCAGCGCCAGCGCATCGCCACAGTGGACGTCAAGCCAGCGGTGGAACAAGCGTACAACCGCCAACTGCAGGACCAACTCAAGCGCACCATCTGGAACACCGGCGGTTGCCAGAGCTGGTACCTAGACCCGCGCACCGGCAAAAACACCACCCTGTGGCCCGGCTCCACGTGGCGCTTCAAGCAGGTCACGCGACAGTTTGCGCTCAAGGACTATGAAGTCGATCGGTTACCGCTCAATACGCCCGCCCGTCCCGCGGCGGCCGCCCATTCCACCGCAGAAGGCAGCCTGTCATGAAGTCATTCAACGGTCGCGTGGCGGCCATCACTGGCGCGGCATCCGGCATGGGTCGCGCGTTGGCTCTGGCACTCGCGCGGGAAGGTTGCCATCTGGCGCTGGCGGACAAAAACGCCTCAGGCCTGGAGCAAACCCTGACGCTGATCAAGACCTCCACCCTGTCACCCGTGATGATCACCACCCAGGTGCTGGACGTGTCCGATCGCCAGGCCATGGAAGAATGGGCCGCGCGCTGCATGGCTGAGCACGGCCAGGTCAACCTAGTGTTCAACAATGCCGGGGTGGCCCTCTCCAGCACCGTGGAGGGCGTGGACTATGCCGACCTGGAATGGATTGTCGGCATCAACTTCTGGGGAGTAGTCCACGGCACCAAGGCGTTCCTGCCCTATCTCAAAGCCAGCGGCGAAGGTCATGTAATCAACACCTCCAGCGTGTTTGGCCTGTTTGCCCAACCGGGAATGAGCGGCTACAACGCCACTAAATTCGCCGTGCGCGGCTTCACCGAAGCACTGCGCCAGGAACTGGACCTGCAACGCTGCGGCGTATCGGCCACCTGCGTTCACCCCGGTGGCATTCGGACCGACATCTGCCGCAGCAGCCGCATTGACGCGAACATGACCGGCTTCCTGATCCACAGCGAACAGCAAGCCCGCGCCGATTTCGAAAAACTCTTCATCACCGATGCCGACCAGGCCGCCAAAGTGATCCTCCAAGGCATCCGCAAAAACAAACGCCGCGTGCTGATCGGCCGCGATGCGTATTTCCTCGACCTGCTCGCCCGTTGCCTGCCCGCGGCCTATCAAGCGTTGGTGGTGTTCGCCAGCAAACGCATGGCGCCCAAGCAACGCAGGCCAGTATTTGAAACCAATGACGAACCCCGTCTCTGAACAGGAGCACGCACTATGCTGCCTATCCGCCGCGACGTCCGTTTTGTCCTGCCCGCCGAGCGCATCACCAACTGGCACGAACAGGGCCCGTTCATCACGCATTTTTTCAATGCCCTGTCCCTGCTGTTTCCCCAGGGCGAGCTGTTTTTCATGGACAGCGTGCGCCACTACCGCCAGCGCGTGGAGGACCCTGCGCTGAAAAAAGAGATCCAGGGCTTTATCGGTCAGGAGGCGATGCACAGCCGTGAACACGTGGCCTATAACGACCTGATGCAAGCGGCAGGGCTGCCGGCACACACCCTGGACCGTCGTCTCAAGTTCGTCCTGGACCTGCAGAAAAAACACTTTCCGCCCGCCTTCAACCTGGCAATCACCATTGCCCTTGAGCACTACACAGCGATGCTTGCGGAAATCCTGCTCAGCGATCCGTCCCGCTTTGGCGACTCACTCAAGGGCTACCAGCAGATGTGGTACTGGCACGCTCTAGAGGAAACCGAACACAAGGCTGTGGCCTTCGACGTGTGGAATACGGTGATCAAGCCCGGCCCCAAGCGCTATCTGCTGCGCACCGGCGCCATGCTGACCACCACGGTGTTCTTCTGGCTGGTCGTACTGGATTTCCACGTACGCCTCTTGATCGCAGACCGTAAGGCCGGTGGGCACCTCAAAGGCTTCTGGCGCATGCTGAAGTTTCTGTATGGGCCCAAGGGAGTTTTCCCACGGATGCTGCGGCCTTGGCTGCACTACTTCAAACCCGGCTTTCATCCATGGGACCACGATAACCGCGCGCGCCTGGAGGGCATCGACAGCCTGATCGAAGACATCGAACAGACTCAGCGCGGCTACTAGGCTTGCGCCAAGGCTTCACGCTCGCGCACAAAGCCTTCCAACTGATCGCCCGGCAGTGCCTTGCTGAAATACCAGCCCTGGATAATCAACTCAGGGCCGGTGTTCAGGAAGGCCAACTGCTCGGCGGTCTCCACGCCCTCCACCACCACGCCCAGGTTCAGCGCTTCGCAGAAACGCAGCATGCCGGTCAGCACTTGGGCGCCTTTGGGATCGTGTTGGGCCACCACGAAACTGCGATCGATTTTGATGAAGTCCACCGGGAATTGGTGCAGATAGCTCAGGGCCGAAAACCCGGTGCCGAAGTCATCGATATAGACCTTGGCGCCGATGTCCTGCAATTTGCGGATGGTCTGGCGCGTGGCCGGGATGTCGCTGATCAGCGCGTCTTCGGTGATTTCCACCGACACCTGCCCATGGGCCTGAGCGAGGATTTCCACGAGGCGTTCGCCATAGGCCGCGTCGGTCAGGGTCGCGCTGGAAATGTTGATGGTCATGGGCAGCGCAAAACCGAGCTTTTGCCACTTCTGATACTGACGAATCGCTTGGGACGCCACCCACACGTCCACGTCCGGCATCAGCCGCGCCTGCGCCAACCATTGCAGGAATTCCCACGGCGAATGCACGGTGCCCTGGGCATCGCGGGCGCGCATCAGCGCTTCGCAGCCAGTACACAGGCCGGTGCGTGTCGAGACCTGCGGCTGGAATTCAAGGTAGAACTCGTAGTCGCTGATCTGTTGGATGTGGCTCAGTTCATTGGCTTGGCGCGCGAAGGTCCTGTGGGACGCCAGCACCGGGTCCAGCTCGCGCAGCCGGCCTTTCTCTTCGAGGCCTCGGAAGGTCATGTCGAGGGATTTCAGGTACACCGTGCCACCTTCAGCGGCCTGGCGATGGATTGCACGTACATACGGCGCGTACACCAGGGTGCCCAGGGCCAATAGCGTTACTTGCAGCGCGACTGCGGCCAGATCGCCGTGGGTGCTCAGGTAGGCATTGAGCAATACCGGGGAAGTGAACGGCACGCTGGCCACCGCCGGAGATACCCACCCCAACTCCACCACGGTCAACGCGACCATTGCGTTCAGGGCAGGGACTACCAGAAACGGAATGAACAGGCGTGGGTTGAGGATGATCGGCAGGCCGAACAGCAGGACTTCACTGACGTTGAACAGCGAGAGCGGCAAGCTCGCCACGGCCAGCAGGCGCATCGACTGACTCTTGGAAAACAGCAGGATTGCCACCAGCAAGCACAATGCACCGCCCGAGCCGCCGATAAAGGCAAAACTGCCCAATAGGCCGCTGTTGAGTACATATTTGATCGGCTCACCTGCTGCCAGCGCGGCGCCGTTGAGCACCACCGCCTGATCCAGTACGTCGAACAGCGGTTGCATGGCGTACACGCCGTGGATCCCGAAAAACCACAGCAGCGAGTTCATCAACGTGACAAACAAACCGCTGCCATAGGGCGACTCCAGGGCTTCAATCACCTGGGGCCCCTGCAACTGCGCCACGTAAGGAATCTGCAGCAACAAAGACAGCGCCACCACCAGCGCCAGAGCGGTGATGGCACCGGGCACCACCATATTGATCGTACCCCGCAGGTTGTGCCCTACCAGGTCTTCATTGACCAGGCGGGTCCAGCGGTAGCGGTACAGCCAGGCCATGGCCGGCACATTCAGCAGCGGTGAGGCAATGGCGATAAACAGGACGAACGTGGCAGACGCGCGGGGGTATTCGCGCAGGATAAAGGTCGCGACCACTACATGAGCCAGGCACAGAAACGCCACCGGTAACTGCGGCAGGCGGTACTGGATCGCCAGCATGTAACCGATGGAAGCCGCCACCAGCAGCGGAATCACTGAACTGATCTGGTTGTGCAACCCTGCGAGGAGCGCTACCACTTGCGGATCGAACCCCAGTACCCGCGCACATTCGGACAGGATCAGAAAACCCGCTGACACCAGCAGGCACGGCAGGATCCACAGCAGCCCTTCGCGGATCGCACGCAACGACTCGGTACTGGCCAAGGCAGCCAGACGCTGGGTGAAGAACAGTTTGAACAGCGTTTGCGCCATGACCCACCCTCTGCCCATCGCCCTCTGCCCATGGAAGGCAGTGCCCAAAATACCGGGGCTAACGCTACACGTCCTGACACCGGGAGCGAAAGCCTTTTGCCATGTTCAGGGCGGAAATTTCAGCAATGAATAGCTGGCAACGCCGGTTTTTTTTCAATTGTTGAATGTTGTGACCTGGGCCGATCCTGGAATCTGCTTCAATACCTGTTGTCTGCGCTTAATGCGCATATGGCTCGTCTCGGGCCAAAAACTGAAGCCTGATTCCATCTGATTTGGAGCACACCCTTGTCACCACCTGGCGATAACCACCAGCTCGCGCTGGACCGATTCTTGAACGAACACCCCGATGTGGCCGCAGAACTGAACACCCTGAACCCGCTGGCCGCCCAGGCCAAGGGCGAAACCCTGGCACAGTACCGCGCCGAACGGCTGCATGAAGCGTTTGAGGCAGAAGCCGAACGCCAGGGTCTCTTTGCATGGGAGTTGACGCTCAAACTGACCACCGACTCCTCCGAGGACTTCGAGGCCCTGCGCCTGGAAGTGCACAAGGAAGTGGCGCAGATGGCCGGACTGAGTTGGGTCGAATACTGCCAACTGCACGATTTGAACGGCTGATACGCCCACTAAAAAAACCAGTGGCGTCGCCGTCCATTTATCGCTTCGCACAATTCTTCGGCCGAAAGGGTGCGTCGTTCAGGGTCCACCTCCAACGCAGAACGCAACGCGGACCAGCACTGGCGGGGCAGTTGTCGTGGCCTCGGCAATGGCTTATTCAACTGCCCCTTGCCGGGGAGGTTTCCCTGGGCGAGTTCATAGATCACACAGGCCGCGCCATACAGATCGGCCTTGGCAGACAGGCGCCCGCCCGCCAGCAATTCCGGTGCCGCATACGCCGGTGTCCAGGCGTTTAAGCGGCTGCGACTCAAGCCAGGCAAACCTGCAGCCTGCTGTGCCTCGCCATGCCCCAAACCAAAATCGAACAACTGCACACCCTGCTCGCCCACCATGATATTGGCGGGCTTCACGTCGCCATGCAGAACGCCCTGCTGGTGGGCATACGCCAGCGCATCCAAGAGTTGCATTGCGATGGGTTTCAGCTCCCTCCAAGGCAATCCATCAGGGCACTCCTTGAGCAGCCGGTCCAGGGTCATACCGGTGAGCAACTCCATGGTGAAGAATGCAACCTGGCGCGGGGTGTCAACCTCGAAGGAAAACGTTCTGACCACATGATCGTGGCGCAGGCTTCGGGTCAGGGCGAACTCGCTGTACAGCAATACATGGCCGTCGGGGGATTCGGCGAGCGTATCGCCCAGCAGCTTCAGCGCCACCCATGCGTTGGGCTCGCCGAACGCCTCGTGCAGCAGATCACGGGCGCGGTAAACCACGCCCATCCCGCCTGTGCCCAATTCGCGTTCGAGGTGATAGCGTCCTGCAAGCAGGTTCGGTGGGCCGGTGACTGCACTCATGGCTGAACCACCACGGCCGTCAGGTCATCCCGCGCGGCCCCTCGCATCACGTTGGTAAATAAGCGATCCACGACCTGCAAGGGTGTCCCCACACTCAGGGCACTGCCCAGTTCGCCGTGGCTGAGTCCCTGATACAAACCATCGCTGCACAACAAAAATACATCCCCCGGCTCGATACCGAGTTCCAGCACTGCCAGGCTCAGTGGCTGTCGGCCGCCAATGGCACGGGTCAACGCCTTGGCATCCGGATGGGCCTGGGCCTGCTCCAGGCTCAACTGCTGCTTGTCCATCAGGTGCTGCCACAGCGAGTGGTCCCGCGACAGTTGGTACAACCGCTGCCCCCGCCACAGATAGCAACGGCTATCCCCGACCCAAATGCACGCGGCGCGATTGCCCTCGCGCAGTAGCACCACCACGGTGCTGCCCATGATGCCCTCGGCGGCTTGATTTATTGCTTGCCCCATTTCACTGTCGAGCGCTCGCAAACACCGCCGCACGGCCTCGACCCGTTCGTCAAAGCTGCCCTGATCAGGTAACGAAGCCAGGCTGCTGATTACCCAGCGGCTGGCCACATCCCCAGCCTGATGGCCACCCATACCGTCGGCTACTGCCCAACACCCCCGCTGGGGGCAGTCGAGAAACGCGTCCTCGTTGCGCAAACGCGCCTTGCCCCGGGCCGTTCGCCCAGCACTGTATCCCGCGGTATGTGCCTGGTTCACAGTTGCTCCGGCAAGCGGAATGTGCGCCAGTTCGCCATTTGGAACGGACCGAGACTGCGCTGACTGCTGAGCAGGAAGTTGGCGCGCATGCCATCGAGTTCGGCCTTGATCAGCTGTGCGCCCTGACCAATCGCTGGCTCACTTTGCATCAGCTCGAAAAATCGAAACAACGACCAGGGGCCCGCGTTTTTTTCAATCCCCAACGGCCGCTGCACACCCCTCTCCAGTACCAGGCTGCTACGGCCATTATCCGTCTCGCCCGGCCACTGGAACGCCATAGGCACAATCGGACCATGACGGTATTCAAGGTGTTGATCCCCAATGCTCAAGACGGCACGGCTGACTGCCTGATCAAGGCTATAGGGAGCCAGCGTGAACCGCACCGCCCAGTCCCCCTGATCTTCGGTGAAGAAGCCCTGGCGGATCATCTGGGCTCTGGTCAGTTGGTCCAACAGTGAGCGCGACAGCCCCAGGCTACGGCCATCGAGTCCCCGTAGGCGATAACGACTGCCCTCGGCACTGACAAAGGACCGCAGGTAGCTTTCATAAAAGCTCGCCATGGCGCCCTGGGGTTTGAAAAACGCCTGGAAATCGCCAAGGGCGACATCACTGGTGGCAGTGGCATCGAACGGATACCGATGCTGGATCGCCTTGGCGTAAAAGCCATAGACCTCACTTTGGTAGCGCTGATTGATATACACATAGGCATCGTCGAGCAGTAGTCGCCAGCTGTCATCGGCAATGCCTTCAAACCAGCCTTTGAGCGGCAGCGGCAAGCGCGCAGCAGCATCACGCAGGCTACCCAACAACGGCTGTTGCCCTTCCATACGCTGCCTGACCATCGTAAATACCGCCTGCTCCGGCACGCCTTCGCGGTTCAGGGCCGCCAGTTGCAGATGCCATCCATCGAGCAGCCGTAAAGCCTGCGTCAGCTCAACGCCGGGGTTTTGTTCCGCATCCAGCAATTGATGCAGAGGTTCGAACCGACGCTGCAGCGCGCGTCGGGCAGAGTCAGGTGCAGCCTGCCCCTGCAGTTGGCTGAGCAACACACTGGAAGCGGAAGTCTCCACATCCACGACCTGTTGGGTAACGGCCTCAAGGCGATCAGTGGCCGAGAGCAAGCGCGTATTTTCCCGAACCTGTTGCAACAGTTGCACCAACGGCGACTGCGCTGACGCCAGGCTGGCAAGCCCGTCCGCATGCTGCCTCAGGCTGTTACTTTCCTGCAGACGAACTTGGCCAAGGGCCTCACTCCACGTATCAGCGTACTCACTGAAATAGCGCTGCTCCAACTCCAGCATCAAACGCCGCAAATCCAGTGCACTCAGATCTGCGCCCTCCCCGATGACCCAATTATCCTGAGCGATGGAGTTAACCAGGCGCGGGCCTTGCCTTTCAAAATACTGCACATACCGTTTGGTGTAGAAGCCGGGTATGGGCTGCTCGGCAGTGACAAACCCCCGCCCCTCGGCCAGGCGAAGAGGCTCAAGACTTCTCGCCTGGTCACGCAGCACCCGGTAGACCACGCCTGCCAAGGATTCACCACGCAACTCCTGGCGAGCCTCAGCAACCAGTTCAACGTCCGAGGACGTCTCGAACGAAAGCCCCAGTAATCGTGCAAGGTGTTCATTCAACCGATTCTGCGTCGCAGCATCACCGGCATAACGCACCGACCAATGACCGGCTACACGCTGCGCCAGCCAACCGTTATCGCGACGCTCACGCAGACTGAGCATCAGGTATGCCCGCAGGCTATCCAGCAGTTCCTCGCGGTCGCCAAGACTGGCTCGCACCTGTTCTTCCAGCATTGAGGAGACCAGAGGCAGCAACTGCTCACGCAGTGAATCTTCATAGGCACTGACCAGCAGCGGCCGACTCAACTCCCCTTGTCGAGGATGCTGCACTCATCAGTGCTGTGTACAGGTATCGGAGTGTGTTGAGTCGTCATGGCACCAGTGTCCTTTTACTGAGAAATATCAGGCGATTTGGCTGTTCAGGCCCAACTCTGCCAATACCCTGGCACGGGAGTCGTCATCGGCCAGAGCCTGTTCGATGGCTTTACGAAAGCTCGGCGTGTTGCCCAGCGGTCCCTTCAACGCCATCAACGCCTCACGCAGGGCCATCAGCTTGTGTAACTCGGGGATCTGCTCCACCAGGTTTGCGGGGTTGAAATCCTTCATCGAATTAATGCGTACCTGGATGGCGAGTTCTTCAACTTCGGCGCACTCCTGGAGACGGTTGGGTACATTCAGCGTGAGGCTCAGCGCCTGTTTGGCCAGCACCTCATCAAGGGTGTTCTTGTCGATGGCGATGGGTTTGCGATCTTCAAGCTTGCGCAGGTCCTCACGCTGGGTGAAGTCCCCCAGCACCAGCAGTTTCAACGGCAGCTCGACTTCTTCCTGAGCACCACCGATGGCGGGTTTGAAGGTGATATTGATGCGTTCCTTGGGTGCTACCGAACCTTCTTTGGCCATGGTATTTCTCCTTTTTTTGGCTCGTGAGCCTATTCAAGTACCGCTTCAAGATCGAAGAGGCACAGCCTGCGGTGGGTCTCTTCCTTGCGCTCGCGCACGGCATGGTTTTGCGGCATCAGGTCGCAGCAGCGATGCAAGAGTTGGGTGACTTGAAACGCCAGCTCCGGTTCCCAGCGCTCCAGGCCCGAGCGTTGCAGCTCGACATCCAAATGTTCGAGCAGGATCTTCGCCAGTTCATGCTTGCCCGCGTGGACACATAAACGCGCCTGGGCCAGGCGCCAGTAAAAGCGTGCTCGATCACTGCGGGCGGCGTGCAAGCCTTGCTTGAGCTGTTGCACGGCGGCCTTGAGTCCCTCTTTGCCCAGCCGAGGCAATACATCCTGCAAAGCGATCTCCCAGGGCTCGGCATCGGCCACCACACCGGGCACTTCAGGCGCTTGCAGGTGATGGGAAACATGCAGTGCGATCCAGTCGCGAGTACTGCTGTTGGCAAAAGGAGCGCCATCGTGAAAACGAAACGCCGGTAAATCCGGCAAGCGTTGCAGCAACAGGGCAAAGCTCACTTCCAGTTCGGTCATGGCCTGCTTCGCCTGCTGAGCCTCCAGGCATTGCCAGATCATGTGCAGCCCGTCGAACCAGAACATGGCACCTGAGAAGCAAGCCTCAAGTTCAACCAGCAGATCGGCGTGATGCCCCTGGCAAAACCGCTCCTGGTAGCGTTTGAGCGTGTCGCAGGGCGGCGCGTACAGCGCGGTGACGCGCTCATTGTTGGCGTCCGGATAGCGGACGATGGCCAGCCATGCCAGCGTTCGGCTCAGGTGCAAGGCCCGCAAGTCGGTAGCGTTGTGGCGCAACCACCAGGTACACAACGGACGGGCTTGTTCTTGCAAGGCACGCAACAATTTATGCGCGTCCTTTTCGTTGTTGACCGTCAGCTCGGTTTTCAACAACGGGGTGGTGGCCTGTTTGACGTGTGCAATCACGGCACTCACCCCTGTGACGGCGGGATGACCCTGCGCCGCAAGCTCCATCCGCTGGTCCAGTTGCCTGCGAATCGGTAGCAAGAGCGGCGCGCCCTCGCCCAAATGGGCAGTCCAGAGCTCATCAAGGCGGGAGAGTTGTTCCAGCAACGCTCGGAATAAAGGCTGCTGGTCCTGAAGCGAAAGGCTTTGAACAAGCAGTGTCTCAAGGCGCAAGACCAACCAGCCGAACGCCGCGCTGCGGGTGCGCAGCTTTTGTGGGTGCACCGTGGACCAATGATGCTCACAGAGATGACGCAGCAACCCGAGCCCTGCCAGCAGACCGGCAAAGGATTCGCGCTGGTACAGCGCCCACGTCAGCCAGACAGCCACGCGCAGATCTTTGGACTGCTCACGCAGCAGGCATTCGCTGATGTTCAGAGTCTTTTGCCAGTCCGGCTGGCCAGCGCCATGAATGGACTGCATCTTTCCCAGTTCAGACTCCAGGGCTTCATACTCACTCGAATACCGTATATCACCGCCAGCAAAACTTGTTTGCGAACAGGGTAGTTTGGCAAGTTCAAGATAATGAACGCAGAGTTTATCCGAGTATCCCATTTAGGACCGCACGCAATTAATCAAGGTACGAACAACAAACTAAGCAAACTTAAAATTCGCACTAGAATGTCATCTTGGCTTCGCTCGACTCGCCACGAAGTTCGCAAACCTTAGCCATGCCAATAACATTCAGCAAGCAATAACCACATACTTAAGACTTGTCCTACGGGCGACGTAAACTGAGGCATATGCTGGATATTGCGCAATAAAACCAGCCTATCGAATCGAATATCAGCGAAAATCAATTGCCAGGCGCCCTATCGGCATGAGCAATTAAATGCGCACTTATGCGCAATTAATACCCGACAAACCGCCTCCAAACCCTCAATAACTTTCTACATGCCGCGCAGACACTCAACGGACACCAAGTACTTATTGGTTCCCACACTTTCAGGCACGTTTCTTGTTATAGGCATTTCTCCAACCGGCGCAGTCGCCGGTGTGAACGACCTTTCAATCAGGCAAGGAAACCCGTCATGCCAACACCCGCGTATCTCTCTATCACCGGCGTCAAACAGGGTTTGATTACGGCAGGCACATTTACTCAGGACTCTGTAGGCAACACTTATCAGCAGGGCCATGCAGACCAGATCCTGGTCCAGGCCTTTTCCCACCAAGTAGTCGTTCCGCGGGACCCACAGTCCGGTCAACCAACCGGCCAGAGGGTTCACAAACCGCTGATGATCAGTAAGGTCTTCGATAAGTCATCACCACTCCTGTTCAGCGCCTTGACCAGCGGTGAGCAGGTCACGTGCCGCCTGGAATGGATGCGCAGCACATCTGCCGGAGCACAGGAGCACTACTTCACCATCGAACTGGAAGGGGCAACCATCGTGGACATCCAATCACGCATGCCCAACTGCCAGGACCCGAGCAATGCCCACTTCACACACTTGGAGGACGTGTACTTCACCTATCGCAAGATCGTATGGACCCACGAAGTGTCCGGCACGTCCGGGTCGGATGACTGGCGCAGCCCGGTAGCCGGTTAACCCGGCCCCACGCAGGAACGGGCGCCAGGGACGGCGCCGTTTCTGCCAGCGGCTTAGACCATCGCCAGCGGATGCTTGCGCTTGGGCGCGCCGAAGACGCGGTCGATGGCGTCTAGATCATGCTCATCGAGCACCAGTTTGGCGGCGGCTGCGTTCAGTCGCACGTGCTCCGGCGACACAGCCTTGGGAATGGCGATCACACCCTCTTGGCGCAACACCCAGGCCAGAGCGACCTGCGCCGGTGTGACCTCATGACGATGGGCGATCTGCTTGAGCGTCGCGCTGGACAGTAACTCACCGCCTTGCGCGATCGGGCAGTACGCCATCAAGGGCAAGTGATGTTGTTGCCACCAGGGCAGCAGATCGAACTCGATGCCGCGCTCTTCGATGTTGTAGAGCACCTGATTGGTTGCACAGGCTGGGGAGGCAAGCTCCTGCAGGTCTGCCACGTCGAAGTTGGAGACACCCCAACGACCGATCTTGCCGGCTTCGCGCAGACGCTCGAAGGCTTCAACGGTTTCTTCAAGCGGGTATTGGCCACGCCAGTGCAGCAAGTACAGGTCGATGTAGTCAGTGCCCAGCCGCTGGAGGCTGGCTTCGCAGGCCCGCGGCACACCCTTGTGGCTGGCATTGTGCGGGTAGACTTTGCTCACGAGGAACACCTGGTCACGTTTACCGCGGATAGCTTCGCCAACCACCGTTTCGGCGCCGCCCTCGCCGTACATTTCGGCGGTATCGATCAGGGTCATGCCCTCGTCGATCCCCAGTTGCAACGCGGCGACTTCGGCGCGGTGCTGGTCCGGGTTTTCGCCCATGCGCCAGGTTCCCTGGCCGATGACAGGGACGGGAACGCCGGCCAGATCAATAGTACGCATGACAACCTCCTGATGAGTTCGCGGATTAACAGTGTGGCATTGGTCGGACAAAAGGGTTCAATCGAAGTATGGTTGCCCTTTGCCAAGTCGCGAGGAAAGACCCGCAATGCTGTTTATCGTGATGCTCGGGGGCAAGCACCCCAGGGCGAAAATCGAAGTTCACGATGTGGTGTTCGCCGCTGCGGATACGCTGGAAGCCACTTACCCGCAATTGCGCGACGGTTGGTTTGGCAGCCCCAAGGGCGTGCATATCGATTCCTGGATGGCCGTGGATGGCGTCGACGGCTGGAAGGTCGAACTCAGCCACCTGGCGCCCCAGGCCGGCGCCCATCACTTGTACTTCATCAACCTTGGCGGGTACGAAGCGAACACCTTTGGCGAGGCCCATCATTACCTGCTGGTGGTCGCGCGCAACAAACAGGAAGCCACCCGCATGGGCAAGCAACAGATGCTGGGGCATTGGTCCCAGGGTCACACCGACGGCGTGCTGGATATCGATGACTGCCTGCCCATCGACCTGGTCGACGGGCGCTACCTGCACCTCGTCCAGGCACCACACCGGGCAATCCTGCAGCGCAACGACTATATCGTGCTGCCCTGAGACCGGCCGATCAAATACCGGGAACTTTGCCAGGAAATAACCGCCTGAATCCGGTACGCTCACCCTTTTTACTCAAGGAGTTACTCCCCATGGCCAAAGCCACCGCCCGTCACATCCTCGTTTCCACTGAAGACAAGTGCAACGAACTCAAGGCCCAAATCGAAGGCGGCGCCGATTTCGCAGAAATCGCCAAAGCCAACTCCAGCTGCCCATCCAGCCGTCAAGGCGGCGACCTGGGTTCGTTCGGTCCAGGCCAAATGGTTAAAGAATTCGACACCGTAGTTTTCAGCGCCCCGGTCAACACCGTGCAAGGCCCGGTGAAAACCCAGTTCGGCTACCACCTGCTGGAAGTCACCAGCCGCCAGGACTGATCCAGTCCACGCTGATGCTACAAACAACGGCCCGCCTTTTGGTGGGCCGTTGTGCATGTGATGACTGGCGACGCTGATGCCGTTAGCGTACAAATCCCTATTCCTGTTCTTCCGGCGTTCAAGACTGATAATGCGATTGGCCTTTTCGACTCTATTTCGCTCTACCCTCGCCCTGCTGCTGGCCAGCACCGCCGTGATCGCGGCCCCCCAACCGTCACTGACGGTGTACGGCGAACCGGCCAAGTACCCCGCCGGTTTTACCCATTTCGACTACGCCAACCCCAACGCGCCCAAGGGCGGCAGCCTGCGGCGTTCGGCCATCGAAATCGGACGCTTCGATCATGTGCTGCCCTATATCGACAAAGGCATCGGCGTGTCACAGGTTGACGGCTGGCTCTACGCGCCCCTCGCCCTGCGCTCTCTGGACGAACCCTATACGGTCTACGGCCTGGTCGCCGAAAAAATGGAGCGCGCCGAGGACGGCCTGTCCCTGCGTTTCTACCTGAACCCCAAGGCGCGCTTTGCCGACGGCAAACCCATCACCGCCGAAGACGTTCGCTACAGCTTTGATTTATTAATGACCCAAGGCAGCCTGCGTTTTCGCACACTGTTCGCCGACGTCAAGCACGTCGAAGTGGAAGGTGAGCGCCAGGTGCGCTTCGACTTTTCCAGCAACGAAAACCGCACCCTCCCCCTTGATATCGCCACCCTGCCGGTGTTCCCGGAGCACTGGTGGAAGACCCGCGACTTCGCCAATGGCGGCGGCTACGAAGCCCCACTGGGCAGCGGCCCGTACAAAGTCAGCAAGGTCGACTCCGGCAACACCATTACCTTTACTCGCGACCCGGACTGGTGGGGCAAAGACTTGCCCGTCAGCCGTGGCCTTTACAACTTCGATCACCTGAGCCTGGAGTTTTTCGGTGATACCGAAGTTGCCCGCCAGGTGCTGCGAGGCGGCGCCTACGATTTCAATCGTGAATTTTCCGCCACCGGCTACTCCATCGGCTACAACGGCCCTGCCCTGGACGATGGCCGCCTGCAACGCGCTCACCTGGCCAAGGAAATGCCGCAACCGGCCCAAGGCTATGTCTTCAACGTGCAGAAGCCGGTATTCAAAGACCGCCGCGTGCGCCAGGCCTTGGCAATGCTGTGGGATTTCGAATGGGCCAACCGGCAGATGATGCGAAATATGTACATTCGTCAGCAGAGTTTCTTCTCTAATAGCCCGCTGGCGGCTACCCAACTGCCCACCCAGGAAGAGCTTGCGATTCTTGAACCGTTGCGTGGGCAGATCCCTGACGAGGTGTTTACCCAAGTGTTCAAGGCACCGGTCACCGACGGCAGCGGCATGATCCGTGACAAACAGCTCCAAGCCCTGGCCCTGCTGGAAGAGGCCGGTTGGAAACCCAACGGCGACAAGCTGGTAAACGCCGAAGGCGAACCGCTTGAGTTCACCTTCCTCAATGCGCAGGCCGGTCTGGAGCGACTGTTACTACCGTACAAACGCAACCTGGCGCAGATCGGCATCACCCTTAATATCCGTCGCATCGACTCCTCTCAGTACGTCAACCGTTTGATGACACGGGACTACGACATGATCGTCACCGGGTTCCCTGTCACCACCTCGCCGGGCATGGAGCTGTACAACTACTTTGGTTCCAGCGCCGCTTTTGATTCGGGCGCAAACAACTACATGGTGCTCAAGGACCCGGCGGTTGACGCCTTGATCAAAGGTCTGGTCAAAGCCGACACACAGGCGCAGATGCTCACCTACGCCCATGCTCTGGACCGGGTGCTGCAATGGAATTACCTATGGATCCCCAATTACTACCCGCCCGGTACGTCCGCCGCCTGGTGGAACCGTTTCGGCCGCCCGGCCATCGAGGCCAAGAATGACGAGGCCCTGGAAACCTGGTGGGAAGTCAGCCCCACACCTCTGACCACTGAGCAGATGAATGCCGAACTGAAAAAACGCGGAGGAGCGCGCTGATGTTTGCCTATATCGTGCGGCGCCTGCTGCTGATCATCCCAACCCTGGTGATCATCCTGCTGGTGAATTTCGTGATCGTGCAGGCCGCCCCCGGTGGCCCGGTGGAACAAGCCATCGCCCACTTGCAGGGGATTGGCGGCGGCGGTGTCGGCGGCTCATCCGGCGAAGGCATCAGCAGCGGCTCGCGGTCCAGTCGGGGCCTGGACCCGAAGCTGATCAAGGACATTGAAAAACAGTACGGCTTCGACAAGTCCGCACCGGAACGCCTATGGCTGATGCTCAAGAGCTATGCCCAGTTGGATTTCGGCAACAGCTTCTTTCGCGGCTCGACGGTGATCGACCTGATCCTGGAAAAGATGCCCGTCACCATTTCCCTCGGGCTGTGGGCCACGCTGATCACTTATCTGGTGTCGATCCCGCTGGGGATACGTAAGGCGGTACGCCACGGCAGCAGCTTTGATGTGTGGAGCAGCACTGCCATCGTGATCGGCTATGCGATGCCAGCGTTCCTGTTCGCGATGTTCCTGATCGTGGTGTTCGCCGGCGGCACCTCCCTGAACTGGTTCCCGGTTCGCGGACTGGTGTCGGAGAACTTCGAAGAGCTGAGCACCGTGGGCAAGATCGCCGACTACTTCTGGCACCTGGTGTTGCCGGTGACGTCTTTGGTAATCGGCGGATTCGCCACCCTGACCATTCTCACCAAAAACTCGTTCCTCAATGAAATCACCCGCCAATACGTGGTGACCGCGCGGGCCAAAGGCTTGAGCGAACGACGGGTGCTGTATGGCCATGTGTTCCGCAACGCCATGCTGCTGGTGATCTCGGGGATTCCCCAGGCATTTATCAGCGTGTTTTTTGCAGGATCCTTGCTGATCGAGGTGATTTTCTCCCTGGATGGCCTCGGTCGCATGAGCTACGAAGCGGCGGTTTCGCGGGATTACCCGGTGGTGTTCGGTTCGCTGTTTATCTTCACCCTGTTCGGCCTGCTGATAAAACTCATCGGTGACCTCTGCTACACCCTGGTGGACCCGCGTATCGACTTCGCCGCGAGGAACGCCTGATGCTTAACTTGTCTCCCGTGGCACGCCGACGCTTCGAGCGTTTCAAGAAAAATCGCCGTGGCTGGTGGTCGCTGTGGCTGTTTATCGGCCTCTTTATCCTGACCCTCGGCGGCGAACTGATCGCCAACGACAAACCCCTGGTGCTGAGTTTCAAGAACGAACTGTATTTCCCGGTGTTCAAGCGTTACACCGAGCAGCAGTTCGGCGGCCAGCTGCCGTTCCAGGCCGACTACCGCAGCGACTATGTGCAAAAGCTGATCAAACAGGACGGCGGCTGGATGTTGTTCCCGCCGATCCCTTTCAGCGATGACACCCCCAACTACGAACTGACCCGCCCTGCCCCCAGCCCGCCCTCGGCGGTGAACTGGCTGGGCACCGATGACCAGTCCCGCGACGTGCTGGCGAGGGTCATTTTCGGCGCGCGGGTGTCGATCCTGTTCGCCCTGGCGCTGACGGCCATCAGCGCAGCCATTGGCATCGCCGCCGGGGCCTTGCAGGGTTACTACGGCGGCTGGGTCGACCTGATCGGCCAGCGGGTACTTGAGGTCTGGTCCGGTCTGCCGGTGCTGTACCTGCTGATCATTCTGTCGGGCTTTGTCGAGCCCAATTTCTGGTGGTTGCTGGGGATCATGGCGCTGTTTTCCTGGCTGGCCCTGGTGGACGTGGTGCGCGCCGAGTTCCTGCGCGGGCGCAACCTGGAGTACGTCAAGGCCGCACGGGCGCTGGGCCTGGGCGATGGCAAGATCATCCGCCGACATATCCTGCCGAATGCGATGACCGCCACCTTGAGCTACCTGCCGTTTATTTTGACCGGCGCGATTTCCACCTTGAGCGCTCTGGATTTCCTCGGCTTCGGCATGCCGGCGGGCAGCGCATCCCTAGGCGAACTGATCGCCCAGGGCAAGCAGAACCTGCAAGCGCCATGGCTGGGCCTGACGGCGTTTTTCACCTTGGCGCTGATTCTGTCGCTGCTGGTCTTTATTGGCGAGGCGTTGCGTGACGCCTTCGACCCACGTTCATGAGTGAGTCCCTATGAACCTGATCGAAATCCGCGACCTCAGTGTCGCCTTCAGCGGCCAGACCGTGGTGCGTAACCTGAGCCTGGACGTGCGCCCCGGCGAGTGTTTGGCACTGGTGGGCGAGTCGGGCTCGGGCAAGTCGGTGACGGCCCATTCGATCCTGCAATTGCTGCCCGAAGCCGGCACAGCTACCACGGGCTCGGTTAAATATCGCGGCCAGGAGTTGATCGGCGCGTCGACGGCGACCCTGCAGAAACTGCGCGGCAACCGTATCGCGATGATCTTCCAGGAGCCCATGACCTCCCTCAACCCGCTGCACAGCATCGAAAAGCAAATCGGCGAAACGTTGCTGCTGCACAAGGGCATGGGCGGCAAGGCGGCGCAGGCGCGCATCCTTGAACTGCTCGAACTGGTGGGCATCCAGAAACCCCAGGAGCGCCTCAAGGCTTATCCGCACCAACTGTCCGGCGGCCAACGCCAACGCGTGATGATCGCCATGGCCCTGGCCTGCGAGCCGGAGTTGCTGATTGCCGACGAACCCACCACCGCGCTGGACGTGACCGTGCAGCGCAAGATCCTGCTGCTGCTCAAGTCCTTGCAACAGCGCCTCGGTATGTCGCTGCTGTTGATCAGCCATGACCTCAACCTGGTGCGCAGCATCGCCCAGCGCGTGTGCGTGATGCGCGCCGGGGAGATTGTCGAGCAGGCTGACTGCGAGACCTTGTTCACGGCGCCGCAACACCCTTACAGCCGCCTGTTGCTGGACGCCGAGCCGTCCGGCGATGTGCTGTGCAGCGATCCGCGCGAGACCGTGTTGGAAGTGGATGACCTGACCGTACAGTTCCCCCTCAGCGGTGGGCTGTTTCGGCGCAAAACCTACCTGCGCGCCGTGGATGGCATCAGCCTCAACGTGCAGCGCGGCAAGACCCTGGGGATTGTCGGCGAGTCAGGCTCGGGCAAATCCACCCTGGGCCAGGCGATCCTGCGCCTGCTGGATTCCACCGGCAGCATCCGCTTCCAGGGTGAAGCCCTCGACCCGCTGAACCATCAGCAAATGCGCCCCTGGCGCAAACAGATGCAGGTGGTTTTCCAGGACCCTTACGGCAGCCTCAGCCCGCGTATGTCGGTACAGCAAATCATCAGCGAAGGCTTGGAAGTCCACGCGCCGTGCAGCCTCGCCGACCGCGACGCGCAAGTGATCCAGGTGCTCAAGGACGTGGGCCTAGACCCCGCCAGCCGCCATCGCTACCCCCATGAATTCTCCGGCGGCCAGCGGCAACGTATCGCCATCGCCCGCGCCCTGGTGTTGAAACCCGCGCTGATGCTGCTGGACGAACCGACCTCGGCGCTTGACCGCACAGTGCAAAAACAGGTGGTTGCACTGCTGCGCGAGCTGCAGGAAAAGTACGGCCTGACCTACTTGTTCATCAGCCACGACCTGGCCGTGGTACGCGCCATGGCCCACGACATGATCGTGATCAAGGACGGCAAGGTGGTGGAGCGCGGCGCGAGCCATGATGTGTTCGAATCGCCACAACATCCGTACACCAAGGAGTTGCTGGCGGCGGCGTGCGGGCTGTCGACATGAGCACCAGCCTCAAGGACTACCAACAGGTTCGCGGCCTGGCGATCCAGTCGCTGTTCGAGATCATCGAGCAGTCCAGCGAAGGCACGGTGATTGTCGACCGCGACGCCAATATCGTGTGGATGAACGAGCGCTACGCCAAGCGCTTCGGCCTCAAAAGCGCTGACGAGGCCATCGGCCAGCCGTGCGAGCAGGTGATTTCCAATAGCCTGTTGCGCCAAGTGGTACGTAACGACCAGCCGATCCTGCTGGATATCCAGGACACACCCAAAGGCCCGTTGGTGGTGATGCGCCTGCCGATCCACAACGACGCTGGCGCGGTGATCGGCGCGATTGGTTTCGCGTTGTTCGATGAACTGCGCAACCTGTCGCCATTGATCGAACGTTACCTGAGCATGCAGCAGGAGCTGGCCTCCACCCGCTCGCTGCTGCGCTCACGCCAGAGCAAGTACAACTTCGCGCACTTTATCGGCACCAGCGCCGCCAGCCTTGAGGTCAAACGCCGTGCCCGGCGCAGCGCGAGTGCCGAGTCGCCGGTGTTGTTGCTCGGCGAAACCGGCACCGGCAAGGAGTTGCTGGCCCAGGCCATCCACGGTGCCTCACCGCGTGCGCACAAAGCCTTTGTCAGCATCAACAGTGCGGCGATTCCCCATGACCTGCTGGAAGCCGAATTCTTCGGCACCGCGCCAGGCGCCTTTACCGGCGCTGATCGCAAGGGCCGTCCAGGCAAATTCCAGATTGCCCAGGGCGGCACGCTGTTCCTCGATGAAATCGGGGATATGCCGCTGCCGCTGCAAAGCAAATTGCTGCGGGTGTTGCAGGAAAAGGAATTCGAACCGGTGGGTTCCAACGAGATGCTGCACAGCGATGTGCGGGTAATCGCGGCGACCTCCATGGACCTGGAAGCGGCGATCAAGCGTGGTGAGTTTCGCGCCGATTTGTATTACCGGCTGAATGTGTTGCCGATCCACGTGCCGCCGCTGCGTGATCGATTGGAGGACATTCCGGCATTGAGCGAGGCGATCCTCGAAGAACTGCGCAGCCAGCATGAGCTGGACCGCGAGGCTCTGGCGCTGTTGGCACAGCATGCGTGGCCGGGGAACATCCGTGAGCTGCGTAATGTGCTGGAGCGGGCGGCGTTGCTGAGTGATGACTTGGTGTTGAACGCCACGGACATTCGCGCGGCGATCGGCACGTTCAGCCCCGTGGAGCGCGGCGCGGTCGCAACGGTTGAGGGCGAGACATTCGCGGCGGCGCGGGAGCGGTTTGATCGACAGCTGATTGCGACGGCACTTAAGGCCTGTGACGGCAACGTGGTCGAGGCGGCCAAGCGATTGGGGCTGGGACGGTCGACGCTGTACAAGAAGATGGTGGCTCTGGGCATCGCCTAATCTCCACAAAGAGACTAAGTTCTCCATATAAAGACAATCCATGTGGGAGGGGGCTTGCCCCCGATAGCATCAGGTCAGTCAACACATGTGCTGGCCGATGCACCGCTATCGGGGGCAAGCCCCCTCCCACATTTGATCTTCGCTTGTCTCGAAATTGAGACAAAACCCAAAAACACTCGAAAGAAATTAAAAAATATCCATATATTTCAATAACTTGAAAATATGGCACACATCTCGCTATAGCCCTCCCCACAGTTTCACCCACAAAAATAACAATCCGATGGAGACACACCATGAGTGTGATCATTGCCCTGGCCGCGCTCGCGCTGCTGATGCTGGCCGCCTACCGTGGCTATAGCGTTATCCTGTTTGCCCCCATCGCCGCCCTTGGCGCGGTACTGCTCACCGACCCGTCCGCTGTCGCCCCCGCCTTTACCGGGGTGTTCATGGAGAAAATGGTCGGCTTTATCAAACTGTATTTCCCGGTGTTCCTGCTCGGTGCGGTCTTCGGCAAGTTGATCGAGTTGTCGGGGTTCTCGCGCTCCATCGTGGCCGCTGCGATTCGCTTGCTTGGCACGCGTCAGGCGATGTTGGTGATCGTGCTGGTCTGCGCCCTGCTCACCTACGGCGGCGTATCGCTGTTTGTGGTGGTGTTCGCGGTGTACCCGTTCGCGGCGGAGATGTTCCGCCAGAGCAATATCCCCAAGCGCCTGATCCCGGCGACCATCGCCCTCGGCGCATTCTCGTTCACGATGGATGCCCTGCCCGGCACGCCGCAGATCCAGAACATCATCCCCAGCACCTTCTTCAACACCACCGCCTGGGCGGCGCCGTGGCTGGGGTTGATCGGCACGATCTTCGTGTTCTGCACCGGCATGCTGTACCTGGCGCGGCAACGCAACAAGGCCCAGCGCGCGGGTGAAGGCTATGGCACTGAGTTGCGCAACGAGCCTGAGACCGCCGAAAACCTCACTCTGCCCAACCCGTGGATCGCGCTGTCGCCGCTGATCCTGGTGGGGGTGATGAACCTGTTGTTCACCCACTGGATCCCGCAGTGGTACGGCAAGACCCACAGCCTCAGCCTGCCGGGCATGAGCGCGCCAGTGACCACTGAAATCGCCAAGCTCACCGCGATCTGGGCGGTGCAGGCGGCGTTGCTGGTCGGGATCTTGATGGTGCTGGCCTTCGGCTGGTCGGCGATCAAAAGCAAGCTCGCCGAAGGCAGCAAAAGTGCGGTCAGCGGCGCCTTGCTGGCAGCAATGAATACCGCGTCGGAATACGGTTTTGGTGCGGTGATTGCCTCGCTGCCAGGCTTTCTCGTGCTGGCGGACTGGCTCAAGGGCATCCCCAACCCGCTGGTCAACGAAGCAATTACCGTGACCCTGCTGGCCGGTATCACCGGTTCCGCGTCGGGCGGTATGAGCATCGCCCTGGCGGCCATGTCCGAGAGCTTTATTTCGGCGGCCCATGCGGCCAATATTCCCCTTGAAGTGCTGCACCGGGTCGCGGCCATGGCCAGCGGCGGCATGGACACCCTGCCCCACAACGGCGCGGTGATCACCCTGCTGGCGGTGACCGGCCTGACCCACCGCGAAGCCTACAAAGACATTTTCGGCATCACGATTATCAAGACCCTCGCGGTGTTCGTGGTGATCGGTACTTTCTACGCCACCGGCATTGTGTGAGGTTTTCATGACGACTTTGAATGGCAAGACCGCCCTGGTCACCGGCTCCACCAGCGGCATCGGCCTGGGCATTGCCTTGAGCCTGGCACAGGCAGGCGCCAACTTGATCCTCAACGGCTTCGGCGACGCCAGCGCGGTGATCGCGCAGGTGCAGGCGTTTGGTGGCAAGGTGGGGCATCACCCTGCGGACGTCAGCGACCCGGCGCAGATCGCCGATATGTTCGCCTACGCCGAGCGTGAGTTTGGTGGCGTGGACATCCTGGTCAACAACGCCGGCATTCAACATGTGGCGGCGGTGGAAGAGTTCCCGGCCGAACGCTGGGACTCAATCATCGCAATCAACCTGTCCTCGGTGTTCCACAGCACGCGCCTGAGCCTGCCGGGCATGAAGGCCAAGGGCTGGGGGCGTATCGTTAATATCGCCTCGGTTCACGGCCTGGTCGGTTCGGTGGGCAAGGCAGCCTATGTGGCGGCCAAGCATGGCGTGATCGGTTTGACCAAAGTGGTAGGCCTGGAGACGGCAACCAGCAATGTGACCTGTAATGCGATTTGCCCCGGCTGGGTGCTGACGCCGCTGGTGCAGAAGCAAATTGATGATCGCGTGACCAAAGGTGTGGACCCGCACCAGGCGCAGCATGATTTGCTGGCGGAGAAACAGCCGTCCCTGGAGTTTGTGACGCCGCCGCAGTTGGGTGAGTTGGTGTTGTTTTTGTGCAGCGAGGCCGGTGCGCAGGTACGTGGCGCGGCGTGGAACATTGATGGCGGCTGGCTGGCCCAATAAAAACAGACACTGGCGTTCTAAATTGTGGGAGGGGGCTTGCTCCCGATGGCGGTGGGTCAGTACCACACGGGCTAGCTGATACTCTGCTACCGGGAGCAAGTCCCCTCCTACAGTAGAATTCTATTGTTTTGAAGACTTGCATAAAAACAATGATGGCGGCTGGCTGGCCCAATAAAAACAGACACTGGCGTTCTAAATTATGGGAAGGGGCTTGCTCCCGATGGCGGTGGGTCAGTACCACACGGGCTAGCTGATACTCTGCTACCGGGAGCAAGTCCCCTCCTACAGTAGAATTCTATTGTTTTGAAGACTTGCATAAAAACAATGATGGCGGCTGGCTGGCCCAATAAAAACAGACACTGGCGTTCTAAATTGTGGGAGGGGGCTTGCTCCCGATGGCGGCGGGTCAGTACCACACGGGCTAGCTGATACTCCGCTATCGGGAGCAAGCCCCCTCCCACAGTAGAATTCTATTGTTTTGAAGACCTGCATAAGAACAAGAGACCTTGCTGATGTCCGAGATCCTCTGGCAACCCTCACCGGAACGCATCCGCCACACGCGGATGGACCAGTTCCGCCGCTTCATCAACGACCGCCACGCCTTGCAACTGGGCGACTACCCCGCCCTGCATCAATGGAGCATCGACCAGCGGCCGGACTTCTGGCAGGCGATCGTCGCCTACTTCGACGTGCAGTTTCGCAGCCCGCCCGGCGCGGTACTGATCGAAGGCGCCGAGATGCCCAGCGCCCAGTGGTTTCCCGGCGCGACCCTGAATTTCGCCGAGCACCTGCTGCGTCGGCGTGACCACCACCCGGCCGTGGTCGCGATCAGCGAAGACGGCCAGCGCGAACAACTCACCTACGCCGAACTGGTCGCCCACGTCGCCGGCCTGCAAAACAGTCTGCGGTCGGCTGGCGTCGGCATCGGTGACCGGGTGGCGGCGTGCATGCCCAACACCTGGCAAACCCTGGTGGGCATGCTCGCCACCACCAGCCTGGGCGCAATCTGGTCGTGCTCCTCGCCGGACTTCGGCACCCAAGGCGTGATCGACCGGTTCGGCCAGATCGAGCCCAAGGTGCTTATTACCTGCGCCGGTTATCGGTACGCCGGAAAACCCATCGACCAGAGCGCCAAACTCAATGAAATCCTCGAACGGCTGCCGTCCCTGGAGCAGTTGATTGTGGTGCCGTACGCGCGGCCCGAGGCGCAGGTCGAGGACTACCGCACCCAGGCGAAGGTTGTGCTGTGGCGGGACTTTTACCAACCCGGTGGCGAGCCTGAGTTTGTCGCGGTGCCCTTCGATCATCCGCTGTACATCCTCTATTCCAGCGGCACCACCGGCGTGCCCAAGTGCATCATCCACAGCACCGGCGGCGTATTGCTTACACACCTCAAGGAACACGGCCTGCATGCCGATCTGTCCCGCGAGGACTGCCTGTTCTACTACACCACCTGCGGCTGGATGATGTGGAACTGGCTGGTCTCGGTACTGGCCATCGGCGCCACGGCTGTACTGTATGACGGCTCGCCCTTTCATCCTGGACCTGAGCGCCTGATCGACTTGATTGATGCCGAAAAGATCAGCGTGTTCGGCACCAGCCCAAAATTCCTCGCCACCCTGGAAAAGGCCGGGCTGCAACCGCGCCTGAGCCACGACCTGGGCAGCCTCAAGGGGCTGATCTCGACCGGGTCGCCGCTGTCACCCCAGAGCTACGACTATGTGTACCGCGAGATCAAGGGCGAGCTGTGTTTATCCTCCATGTCTGGCGGCACCGATATCGTGTCCTGCTTTGTTATCGGCAACCCGGTGTTGCCGGTGCGCCGAGGCGAAATGCAGTGCAAGAGCCTGGCGATGGCCATTGAAGTGTGGGACGACCACGGCCAGCCGTTGGTCGGTGAAAAAGGCGAGCTGGTGTGTACCCGGCACTTCCCGGCCATGCCCATCGGCTTGTGGAATGACCCCGACCAGAAGAAGCTGCGCGCCTCGTATTTCAGTCAGTTCCCCGGCGTGTGGGCCCAAGGCGACTACGCTGAGCAACGCCCGAATGGCAGCCTGCTGATTCACGGCCGCTCCGACGCGGTGCTCAACCCCGGCGGCGTGCGCATCGGCACGGCGGAGATCTATCGCCAAGTGGAGAAAGTCCCACAGGTACTGGAAAGCCTGGCCATCGGCCAACGCTGGCAAGACGACGTGCGCGTGGTGCTGTTTGTACGCCTCGATGAGGGCATCGAGTTGGATGAGGCGTTGCAACAGCAGATCCGCCAAGTGATCCGCGCCAACACCACACCGCGCCATGTGCCGGCCAAAATCCTGGCTGTCAGCGATATCCCTCGTACCATCAGCGGCAAGATTGTCGAATTGGCGGTGCGCAATGTGGTGCATGGCGAGCCGGTCAAGAACACCGACGCCCTGGCCAACCCGCAGGCATTGGAACAGTTCCGCGACCGCCCGGAACTGGCATAAAGATGAAAGGATTCAGCGCTGACGCACTCATTTGAAGACAAACGCCGAATGCATGCTATTTTTCGGGGGTAGTCACCCATTCTCGACTCACGGGATAATGGGTGTTGTCATTTTTCAAAGCGTTACGCTCAGGGCTTTTTATGAAAGGAACATCCACCGGTAGCGACGCCGCTGCATTAATTGCGCGGCTGGACTGGGCACGAAGCCCACTCGGTGAGGCCAATGATTGGCCGCAAAGCCTGCGCACAGCGGTCGATATTGTCGTCCATTCGCCGATGCCCATGCTCCTGCTGTGGGGCAGCCAACTCACCCAACTCTACAACGACGGGTTCGCCCTGCTAGCCGGAAACAAACACCCCGAAGCCATGGGCCAACCGGCGCACGAGACGTGGCCAGAGCTGGAAAGCTTTACCGGCCCTGTCTACGACGCCGTGCTCAGCGGCCAGGTGCGCACCTTCAGCGAGCAGCGCTTTGTCCTGCAACGCAATAATCGCGACACGGAAATCTGGCTCGACCTGACCTACAGCCCGATCCGCGATGAAAGCGCCAACGTGGCCGGCATCCTCGTCACTGCCATCGAAACCAACGAGCGCCGCAAGGCCCAGCACAACACCGAGCAACGCTTGCAGCTTGCACTGGCGGCGACCGACGCCGTGGGCACCTGGGATTGGGACATCGGCGAGGATCACTTTATTGCCGACGCCCACTTCCCCTACCTGCACGGTGTCGACCCCGACGACGCGAACCGGCTGCCCATCAGCGATTACCTCCAAGGTGTGCATCCCGAAGACCGGGCCACGGTGGCGCGCAGTATCAAGCACTGCATCACCCACGGCACCGAATACGCCGAGGAATACCGCCTGCAACAAGCCGATGGCCAAGTCCGCTGGGTGTTTGCCCGAGGCCGTTGCTACAAGGATCACCACGGCCGCCCCGCACGTTTCCTCGGTGCCGCCCTGGACCTGACCGAGCGCAAGCACACCGAGCAGGCCCTGCGCCAAAGCCAGACCGAATTGCAGCTGATCATCAACGCCATGCCGGTGCTGATCGGATACGTCGACCACGAGCAGCGCTTTCGCCTGAACAACAGCGCCTACCTTGATTGGTACGGCATGACGCCCCAGGAACTGTACGGCAAGAGCATCCGCGAAGTATTAGGCGACGAAGTGTATGCCGGGCGCGAACACCAGATCGCTGCCGCGCTCAAGGGCAAGGCGTGCAGCTTCATGACCATCACGCCCCACCGCGACGGGCGTCCCCGCCATGCGCTGATGAAATACCTGCCGCGTTTCAGCAATGACGGCTCGGTCAATGGTTTCTACATCTTTGTGATTGACGAGACCGAACGCAAACTCACCGAAGAAGCCCTGCGCCACCTCAACGATAACCTCGAAGAACGCGTGGCCGAGCGCACCCAGGCCCTGGCCGAGGCCAACCAACGCCTGCAAAACGAGATGTTCGAGCGCGAGCGCGCCGAAGATGCATTGCGCCATGCGCAGAAAATGGAAGCGTTGGGCCAGCTCACCGGCGGCATCGCCCATGATTTCAACAACATGCTCACCGGCATTATCGGCAGCCTGGACCTGATGCAGCGCTATATCGTCGCTGGGCGCAGTGAGGAAATCGGGCGCTTTACCGATGCCGCCGTGTCGTCGGCTCACCGCGCTGCCGCCCTCACTCACCGTCTGTTAGCGTTTTCGCGGCGCCAGTCACTGGACCGTCGCCCCACCGACCCCAATCAGCTAGTAGCGTCCCTGGAGGACCTGTTCCAGCGCACCAAAGGCGCGCATATCACGCTCAAGGTGCAACTGGGTCAAGACATCTGGCCAGTCAACACCGACGCCAGCCAGCTGGAAAACGCCCTGCTCAACCTGGTGATCAACGCCCGCGACGCCATGCCCGACGGCGGCGAATTGTTGATTGAAACCGCCAACAGCTACCTGGACGGCACCGACATAACCACCCTCGAACCGGTCAAGGCCGGCGACTACGTGATGCTCGGTGTGTGCGACAACGGCACCGGCATGGCACCAAAAATCCTCGCCAAAGCATTCGATCCTTTCTTCACCACCAAACCCATCGGCCAGGGCACCGGCCTGGGCCTGTCGATGATTTACGGGTTTGCCCAGCAGTCCGGCGGCCACGTCACGATCCAGAGCGAACCTGGCCAGGGCACCTGCGTGCGCCTGTACCTGCCACGCCTACATGGCACCGCACTGGAAAGCAACCTGCCCGCCAGCCTCGGCGAAGTGCCGGTGGCACTGGCCGGTGAAGCAGTCGTGGTGGTTGAGGACGACGCGGCGGTGCGCATGCTGGTGGTGAATGTGCTGGATGAATTGGGCTACACCGCGCATCAGGCAGCGGATTCACGCACCGCGTTGCCACTGCTGGAGTCGGATCTGCGCGTGGACCTGCTGGTGACCGACGTCGGCCTGCCGGGCATGAACGGCCGGCAACTGGCGGAGATTGCCCGCCAGCATCGCCCAGGCTTGAAGGTGCTGTTCATGACCGGCTACGCCGAAAAAGCCGCCGAGCGCCAGGGCTTCCTGGAAGATGGGATGGACATGGTGGCCAAGCCGTTTTCCATCGACCTGCTGGCGACTAAAATCCGCAGCATGATCAACGTAGCCGAATGAGTTCAGGCATAATCGCGCGCCGTCGCACACCTGGTAGAGACCAATGAAAGCCCAAGCCCGTCATATCCTGGTGAAAACCAGTGAAGAAGCCGAACAACTCAAGCAGCGCATTGCCAAGGGCGAAGCCTTTGATGTGTTGGCCAAGAAGTACTCCACCTGCCCGTCGGGCAAACGTGGCGGCGATTTGGGTGAAGTGCGGCCGGGGCAGATGGTCGGGGCGATTGATGCGGTGATTTTCAAGAAGCCGGTGAAGGTGGTTCACGGGCCGATCAAGAGCAAGTTTGGGTATCACTTGGTGCAGGTGTTTTACCGCGACTGAGGCTTTGACTTAAGACCGCTATCGGGGGCAAGCCCCCTCCCACAGGGATCGCATTCCTCCAGATGAAATGCGGTCACGTGTGGGCCCGATCCGCCGCGGGCGGCCACTCACTTAGTCTCTGGGAATAAGCGCACCCGGTACCTGGATGACCCGGCTCGCCAACCGATGCCCCGCCAACGCAGCCTCCTCCGGCGAATCACCCTTGAGCCGCCCGGCCAGATACGCCGCACTGAACGAATCCCCCGCCGCCGTGGTGTCCACCACCTTCTCGACCTTCAACGCCGGCACCGCAAAGCGCTCCTGCGCGCAGCGGATCAAACACGCATCCGCCCCACGTTTTAGCACCACTTCCTCAATCGCCGGATAGGCCGCAAACACCTGCTCGCTGTCGGCATAGTCAAACAACGCGCGCTCGTCATCCTCGGTGAGCAAGGCGATATCCACCTCGGCCAAGACCTTGCGATAAGCCGCACGCGCCGCCTCGACACTGGCCCACAAACGCGGCCGGTAGTTGTTGTCGAACACCACCGTAGCGCCGCGTCGGCGCGCGTCAACCAGCGCTTGCAGCAAACGCTCGCGCCCAACCTCCCCCAGCACCGCCAGGGTAATGCCGCTGAAATAGACCACGTCATAGGCCGGCAACGCGGCCAGGATGGGCTCGGCGGCCGGCGTGGTGAAACAGTCGCGCACCGCGGCTTCGTTGCGCCAGTAGAGGAATTTACGCTCGCCGTTGGCGTCGGTCTGAATGCAGTACAAGCCCGGCAACCGCCCCGGCAGGCGCTGGACCAAGCCCAGCCCCAGGCCTTCGTCGGTCCATTGCAGGCACATGGCGTCGCTGAAGCTGTCATCGCCCAAGGCGGTGACGTAATCGACGCTGCCGATCGGGCCCAACTCACGGCGCAGGTACACCGCCGTGTTCAGGGTGTCGCCGCCGAAGCTTTGTTGCAGGCTACCGTCGGCGCGGTGTTGCAGTTCGATCATGCATTCACCGATGAGGGCGATGCGTGGATGGGTGGTCATGGCTGCTGTCTCGGGGGGGCTGATGGCCTCATCGGGGGCAAGCCCCCTCCCACATTTGAAATGTGTTCACACATCAAAGTATGGGAGGGGGCTTGCCCCCCGATAGGAGCGACGCGATCTAGAAGCTGGTATGCAGGGACTCGATCACCTGCAACTGTTCATCCACCAGGCAACCCACCTGCCACTTGTCAAACGTCAGGCAAGGATGGGAAGTGCCAAAGGAAATGATGTCGCCAATGCGCAGTTCAACCCCAGGCGCCACGACCATGAACGCATGCTGGTCCATCACGGCCGTGACCTTGCACGCGCTCACATCATCGCCTTGCGCCGGCACAATACCGGCCTTGTAGCGCTTGAGTGGCACCGGCAACCCGGCGTCGTATGCCACGTCGCGCTTACCGAGGGCGATCACCGCAAAACCGGGCTCAGGCAACGACTGCACATGAGCCCAGACTTCCAGGGCCGGGCGCAGGCCTTCACTGAGGTCGCTGCGGCGGTCGAGCACGCAGCATTGAGCTTCTTTGTAGATGCCATGGTCGTGGGCCACATAACTGCCGGGGCGCAATACGCTGAGGAAGCGGCCGGCGGCGTTCTGCGCTTCAAAGGATTCGGCGATCAGGTCGTACCACGCCGAACCCGACGCTGTGACGATCGGCTTGGCCAAGTCGAAAGAACCGTTGTTCTGCAAGTCCACCGCCAGGCGCACCAGGCTGGCGGCGAAGTCGCGGATGCCGCTGACGGCGTGCTCGCCATGGATCACGCCTTCGTAGCCTTCAATACCGGTGAGGGCCAGGGCCGGCTGGGCCTTGATCGCCTTGGCCAGGTCGCGCACTTCCTGCTCGCTGCGGCAACCGCAACGGCCGCCAACCACGCCGTACTCGATCATCACGTTCAGGCGCAGGCCACGGGCGGCGAAGAACAGGCCCAGGTCGGCGACGTTATCCGGGTGGTCGACCATGCAGTGGAAGTCAAAATCCTTGTCCGCCAGCAGGTCGGCGATCAACGCCATGTTCGGCGCGCCCACCAGTTGGTTGGCCATCAACACACGGCGCACACCCCCGGCATAGGCGGCGCGGGTCTGCACGGCGCTGGCCAGGGTAATACCCCAGGCGCCCTGGGCGATCTGACGCTGGAACAGTGCCGGCATCATGCTGGTCTTGCCATGGGGCGCGAGTTCGGCGCCGCTGTTGCTGACAAACTCCTGCATCCAACGGATGTTGTGTTCCAGGGCGTCGCGGTGCAGCACCAGGGCCGGCAGGCTGACGTCTCGGACCAGGTGGGCGCCGACGGCGGCGGCGCCTTTTTCAACGGCGTTGATGGCAGACATGTAAAGCTCCTATTCGTTGATGCGACGCGCCAGGTAATTGGCGCTGTCGATCAACACCCGGCGATAGTCGTTGTAGTTTTTTTGCGCATCGGCCCGAGGGGCGACGATGCACAGGGTCGCAATGCTGATGCCTTGCGCGTCCCGCACCGGGGCGGCAAAGCAATGGGTAAAGGTGTCGGCCACACTGTCGAAGGAAAAGAACCCATCGAGGGTAGCCTGACGGATTTGCGCGAGGAACGTTTCCAGCGGCAGACGCTGGCCGTCCGGCAGGATAAAGTCATCGTGGTCGATCAGGTCGACAATTTGCTGGTCACTCAGGTGCCCCAGCAGCAGGCGCCCGGAGGCGGTCCAGGGGATCGGGGCGTTTTCGCCGATGTCCGAAGAAATCCGGAAATGCCGCTCGCCTTCGCGCATCAGCGCCACGGTGTATTTGCGCCCGTTGAGCAGGCACATCTGCGCGGTTTCATGGGTCTGACTGACGATCTCCTGCAAGGCGTGATCGGCCTCGCGAGTCAGGTCGAAGTGTCGCAGGTGCGCCTGGCCGAGGAAGTACAACTGACGACCGAGGTAGACGTGACCGTCCTTGCCCACGGTTTCCAGAATGCGGCGCTCCAGCAAGGATGCGACCAATTCATAGACGGTGGACTTGGGGCTGCCAATGCCGCTGGCGATATCATTCGGCCGCAGGGGCTGGCCGACTTCCTTGAGGAAATCAAGGATGTCGAATGCACGGTCCAGGCCTTTGGCGCGGCGTTTGATGGTGTCTTCGGTCATGGCAATTTCGGTCCGGTCGAAATGGTAGGGCTGGCGCAGGTCCACTGTGGGAGGGGGCTTGCCCCCGATGGCGGCGTGTCAATCAACACCTCTGTTACTGATACACCGCTATCGGGGGCAAGCCCCCTCCCACATTTGATCTCTGGTGCTTAAGAGTGGGGCAATTTAGCCCTTTTTCTTGTAGGCCACACAATCAATCTCCACCTTGCAATCCACCATCATATTGGCCTGTACACAGGCCCGCGCCGGGGCATGTTCGGGTGTGAAGTATTCGCCGAAGACCTTGTTGAAACTCCAGAAGTCCCGAGGGTCTTCCAGCCATACGCCGACGCGCACCACGTCTTTGAGCTCGTAGCCGGCTTCTTCGAGGATCGCCACCACGTTGCGCATGGTCTGGCGGGTTTGTTCGATGATCCCGCCGGTGATGATTTCGCCGTCCACCGCAGGCACTTGGCCCGAGACGTACAGCCAACCGTCCGCTTCCACCGCGCGGGCGAAGGGACGAGGCTGGCCACCGCCGGCAGTACTGCCGGCTCCGTAACGAGTGATGCTCATAAAACGATGCTCCTGATTAAAAACGAATGTTCTTGAGAAATTCCGCCAGGCGCGGCGATTGAGGCCGCTCGAAGATATCCTTCGACGAGCCCTGCTCTTCAATCCGCCCCTGGTTCATGAATACGATCTTGTCCGAGACTTCATAGGCAAAGCGCATTTCGTGGGTGACCAGCAACATGGTCATGCCCTCTTCCGCCAGGCCTTTGATCACGCTGAGCACTTCACCTACCAACTCCGGATCGAGGGCTGAGGTGACTTCGTCGAACAGCATCAAGCTGGGGTTCATCGCAATCGCACGGGCAATCGCGACACGCTGTTGCTGGCCGCCGGACAACTGGCCGGGGAAGTGATTGCGGCGCTCTAAAAGTCCTACGCGGTCCAGCCATTTTTCCGCCAAAGCCACGGCTTCATCCTTGCCCATCTTCTTGACCTTGAGCAGGCCCAGGGTGACGTTCTGCAAGGCGGTCAGGTGCGGAAACAGGTTGAACTGCTGGAACGCCATGCCGGTCATCGCCCGGTGCTGGGCGATGACGCGTTCGGGGTGGCGCACGCGCTTGCCGCCAATGTCGCTGTAGCCGATGGATTCGCCGTCCAGGGTGATCTGGCCGCCCTGGAACTCTTCCAGCAGGTTGACGCAACGCAGCAGCGTGGTCTTGCCCGAGCCGCTGGAACCGATCAAGGTCACTACGTTGCCGCGCTGCATGGACAGGTCGACGCCTTTGAGCACTTCCACATCGCCGTATTGTTTGCGCAAGCCGCGAATGTTCAGCAGCGGCTCGGTTGTTTGAGGTTGGTTCATGGCAAGGCCACCCGCTTTTCAATGTAGCGCCCGAATAACTCGATGGCGTAGTTGATGACAAAGAACATAAACCCGGCGAACAGGTAGAACTCCAGGGTCATGAAGGTACGTGCGATGACTTGCTGGGTACTGAGCAGCAACTCGGCCACGCCGATCACCGAGAGCAAGGTCGAGGCCTTGACGATCTCCGTGGAGGAATTGACCCAGGTCGGCAGGATCTGCCGCAATGCCTGGGGCAACAGCACGTAGGCCAGGGACTGGTAGAACGTAAGGCCAATCGCCTTACCCGCTTCCAGTTGCCCACGGGGAATGGCTTGCAGTGCGCCGCGCACGATTTCCGACACGTGGGAGCCGCAGAACAGCGTGAGCCCGACGGCACCGGCCTGGAACGCGCTGATCTGCCAGCCGAGCGCCGGCAGCATGTAGAAACACGCCAACACCAACACGAACACCGGTGTACCGCGGATCAAATCCACGTACAGGCGAAACGGCGCACGCATCCAGAATTTGCCGTAGGTCAGCACCAACCCTGCGAAGATGCCGATCAGGGTGCCAAAGATAATCGCCAGCGCCGAGCAGTAGATGCTGGTCTGAAAGCCGGCCCAGAGGGTCTCTCGGGCGACCCACAACTCGTGTAGCCAACTGGGGGATTCGTACATAAAAACCCTCCTTAACGACGGATCGCCAGACGCTGTTCCAGGTAGCGGAGCAACATGGCAATGAGGTAACAGGCAGCCACGTAGAGCGCGGTCGTGACCAGCCAGGTTTCAATCACCCGGTAGCTTTCGACGTTGATCTTGCGGGCGTAATAGGTCAGCTCGGGCACCGCAATCGCAGCGGCGAGCGAGGTGTCCTTGAACAGCGAGATAAAGTTGTTCGAGAGCGCCGGCAGCACATTGCGCAACATCACCGGCACGGTGATATACGCACGGATACGCCACTCGCCGAGGCCAATCGCCAATCCGGCTTCACGCAGCCCCTTGGGAATATTCAACAGACCGGCGCGGAACACTTCGGTCAGGTAGGCACCGGCGTACAACGACAGCGTGATGATGAACGAGGGGATCTTGTCCAGCCGGATACCCAGGCTGGGCAAGGCGAAGTAGATCAACAGGATCAGCACCAGGATCGGCGTGTTGCGAATCACTGTCACATACACCGAGGCGAAGATGCGCAGCGCACGATGTTTGGACAGCATGGCAAACGCCATCAACAGGCCGATCACGCAGCCGATGGCGATCGACAGCAATGCCAGTTGCAGGCCAAGACCGAGCCCCGCCAGCAAGGTGTCGAAATCGCGCCACACGGCGGCAAAGTTCAACTGATAGTTCATGGTCGACAGTACCTAGTTGGGGCGCCTTGGCAGGCACCCCGGTTGTTCCGGATCACTTGAATTCAACAGGGAAACCAATCGCCGGTTCTGGCAGGTCGACACCGAACCACTGCTTGAACGAGGCTTTGTAGGTTGGGAATTCCACACCGGTCATGGCTTCATGCAGGGCAGTGTTGACGAAGTTCAGCCAGTCCTGATCACCACGCTTGACCGCGCACGCGTAGGTTTGCGGGCTCCAGGCGTAAGCCGGGCTGCGGTAGCGGCCGGGGTTCTGCACCATCAGGTATTTGACCGAGGATTGGTCGGTGGCGGCGGCATCGGCGCGACCGGAATTCACGGCCTGGTACATCAGGTCGACGCTGTCGTACTGGTCGACCTTCGCCTTGGGCAGCGCCTGGTGCACCAGTTCTTCGGCATACACGTTTTGCAGCACGGCCACGGTGACGCCATCGCCAGCCGCCTGCAGGTCTTCAATCTCTTTGTACTTGCTGTTGTTCGGCAGCAGCAGGCCCACGCCTTCGCGGTAGTACGGCAGGGTGAACGCCACCTGCTGTGCACGGCTGGCGGTGACGGTGATGAACTGGCAGCTCATGTCGACTTTGTCCGTCAACAGGTTGGGAATGCGCGCGTCAGACGACTGCACCACAAACTCGACTTTGCTCGGATCGTTGAACAAACCTTTGGCCACGATGCGGCCGATGTCGATATCAAACCCCTGCAACTTGCCATCCGCTCCCTGGAAGTGCCACGGCGCATTGGTACTGCCTGTACCCACGATCAAATGCCCACGTTTGAGCACGTTATCGAGCTTGCTGTCCGCCGCCTGCACAACGCCTGCGAGGGAAGCCGATGCGGCGAAGAGAAAAACACACGCTTTGAACACGGAAGGTCGGTGATGCATGACAAGCACTCCAGAAGTTGTGTATTCCGCTATACCGGAACTTAGTATGTAACAACGGAATAGACAGCAGAAAGTGTGCCATACGCGCTTAGCGAAAACTACGGCCTGGGTAAAGTCCTTGGTAATCAGATAGATAACGCGAGGCGTAAGATGCGGCGTTGCGCCAGCATCCGGATTCAGATTGCTACCCAAGGCCTCACAGGGGATCACAGCGCCATTGGCGTGCGTCACCGCCCCGTTACCGCGCACCCCGACGGTGCGCCCGCCCCATGGAAAAATCCCTGTGCTGGGCTAGCCTTTGGCACACACCCAACGACAAGGACTGCATTGCGATGAAGCTCAGTCTCACCCTGGTACTGCTTTCGTTTCTGGCCGCCGGCAGCGCGTCGGCCAACAACGACCGCCGCGAATGCAAAGAAGAATTGCGCAAGCTCAAAGAAGCCTTCGACATCAATTACAGCAGCCAAAACCACCACGGCTATCGCCGCGCCAAAGCGTCCAGTGACAATGAGGAATACCGCAAGTGCGCGAACCAGGCACGCAAGGCCCGCGAACGCCTGGAGCGTGACGCGGACCTGTGAAGGTTGACAGTAGACGACGATGACCCTCGAGCTTAGCGTTGGCAGAAACCCGCGCCGCTCGTAAGGAGATCATCATGGGGGTTGCCACCGCGACCATTGCAAATGCCGAGGATTACCAGCGCGTACTGAGCACGTCGCGGCCGGTATTCCTGCTGTTTGTCTCAGATCACTGCCCGGGCTGCGCGATCTCCGGGCCGCTGTTCCAGAGGATTGCCCGCAAGTACCGCTCAGTGGTGAGCCTGGTACTTGATTGCGCGAAAACCCCGAGGCACCCGAAGGTTACGGGTACCCCAACGCTGCTGATTTATCTCAACGGCACACTGATGCAGACGTTCAGAGGGTTCGGCCCCGAGGACGAACAAGTGCAGACGATCGAAAACGCATTCATGCTCTATGCCCCCCACAAGCGCGCAAAACCACCTGCGTCACCCGCCGCTCCTCGACCGCAGCCACCGTCAAGCGCCAGCCCTCATGCTCCAGGCTATCGCCCACCACGGGCAGGCGGTCGAGCAGGCTCATCACCAACCCGGCCAGAGTCTGGTAATCCTCCGTCGCGACAACCTTGAAGCCGGTACGCTGACGAATCTGGGTCAGGTTCAAGGCGCCATTGGCACGGAAGCCATCGCCCTCTTCGACAATATCCGGCCCTTCGATCTCACTGGCATCCGGCAATTCACCGGCGATGGACTCGAGAATGTCGGTCATGCTCAACACGCCCATGAAGTCGCCGAATTCGTTGATCACAAAGGCGATGTGGGTCGATTCCTGACGCATCTGTTCCAGGGCGTTGAGGATCGAAAAACTCTCCAGCAGGTTGATCGCTCGACGCGCCAGGTGCTCCAGGTTCGGCTCGTTGCCGGCCAGGTATTCCTTAAGCAGTTCCTTTTTATGCACGAAGCCCAACGGCTCATCCACCACGCCGTTGCGGATCAACGGCAGGCGAGAGTAGGACGAATGCATCAGTTTCAGGCGAATCGTGTCGGCATCGTCCGCCAGGTCGATAAAGTCGACCTTGGCCCGCGGCGTCATCAAGGTACGAATCGGCCGCTCGGCCAGTTGCAGCACGCCACTGATCATCACTCGTTCACGTCGATCAAACAGCGGGCCCTGATTGGCATCTGTCTCGCCCAGCAAGTCGGCCACGTCTTCGCCCACCTCTTCTACCGCCAGGCTGCGACCGCCGAGCAAGCGCATCACCGCATGGGCAGTACGCTCGCGCACCGGCAACACGCCCTGCGCCGATTTCTTGCGACGGGCGCGGGCAATCTGGTTGAACACTTCGATCAGGATCGAGAAGCCAATGGCTGCGTACAGGTAACCCTTCGGAATATGGAAACCCAGGCCTTCGGCGGTCAGGGCGAAACCAATCATCATCAGGAAGCCCAGGCACAGCATGATCACTGTGGGGTGGGCGTTCACGAAGCGCGTCAGCGGCTTGCTCGCCACGATCATCAGGCCGATGGAAATGATCACCGCGATCATCATCACCGCCAGCTCATCCACCATGCCCACGGCGGTAATCACCGCATCCAGGGAGAACACCGCATCAAGCACCACGATCTGCGCCACGATCGGCCAGAACATCGCATACGCCACGTTGCCAGTGCGCTGAGCCACATGCCCTTCAAGGCGCTCGTGCAATTCCATGGTGGCCTTGAACAGCAGGAATACACCACCGAACAGCATGATCAGGTCACGGCCGGAGAAACTCTTGTCGAACACCTCGAACAGCGGCTGGGTAAGGGTCACCAACCACGAAATACTCGCCAGCAGGCCAAGGCGCATCAGCAATGCCAGGGACAAACCGATCAACCGCGCACGGTCACGCTGCTCCGGTGGCAACTTGTCCGCCAGGATCGCGATAAACACCAGGTTGTCGATACCCAGCACCAGTTCCAGCACAATCAAGGTCAACAGGCCGAGCCAGGCCGTTGGATCCGCTAACCATTCCATTTATATAAATCTCTATCTAGGTTTCAGAATGCCGGACACGGCAAAGCGCGGTCAGTGGACCGGAACAAGGTTAGCAGTCGGAATACGGGATGTTTCAGCGGGAACGGCAGCAGCGGATGTCTTGGGGAAAGACGACTGGGGGGCTCCGAGAGGGTGTTCATGCAAATCCTGAAATAACAAAAAGGACTTGAATCCTACAGGCGAAAAGCAAGTTTCCCACAACGCAAAACTATTACAAAACCTGTCTTTGAAACCCATACCCCTGTGGGAGGTGGCTTGCTCCCTCCCACAGGGGACACCATGCATTCTGAAGGTCGGGTTACCAGAACCGCTGCTGGGTCAACCGGCTCCACCAGGTCAGCAGCACTCGGTCCACCGAACCGCTGGCCGCCAGACCCACGCGCTCTTGCAGGCTTTTGCGCTCGGCATAGTGCAGGTGGAACACCTCGGCGGTCTTGGCCTTGGTGGCCAGGTATTCGTCGCTGGTTTGCAGCTCGTCGACCAATTGTTTGTCGAGGGCTGCAACGCCGAGCCACACTTCACCCGTGGCTACGTCATCAATCGCCAACTGCGGGCGATACCGCGACACGAAGTTCTTGAACAGTTGATGAGTGATATCCAGGTCTTCCTGAAACTTCTCGCGGCCCTTTTCGGTGTTTTCGCCAAACACGGTGAGGGTGCGTTTGTATTCGCCGGCGGTCAGCACTTCAAAGTCGATATCGTGTTTTTTGAGCAGGCGATTGACGTTGGGCAACTGCGCCACTACGCCGATGGAGCCCAGGATGGCAAACGGCGCGCTGATGATCTTCTCGCCGATGCACGCCATCATGTAACCGCCGCTGGCCGCGACCTTGTCGATGCACACGGTCAATGGCACGCCCGCCTGGCGGATACGCGCCAATTGTGACGAGGCCAAGCCGTAGCTGTGCACCATGCCACCACCACTTTCCAGACGCAGCACCACTTCGTCCTTGGGCGTGGCCAAGCTCAGCAATGCGGTGATTTCATGGCGCAGGCTCTCGGTCGCCGAGGCCTTGATGTCACCGTCGAAATCCAGCACGAACACCCGTGGCTTGGCCTCGGGTTTTTTCTTACTGTTCTTCTTTTCAGTTTTGCTTTCGGACTTGCGCAGCGCTTTGAGCTGATCCTTGTCGAGCAGGCTCGACTCCAGGCGCTCGCGCAGGCCCTTGTAGAAATCATTGAGCTTGCTGACCTGCAGTTGGCCGGCGGATTTGCGACGACCTTTACTGCGCAGTGCGGCGAAGCTGATCAGTACCACCAGAATAGCGACCACCAGGGTGACAGTCTTCGCCAGGAAGCTGGCATATTCGGCCAAAAAATCCATGTGACTCCTTACAAGTGCATTTACAAGAGCAGTGCGCCAGGCGCGGATTGCCCAAGCATACCGATGGCACCGCATTCGGGCCAGTGATCAAACCGTCGGCAGCCAAGGCCTCTAAGGAGCTTTTAAAACAAGCGTATGTTTTTTCATTGACAGCTCCCTGGCATCCCCATAACCTCGCCAGACTTTCAACGTACCGGGAAAACGGACGTGGGCAGCATCTATCTGATTCGACATGGCCAGGCCTCCTTCGGTGCAGACGATTATGACGTCCTGTCGCCCGTTGGTGTGGAGCAGGCACAAGTGCTCGGTCGCCACCTGGCGGACATGGGCATCGTGTTCGACCGCTGCGTGGCCGGCGACCTGCGCCGCCAGCAGCACACCGCCACGGCTGCCTTCGATCAATACCGCGCCCTTGGCCTGCCGGTTCCGGTCTTGGAAACCGACAGCGCCTTCAACGAATTCGATGCCGAAGCGATCATCCGCGCCCTGCTCCCCGACCTCCTCACCACCGAACCAGACGCTCTGGACATCCTGCGCAATGCCGCGCAGAACCGCAGCGAATTCCAACGCATCTTCGCCCTGATCATTGAACGCTGGTTGGCCGGCACTTATGACACGCCGGGACTGGAAAGCTGGCTGGGGTTTGTCGAGCGCGTTCAGGGTGGCTTGCAACGCATTCTCGATGCCGCAGACAACACACAGAAAATCGCCGTGTTCACCTCCGGCGGCACCATCACCGCCCTGCTCCACCTGATTACCCGAATGCCTGCTACACAGGCTTTCGAACTGAACTGGCAAATTGTTAACACCTCGCTCAACCAGCTGAAATTCCGCGGTCGCGAGGTGGCACTGGCTTCCTTCAACAGTCATAGCCACTTGCAACTGTTGAAGGCGCCGCAACTCATCACCTTCCGATGAAGTGCGGCCAACCGTGACCCCAAGGTCACTGGACTCCACCCAAAAGGATCGAAACCATGACTGACGTAGCCAAAGCTGTAGAAGCAATGAAAGCCAAATTCAACCCAAGCGCTGCCGACGGCTTGGACCTGGTATTCGGTTTCCGTATCGATGAAACCAAGAACTTTTCCCTGGTCGTCAAAGACAAAACCTGCGAACTGCATGAAGGTGAAAACCCGGACGCACAAGTGACCCTCGTCATGGACAGCGCGACCCTGGAAGGCATCGTCGACGGTTCGACTGACGGCATGCAGGCCTTCATGGGCGGCAAACTGCGCACTGAAGGCGACATGATGCTCGCGATGAAACTGAGTGAGCTGTTCCCTTCCTGATTCACAGGCAAGCTTGCATCTCGATCCCGCCTCTCCAGGCGGGATTTTTTTTGCCAACTAACCTGGGATCAATCAAGGTCCGAGGCGGCAGCTCAGCAGTGCAACTCAGACCTTCGGTTGCAGCAGCAACGCCACCAACGCACTCCACCCCGTCTGATGGGACGCCCCCAACCCGCGCCCGGTTTCCCCGTGAAAATACTCATGGAACAACACCAGATCACGGCTGAGCGGGTCCGCTTCCAATTGCGAATAGCCCGCCATCGATGGCCTACATCCATTGTCGTCCCTTAGAAACAGCCCGGTCAGCCGCTGACTGAGGCCTTCAGCCACTTCCTCCAGGGATGACAGATACCCGCTGCCCGTTGGGTACTCCACCGAGAAGTTATCCGCGTAGTACCGATGAAATTCACGCAGCGATTCAATCAGCATGTAATTGACAGGCATCCACACGGGCCCCCGCCAATTCGAGTTGCCGCCATACAATCGTGAGTCGGACTCGCCAGGCTGGTAACGCGCGCTGAGGGTGTCGCCGTTCATCTTCAGCGCCAGGGGCTGCTCGGCGAAGGCTTTGGACAGCGAGCGCACGCCAAACGCAGAGAGGAACTCACTGTCCTCCAACATGCGCCGAAGCAGGTCCTTTGTACGTTCGCCCCGCAACAACGCCAGCAACAAGCGATTGCCCTGCCCCGGCTCGTTCCAGCGTGAGACCAATTTAGCCAAGTCCGGCCGGTGTTTCATAAAGCCCAGCAACCGTTCGCGCAAACCCTCCAGGCCTTCATGCTCGCGCTGCTCCAGCACCAGCACGGCGAACAACGGCATCAGGCCGACGATGGAGCGCAAACGTACCGGCTCGTTCTGCCCATCGGGGCTGTGCAGCACGTCGTAGAAGAACAGGTCCTGCTCATCCCACAAACCTTCGGCACTGTCATCGACCCGGTTAATGGCACCGGCGATATACAGGAAATGTTCGAAAAACTTCACCGCAATATCCACGTACACGGCATTGCGCCTGGCCAGTTCCAGGGCGATGCGCATCAGGTCCAGGGCATACGCGGCAACCCACGCGGTGCCGTCGGCCTGGTCCAACTGATACCCCGGCGGCAATGCCGCCGAACGGTCAAACAACGCAATGTTATCCAGCCCGAGGAAACCGCCCTGGAACAAGTTGCGGCCCTCGGCGTCCTTGCGGTTGACCCACCAGGAAAAATTCAGCAGCAGCTTATGGAAAATCCTCTCTAGAAAATCCATGTCGCCTACACCGGTCAACGCCTTGTCCTGCTGGTAAACCCGCCAACTGGCCCAGGCATGCACCGGCGGGTTCGCATCATCGAAGCGCCATTCATAAGCCGGCAGTTGGCCGTTGGGATGCATGAAGCGATCCTTCACCAGCAGCAGCAACTGTTGCTTGGCGTAACCCGGATCGATCAGCGCCATCGCCACCGCCTGAAAGCCCTGGTCCCACGAGGCATACCACGGGTATTCCCAGGTGTCGGGCATGGAAAGGATGTCGAAGTTGGACAGGTGCCGCCAATGGGTATTGCGGATATGCAGGCGCTCAGGCGGCGGCGCTGGCTGGGCTGGGTCACCATCGAGCCATTGGTTCACGTCGAAATAGTAGAGCTGCTTGGACCACAACAAGCCAGCCAGGGCTTGGCGCTGCACATTGCGAGCGTCCGCATCGCCAATGCCCTGTTGCAGGGCCGCATAGAAGTAATCGGCTTCCTGACGACGTTGCTCGAACAACTTACGGGCGTTGGCCGCGGGCGCATCCACGGGGGCAAAGCGCAGGTACAAAGTTTTGCTTTCCTGCCCTGCCAGTTCAAGGATGAACCGCGCGGCAACCTTGGTACCGGTGTCCCGGCGAATCGCCGATTGAGCGCCACTGACCACGTAATCGTTGATGCCATCCTTGAACGGGCCCGGTGCCACCTGCCCGTCCAGCTTGACGACATTGCTTTCGTTTTCGCAGAACAACCATTCCAAACCATCCTGGCCCCAGGCACTCAGATAACGATCCGGCAATTCATGATGACGGGCCAACACCTGCTCGCCGTCCAGCCGCAACTGCGGCTTGGGCGCATCAAAGGTCCAGCTCCAGTCGTTACGCGCCCACAGTTGAGGCATTACCTGCAAACGCGTCGGCTGCTCCGAGCGGTTATGCACCGTGACCCGCATGAAAATATCGTCAGGCTGCTGCTTGGCGTACTCGACGCTGACATCGCAATAGCGGTTGTCCTCAAACACGCCGGTATCGAGGATTTCATACTCGGCATCACCCAGCCCGCGACGGGCGTTCTCGGTGATCAGGTCAGCATAGGGAAAGGCGGCATGGGGGTATTTGTAGAGCATGCGCATGTAGGCATGACTCGGTACGCCATCGACGAAAAAGTACAGTTCCTTGACGTCCTCGCCATGGTTGCCCTCGGCGTTGTTGAGACCGAACAACCGCTCCTTGAGGATCGCATCGCGCTCGTTCCACAGCGCCAGCCCGAGGCACCAGCGTTGCGCCTTGTCGCTGAAACCGGCCAGGCCGTCCTCACCCCAACGGTAGGCGCGGCTGCGCGCGTGTTCATGGGGAAAGTAGCGCCAGGCATCGCCATCGGCGCTGTAGTCTTCACGCACGGTGCCCCATTGGCGTTCACTCAGGTACGGGCCCCATTCGCGCCAGCGCTCGGCGTCTTCAGTGGCCAGGCGTTGGCCTTCAATCGTTTGCGTTACGGGCGTGGCCGTCATTGGGTCCTCCATCGCCGACAAGGTGAGGAGCAGTGTAGAACCCATCCACACCCGCGTGCACATGAAGACTTGGCAGAGAATGCCGTTCATTCATTTGCAGAATGAAGTCCAGAGGAATCTTCGTTTGCAAGCGCACCTGGGGCCCAACAAAATCCAGTAAAAGACCATCACCCTCTCCACCGTCATCAGGAATTTTTCTATGCCCAGTACCGCACATGTCAGCCCAGACGAGATCCGCAAGGGGTTTTCCAAGGCCATGTCCGATATGTACCGAGATGAAGTTCCCCTGTATGGCGCGCTGATGGAGTTGGTGGCCGAGACCAATAGCCGCGTGCTCGACAGCGAACCGAGCCTGGCGCAACAGCTGCAACGCACCGGCGAAATCCAGCGTCTGGACATGGAACGCCACGGCGCCATTCGCTTGGGCACAGCAGCGGAATTGGCCACAATCAGCCGCCTGTTTGCGGTGATGGGCATGCAGCCCGTGGGCTACTACGACCTCACGCCAGCCGGCGTGCCGGTGCATTCCACAGCATTTCGCGCGGTGCATGAACACGCGCTGCAAGCCAGCCCGTTTCGGGTGTTCACCTCCCTGCTGCGCCTGGAATTGATCGAGAATGCCGAACTTCGCGCCTTCGCCGAAACTGCATTGGCAAAGCGCTCGATCTTCACCACCGGCGCCCTGGCGCTTATCGCAAAAGCGGAAACAAACGGCGGCCTCAATGCCGACGAGGCCGCCGAATTCATCCGCCAGGCCCTGGAAACCTTCCGCTGGCACCACACCGCCACCGTTACCGCCGCGCAGTACCAGCAACTCAGTGACCAGCACCGCCTGATCGCCGATGTGGTGGCCTTCAAGGGGCCGCACATCAACCACCTCACCCCGCGCACCCTGGACATTGATCAGGTACAGACCGCCATGCCCGCCAAGGGCATAACCCCCAAGGCCGTGATCGAAGGCCCACCGCGCCGCCAGTGCCCGATCCTGCTGCGCCAGACCAGCTTCAAGGCCCTCGACGAAGCCATCGCCTTCACCGACGCCCAAGGCAGCCACAGCGCCCGCTTCGGTGAAATCGAACAGCGTGGCGTCGCCCTCACGCCCAAAGGCCGCGCCCTCTACGACCAACTGCTGAACGCCGCCCGCGACGAACTGGGCGCGTTCCCCAACGAATCCAACGCCGCGCGCTACATGCACTTGATGGAACAACACTTCCAGGCCTTCCCCGACAACCACGGGCAGATGCGCGAACAAGGCCTGGCGTACTTCCGCTACTTCGCCACGGAACAAGGCCTGGCGGCACGCGGCCACGCCGATCAACCACGCACATTGCAAGCACTGATCGCCGCCGGTCATGTGGATGTAGAGCCGTTGGTGTATGAGGATTTTCTGCCGGTAAGTGCGGCGGGGATTTTCCAGTCGAATTTGGGGGATGCGGCACAGAGTCATTACGCCGCCAATTCAAACCAGGCGGAATTCGAAAAGGCGTTGGGGCGCAGGACCATCGATGAATTGCAGCTGTACAGCGAGACCCAACAGCGCTCGATCGATGCGTGCACTGAAGCGCTGCTTGCTTGAAAGACAGCGTCCACCCGGCCCAATAGCACATCCTTGCGCCGCGATAGTCAAGGGCGCAGAGGGGTCTTTCACGCCCTTACAAACTACCGGTAGCGGAAACCCCCTACATTATTTTAGGAAGTTCGCAGTTTGTAATAAATCCAATTCGGTACGACGCTGACTAACAACAGCAATCGTGTCGAACAGAGAAGGTCAAGACAACGTCAACTAGCGCTGTGTTTTACCTACAAAGATTATTGACAATGGAATAGCTTTCTTCATTCATCCCAGGCGGGAAACATTGATTTCCCTCATCGACCAGAATAAAAGTCATGCGACCACTACAACCCTATCGAGCAGCGCTCTGCATGGCAATACTTATTTCTGGTTCCGCAAATTTAATCTTGGCGGCATCTTCCCTTTATTGGAAAGCACTTGAAGAGATTCCGCCATTAACAGTACTCACCTACAGGATCATATTATCTACCGCCGCGCTTTCATTTTTTATATTCACACCCCGAAAAGTCAATCAAATAAAAAACCTGACACCGCGATCAATCCTCATTCACTGCGCTGCATCTTTGCTTGTCGCCGTCAACTGGCTGACTTTTATAAGCGCCTCAATTAACGGCAATGTCTTGGAAAGCGGCTTGGGATATCTGCTAGCCCCGTTTATCGCCATTGTATTAGGCATTTCAATTTACAGAGAGCGAATCACGCACACGAAAATTCTGGCAATCTCAATTTCATTCATCGCAATTGTATTGCTCATCGCCTTTAGCAACACCTTAAATCACTGGATTTATTTATTAATCGCTACTACTTGGGGCTCGTACACATACCTAAAAAAAGCCACCCCAGTAGACGCTGTGAATGGCTTATTCCTAGAAACTACTTTCCTGACTGCTGGTTTAGCGCTCGCCATCTGGCTATTCGACTTACCCATCATTTTACCTGGCGAACTTTCCGACCGATCAAGCGGGCTAATCTGGTTCGCAGGATTAATCTCTATCATACCTTTGCTAATGTTTTCTTTCGCCACAGGAAAAATGCCCTTGGCCCTTACCGGACTTATACAGTTCACCCTACCTATCGCCCTACTAACTATTGGCGTGCTTTTCAACGAACAAAAAATATCGACTCTATCGTTAACACTTATTTTCATGACGGCGGGTATGTTAATCGCCGTCCTTGCTTACGACATGAAAATCGCCGCCACTTCAAATTTGGCACAATTCTCAATCGATTCTGAAGGAGTCCACCCAGCTCAACAGCACAATCCTTGCGCTGCAAAACGTCCCCAGAGCCGGGCGGACGGGGCGCATCATAAGGAGTGATTCCCACGATGTCCCTCAGTCAAATCTGAACAAACCTTGCCGCGTTTCAGGCGTCGAGGCGCCCTGCGATTTCGTCCTTGATCAGCAGGCGTTTCTTCTTCAACACCTCCACCACCGTGTCGTCGGCCTTTTCTGATTCCGCCCGGAGCACCTCGCCGTCGGCAGCGTCGTATTGGGTGAGCAGCGAGTCCAGCCGTTTATCGCTCGCCCTGCGTTCGTGAACGACTTCCTTGCTCAAACCCAAATCCTGATACAGGTCGTGTTTCACTGGCATGACGTACCTCCGCAAGTTGATCAATGGCCTACGCCCTTGAAGCTAGACCATTGCAAAGGGTCTTGTCATGTTTGAAGTCAATACGTCCCCGTTCGTCGCGGCAACGGCAATGGGATCAAACCTTCGCGGCGCCCGGCCCTCCACAGTAGATCGTCACTTGAGGGAGACCGGTTTCATGACTAACGCCGCAACCACTGTCGACACCCTATGCATCAACACCCTGCGCACCCTGGCGATGGACGCCGTGCAGAAGGCCAACTCCGGCCATCCGGGCACGCCCATGGGCCTGGCGCCGGTGGGATACACGCTGTGGAGCCGGTTTCTGCGCTATCACCCCGAGCATCCCGACTGGCCCAACCGTGACCGATTTGTGTTGTCAGTGGGGCATGCATCCATGCTGTTGTATTCGCTGCTGCACTTGGCCGGTGTGAAAGAAATTGATGCCCATGGCAAGCGCACCGGGCACCCGGCGATCAGCCTGGACGATATCAAGCAATTCCGTCAGGCCGACTCCAAGACGCCGGGGCATCCGGAATACCGCATGACCACAGGCGTGGAAACCACCACAGGCCCCCTTGGCCAGGGCTGTGCCAACAGCGTGGGCATGGCGATGGCCGAGCGTTGGCTGGCTGAGCGCTTTAACCATGACGAACAGGTGCTGTTCGATTACAACGTCTACACCCTGTGTGGCGACGGCGACATGATGGAGGGCATCAGCAGCGAAGCGGCGTCGATGGCCGGCCATTTGAAGCTGGATAACCTGTGCTGGATCTACGACAACAACACCATCAGCATCGAAGGCCACACTGAGCTTGCCTTCAGCGAAGACGTGATCAAGCGTTTCCAGGCCTATGGCTGGCACACCTTGCACGTCACCGATGCCAACGACTTGCAGGCACTGAGCGCAGCCCTGGAGACCTTCCAGGCGAATACCGGCGCGCCGACGCTGATCGTGGTCGACAGCGTGATCGGCTACGGTTCGCCCCACAAGCACAACACCGCCGCCGCCCATGGCGAGCCGTTGGGTGATGACGAAATCCGCCTGACCAAAGCTGCGTATGGTTGGCCGCAGGATTCCAGCTTCCTGGTGCCCGATGAGGCGCGCACGCTCTTGCGCGACGCCCTGCACGCCCGCGCCGAACCGCTGTACCAGCAATGGAACCAGACCCTGGCCCGTCTCGACCCTCAATTGGCCGATGAACTACGGCGGATGCGCGCCGGGGAGATGCCCGAGCACTGGCAGGCTGACCTGCCCGACTTTGCCGCCGATGCCAAGGGCGTCGCCAGCCGCGCGGCGGGTGGCGAGGTACTGAATGCCTTCGCCCAGCAAATCCCCTGGCTGCTCGGCGGCTCGGCGGACTTGTCGCCTTCGACCAAGACCAACCTCACCTTCGACGGTGCCGGGCGCTTCAGCGCTGATGACTACAGCGGGCGCAACCTGCATTTCGGTATTCGCGAACACGCCATGGGCGCCATTGCCAATGGCATGGCGCTGTCGTATTTGCGGCCGTACACCTCGACCTTCCTGGTGTTCAGCGACTACATGAAACCGCCGATCCGTCTGGCGGCGATCATGGAGTTGCCGGTGGTGTTCGTGTTTACCCACGACTCCATCGGCGTGGGTGAAGATGGGCCGACGCACCAGCCCATTGAGCACCTGACGCAGTTGCGCGCCACGCCAGGGTTGCTGACCCTTCGCCCTGGCGACGCCAACGAAACCCTGGAGCTGTGGAAAGTTGCGCTGGCGCAAACCCATCGGCCGAGCTGTGTGGTGCTGTCACGCCAGCCGCTGCCGACTCTGGATCGCACGCAATACGCAGCGGCGACCGGTGCAGCCAAAGGCGCTTATGTGTTGGCGGGGGCGGATAAACCCCAGGTAATTTTGATCGGTACCGGCAGCGAAGTCAGCCTGGCGGTGGCGGCCTATGAACAGCTCAAGGGCGAAGGGATTGCCGCACAAGTCGTCTCGATGCCGAGCTGGGAGTTGTTTGAAGAACAGGACCAGGCCTATCGCGACAGTGTGTTGCCGCCGGCGGTGACGGCGCGCGTAGTGATGGAACAGGCTGGGCCTTTGGGGTGGGACCGCTATGTCGGGCAAACCGGCGCCAAGGTGGTGATGAACAGCTTCGGGGCTTCGGCGCCGTTGGCGAAGTTGCAGGAGAAGTTTGGGTTTACGGTGGAACATGTGGTGAAGCAGGCCAAGGCACAAATCCAACTGACCAGACACTGATCACTCTGTGGGAGGGGGCTTGCCCCCGATAGCTATCTGTCAGGCACTTGATGGGGTGACTGACCCACCGCTATCGGGGGCAAGCCCCCTCCCACATGTGGACCTGTTTAACTGTTAGATCAACGCTCGGGCCAGGAAGGGCGCAGTCCGGCTTTTCTTGCTCTTGGCAACTTTTTGCGGCGTACCGCTGGCCACCACTTGCCCGCCCAAATCCCCTGCCCCCGGACCGATATCGATCACCCAGTCACTCTGGGCCACCACACGCATTTCATGCTCGACCACCACCACCGTGTGCCCTGCATCCACCAAGTGATTGAGCTGGCTGAGCAGGCGATCCACATCCCGTGGATGCAGCCCGGTCGTTGGCTCATCCAACACATACAAGGTCGACCCACGGGCATTGCGTTGCAGCTCGGTGGCCAATTTGATCCGCTGCGCTTCCCCCCCGGACAGTTCGGTAGCCGGTTGACCCAGTCGCAGATAACCCAGGCCGATATCCCGCAGCACCTGCAACGAGCGCAGTACCCCTGGCTGCTCGGCAAAGACCTCGACTGCCTGCTCAACGGTCAGCCCGAGCACCTGAGCGATGCTCAAGCCTTGCCATTTGATCGCCAACGTCTCGGGGTTGTAGCGCGCGCCGTGGCAGGTCGGACAGGGTGCGTACACACTCGGCATAAACAACAACTCGACGCTAACAAAGCCCTCGCCCTCGCAGTTCGGGCAACGGCCCTTGGCGACGTTGAAGGAGAACTGGCCCGCATCGTAATGGCGCTTCTTTGCCGCGGGCGTGGCGGCGAACAGTTTGCGCACGTTGTCGAACAGCCCAGTGTAGGTCGCCAGGTTGGAACGTGGCGTACGGCCGATGGGTTTCTGATCCACCTGCACCAGGCGTCGGATCTGTTCCAGCCCGGCGCTGATGCGCCCGCCACTGGTTTGCGGCGTCTCATCTTCCAGGCTCGGCTCTTCGTCGTTCTCCACCACACGCCCAAGGCCACTGCCCACCAACTCCAGCAGCGCCTGGCTGACCAGGCTGGACTTGCCCGAGCCGGAAATGCCGGTCACCGAGGTGAAGCAGCCCAAGGGAAAATCCACGTTCAGACCATTGAGGTTATTGCGCGTCACGCCCTCCAACTTCAACCAACCACTGGGTTCGCGGCGAGAGGGATTTGATGTACGCCGCTCGGCGAACAAATACTCACGGGTCTGCGACGCCTCTACGTCAGCCAACCCAGCAGGTGGCCCGCTGTACAGCACTTGCCCGCCATGCTCGCCAGCGGCCGGGCCGACGTCGATCAACCAGTCGGCGCGGCGCATGGTTTCCAAGTCGTGCTCCACCACAAACAACGAATTACCGGCGGCCTTCAAGCGCTCAAGCGCGGTGAACAAAGCCTCGCCATCCGCTGGATGCAAGCCCGCCGAAGGCTCATCCAGCACATAGATCACTCCAAACAATTGCGAGCCCAATTGCGTGGCCAAGCGTAAACGTTGCAACTCCCCGGACGACAAGGTCGGTGTGCTGCGCTCCAGGGACAGATAACCCAGGCCCAATTCGATCAAGGTGCTGACCCGCTCCAGCAAGTCCTGGGCGATACGCTGCGCAGCCAGGCGCTTCTCCACCGAGAGCTTCATCGTGTCCTGCCCCGCCGCCACCGGCCGCAGCAGTTCGGCCAGCTGCGACAACGACAGCTGCGACAACTCGCCAATATCCACCCCGGCAAACTTCACCGAGAGCGCCGCCTTGGTCAGCCGCTTGCCTTCACACAGCGGGCAGGCGCTGCCCTGCATGAACTGCGACACGCGCTTTTTCATCAGCGCGCTTTGGGTGTGGCTGAAGGTGTGCAGGATGTAGCGCCGCGCGCCGCTGAACGTGCCCTGGTAACTAGGCTCCAGCTTGCGCTTCAACGCCTCGCGGGTTTGCTCCGGGGTGAAACCGGCATACACCGGCACAGTGGGGGTTTCTTCGGTGAACAGGATCCAGTCGCGCTGCTTTTTTGGCAGGTCGCGCCATGGGATATCCACGTCATAGCCCAAGGTCACCAGAATGTCGCGCAGGTTCTGGCCCTGCCACGCCAACGGCCAGGAGGCAACCGCGCGCTGGCGAATGCTCAGCGAAGGGTCGGGCACCATCAGCGCCTCGGTCACTTCATACACGCGGCCCAGGCCATGACATTTCGGGCACGCACCCTGGGGCAGGTTCGGCGAAAAGTCCTCGGCATACAGCATTGCTTGCCCCGCAGGGTAGCTGCCGGCGCGGGAATAGAGCATGCGGATAAGGCTCGATAACGTGGTGACGCTGCCCACCGAAGATCGCGCGCTGGGCGTGCCACGCTGCTGTTGCAGGGCCACGGCGGGCGGCAGGCCTTCGATGCTGTCCACGTCGGGCACGCCAACCTGGTCGATCAGGCGCCGCGCGTAAGGCGCCACCGATTCGAAGTAGCGCCGCTGGGCCTCGGCATACACCGTGGAAAACGCCAGGGACGACTTGCCCGAACCCGACACGCCGGTAAACACCACCAGGGCATCCCGGGGAATATCCACGTCGACGTTTTGCAGGTTGTGCTCGCGGGCGCCGCGCACCCTGACAAAGCCTGGGCGTTGGGCAGTGATCGCAGGGATGTTGCGCTGTGAAGTCATGGTCAACCTTATCGTGCGGTGAGCACGCTGCGCACCCGTAGCGTCAGGGCTTCGGGGCTGTAGGGCTTGCTCAGCAGATGAATATCGGGGCTCAGCAGGTGGTTGCTGGAGAGGATGTCGCGGGTGTGACCGGAAGTGAACAGCACCGGCACGGGCGGGGTTTGTGCACGGGCCCAGGCGGCCAGGTCGGTGCTTTTAAGGCGGCCGGGCATGACCACGTCGGTAAAAATCAACTCGGGTTGCAGGCCAGCTTTGAGCTTCGACATGGCCTGGTCGCCGTCCTCGGCGGTGATCACGGTGTAGCCCGACTGTTCGAGCACGTCCACCACCGTCAGGCGCACGCCTTCGTTGTCTTCGACCACCAGGATCGTTTCCTGGCCGCCTACGGACGCAACGGGCTCGTCTGACGCTTCAAGGCACTCCTCGCCCAGGCTGCGCGGGAAGTACAACTGCACCACGGTGCCCTGGCCTTCTTCGCTGCTGACCTCGACATGCCCGCCACTTTGACGCACAAAGCCGAACACCATGCTCAAGCCCAGGCCGGTACCGTGACCGTCGTGCTTGGTGGTGAAGAACGGTTCGAACACCCTGGCCTGGATCCCAGGAGGCATGCCCACCCCGGTGTCGGTGACCGCCAGGCGCACATATTCTCCGGGACTGACGCTCTTGCCGATGCAATCGCCGGGGTTAAGGATGATGTTTTCGCCGCTGATGCGGATCACCCCCTCACCTTTCATGGCGTCGCGGGCATTGATCGCCAGGTTGAGCAACGCATTTTCCAACTGGTTACGGTCGACGTTGATGCTCCAGGAATCCTGGGGCAACTGCACATCGATATGAATGGTTTCTCCCAGTGCGCGCTGCAACAGTTCGCCAAGGCCGGCATAGATGCGTTGCGGGTTGTACACCGCCGGCGACAACGGCTGGCGGCGGGCAAAGGCCAGCAGTTGCGCCGACAGCTTGGCCCCGCGCTCCACTGCCGCGATGGCCGCGTTGACGCGGCGCTGCACCTGGGCATTGTCTGGCTCATGGCGGGCCAGCAAGTGCAGATTGCCGGCGATCACTTGCAACAGGTTATTGAAGTCGTGGGCCACGCCGCCGGTGAGGCCGCCGATGGCTTCGAGTTTTTGCGATTGGCGCAATTGGTCCTCGGCACTGGAGCGCGCCTGGACTTCAGCGGCCACCCGTTGTTCGAGGTTATGGGTGAGTTCCTGGCGCACCTGTTCGGACTTCACCAGTTCGGTGGTATCGACCACAATCGCCAACACGCCGGCTGGTTGCTGGTTGTCGCCGGCGACGGGGCTGTAATACAAATCCAGCCACACGGTTTCCGGCTGGCCATTGCGCAGCAGCACCAGGTCTTTGTTGTTGAAGGACAGAGTGCCGCCGGCCAGACAGGTGTCCACCACATGGCGATTGAAATCCGCCACCTCCGGCCAACCCAACTCCACCGGAGCCCCCAGCAAAGACGGGTGGCGGCCGCCGGCAAAGACCGAGTAACTGTCGTTGTAAATCATGTACCCGGCCCGCCCCCACAACATCACCATCGGCATCGGCGATGCGAGCATCATCTGCACGTTACAGACCAGGCTAGTGGACCACTGGTTAATGGGACCGAGGTCCGTGGTCGACCAATCGAACGCGCGAATGCGCTGGGCCATTTCACCGGCCCAACCTTCACAGCCGTGGGGGTTAGATAAAAATTGCATCGTTCGGCTCAGTGCAAAAGAGAAGACAGTCGCCATTTTTGGAGCTTACACGGAGCAGATGGTTTCATCTGGTATTAATTTGGGGTCACCTCAGTGGAAATCCCGGCTGCGCACAGACATGCCTTCCAGCAACGGCGTGAGGTCGGTGAGCCGCCCGGCGATCAGATGGCGCACCTCGCCGACCGCCTCCCAGCGCCCGTCTACCTTGAGCAAGCGCGACCCCACCAGCGCCTGGCGCTGACGTTCGGCCAGGTCGCGCCAAACCACCACATTGAGATTGCCGAACTCATCTTCCAAGGTGACAAAGGTCACACCGCTGGCCGTGCCCGGACGTTGCCGCCCCGTGACCAACCCCGCGACACTCACATTACGCCCATGCTCCACCGCCATCAGCTCGCGGGAGCTGCGACAACGCCGCTTGCGCAGCTCATCGCGCAACAACGCCAGCGGGTGCGGGCCGAGAGTGGTGCCGACGGTGGCGTAATCAGCCTGCAAGTCCTCGCCGACCGTCGGTGCGGGTAAAGCGACCACGGCTTCGTCGGGGCTGGGCAGCCCGGCGAACAGCCCCAATTGTTTGTGCCCCCCCGCCACGTCCCAGCGGGCTTGGTGCCGGTTTCCAGCCAGGGCACGCAGGGCGCCGGCGTCGGCCAGCAACGCCTGGGCACGGGCGTCCAGACCGGCGCGCTGGTCCAGATCAGCAATGTCACTGAAACCTGTGCCAGGGCGGGCGGCCTCGATGCGCCGACCATCCTCTTCACGAAACCCCGCGATCATGCGCAAGCCCATACGGATCGCCGGTTGCTGGCCGTCAATGGGTTCCAGGCTGCAATCCCAGTCGCTGGCCTGCACATCCACCGGGCGAATCTGCAAGCGATGGCGCCGTGCGTCCTGCAGTATCTGGTCCGGGCTGTAGAAACCCATAGGCCAGCTGTTGATCAACGCGCAGGCGAATGCCGCCGGCTCGTGGCATTTGAGCCAGCAACTGGCGTAAGTCAGCAAGGCGAAACTGGCCGCATGGGACTCAGGAAAGCCATAGCTGCCAAAGCCCTTGATCTGCTCGAAAATCTGCGCGGCAAATTCCTCGGTGTAGCCGTTTTTCAGCATGCCGGTGCGCAAGCGGTCCTGATGGGGTTCCAGGCCGCCGTGACGTTTCCACGCGGCCATGGAGCGGCGCAACTGGTCGGCCTCGCCAGGGCTGTAGTCGGCGGCGACCATGGCGATCTGCATCACTTGCTCCTGGAACAGCGGAATGCCCAGGGTGCGCTTCAATACGCTTTCAAGTTCCGGTGACGGGTAGGTGGTTTTTTCTTCCTTGTTACGTCGTCGTAGATACGGATGCACCATCCCTCCCTGGATCGGACCGGGCCGCACAATAGCGACCTCGATCACAAGGTCATAAAACGTCTGCGGCTTGAGCCGGGGCAGCATCGACATCTGCGCCCGCGACTCGATCTGAAATACGCCAATGGTGTCGGCCTTGCTGATCATCGCGTAGGTGGCCGGGTCTTTCTTGGGGATCGTCGCCAGGGCCAGGTCGAGGTTGCGGTGGCGGCGCAGCAAATCGAAACAGCGGCGAATCGCACTGAGCATGCCCAAGGCGAGGATATCCACCTTGAGCAGGCCCACGGCATCCAGATCGTCCTTGTCCCATTGGATAATGGTGCGCTCGGCCATGGCCGCGTTTTCCACCGGCACCAGAGTGTCCAGCGGGTATTCGGAAATCACGAAACCGCCGGGATGTTGGGACAGGTGCCGGGGAAAACCGATCAGTTGCTGGGTGAGCGTGAGCACACGGCGCAGGATCGGGCTGTCCGGGTCGAAGCCGCCTTCACGCAGGCGTTCCAGCGGAGGCGCATCATCACTCCAGCGCCCGCAGCAGTCGGCCAGGGCGTTGATCTGGTCCGGCGGCAACCCAAGGGCCTTGGCCACATCGCGCACCGCACCGGCGGCGTGGTAGCTGCTGACCACCGCCGTCAGCGCCGCGCGGGTACGGCCGTAGCGCTGGAAAACGTACTGCAGCACTTCTTCGCGGCGTTCGTGCTCGAAGTCCACGTCGATATCCGGTGGCTCGTTGCGCTCCTCTGACAGGAAGCGTTCAAACAGCATATTCGTCAGGCTCGGGTTGATCTCGGTAATGCCCAAGGCAAAACACACCGCCGAGTTGGCCGCCGACCCTCGGCCCTGGCACAGGATCGAACGGCTGCGGGCGAAGCGCACAATATCGTGCACGGTGAGGAAATAACTTTCGTAACCCAGCTTGCTGATCAATGTCAGTTCGTGATTGATCTGCTGCATGGTCTTGGCGTCGATTCCGTGAGGCCAACGCAGGGCGATGCCTTCTTCGGTGACGGCGCGCAGCCAGGATTCGGCGTCATGCCCCTCGGGCACCAATTCGCGCGGGTAGTGATAACGCAACTGGCCGAGGTCGAAGGTGCAACGGCGGGCGATGACCAGGGTTTCATCGAGCAAGGCTTGGGGGTACAGCGTGCCCAGGGCATCAAGGCCGCGCAGATGCCGCTCGCCATTGGGGTGCAGGCGCGTGCCGGCTTCGGCCACCGGGACGTGATGGCGGATGGCGGTCATGGTGTCTTGCAGGGCGCGTCGACCGCGTGCGTGCATGTGCACATCACCACAGGCCACCGCCGGGATATTCAGGTTGGCGGCCAGGTGCAGGCGCTGCTCCAGATGGCGCGCATCGTCTTGGCCGCAATGCAGGTGCACCGCCAGCCACAGGCGCTCGGCAAACGTGCGGCGCAGCCATTGGATCGAGGCCTGGGTGTCGCTGTCGTCGGCGACCCATAGCGCCAACAGGCCGTTGAGCGGTGCGTCGAAGTCTTCGTGCAGCAGGCGATAACTGCCTTTTTCCGCACGCCGCCTGGCCAGGGTGATCAGGCGGCACAGGTGCTGGTAACCGCTGAGGTTTTCTACCAGCAGCACCAGTTTCGGGCCGTTTTCGATGCGCACTTCGCTGCCGATAATCAGCGGTAACTCCACCGCCTTCGCCGCCTGCCACGCACGCACGATGCCTGACAACGTGCATTCATCAGTGATCGCCAAGGCGCTGTAGCCCTGGCGCTTGGCGCGCTCGAACAACTCCAGCGCGGTGGACGCGCCGCGCTGAAAACTGAAATTGGACAGGCAATGCAGCTCGGCGTAGTTCATGCAAACCAGCCTTGCAGCCACAAACCATCGCCCTGCCCCACGCTGCGGTAGGCCCAGCCTTGCTGACCGGCGCGGGTCTGGATCAGGTAATAGTCACGGCGGATATCGGCGCCGTCCCACCAGCCGGATTCGATACGTTCCGGGCCCATCAGAATCTGCACACCTTGCTCGGTCAGCAAGGTGGGTTCCCTGAGCAGCCAACCGGGGCGGTGCACCTTGTTCAAGGTCGGGCATGTGCGACTGTCGGCCGTTGCTTGCCAGGCGCACTCGGGGCGGTGGTCGGCATGAAAACGCAAGCCTTGTACCGCCTCATCCCCAAGGCGCGCGCGCAGGCGTTCGCGCAATTGCTCCCAGGGCAGGGTCTGTTGCGGGCGGTCGTCGAACAGGTCCTGGCGCTGCGGCACAAACACCGGCAAGTCCTGGGCCACCAGGCGAAAACCGCGCACCGGCGCCGTGACTTGCACTTGCTCCAGGCGCCCACGGGCCAGCTCGAACAGCATCGCCGGTTCGCGCTCGGCGCTGAGCAGGCCGACCTTGATCACACTGTCGGGCAACTGGGCGTGCTCCAGGTGCAGGTCAAAACGCTGCACGCCACTGTCGCGTCCGCAGAGAAAGGCGGATAAATCACCGGTCAAGCGCCGCAGTGGAAACAGCAGCGCCTGGTGGGACTGCACGTCGAAATTCAATTCGATGCGCACATCGAACTGGTCCGGCGGCTGGTAAAACCCAAGGGCCAGCGGGCGTTGCCCGGTCAAGGCATCCAGGTGCTTGAGCAGGCCGGCATCAAAGCGCCGTGCCAGGGTGTGCCGGGGCAAGGCTTGCACCTGGGACAGGGTGCGCAGGCCCATGCGCGACAAGGCGGTAGCGGCCTGAGGTTCAAGGCCGGCGCGGTCGATGGGCAGTGGTGCGAGGGCCTGCATCAATGCCTCATCGTCGATGGCCAGACCGTCGTAAATATTGGCCAGCACCCGCGCCGCCGCCGGGTTGGGCGCGGCGACGATGCGGTGACGAAAGCCCAGCTCGGTCAATTCTTTGCGCAAGCGCGCTTCGAACTGCGGCCAGGGACCGAACAGGCCCAGGCTCGATTCGATCTCAAACAGCAACGCACGCGGGTAATGCACACTGACCTGGGAACTGAAGCGATAGGCCCAGGCTGCCAGGAACTGCTGCCAGCGTTCGATTTCCACGGGGTCGTATTCGGCGCTGGCAAAAGTCTTGGCCAGGGCATGGGCCGCCGTCAGTGAAAGGCCTGGACGCAGGCCCAAGGCGCGGGCGGCGTCGTTGACGGTTTGCAGTACGCGCCGCTGTGGCGTACCGGCCAGCAGCGCGAGGGGTTGGTCGGGCTCGGGGTGCACACGCTGCACCCCGTCCAGCGCCAATTGCGGGAAGACAATACACACCCAGCGCATGGCAACCTCAGTGCCCCGCCAACGCAATCGGCGCCGGATGGGCCAAACCGCCACGGCACTTGATCACCCGTACTTGGGCGGGTTTCGCATCGACCGCCAAACGCAGGGCAGCAGGCGATGAATTGACCCCCTCACTCAAGGCGCGCCAGGCAAACGCCAGGGTCTGGCCGGTTTCTGCTGCCACCTGCAAGCGCCGCAGCGCCCGGTCATCGGCCTTGCGCGGCCAGCACAGCACCGCGCCGCAACTGCCGGAGCGCAGGCACTGCTCCACGGCCCACAGCGCATCACGTTCCTCGGCCTGGATCACTGAAAGCTGGCGTACATCCACCCCGGCGTTCTGCCAGGCATGGGGGTACGGCGTATACGGCGGCGCCACCAACACAATGCGCTCCCCCGCCTTTGACAGGCGCGCCAGGGTGGGCAGCACCAGTTGCAGTTCGCCGATGCCCTCCTTGGCCATGAGGATTTCACTCAAAGCCGATTCAGGCCAGCCGCCGCTGGGCAGCACCGCATCCAGCGCGGCCAGCCCGGTGGGGTGCACACTGGCGGGAGGCGCGGCCGGCCGGCCTTTCCAGACGCGGCCGCCATTGAACAGCGCGTCCAGGGCAACGACGGCGCCCATCAGCCTTGCCTCACCAGGCCGCAGAACACCCCTTCGATGGCCAGGTCCTGATCAGGGCCCACCACAATAGGTTGATACGCGGGGTTGCGCGGCAGCAGGCGCACGCGGTCGCCACTGCGTTCGAAACGCTTGATGGTGACTTCGCCATCCAGGCGCGCCACCACGATCTGCCCGTTCAAGGCCTCGGCACTGCGGCGTACGCCTACCAGATCGCCGTCAAGGATGCCGTCTTCGATCATCGAATCGCCCTGCACCCGCAGCAGGTAGTCGGGGGTTTTCGCGAAGGTGCTTGGGTCGAGTTGCAGGCGACTGTGCACTTCGGCGTCAGCACCGATGGGCAGGCCGGCGGCGACTCGGCCGAGCACGGGCACGTCCAGCCACTCCGGACGCATGGGTTGGTTGAGCAGGCGAATACCGCGAGCCTGGTTGGGGTTGACCTCAATGAAGCCTGCTTCGGTCAGGGCCACCACGTGTTTGCGCGCGACGCTGCGGGAGGCAAAGCCGAACGCCTCGGCAATCTCGGCGAGGCTGGGGGGCTGGCCTTGTTGCGCGATACGGTCGCGGATGAAGGTCAGGATGGCGGTGCGGCGGGGAGTCAGGGTCGTCATGGAGTACATTTGTACTCCTGCGGGAAATTTCTTACAAGAGCCGGTAGTCGGGGGGGGTTGAGTTGAGTACATATCCGTTGGTTAGGTAACGGCTACTTATGGTTCCGCTCTTACAGCGGCTCACTTTTGGAAAGGCCCAAAAGTAAGCAAAAGGCCTTCGCCCCAACACTCGGCACCTCGCCTAGGCTCGGTGTGCCCTCACTCCGGCTTGAATCCGTGGGCCGCCGCGATGGGCCATCCATGGCCCAGCGCGGCTAACCCGGCGTCCTGCCGGGTTACCCACGGATTCAAGCCTGCGTTCGGCCAGCGTGTTTGACGGGGCGCCTAGGATCAAAATCAAAAGCGCAGATCAACAGACCGCTGACTTCGTCAGCGAAAAGGATGTAAGAGCCAGATCAAAAGCACATCAAAAGCAGAGCAAAAGCAGAGCAAAAGCAGGACAGCAGGACAGCAGGACAGCAGGACAGCAGGACAGCAGGCTAGGACCTATCTATCTGATCTATGGAGATCAAACTGTGGGAGGGGGCTTGCTCCCGATGGCAGTGGGTCAGTCACAAATGCATCAACTGACACACCTTCATCGGGAGCAAGCCCCCTCCCACCTTTGGACGGAGTTGGAGCTGAGAACCCGGTCGGCTCTAAGGTCGCCGCGGCCTTGCTTTTGATCTGAAATCGCCCCGTCAACCACGATGGCCGGAATTCGATATTGATTTGGGGGGTAAACCGGCAGGGATGCCGGTTTAGCAGCCCTGCGCCATGGATGGCGCGTGGCGGCGGCCCCCCAAATCAATGTCGGATTACGGGCACACCGAGCCTAAGCGAGGTGCCGAGTGGTGGGGCGAAGGCCTTTTGGTTACTTTTGGCTGGGCCGGCATTCCGGCCTTTACAAAAGTGACCCGCTGTAAGAGCGGAACCATAGGCGGCCGTTACCGCAGCAACGGATATGCACTCAATCAACCACCCCCCCCCGCCATATGCTCGGCAATCCTCAACCTCAACCAACGCTCCGCCGGATCATTGTCATGCACCCCACTCCACACCATCGACAACTCCGCCGCATCAATCGCAAACGGCGGATCCTCTGCCCGTAACGTGGTGCCCTCGGTCAACGCACACGCCGCATAATCCGGTACCGTCGCAATGATCTGCGTCCCCGCCAACAACGCCCGCAACCCGCTGAATTGCGGCACCGCCAGCACCACCCGCCGCGCGCGGCCGATGCGGGCCAAGTCCAAATCGATGTTGCCGCTCAAATCCCCGGAGAACGACACCATCGCATGGGGCCGTTCGCAATAATCATCCAGCGTCAGCGGCGCCACCCCGTCATCCCCACGCAATACCTTGCACGGGATATCCCGCAGTTTCTTGCGCTTGGCATTCGCGGGCAGTTCAGTGGTGTAGCTCACCCCCACCGAAATCTCGCCACTGGCCAGCAGCGCGGACATCAGCAAGTAATTGGCGCGGCGTACCACCACGATGATGCCAGGGGCTTCTTCGCGAAGCTGACTGAGCAACGGCGGAAACAAGCCAAATTCGGCGTCGTCGGACAGGCCGATACGGAACACCGCACAACTGGTGGACGGGTCGAAATCCTTGGCGCGGCTGACCGCGCCGGAAATGGTGTCCATAGCCGGTTGCAGCTCCTTGAGTATCGCCAGGGCGCGCGGCGTGGGCTCCATGCCCCGCCCGTTGCGCAGCAGCAACGGGTCGTCGAACAGGTCGCGCAGCCGGCCTAAGGCAGCACTCACCGCCGGTTGGCCCATGAAGAGTTTTTCGGCGACCCGGGTCAGGTTCTTCTCGAACATCAACGCCTCGAAAATCACCAGCAGGTTCATGTCGACGCGACGCAGGTCATTGCGGTTCATGGCGGTATCCAAACGGTTAGCAGACTGCCAGCTAAGCACGCAAAACAAGGGGTTGATTGCATGTCTGTGCTGTCTTTTCCGTGACTGCACCTGACGAAATTAACAACGATTAACTCGTCAGCCAGACGGTACGGCAACAAGATTGACGCCATCTACACTGCATCCATTCACCGGGAACGCTCCCATCGACTGCGGATATCCGTCATGGCCCGAACTGAGCACTGCGCTCCTCGCTTATCCGCTACTGGCGGCCTATGCCCCCGGCGCGAGCGTATCGCCAAGCAATTGATCCTCGCCAACCTCGGCGAAAGCCTGGCGATTGCCGACCTGGCCCAGGCCTGCGCGCTGTCGCGCAGCCATTTCTCCCGTGCATTCAAGTGCACCACCGGGCTGTCGCCCCAGGAATGGATACGCCTGCAACGCATCCAGCGGGCCAAGGAATTGATCACTCAGTCTTCCTTGAGCCTGACGCAGATCAGCCTGGAATGCGGGTTCTGCGACCAGGCACATTTCTGCCATATGTTCACCCGCAGCGAGGGTGTCAATCCGATGACCTGGCGAAACCACCAACTGCGTCACAAGCCTCAAGAGATCGCTGCCTAGTGGTCTGCAAGCACCTGGAATATGCTGGCCGCTTACTTTCTCCAGAGCATGGCCACCCATGAGTGACCAACGCGATCAGGCCGTGCACTTCGGGCCGTACCGTATCCATCCCCACCAGCGCCTGGTGCTGGAGGCTGGTCGTCCGTTGCGCCTGGGGCGGCGGGCCGTGGATATCCTGCTGATCCTGCTGGAGCAGGCCGGTAATGTGGTGAGCAAGCAGGAGCTGATCGCTCGGGTCTGGCCCAAAAGCGTGGTAGAGGACGGCAACCTGCGGGTGCATATGGCGGCGTTGCGCAAGGCGCTGGGCGATGGCCAGGCCGGGCAGCGCTATATCGTTACGGTGGCCCAGCGTGGCTACAGTTTTGTTGCGCCACTGAGCATCGAGCCGATGAGCCTACCCACAGAAGGCACGCCCCAACGCCCCTGCCACAACCTGCCGCTGCGCCGCACCCGCATGCTCGGCCGCCAGGCGCTGATCGACAGCCTGGTGCAGCACCTGCCCGAACAACGCTTTATCACCCTAACGGGCGCCGGCGGCATCGGCAAGACCACCGTGGCGTTGCGCGTGGCGGAATTGCTGATCGGCCATTACCGCGACGGTATCCGCCTGCTGGACCTGGCGCCCCTCAGCGCGCCGTCGATGATCCTGCCCAACCTCGCCGCCCTGCTCGACCTGACCCACACCGAGCACGAACCGCTGGCCACCTTCGCGCGCCGCCTGCAAGAGCGCCAGGTGCTGCTGGTGATCGACAACTGCGAGCACTTGCTGGACGACATTGCGCTGATCAGCGAAACCCTGCTGCGCCATGCCCCAAAACTGCACATCCTGGCCACCAGCCGCGAAGCATTGCGCGCCGAAGGCGAATCGGTGCAACGCCTGGAACCCCTGGCCTGCCCACCCGCCACCGGCAACCGCGCCCAGGCCCTGGGCTATCCTGCCCTGCAACTGCTGATCGAACGCGCCATGTCCCATCAGGACAGCTTCGAACTGAGCGAAGCCGAACTGCCCCTGGCGATTGATATCTGCCAGCGCCTGGACGGTATTCCCCTGGCAATCGAATTGGTGGCGGCGCAGATCGAGCGCTTCGGCCTGCCGGGGTTGCTGGTGCAGATGGAAGACAATTTCCGCCTGCTCACCCGTGGCCGGCGCAGCGCCCTGCCCCGGCATCAAACCTTGCGCGCGACCCTGGATTGGAGCTTCGACCTGCTCACGACGTGCGAGCAAATCTGCCTGCGCCGTCTCGCCGTGTTCCGGGGTGGTTTCAGCCTGGCCAGCGCGGCGGCGGTGATTGCCGGAGAACAGATCGCACCGACCGAGGTGCTGGGCTCGATCACTCAACTGGTCGCCAAATCCTTGCTCAATGTGGAGCCCGGCGATGACGAGATGGTCTATCGCCTGCTGGACATCACCCGCACCTACGCCCTGGAAAAACTCAGTGTCGCCGACGAGCTTGATGCCACCCGTGAACGCCACGCCAACCGCTGCCTGGCGCTGATGGACCAGGCGCAGGAAGATTGGGAGCAGATCGCTACCCAGCCGTGGATCGACCGCTATGCCCCGCTGCGCGAAGACATCCGTGCCGCCCTCGACTGGGGCCTGGGCGACCAGGGTGTGCACGTGCTGGGCATTCGCCTCACCGTCAGCGCCATGCCGTTGTGGCAGGAGCTGTCGCTGCTGCGCGAACACGGCCTCTACGTGAGCAAGGCCTTGGCGCGACTGGGACAATCGAGTACGCCGAGCCAGCGCTTGCACATGGCATTGCAGTTGGCCTTCGGCAGTTTCTCCTATCACGCCCAGGGCAGTACGCCGCAGACCATAGACGCGTTTTCCTGCGCACGACGCCTGGCCGAAGCTGACAAAAACCTGCCCGGCCAACTGCGTGCCGTGTCGGGGCAAATGGCGGTCAGCCTGTGCAGCGGCAACTACCGTGAGGCGTTGAAGCAAAGCCTGCATTTCGACCAGTTGGGGCCACACACCGAGTCGTTGCTGGCCCTCAGCGCCCAACGCCTGCGAGTACTGGCGCAGCACTTCGCCGGCAATCAGGTGCTGGCGCAGCACAATGCCGAACAGGTGATCCAGCGCATGGCCCAGAGCGGCCATCTCAACCGGTTTACCCATGGCTTTGGCGTGCAGTACGACCAAAGCGTGGCTTCGCTGACCATCCTCGCGCGCATCCTTTGGCTGCGCGGTTTCCCTGAACGCGCGTGGCGCACTGCAAGCCAGGCGCTGGCGCTGGCGCTGCAGATCAACCACGGCACGTCAATCTGCTACACCCTGGCCCTGGCTGGGGTGGTGATCGCTCAGTACAACGGCGATACGCTTGCGGCCCGCGATCAGTTGGACCTGCTGTTGCAGCAGGCGCAAAAACATTCAGTGCAGTTGTTCCACACCTGGGCGCAATGCTACGAAGGCACGGCGCAGATTGCCGAAGTACAAGGGTTGGGCCTGGTCGAGGACATCCTGGTGACCTTCAACGCAATCGCAGTGGATGACGCCCTGTTCGAACGCGCCCGAAGCGGTGCGGCCGGCTGGTGCACACCGGAGATTCTGCGCGTGCGCGCCGAGGCCATGCCCGATGCCCAATCAGCCGAAAGCCTGTTGCTCGAAGCCCTGGGCCTGGCGCACCAGCAAGGCGCGCTGGCCTGGGAGTTACGATGCGCAGACAGCTTGGCGCGGCTGTGGCACAAGCAAGGTCGTGTGCAGGCCGCGCGCGACCTGCTGGGTTCAGTCTATGAGCGGTTTACCGAAGGCTTCGACACCCAGGATCTAATCCGCGTGCGCCGCCTGCTCGACGAGTTGCAAGACAAACGGCCGGCCTGAAAACGGCCCCAGGTAATGCCCATAGCCCTGTTGCAAGCGTGCTACCTGCTGCGGGTCGCGCAGAAGTGCCAAGGCGTAGCTGCGCACACTGTTGAGCAGGCGATAGCGCGGATAACCTGGGCCGGGCTCAAGGTTCAGCAGTGAGGTGTCGACCAGCCGACTCAACAAGTAAGACAGGTCGGCATGCTCCAGCTCCGTGCCGACCACGAGCTCACTCAAGGTGGGCAAAGTCACCGCCATTTTGAACAGGCTCATCTGCAGGAACAGCCAGCGCTCCGGCAAGCTCAGGCGCTGGTAGGTCCAATCCAGCGCGGCACTGAGGGATTGGTGGCGCTCAACCGCTGTGCGGCGCCCCCGCGTGAGGATCTGCAAGCCCCTGCACACTTGCGCCTGCACACCACGGACGCCAAGGGCGTCTACTTGGGCGGCGGCCAGTTCGAGAGCCAGAGGAATACCGTCGAGGCGCCGGCAGATATCACGCAGCGGTGCCAAGTCCTGGGGCCGCAACACAAACCCCTGCTGGCTGGCACGCACCCGTGCAACAAACAACTGCACCGCCGGACTCACCATCGCCTGTTCAACGCTGCCCAACACCGACGGAGCTGGAAGCGCCAACTGGGGCACGCGCAACACCCATTCGCCCGGGGCATGCAAGGCTTCACGGCTACTGACGAGCACACTGATCCGGGGCGCGTTTTCGCTAAGCACACGCAGCAGATGTCGACAGGCGCCAAGCAGCAGATCAGCGCCATCAAGTACCAGCAATAATTGTCGGGAAGCCAATTGACGGCACAGTTCAGTGGCGCTGCCGCTGGGTTCGAGATGCAGGACCGTGGCCAGGTGGCGCAGCATCATCAGCGGCGCCTCGACGGTGGCCAGGTCGACCCACCACACACCGTCGCGGTAGCGCGGCAACACGCGCTCGGCCAGGGCCAGGGCCAAGGTGCTCTTGCCCACGCCGGCGCATCCGGTGAGGGTCATCAGCCGCTGCCCGGACAAACGCCGCACCAGCACGCCCAGCAGTTCATCACGGCCAATCACCGGGCTGAGCCGCGCGGCCAGGTTGTGCCTAGGCAGCACCGCTGCGGCCACGCCTTGCACGGGCGCAGCGAAGCAGTAGCCGCGCTGGGGGTCATTGAGGATAAACCGTTGCCCGTCGAGGGCACGGCGCAGCGCGGCGATGTGCACCCGCAGGTTGTTCTCTTCCACCACGCTATTCGGCCAGACCCGCTCGATCAGGGTGGCCTTGCTGACAAATTGCCCAGGCGCTTCCAGCAGCATCGCGAGGATATCCAGCGCCCGCCCGCCCAACGACACCGGCCAACCCGCCTTGCTGACCAGTCGCTGCTGCCGGTGAAAGGCATAGGCACCGAAGCGCACCGTGCTATCCGCGTCAATCGCCTGAGGGTCGTTCATGTCTGCAATCGCGCTGAAACACCCGGCCTTGGGCGTTCGCGCATCCTTTTCCGTGGGCTCGACGCTATTCTTGCCAGCTACCCATGACAGGACAATGCTGGCACGGGGAGCGATACGGACAATCGGGTGTGCGAGACGGACATCCTGTCGTTAACTGAACTGCTGTCGGTATTGGGTAGGGTTGAGACCGAGCTTTTCACTGAATAAAAAGCGCATGTGCCGCACGCTGCCAAAGCCTGCGTGGAACGCCACGGTCTTGAGTGGCAGATCGGTGGTTTCCAGCAATTGCCGAGCACGGTCGATGCGCGCGCCTTGCAGGAAGGCCATGGGCGTCATCTGCACATCCTTGGCAAACAACCGGGCAAAGTGGCGCGCACTCATGCCGGCCAACTCGGCCATGGACTCGATGGTGAACGGCTGCTCCAGGTGCGCGAGAACATGGTTCTGCACGCGGGTAATCGCGGTTTCCTGGGGCGCCACGGCCGCGGTCATCGGGCTGAATTGGGCCTGGCCGCCCTGGCGTTTCATCACCACCAACAGCACCTTCGCCACATCCACCGCCACCTGCTTGCCATGGTCCTGAGCAACGATGGACAACGCTAGGTCGATACCGGCCGTGACCCCGCCCGAGGTAATCAACCGCCCGTCCTGCAGATAGATACGGTCGGTCTCGACGATGGCGTTGGGGAACGCCTTGATCAGCCGCTCGGTGTAATGCCAATGAGTGGTCACGCGGTGCTCGTCCAACAGCCCGGCGTGCCCGAGCACAAAGGCGCCCGTGCAGATCGAGCCAAAGCGCCGTGCCCGTGGCGCCGCTGCTTTTAGCCAGGGCAGCAGCGCCGGATGGCATTCGTTATAGGCACCGGGGCCACCGGGCACCAGCAAGAGGTCATAGGCACCGTCGGCCTGCTCCAGCAACAGGTCGGTCTGCACCATTACGCCGTTGGATGCGCGCAGTGGGCCAGGTTCGGTGCCAACAGTAAGGATCTGATAATGCGCCGCCGCCGGCAGGTAGCGGTTGGCGATGGAAAACACTTCAAGCGGCCCGGCCATGTCGAGCAAGAGGAAGTCCGGGAACAGCGCCATGGCCACGGTTTTCATACAGAAGGCATCCATCGAGGGGAAGAAAGCGGGAGGCATTATGGCATGCCTTTCACTGTCAATCTGAGAGGGACAGTTATTCAGATTTCAGCTTCTTAATGAATATTTCAGTAACCAGTAACCTTCTTCTCAACGCAAGCGCCCTGCATCTCGCAGCCAGCGCCCACTTGAGGACACAACCATGCTGACCCTTCGCAAAGCTTCCGAACGCGGCGCCGCCAATCACGGTTGGTTGAAGTCGTTCCACACCTTCTCGTTCGCCAACTACTGGAACCCCAACGAGCAGGGTTTTTCCGACCTGCTGGTGATCAACGATGATCGCGTCGCCGCCGGCAAAGGCTTCGGCCAGCACCCGCACCGTGACATGGAGATTTTCTCTTATGTGCTCGAAGGCGCCCTGGAGCACAAGGACACCCTGGGCACTGGCTCGGTGATCCGCCCTGGCGATGTGCAATTGATGAGCGCTGGCAGCGGCGTGGCCCACAGCGAGTTCAACCACAGCCAAAACCGTGGGGTGCATTTCCTGCAAATCTGGATCGTGCCCGCCGTGGCCGGTGCCGAACCGCGCTATCAACAGGAGCACTTCAGCGAGGCACAAAAGCGTGGGCGCCTGCAGTTGATCATCTCGCCGGACGGCGCCGACGGTTCCCTGAGCGTACGCCAAGACGCCAGGGTGTACGCCGGGCTGTTCAACGGTGACGAAGCCACAACCCTTGACCTGCCGCCGGATCGCCACGTGTACATCCATGTGGCCCGGGGCAGCGTGGAGATCAACGGCCAGCGCTTGCAGGAAGGTGACGGTGCCAGAGTGCGTGATGAGCAGCGCATCCACGTGAGTCAAGGTCAGGACGCCGAGGTGCTGGTGTTCGACCTGCGACCTCAGGAACTGCCGCAAATGCCTTGATCAGCCGGGCGATGGCCGTTGCAAACGGTCCATCGCTGGCATCGATAGTCACCATCAGCGCAATGAAGTTCTCTTAAAAAATGCAACGCGTAACATCAAACCCATACCAGGCAACACCCAAACTAAAACACTCGGAGCACACCATCATGAAACGCCAAATCTTGCTTAGCCTCGCTTTCTCGGTACTCGCTGCAAACGCATTTGCCCACCCTGTAGTTGCTGAAGGCGGTGCAGATCGCCTGATCGAAAACCGTGTTGCTGAAAGCGGTTCGGATCGACTGATCGAAAACCGTGTTGCCGAAGGTGGTTCGGACCGTCTGCTGGAAAACCGCGTAGCTGAAGGTGGCTCGGACCGTCTGCTGGAAAACCGTGTAGCTGAAGGTGGCTCGGATCGTCTGATGGAAAACCGCGTAGCTGAAGGTGGCTCGGACCGTCTGCTGGAAAACCGCGTAGCTGAAGGTGGCTCGGATCGTCTGCAGGAAAACCGCGTAGCTGAAGGTGGCTCGGATCGTCTGATGGAAAACCGCGTAGCTGAAGGTGGCTCGGATCGTCTGATGGAAAACCGCGTAGCTGAAGGTGGCTCGGACCGTCTGCTGGAAAACCGCGTAGCTGAAGGTGGCTCGGATCGTCTGATGGAAAACCACGCATAACCCGCCCTGTTCGAGGGCACCCCCAAACCGGCCTGATCAGCCGGTTTTTTTTCGTCTATTAGAAAGTGCACTCAAACTCGCAAACACTTGGGGTTGCGTCGCTGCCGACCCAGATAATGCTATTTACTGATATAAAACCACAAAATAATTCTATTTTTTAATAATTAGGTTAGAACCAAACGGCATTTTACAGCGGACGTCGCGGCCCCTACCTTGGACGAGCATGACCGACCCCCTGCCCGGCGGAGGTACACACTCCCTACTCGACAAGGACAGACCATGAGCATCGAATTCATCGGCTATATCGGCGGCCACCATGCATCCGAAATTCATCCACGCAGCGGCCCGACCCTGCAACCGGACTACGTGGAAACCGTGGCCCGCGCCCACGAAGAGGCCGGCTTCGACCGCGCCCTGGTGGCCTTCCACTCCAACAGCCCGGACAGCACGCTGATCGCCTCCCATGCCGCCAGCGTCACCCGCAAACTGCAATTCCTGATCGCCCACCGCCCCGGGTTTGCACAACCCACCCTCGCCGCGCGCCAGTTCGCCACCCTGGATGTGTTTAACGGCGGGCGCACCGCCGTGCATATCATCACCGGTGGCGACGACCGCGAACTGCGCGCCGATGGCAGCCATATCGGCAAGGACGAACGCTACGCACGGACCGACGAATACCTGAGTGTGATGCGACAGGAATGGACCAGCGAACAGCCCTTCGATTTCACCGGCACCTACTACCAGGTCGAAGGCGCGCACTCCACCGTGAAGTCGCCGCAGCAACCGCATATCCCACTGTACTTCGGAGGGTCTTCCCAGGCCGCGATTGAAGTGGCGGGCAAACATGCCGACGTGTACGCACTGTGGGGCGAAACCTACGAGCAAGTGCGCGAGATCGTGACTCAGGTCCGGGCCGAAGCAGCCAAGCATGGACGCACGATTCGCTTCAGCCTGTCGCTGCGACCGATCCTCGCCGAGACCGAAGAGCTGGCGTGGGCACGCGCTGACAGCATCTTGCAACAGGCCACCGAGTTGGCAGAGAAGAATGGATTTGTGCGGCGTGAACCGCCGAATGAAGGCTCGCGTCGGCTACTCGCAGCGGCGGCACAGGGTTCCCGGCTGGACAAGCGTTTGTGGACGGGGATTGCGGGGTTGCTGGGCGCGCAAGGGAACTCAACCTCGTTGGTGGGCACCGCCGAACAAGTGGCTGAAGCGCTGGTGGATTACTACGACCTCGGCATCACCACCTTCCTGATCCGTGGGTTTGATCCGCTCAATGATGCGATCGACTACGGCAAGCGGTTGATCCCCCTCACCCGCCAACTGATTGCAGAACGCGAGCAGGCCAAACAGGTCGCGTAAGCCAGAACACGGCAAAACCAATGTGGGAGGGGCGGTGCGATGATTCGACTCGCCCTCTCCCACATGCCTATCTTCATTAAGCTCAGGATCAGTTCTTGTAGTCGGTATCGCTGCGTTCCAACTGCCGAATCAGCGCATTCCAATGCCGCGCCACGCCCGGCCCCTCGCCGCTGCTATGCGCCTTGGCCTGTTCTTCAACCTTCGCCACTACCTCCTGTGGCGGAAAGACCAGCTCAGCATTCCCCGCCGCTTGCGCCGCGATCTGAATATTGCACGCACGCTCCAACCCTTGCAGCTGCTGGAAGGCATGTTCGACGCTGATACCCGCCGTCAACAGCCCGTGGTTGCGCAGGATCATCACGCTCTTGTCGCCCAGATCCGCCACCAACCGCTCACGCTCGTCCAGGTCGAGGGCGATGCCTTCATAGCCGTGGTAGGCCACTCGCCCGGAAAAGGCGATGGAGTGTTGGGAAATCGGCAACAAGCCGTCCTTCTGCGCGGACACCGCAATGCCATCGCGAGTATGGGTGTGCAGCACCGCTTGCAAGTCATGGCGCGCGCCGTGGATGGCGCTGTGGATCACGTAGCCGGCGTAGTTGATACCCAGGCCGGTGGGGTCGTCGACGATCGTGCCGTCGAGGTCGACCTTGACCAGGTTGGAGGCGTTGATTTCATCGAACAACAGGCCGAAGGCGTTGATCAGGAAATGCTCCTCCGGGCCCGGTACACGGGCGGAGAAGTGGGTGTAAATATGATCGGTCCACTTGTACAAGGCCGCCAGGCGGTAGGCGGCGGCCAGCTTCACGCGCACTTCCCACTCTTCTGGCGTGACGCGTTGACGAACGTTGTTGGAGACGCTGGAAATCGAGGTGACGCTGCTCATGGCAAAACTTCCTGGATGGCCTTAAGGACTTCCAGGCAAGCCTAGGGGATGCTCAAAAATAATAAAAAGCACATTTTAATCTAAGCTAATTATTATTTTTTTTCATATCAAGCCGCATCCCGAATCTTGTGCAACGACGCCGCCACCCATTTGCCAAACGCATCCACCGGCCCTTGCAGGTTGCCGAGGAAATGCGGGTAGATGAGCCAAAGGTCCATCACCGGTTTGAAGTCCTTGAGCGGCATTACCGCCAATTGTTCGCGGTGAGCGCTGCGCTCCAGCAAGGGACGCGGCACCAGGCCCAAGCCCAGGCCATCGGCGACCAGACCCAATTGCAATTCAGTGCCGAAGGTTTCCAGGTTGACCCGCAGCGCCAAGCCCTGATCGGACAAGGTGCGTTGCAACCCGGCACGGAACCCGCAGCCGTCCGGGTTAAGAATCCACCCGTTCTGGTACACATCCGCCAGCTTGCAGGGTTTTTTCGGCAACTGCGCCTTGGCGCACACCACCACCAACTCCATCTTGCCGATAGACTCGCCAACGATGTTATCCGGGAAGATCTTGCCTGCCGGGAACAACGCCGCCGCCGCATCCAGTTCGCCCCGTTCAATCTTGCCGACCAACTGGCTGCCCCATCCGGTCGCGACCTGGGCGCGCAGTTCAGGGTACTCAGTGCGCAGCAGCTTCAGCGCGTCCAGCAGCACTACATCGCCGATGGTCTGCGGCACGCCCAGGCGCAGTACGCCGGAGGGGGGTGCGTCGGTGGCTACCAGCTCACGCAAGGCATCCATCTCGCGCAGGATCAACCGGCATTGTTCATACACGCGGGTACCGATCAACGTCGGTTTGAGGGGCTTGGTATTGCGGTCAAACAGCTCCACCCCCAGCGCCTGCTCGAAGTTCTGCACGCGGCGAGTAATGGCCGGCTGGGTCAGTTGCAACGACTCGGCGGCATGGCTGATGGACTGGCAACGAATCACTTCGACAAAGGCATCGATATCGTCAATTTTCATTTGGGCCGCACATAGAGAACAGTCATTAAGATGTCCGCGAAGCATAGTTGCAGGAACGTTATCTGAATAGCCCACGCTGTGATCGATAACGTCTAACGCTATACACGCCGGTTCTAAATTACCTTCAGCTATAAGCTAATCATTAAAAAATAGCATATTAACTATAAACATTATGCTTAGATAAACCCATCAACACCGACTGATGGAATTGCCATGACCCAGGCCCGACACCCCGAGAGACTCAGAGCCTTCATTGGCGCCCTGGCGGAACTGATCGACGGCAATCCGCGCGAAGGCGACCTGTTGCACCGTGGCGGCAAGCTGCTCGCGCAACTGGTCAGCCATGATGACTGGCTCCCCGACGAATTCGCCCAACCCAACCCCGAGCGCTACCAGCAATTTTTGCTGCACGCCGATTCGCGCCAGCGCTTCAGCGTCGTCAGTTTTGTCTGGGGTCCGGGGCAGACCACGCCGATTCATGACCACCGGGTGTGGGGGCTGATCGGCATGTTGCGCGGCGCGGAGTTTTCCCAAGGGTTTGAACGCGCGCCCGACGGCAGCCTGGTCGCCGAAGGCAAGCCTATTAAGCTGGTGCCGGGCCAGGTCGAAGCCGTATCGCCCAAGGTCGGCGACATTCATCAGGTCAGCAACGCCCACAGCGACCAAGTGTCCATCAGCATTCACGTGTACGGCGCCAATATCGGTGCGGTACGCCGTGCGGTGTACCAGCCCGACGGCAGCGAGAAACTGTTTATCTCCGGTTATTCCAACGCCTTCCTCCCGAACATCTGGGATTTGTCCAAAGAAAAGAGCCCTGCCCTATGAGCACCGTACCGACCCGCAATTTCGCCCAGATTCGCCAGGCCCTGTTGGACCATGCAGAAGTCGCCCTGATCGACGTGCGCGAAGAAGCGCCGTTTGCTGAATCCCACCCGCTGTTCGCGGCGAATATCCCGCTGTCCAAGCTGGAGCTGGAGGTGTATTCGCGCATTCCACGGCGTGATACCCAGGTCACCGTCTACGACAACGGCGAAGGTCTGGCCAGCCGCGCCGCCGAGCGCCTGATTGCGTTGGGCTACACCCAGGTCAGCCTGCTCGAAGGGGGCCTCAATGGCTGGCGCAGCGCCGGTGGCGAGCTGTTTATCGACGTGAACGTGCCGAGCAAAGCCTTTGGCGAACTGGTAGAGAGCGAGCGTCACACGCCGTCCCTGGCCGCCGAAGAAGTGCAGGCCCTGCTCGACAGCCACGCCGACGTGGTGGTGCTCGACGCCCGCCGCTTCGACGAATACCAAACCATGAGCATTCCCACCAGCATCAGCGTGCCCGGTGCCGAACTGGTGCTGCGCGCCCGTGAACTGGCGCCGGACCCGGCCACGCGCATTATCGTCAACTGCGCCGGACGCACCCGCAGCATCATCGGTACCCAGTCGCTGATCAATGCGGGCGTGGCCAACCCGGTATCCGCACTGCGCAATGGCACCATCGGCTGGACCCTGGCCGGGCAAACACTCGCCCACGGCCAGGCGCGACGCTTTGCCCCGACCTCGGAAGAACATCGCCAGGTCGCCGCCATCGAGGCACGCCGTGTCGCCGACAAAGCCCGCGTTGGCCGTGCCACCCTGGACGATCTACACGCCTGGCAGCAGCAAACCACTCGCACCACCTACCTGTTCGATGTGCGCACCCCGGAAGAATTCGAAGCCGGTCACCTGCCCGGCGCGCGCTCCACCCCCGGCGGCCAATTGGTCCAGGAAACCGATCACGTGGCCAGCGTACGCGGCGCACGCCTGGTGCTGGCGGATGACGACGGCGTGCGCGCCAACATGTCCGCGTCCTGGCTCGCCCAACTGGGCTGGGACGTGCACGTGCTGGACGACCTGCAAGCGGCGCACTTCAGCGAAAAAGGCATCTGGGTCGCCCCGGTGCCCACGCCGCCCCAAGCCGAACTGATCAGCCCGCACACCCTCGCCGACTGGCTGGCCCACGGCGACACCGTGGTGCTGGACTTCACCGCCAGCGCCAACTACGTCAAACGCCACATCCCCGGCGCCTGGTGGGCCCTGCGCGCGCAACTGCCCCAGGCCCTCGCCAAAGTGCCGACCGCCGAGCGCTACGTGCTGACCTGCGGCAGCAGCCAACTGGCGCGCCTGGCGGTGGCCGAAGTCGAAGCCATCACCGGCAAGCAAGTGTTCCTGCTGCAAGACGGCACGGCAGGCTGGATCAACGCGAAATTGCCCCTGGAAGAAGGCGAAACCCACCTGGCCTCACCACGGATCGACCGCTACCGCCGTCCGTACGAAGGCACCGACAACCCCAAGGAAGCCATGCAGGCATATCTGGATTGGGAGTTCGGTTTGGTTGCCCAGTTGGCCCGTGATGGGACCCATGGGTTCTACGTGATCTGATCATCTAACACACCTGCCTCTGAATGGGGGCAGGCTTCACCGACCCCTTTCCAGGCGGAGGTAACCCACACCTTTTTTGATCTGCCTGGAGCCTCTATCCCATGGTCTTTACCACCCCCTTCAAGCGCCTGTTCCTGGGTACTGCCCTGGCCCTTGGCCTGGCCACCAGCGCCCACGCCGCCGACCTGCAACCACTGCGGGTGGCCAATCAGAAATCGACGATCAAGACGCTGCTGGAAGTGTCCGGCGAAACCAAAGACGTGCCCTATGCCATCCAGTGGTCGGAGTTCCCCTCCGCCTCGCCCCTGGGCGAAGCCCTGAATGCCGGCGCGGTGGATGTCGGTGCCTTGGGCGATGCGCCTTACGTGTTCGCGCTGGGTGCCGGGGCGTCCTTAAAAGTGGTCAGCATCATCCACGCCGAAGGACGCAACACCACCGCGCTGCTGGTACCCAAGGACTCGCCAATCAAGACGGCCGCCGACCTCAAGGGTAAGAAAATCGTCACCGGGCGTGGCTCCATCGGGCATTACCTGGCGATCAAGGCGTTGGCCAGCGCGGGCCTGACCAGCCAGGATGTGCAGTTCATCTTCTTGCTGCCCGCCGAATCCCGCTTGGTGCTGGATAACGGCACCGCCGATGCCTGGGCGACCTGGGACCCTTACACCACCGTGGTGACCTCCCAAAGCCAGGCGCGAATCATCGCCAGTGGCAACACGCTGTTGAGCAACCACCTGTACCTCGCGGCAACCAGCCAGGCCATTGCCGACAAGCGCACGCAGCTGGACGACTTTGTCGCCCGCGTCGATCGCGCCTACGCCTGGGCCAATACGCACCCCAACGAATACGCCGCCGCCCAGACCAAAATCACCGGCCTGCCACTGGCCGTGCATGTGGCCGTGGCCAAGGAAACCCGTCTGAGCCCGGTATTGATCGACGACAGCGTGATCAGTGGCCTGCAAACCACCGCCGACACCTACCAAAAAGAAGGCCTGCTGACCAAACACATCGACGTGTCACAGGGCTTCGACAAAAGCTTTAACGCCAAGCGTGCCCCCAACAACCAAGTCTCGCGCTGAAGGAACAGAACATGAGCCAGCCACGTCAACTAAAACCACGCCATTTAAAACTGGGTGCCATGGTCCACGGTGTCGGCCACGGCTGGGGCGAATGGCGCCACCCGCAGGCACAACCGAATGCCAGTACGAATTTCGGCTTCTACAAGCAGCAGACTGAACTGGCCGAAGCTGCCAAATTCGACTTTGTGTTCATCGCCGATAGCCTGCATATACACGCCAAATCCAGCCCCCATTACCTCAACCGTTTCGAGCCGCTGACGATCTTGTCAGCCCTCGCGGCATTGACCACCCATATCGGCCTGGTCGCCACCGTGACCGTCAGCTACACCGAGCCCTACCAAGTGGCACGTCAGTTCGCGTCTTTGGACCATATCAGCGGCGGCCGCGCCGGATGGAACGTGGTCACCTCGTGGCTCAGCGGCACCGCCGATAACTTCGGCAAGGCCGAGCACCCGCCCCATGCCGTGCGCTACCGCATCGCCAAGGAACACCTGAACGTGGTCAAGGGCCTGTGGGATTCCTGGGAGGACGACGCCTTTGCCTACAACAAGCAAAGCGGCGAGTTTTTCACCCCGGACAAGCTTCACGCGTTGAACCACAAGGGCGAGTTTTTCTCGGTCAAAGGCCCGCTGAACATTGCGCGTTCGCGCCAGGGCCAGCCCGCAATTTTCCAGGCCGGCACCTCGGAAGACGGGCGTAACTTTGCCGCCGAACATTCCGATGCGATTTTTGTGCATGTGGAAAGCATCGAAGAAGGCCTGGCCTACTCCCAGGACCTCAAACGCCGTGCCAAAGGCTTTGGCCGCGATGCCGACAGCCTGTCGATCCTGCCGGGCATCCGCCCGATTGTCGGGCGCGACGAGGCCGAAGTGGAAAGCCGCTACCAGCAGGCCGTGGAGCTGGTCACCGTGGAAGACGCCATCGTCGCCCTCGGCCGCCCGTTCAACGACCACGATTTCAGTAAATACCCCCTGGACGACCCCTTCCCGGAACTCGGCGACTTGGGCTCCAACAGCCAGAAAGGCGGCTCCGATCGCATCAAGCAACTGGCCAAGGACGAAGGCCTCACGCTGCGTGAAGTGGCCCTGCGGTTCTCGCGGCCCAAGCGTGATTTTGTCGGCACCCCTGAGCAAGTCGCTGATGCGATCCAGACCTGGTTCGAGCGCGGTGCCAGCGATGGCTTCATCGTCAACTCGGTGCTGCCGGATGGCTTGCAGTACTTCACCGAATTGGTGGTGCCGGTGCTGCAACAGCGCGGCCTGTTCCGCACCGAATACACCGGGCAGACCCTGCGCGACAACCTGGGCCTGGACGTACCGGTCAACCGCTACAGCGTCGAGGTGCAAGCGCCGCAGGAGGCATTGGCATGAGCGAATCCCTTAACCGTCAGTTGGCGGCGCTGCACGCCGAGCGTGTAGCGACCTGGGCCCCGGCGGCATTGCAAGTCAATATCGACCAGCGCCAGCGCCTGGTGGATGAAGCGCGGGTAGACGACTACGTGCAGGTGGGTGATGAGCTCGACCCGTTTACCTTGCTCAACGTCGAAGGCGGCGAACTCAACCGCGAGCTGCTGTTGGCAGGCGGCCCGGCGGTGCTGATCTTCTTCCGCTTTGCCGGCTGCCCGGCGTGCAACATCGCCCTGCCCTATTACGAGCGCCAGCTGTACCCACGCCTGCGCGAATTGGGTGTACCGCTGGTAGCGATCAGCCCGCAAGTGCCGGAGCGCCTGGTGGAAATCAAGACCCACCACGCGCTGCAACTGCTGGTCGCCAGCGACCCGGATAACAACCTCGGGCGGCGCTTGGGGATTCTCTACAGCTTCGATGAAGCCTCGCGTAACGCGGCATTGGCCAAGGGCAATCACATCGGTGAAACCACCGGTACGGGGACCTGGGAGTTGCCCCAACCGACCGTCGTGGTGATTGCCCAGGACGGCACGGTCGCGTTCGTAGACGTTAGCCCGGATTGGCTGGTACGTACCGAAGCCGAGCCGGTGGTACAGGTGGTGGAGCGCTTGTTGGGCCAACAGCCTGTGCGCCTCGCCATCTAAGCCAAAAATCCTCTGTGGGAGGGGCAAGTCGAATCGTCGCGCCGCCCCTCCCACATTTTTGACCGAGTACATTCTTATGACCCAACCGTCTCTACGCTCCGTGGAAGTCGCCAATTTCGAAGCCTTGCTCGAACGCCTCACCACCGAGCTGGCCAGTACCGCGCCGCAGTACGATGACAGTGGCGCCTTCCCCCACGCCAACTTCCAGCTATTGCATGAACACGGCCTGGTCGCCCTCACCGTGCCCAAGACACTGGGCGGCGGCGGTGCCAGCCTGCCTCAGGCGCGCAAGGCGATCAGTGCGATTGCCAAGGGCGAGCCGTCCACCGCGCTGATCCTGGTGATGCAATACCTGCAACACACACGCCTGCAAGACAGCAAAACCTGGCCCCAGCACCTGCGCGTGAAAGTCGCCGAAGACGCAGTGCGTAACGGTGCGCTGATCAACGCCCTGCGCGTCGAGCCCGACCTCGGCACCCCGGCCCGTGGCGGCCTGCCGGCAACCACTGCGGTGCGCACTGCCGAAGGCTGGCGCATCAGCGGGCGCAAGATCTACTCCACCGGCAGCCATGGCCTGAGCTGGTTCAGCGTGTGGGCGCGCAGTGACGACGCCGACCCGCTGGTGGGCGCCTGGCTGGTGCCCAAGGACAGCCCCGGCGTGAGCATCATCGACACCTGGGACCACCTCGGCATGCGCGCCACCTGCAGCCATGAAGTGGTGCTCGACAACGTGCTGGTGCCGCTGGACAACGCCGTCAGTGTCAGCCCTTGGAGCGCACCGCAGCCGGAGTTGGATGCGGAGGGTTTCCTGTGGATGTCGGTGCTGCTCTCGTCGGTGTACGACGCCGTGGCCCAGGCCGCGCGGGACTGGCTGGTGAACTGGCTGGAAGAACGCACGCCGTCCAACCTCGGTGCGGCGTTGTCGACCTTGCCGCGCTTTCAGGAAACCGTCGGGCATATCGACACCCTGCTGTTCGCCAACCGCAGCCTGCTCGACGCCGCCGCCGACGGCCACACCCCGGCCGCCAACGCCGCACAGTTGAAGTACCTGGTCACCAACAACGCTGTTCGCGCGGTGGAACTGGCCATCGAGGCTTCCGGCAACCCTGGCCTGTCGCGCCATAGCCCGCTGCAACGCCACTACCGCGATGTGCTGTGCAGTCGCGTACATACCCCCCAGAACGATGCAGTGCTGCAAGGCGTCGGTAAAGCCGTGTTCGCCCAACGCCAGAAGGAACGCACATGACTCAAGTGATTATTGCCAGCCAGTTGGACGAAGACTACAACGACGTGATCCGCGCTCGCCTGCGCACGGTCCACCCCGAAGCCCAGGTGATCGGCGTTCCGGTGGGCGTGCCAAGCGACCTGCCGCCCCAGGCGAATATCCTGTTGCTGCGTCCGATCAACGTGCGCGGCTACACCGCCCCGGATACCCCGCCGCCAGGCTGGCCCTACGGCGCGCAATGGGTGCACTTGGTCTCATCGGGCATCGACTTCTACCCGCAATGGCTGTTCAACGGCCCGCCGGTGACGACCTCCCGGGGCAGCGCCGCCGACAACCTGGCCGAGTTCGCCCTGGCGGCGATCTTTGCCGCGTCCAAGCATTTGCCGGATATCTGGGTGAAGGATTCTCAGTGGAATTTCACCCCGCTGCGTCCGCTCAAGGGCACCACATTGGGCATTCTCGGCTTTGGTGCGATTGGTGAACGCCTGGCGCAGAAGGCTCACGCGCTGGGAATCAAGGTGGTTGCGCTGCGCCAAAGCCCGACCCCGTTCGGGATCGACGGGGTCGAGGCGGCAAGGGACATCCACGACCTGTTCGCCCGCGCCGACCACCTGGTGCTCGCGGCACCGCTGACCGAGGCTACGCGCCATATCGTCGATCGGGACGTGTTGGGCAGCGCCAAGCCGGGGCTGCATTTGATCAACATTGCGCGCGGGGGGTTGGTGGATCAGGAGGCGCTGCTGGAAGCGCTGGATAACGGGCAAATCGGCCTGGCATCGCTCGACGTGACCGAGCCGGAACCGTTGCCGGATGGGCACCCGTTGTATACGCATCCGAGGGTGAGGTTGTCGCCGCATACGTCGGCGATATCGACCGACAGCCGTAATGAGATTACTGATACGTTTTTGGCGAACCTGGAGCGGTATGTTTTGGGTGTGGAATTGGTGAATCTGGCTAATGGGTGATGCCGTTTGAGTGTGGGGTTTGTTTGGGTTGCGGTTTGTTGGGGGGACATATCCGTTTCTGCGGTCACGGCGGGTATTGGTTCCGCCCTTACGGCGGGTCACTTTGGAAAAGCCCCAAAGTAACCAAAGGGCTCTTGCCCCAACACTCGGCACCTCGCCTAGGCTCGGTGTGCCCGCACTCCGGCTTGAATCCGTGGGCCGCCGCGATGGGCCATCCATGGCCCAGCGCGGCTAACCCGGCGTCCTGCCGGGTTACCCACGGATTCAAGCCTGCGTTCGGCCAGCGTGTTTGACGGGGCGCCTGAGATCAAGATCAAAAGCGCAGATCAAAAGACCGCTGACTTCGTCAGCGAAAAGGATGTAAGAGCCAAATCAAAAGCAGATCTAAAGCAGATCTAAAGCAGATCTAAAGCAGATCTAAAGCAGATCTAAAGCAGATCTAAAGCAGATCTAAAGCAGAGCAAAAGCAGAGCAAAAGCAGAGCAAAAGCAGAGCAAAAGCAGAGCAAAAGCAGAGCAAAAGCAGAGCAAAAGCAGGACAGCAGGCTAGGACCTATCTGTCTGATCTATGGAGATCAAACTGTGGGAGGGGGCTTGCTCCCGATAGCAGTGGGTCAGTCACAGCTGCATCAACTGACACACCCTCATCGGGAGCAAGCCCCCTCCCACATTTGGACGGAGTTGGAGCTGAGAACCCGGTCGGCTCTAAGGCCGCCGCGGCCTTGCTTTTGATCTGAAATCGCCCCGTCAACAACGATGGCCGGAATTCGACATTGATTTGGGGGGTAAACCGGCAGGGATGCCGGTTTAGCCGCCCTGCGCCATGGATGGCGCGTGGCGGCGGCCCCCCAAATCAATGTCGGATTACGGGCACACCGAGCCTAAGCGAGGTGCCGAGTGGTGGGGCGAAGGCCTTTTGGTTACTTTTGGCTGGGCCGGCATTCCGGCCTTTACAAAAGTGACCCGCTGTAAGAGCGGAACCATAGGCGGCCGTTACCGCAGCAACGGATATGCACTCGATCCCATCCAACATCCTGGTCGGCTAAACACCACCTGCGGTAAACCAAGCTCACCACAACAGCAGCATTGCCAACCGAACGGATCATTTGATGCGGTAGTGAAAGGTATTCCGCACAGCCGGCACCACAACAGCCTTGCCATCAACGATCCTTGGCTGATAACGGAAGGTGTTCGCCGCCGCCAGTGAAGGACGCATGAACAACGGGTGGCAGCCGTCCAACACCTTGGGATTTTCCACGCGGCCTTGGGTGTTGACGCTGTACTCCAGGGTGCAATCGCCTTCGATGTTCTTGTCCAGAGCACGCTCTGGGTAGTCCGGCGCTTCCTTGCTCAGAGGCTGGTATTGGCGGCTATCAAAGGCCGGTGCCGCTGCAGGCGCAGGTGTGGCGACGCGGGCTTTTTCCGCAGCCAATCGCTCCTGGGCCTGGCGCTGTAGTTCCAGCTCGCGGGTGCGTTGTTCGGTGGCCAGGCGTTCCTGTTGTTGCTCGATTTTCTTTTCTTCGACGCGTTTACGCGCCAGGGCGGTTTTCTCCAGTTTTTGCGCCTGGATTCGGGGGTCGACCGCAGGTTTCACTGGTACCGGAATCACCACCGGCTCCGGCGGCGCAGGTGCCGGTGCAGCAACCACCGGTTCTGGTACTGCCACCGGCGCAGGCGGCAGCATGACCAACTGCGTGTGCATCACCCGAGGTGCCTCCACGATCGGTTTTTCCGTCGACCAGCCCACCATCAACGCCGCCAACACGCCCACGTGCAGCGCCACCGCCAGGCTGGCGGCGAAGCTGTTTCGCCACACGCCGGAGGTATCCCTGGGTTCCATCACAAGCGTCGGACTGTGCATGATCATCGCCGTCATTGCGGGGCCTCGGTCACCAGCCCCAGGTTGCTGACACCGCCTTTTTGCAACACCGCCATGGCTGCAACCACACGTCCGTAGCCGGCGTTGTCGTCGGCGCGGATGTACACCTGGGTGTCGCTGCGTGCCGCCACCACCTGCATGACCTTGGCGCCCATTTCGTCCAGGCTCACGGCGCTGTCGGTCTGGTGCTGGGTGTCGAGCTCGCCGCCGAGGTTCCAGTAGTAGCCGCCATCGGCCTTTACCGACAGCGTCAGGATCTGCTGGCGGGTATCGGTGGCCAGCGCCTCGGCGGCGACCTTGGGCAGCTCGATCTTCACGCCCTGGGTCAGCATTGGCGCGGTGACCATGAAGATCACCAGCAGCACCAGCATCACGTCGATATACGGCACCACGTTCATTTCGGCCTTGGGCCCGTGCTTGCGTTGCGGCCTGACTAACATGGGAGTTGCTCCTTTCAGGCGGCCACGGCCAGGTTGATCGGCGCACCGCGCAGGGTGCGGTGCAGGCGCACTTGCAGCTCATTGCCAAACGCGTAGTAACGGGTGAGCAGCGTCTGGCCACGCGCCGCGAAGCGGTTATAGGCGATCACCGCCGGGATGGCTGCAAACAGGCCGATGGCTGTGGCGATCAGCGCTTCGGCAATGCCCGGCGCCACTGTCGACAACGTGGCCTGTTGCACTTGGGACAAACCGATAAAGGAATTCATGATCCCCCACACCGTGCCAAACAAACCGATGTACGGGCTGACTGAACCCACGGTCGCGAGGAATTGCAGGCCCTTTTCCAGCTCGATTTCCTGCTCGGTGATCGCCACCTGCAAGGCCCGCTCAACACCTTCGAGCACCGCCGGGTCATGGCTGTGCAGGTGCTGGTATTCCTGGACGCCGGCAATAAAGATCGGCCCAATCCCGCCCTCGCCCGCCTGCACGGTTTCGCGGTACAGCGGTTGCAAGTCCGACGCTGCGCGAAAGCGCTGCACGAAGCCATTCAACTGGCGCTCCAGGCGGCGCAGTACGCTGCCGCGCTGGATGATCAGGTACCAGCTAAGCAACGACGCCAGCAGCAAGGTGATCATGACCGCCTTGACCAACAGGCTGGCGTCACTGATAAGGCCCCAGATCGTCATATGTTCCATCGTCGCGTGCATGGTGATGTCCTATTCGATTAAAAAGTGATGACGGGGTGATGACGGTTCACGGCAATTTCAGCGCACGGGTCACGTCAGCCCACGGTACGAATTTAAAATTCTGGGTTTGCTCGGGCATGCGCTTGCGGCCGTCCTGCACCACCAGCATGCCTTGGCTCCAAGGCCCGCCCAGGTTGATGGCGGTGACCTCCAAGCCATCGGTTTCCGAGGCGCCGTCGATACCGGCGGCGGCATTGAGGCCGACGCGAAACCCACCGTGAATCGCAAACGGCGGCTCGGCATCCACCACCAGGTAGCTGTCGTTGCCTTGGCTTGAGATCACCAAATAGTCGCGTTTGTCGCTCTGATACAGCGCCAGGCCCTCGACGTCCGCGTGCAACTGCGGGCCGACCTTGATCACGCTAGTGAGGGTGGCCGGTTGATCGGCACGAGCGTCCACCGCCCACACCCCCACGTCTTCTTCGCCGATAAACAAGCGCTGGCGCTGGTCGTCGGCCACGCAGCCTTCAGGCTGGCTGTCGACCTTGAACTGGCGCACCAGCTCACCTTGCACACGGCCATCCGGGGCGCTCAGGCGGTATTGCAGGAAGGTGCCGTCCTTGCCGTTGGCGATGGCATAGATCTCGCCGCTGGCGGGCTGATACAGGCAGATGCCATAGATTTCCTTGAGCGGCGTAGGCACTTCACCGGCTTCGCGCAACTCGCCGCTCTGACGGTCGATGCTGAATACGCTGAGGCTGTTGTGATCACGATTGCTGGCGACGGCCAGATCCACGGTCTGGGCGCCCAGCTTGAAGTTGGGGCGGACGTCGACGTTGTTCAGGCGTCCGACCGCCAATTCCTGCAACAGCTTGCCGTCAAGGTCATAGGCCAACAGGCCTTGTTTTTTGTTGGTGCCAAGCACGCGGCTTTTGGCCGGGGTGTCGGGGTGAATCCAGATCGCCGGATCATCCGCCGCATCACCCTGGCGGCCGACTGGGTCGGTTTGGCGCACGGCGGCGACTTCCGGCAGTACAGGATCTGCCGCTACCGGCTTGGCCTGCCAGTTGAGCTTGCCCTGGTAGAGCGTGCCGCTGTCGTCGTCGCGTACCAGCAGCTGTTGGCCGTTGACGCTCAATTGCTCGGGTTCTTTCAGGCCAGGCAAGCTCAGGCTCGGCTGTTCCACCCAGCGCTCGCCGGTCCTTTGGAACAGGTGAAGTTGCGCAGTCTTTGGATCGAGCGCGACCACGCCACCCGGCACCAGGGCGACGGCACCGGCTTCACGTTTGGGATTATCGAACACCGCCACCGGGATGCGTTTCACGTCCGCTTCCGGGTGCGCCGGGTAGGCCCACCAGCCGACATTTTCTTCATTGACTATCAGTTGATTCGTCCCGTCGTCCACCTGGCAGAACTGCGCCGATGGTGGCAGCGGCAAACCGCGCACACGCTGGGGTTCAGTCAGCAGCGTCGCGCCATTGCCCACCAACCATTGCTCGCCCTTGCCCTCCTCACCCACCAAAAACACAAACAGGTTGGCCGCTGAATCGCGGTACAGGCACAGGCCGCTCACCGGGTAATCGCGGGCCGGCAGGTACAGCGGTTTGCCCCAGGTTTTGCTGGCGGCGTCGAGGGTGATCAACAGCGCTTGTTGACGATCATTGTCGAGGCTGGCGACCAGTACCTGGGCGCCTGCGGTGCGGGTGTCGAGGCTGCTGAAGTTGCCTTTGAACCGGGTCAGTTCAGTGCCTTTGGCGTCGAGCAGTTGCAGGCCGTCGCGGGTGCTGGCGGCCAGGCGCTCGGGGGTGCTGGGGAGGAAAGCCACTGCTTCGGCGTTCAGGGATGTCGCCCAAGGCGTCAGGGTCAGGTCGGCAGCCAGTGCATGAGTGCAGGTCAACACCGATATCAGCAAGTACAACGTGGAGATTCTCATGTACAAACAAATCCTTCGAAAACAATGGAGTTCCCATGTGGGAGGGGTCTTGCTCCCGATGAGGGTGTGTCAGTCAGCAGATGTATTCACTGAACCACCGCTATCGGGAGCAAGCGCCCTCCTACATTGGAATCGAGGTGTGAGTTAGAAATGGGTGAAGGTCAGGCCGAGCTTGTAGGTCGGGCCGTACTCTTCGTATTGGCCGTTGTAGCTGCGGTGGCCGGTGTAGACGAAGTACGACTCATCGGTGAGGTTCTGGGCCTCGAAGCTGACTTGCAGGTTCTTGGTCAGCGAGTAGCGCGCGCTGAAATCGACGAAGGTCTGCGCGTCCACATGCAGGTCGTGGGCCTTGTCGTTGATCGAGGCCAGTTCATACAGGTAGGCCGATTTGTAGTTGGCCGACAGGCGCAGGCTGAGCTTGTCGTCTTCCCAACCGAGCATCAGGTTGCCGACGGTGTCTGATTGGTTCGGCAGGCTGATGTTGCGTTTGCGGTTCGTGCCGCTGGCGGCGTCGAAGCCTTCGATATCCGCGCTAGAGCGGCTGAAGGTGCTGTTGGCGCCGATCAGCAGACCGTTCCAGGGCGCGGGCAGCCAGTCGAATTTCTGCGAGTAGGCCAGTTCCAGGCCATAGAGCTTGGCGCTGTCGCCGTTGGCGTAGGTGTGGGCCTCGGAGAAGTCGGTCCAGGCGCCGGTGCCGGCCACGTCGGTGTTGTAGACGAAGTTCTTGATGTCTTTGTAAAACACGAACGCCGAGACGGTGCCGGCGCGGCCCATGAAGTGCTCGATGCCAAGGTCGAGGTTGCTCGATTCCAGGGGCTTGAGGTCCGGGTTGCCAAAGGTGGCTTCGTCATCGTCGATCACAAAACCCGGCGCCAGTTGGCCGAAGGTCGGGCGCACCACGGACTTGGTCCAGGCCGCGCGCACCTGGGTGTTTTTGTCGATCTGGTAGCGCGCATGCAGACCCGGCAGCCAGTGGTGATACTGGCGCTTGGTCTCGGTGGCAGTGAACACGCCATCGGTGGCGCCGGTGCCCTTGGCTTCGAACTCGGTGCCTTCGTAGCGCAGGCCGGCGATAAAGCGCCAGTCGTCGATGTCGATGGTGTTCATCAGGTAGCCGGCGTTGATGTCTTCGCGAATGGTGAAGTCGTTGACCCGGGACTCGGTCTCGTCATAAAAGTCCGCTGCATTGAGGCTGCCGATCAGTTGCTTGATGCCGCTGGCGCTGATGCCTGGCCCGTAGTTGCCCAAGCGATAGTCGACACTGCCCTTCTGGAACTGGGTCAGGTTGAGCTGGTCGGCGGTGTAGCCAAGGGTGTCGAAGTCCTTGTAGACCCAGGCCTCCAGGTCATTGTCCTTATTACGGCGACTCACCTTGCCACCGAATTTGACCTGGGACGCATAGCCGCTCAGGTCGTAGTCGCGGGCCAGGTCCAGGCGCAGGTTTTTCTCGGTGTCCTTGGTGTTCTTTTTTTCCCAATCAACTTTGTCGAGCGTGAAGTTGCTTGGGTCGTAGAAACCGGCACCGATGATCGGCCGTGGCTTGTCCTTGTCGTAGAAACCGCTGTTGGCAAAGTCGCCGCCGTCGAAGGTGGCTCCGGCGATGTGCGCCGGGCTGTCTTCGCTCGATTGGCTGTAGCCGGCCTGACCGCTGAGGGTCCACAGGCCAAGCATGCGCTCACCGCCGAACACGTAGGACTGGATTTCCTGGGTTTCCTCACGGTTCTTCAGCTTGCGCTTGGCTTCAGCGTCGCCCAGTTCACCAGCGGCTTGGGGGTCGGCAAATTCAATGCTGGTGGAGTTGCGGGTTTCGGTGTCTTTGTAGCGGCTGTAGAGGGTGCGCAGGTAGTAGCTGCTGAGGTCATCGGGCTTATAGTCGAAGTTCAGTCCACCGCCGGCGCGTTCGCGGCTGATGTCGTAATCACGCTGTTCGAATTCGTTGAGTTTGGCGCCGTCGGTGAAGTCCCAGGCACCGCCGGTTTCGACGTTGTCCGAGCCAAAATCACGCTTCTGCCAGCTTAGGGCTGCGGCTACGCCAAAGTTGTCGATGCCATCGCCGAGGCTGAAGCGGTTGCTCGCCGCGCCGGAGAATTTGGGGCTGGTCTGACTCGTATTCTTGTCGTAACTGGCTTCGGTGCTGCCGGTGTAGAACAGGCCTTTGTGGTCGAAGGCCGACAGGCTCTGCACGTCGACGGTGCCACCGAGGGAGTTAGCATCCATGTCCGGGGTGAGGGTCTTGATCACCGACAGCGACTGCACCAGTTCTGACGGCAGCACATCAAGGGCCACGGCGCGGCGCGCGCTTTCCGGGGCGGGCACCAGGGTGCCGTTGATGGTTACGCTGTTGAGGTCCGGGCCGAGGCCACGCACGCTGACAAATCGCCCTTCGCCCTGATCGCGCTCGACGCTGATGCCGGGCAAACGCTGTACCGCTTCTGCGACGTTTTCATCCGGCAACTGGGCCACGCCGTCGGCATGCACCACGCTTTTGATGCTGTCAGAGCTGCGCTGCTCTTTAAGCGCTTGATCGATGGCAGCGGCCTGGCCGACCACTTCGACATGCTCGGTGGTAGTGGCCTCGGCGGCGCTCAACCGTTCGCTGGCAATCGCCAGGGCCAAGGCGGTGAGCGTGAAGCTGACGAGCCCGGTGCGCTTGTACATGAAATCCTCCCCAAGAATCCGTTGGCGCCAGGCAAATGGCCCGGCAACTGGGAGGGCAAGCTAGGGGTGGGGGATTACCGTTCTGTGACAGGAGTTGGCGCGAAGCCCCGTAAACCGGGGGTTTTGCCCTAACCGGGACGTGGAATGAGCTGATATGACCTGTGGAGATCCCCTGTGGGAGGGGGCTTGCCCCCGATAGCGGTGGGTCAGCAGGCCTATCTGTTGACTGATACACCGCCATCGGGAACAAGCCCCCTCCCACATTTTCTGATCTCCAGTGTGTTTGAGGTGAGCTGATTCGACCCTCCCACGCCGTCATCCAACCGTCACATCCATCTGCTGTGCTGGCGCCCATCGCTCATTCGCCCAAGGACCCGCGGCCATGTTTTCCGTGCTCAAACCTCATCGCTGGAAACTCGCGCTCTTGCTCATTGCCGCCAACGCCGGGCTGATCCTGCACCTGGCCTGCGGCGAGTTGAAAAGCGTCAGCGAGTGGGTCTGGCTGGATATTTTCGGCGAAGGCGGTTCCGCCCTGCTCGCCCTGGTGTGGCTGGGCCTGGTGCTTAAAAGCCGCCCCGCCGGGCGCGTCACCAATTACCTGGCGCAGGGGCTGTCGTGCATCTTCTTTTCGTGGTGGATCGACAGCCTCGATGAGTTTATCCGCCTGCCTGACAGCATCACCTGGGACCACTGGCTGGAATCCGGGCCGATGCCGGTGGGCATGATTCTGCTGACCATCGGCATCTACCACTGGCACCGCGAACAACTGGCGATCAGCGCGCAGATGGAAAAGCGCGAACGGCTATTTCGCGAGCACCGGCTGTTCGACAAACTCACGCCCCTGGCCGGTGCCGACTACCTCAAGCGCCAATTGGCCGACAGCCTGCACGACAGCCGCGAACAGCAACAACCGCTGTCACTGCTGGCCCTGGACCTGGACAACTTCGCCGCCATCAACCAGGCCTACGGGCATGCCGAAGGTGACGCCGTGCTCCAGGCCCTCAGCCATTTGTTGTTGCTCAATCTGCGCCGCCAGGACTTGCTTTGTCGACTGGCCGGTGACCGCTTTGTGGTGCTGCTGCCCAACACCGGCGAGCGCCAGGCCAAAGAGCTCGCGCTGGAGTTGCAGCAAGCGGTACATGGCCTGGCCCACAAAACCCGGCAACAGGGCGAACGCCTGCAACTGGCGGCGACCACAGCGGTAGTAATGGCCCTGGACGAGCCGCCCCAGGACTTGCTCAAGCGCCTGAACCTGGCGTTGGCCAGGGCCAAGCAACCTCTCGCGAAAAGCGCCTGAGATGGCGGTGAAAACCAACTGGTATGAGGCCGACAGCCGCTTCATACCAGGGCACAACCAACCGGCCACGCTGATTGACCTGGCCCTGTCCCGTGACATCGACAGCCATCGTTTGCTGCGCGGCACCGGGCTGTTCCACGAGGACATCCTGGCCGGAACGGCGCGCTTGAGCCCGCAGCAATTCCTGGCACTGATCGGTAACAGTCGAAAGCTGCTGGATGCCGACGACAGCAGTTTTCTGTTGGGCCAGCGCTTGCTGCCCGGCTATTACGGCGCAGCCAGCCATGCCTTGGGCCATGCACAGAATCTGCATCAGGCGCTGGAGATCCTTATTCAGCAACAGGTGCTGCTCAGCCCGTTGGTCACCCTGCAAGTGGAGCTGGATGAGCGCCACGCCTACCTGTATTGGCTGGACAGTTGCGGCGCTGGCGAGCAGTGGCGGTTTCTGCTGGAAGCGAGCATGACGTCGCTGGTTGCCATGAGCCAATGGCTCAGCGGCGAGCGTCTGCCGTGGGTGTGCAGTTTCAGCCATGCCGAGCCGCGTTATGTCGAGCAGTATTGGGTACATCTGGGCGAAGAGACGCGCTTCGAGCGCCCGCTGGACATGATGTGCATCCCCCGCGAACACCTCACCCGCGCCTGGCCCGGGGCTTCGGCTACCGCCGGCCAGGTCGCGCGCCAGCAGGCTCGCGAACAGATCGAACATTTGGGCTTTGCCGGCAGTTTTCTCGATTGCCTCTACGACTATTTGCGCGAGCAGGTGCGCCAACCGCCGAGCCTGGAACAGGCGGCCCAGGCCTTCGCCATGAGTCCGGCGACCCTCAAGCGCAAACTGCACAAACACCACACCGGCTTTCAGCAGCAAGTGGACCGGGTACGCAAACAGGTGGCGCTGCACCTGTACCAGGTCAAGGGCTACAGCAATGATGAAGTGGCGGCGTACCTGAACTTCAATGATGCGGCGAACTTTAGACGCTCATTCAAGCGCTGGACTGGCAGCACCCCGAACCTGATCCGCCAGTTGTTCAACAGCCGCTAGCCAGGCGCTCGCGCAGGAACTCCACCAACGCCTGCACCGGCCGCGAGCTTTGCCGATGTTGGGGATAGACCGCCGACAAGGTCAGGGCTTCGGGGGCGAAGTCGTCGAGAATGGTGATCAGGCGACCGTCCTTCAACGCGTCGCCAACGATAAAGGTCGGCAGGTAAGTGACGCCCAGCCCGGCGATGGCGGTGTCACGCAACAGCTCACCGTTATTCACGCGCATGCGACCGCTGACATTCAGCGCCTGCACCTTGCCCTTGAAGCGCCATTGCACTTGACGGCCATGGCCATAAGGCAGGCAGTCGTGTTGAGCCAGATCATCGGGTTGCAAGGGTGTGCCGCGCAGAGCCAGGTAGTCGGGGCTGGCGCAATACACCCGCTGGATGCTGGCGATACGGCGGGCGATCAGGGTGGAATCTTCCAGGGTGCCGATGCGCAACACCAGGTCGTAGCCTTCGCCGATCAGGTCCACGGGGCGATCGCTGAGGTCGACCTCCACCGACACTTGGGGATGGCGCTGCAAAAACAACGGTAACAGGCAACCCAGGTGCGCCATGGCAAACGACAACGGCGCACTCAGGCGAATGGTGCCGCGCGGTTCGCTGTTCTGGCCGGCGATGCCCTGCTCCACTTGCTCGACTTCACCGAGCAGGCGCAAGGCGGATTCGTAGTAGCTCTGGCCCAGGGGCGTGACATCCAGCCGGCGCGTCGAGCGGTTGAGCAGGCGCACGCCGAGGCGATCTTCCAGCTGGATCAGGCGGCGGCTGACGAATTGCTTGGACAGGCCCAATTGTTCGGCGGCAGCGGTGAAGCTGCCGGATTCCATGACCTGGCAAAACAGGCGCATGTCTTCGAAGGGGTTCATTGTCGCTTCTCGGTGGACGATGGGCTGATTTATAACTGGATGGTCGCAACACCACAAATCAAATGTGGGAGGGGGCTTGCCCCCGATTGCGGTGTGTCAGTCTCAATAGCTTTGACTGAGGCACCGCTATCGGGGGCAAGCCCCTCCCACATTGATCACCTACAGGCTTGAAAACCGGTTACTTGGCAGTAAACGCCGAGTAGCTGTTCATCAGGTTGCGGTAGTTGGGGATGCGCGGCGACAGCAGGTTGGCCAGGCCTTCCATGTCGTTGCGCCAGTCCACTTGCAGCTCGCAGGCCACGGAGAACCAGTTCACCAGTTGGGCGCCGGCGGCGGTCATGCGCGCCCAGGCGGCTTGTTGCACGGTTTCATTGAAGGTCCCGGAAGCATCGGTGACGACGAACACTTCGAAGCCTTCAGCGAGGGCACACAGGGTCGGGAACGCTACGCACACGTCCGTCACTACACCGGCAATGATGATCTGCTTGCGGCCGGTGGCCTTGACCGCCTTGACGAAATCTTCGTTGTCCCAGGCGTTGATCTGGCCAGGACGGGCGATGTACGGCGCGTCCGGGAACAGTGCCTTGAGTTCTGGCACCAGTGGGCCGTTAGGACCGCCTTCAAAACTGGTGGTCAGGATGGTCGGCAGGTTGAAGAACTTCGCCACGTCGGCCAGGGCCAGTACGTTGTTCTTGAATTCATTGGGGGAGAAATCCTGTACCAGGGAGATCAGGCCCGTCTGATGGTCGACCAACAGTACGACGGCGTCATCTTTGTTCAAGCGCTTGTAAGTCATGGGTTAACTCCTTGGGGGGTTTTAAAAGGCAAAACACGAGCAGCCGAACGCACCCCAGAAGCCCTGGAAGTCGCTGACCGGCACGCTGGAAAGACGGGCTTTCTCATGGCTGTGGGAATGCACGCCGCACGGGCCGCTGCATTGGTGTACTTGAGCTTGCAAAGGTGAACTTGGACGCCAGTGACCCGGCACCTTGACCACCGGCGACCAGTCCGGCAGCACCGGCACGCGCGGCGGTGCGTAGTCTTCGAAGTCGCCGGCGCCGTACACGACCTTGCCGCCCACCACGGTGAGCACTGACTCGATCCACTTGATGGCTTCTTCATCGACACTGAAGAAGTCCGCTGACAGCGCGGCGACGTCCGCCAATTGGCCGACCTTGATCTGGCCTTTCTTGCCCTGCTCGGACGAGAACCAGGCGCTGCCATGGGTGAACAGCTCCAGCGCGGTGAGGCGCGGCAGACCTTCGGCGTGCAGTTCCAGGCCGCCGACGGTACGGCCGCTGACCATCCAGTACAGCGAGGTCCAAGGGTTGTAGCTCGACACCCGCGTGGCGTCGGTGCCCGCCCCTACCGGCACGCCTTCGGCGAGCATGCGCTTGATCGGCGGCGTGGCTTCGGCAGCCTTGGCACCGTAGCGCTCGACAAAATACTCACCCTGGAACGCCATGCGGTCCTGGATCGCAATGCCGCCGCCGAGGGCTCGAACGCGCTCGATATTTTTCGGGGTGATGGTCTCGGCGTGGTCGAAAAACCACGGCAGCCCATTAAACGGGATGTCGCGGTTGACCTTTTCGAACACGTCGAGCATGCGCGAGATGGACTCGTCATAGGTGGCATGCAAGCGGAACGGCCAGCGTTGTTCCACCAGGTGGCGCACCACCGGTTCCAGCTCCTGCTCCATGGTCAGGGGCAGATCCGGGCGCGGCTCCAGGAAGTCTTCAAAGTCTGCCGCCGAGAACACCAGCATCTCGCCGGCGCCGTTATGGCGCAGGTAGTCATCGCCCTGGTGCAGGGTGACGCTGCCGGTCCAGTTCTTGAAGTCGCTGAGTTCTTCCTTGGGCTTCTGGGTGAACAGGTTGTAGGCGATGCGCACCGTCAGCTGTTCGTCCTTGGCCAGTTGCTCGATCACCGCGTAGTCATCGGGGTAGTTCTGGAAACCGCCGCCGGCGTCGATGGCGCTGGTGAGGCCCAGGCGATTGAGTTCACGCATGAACTGGCGCGTGGAGTTGACCTGGTATTCCAGCGGCAGTTTCGGGCCCTTGGCCAGGGTCGAATACAGAATCATCGCGTTGGGCCGCGCCACCAGCATGCCGGTGGGGTTGCCGTTGCTGTCGCGCACGATCTCGCCGCCCGGCGGGTTCGGCGTGTCTTTGGTGTAGCCGGCCACGCGCAACGCGGCGCGGTTGAGCAAGGCGCGGTCATACAGGTGCAGCACAAACACCGGCGTGTCCGGCGCGGCCTGGTTGAGTTCTTCCAGGGTCGGCATGCGTTTTTCGGCGAACTGGAATTCGTTCCAGCCGCCCACCACGCGCACCCATTGCGGCGTGGGCGTGCGGTCGGCCTGGTCCTTGAGCATGCGCAGTGCATCGGCCAGGGACGGCACGCCTTCCCAGCGTAGTTCGAGGTTGTAGTTCAGCCCGCCACGGATCAGGTGCAGGTGGGAGTCATTTAGGCCGGGAATCACGGTGCGGCCCTTGAGGTCGATGACCTGGGTGCCGCTGCCACGCAGGGCCATGGCCTCGCCATCGGTGCCGACGGCGACAAAGCGGCCCTGGCTGATGGCGACGGCGGTTGCGCGCGGGTTTTCACGGTCCACGGTGTGGAACTGGCCATTGAACAGAATCAGATCGGCGTTCATAGGGTTTCCTTTACAGAGGCTTCAAGCCAGGGTGCGAACAGGCGGGTAGCCGCCGGCATCAGCAGGTACACCACCAGCAGCACGATGGTCAGGGTGACCAGGAAGGTGGAGACCACGTAGTTGGACAGGAACGGGTGCAGACGCAGGATGGGCCCCCAGATAAACGGCAAAAGCAAGGTCTGCGGCAAAATCACAAACAGGCTGACGACCGCCTGTTTCCAGCGCGGCGGCTTGGCGGCGCTGTCGGCCAGGGGCGCGAACCAGAATTCGTTGACCGCACCGATCTCGGTCTTGTCGCCATCGGCCAGCATCGGCGAGGCTTCGACAATCAGGGTTTTACGCTCGGGGGAGTCGAGCCAGGTTTCCAGGTCGTCGGTGGAGCGGTAGCGCAATACGCAAGTGAATAGCGCCAGGTTGTTCTGTTTGCTGCGCACCACGTCGACACCCAAGTGCCCTGGGCGCTCGCCGGCGATGCGCACGATGCGGCGCAGCCAGGCTTCGTAGTTGGCTTCCTGGCCTTGCTTGATCAAGTGTTTGACGACCAGGGTGACGACTTCGTCGGGTCCCGTCTGTGGTGCTGGGTCCATGGTGTGCCCCTCTGCCTTGAAATGTCAGCGATGAGGGGAGTTTGCCGCGGATGGTGGGTGGGAAAATTGGATGTACGTGCTGTTTAAGTCACCAGCCTTCTTTCAACATACGCAACTCCAGGTGCTGCAGCAGCATGATGGTCTTGCCGTCGGCGATCTCGCCGCTCTGCACCATCGCCAGGGCCTGCTCGAAGCCCAGTTCCAGCACCTCGATGTCCTCGCCCTCCTCTTCCAGGCCACCGCCACCACTGACCCGATCCCCCGGCTGGTATTCGCCGATAAAAAAGTGAATCCGCTCAGTGACCGAGCCTGGGCTCATGAACGCCGCGTAGACCTTCTCAACCTGCCCCACGCGATAACCGGTCTCTTCCTCGGCTTCCAGGCGAATACGCTCCTCGGGGCTGGCATTGTCCAGCAAGCCCGCCGCCGCTTCGATCAGGTAACCGTGGTAGTCATTGACGAAGGTGGGCATGCGGAACTGGCGAATCAGCAACACGGTGCGTTGCGCGCGGTTGTACAGCAGGATGGTCGCGCCATTGCCTCGGTCGTACACCTCGCGGGTCTGAGCTTGCCAACTGCCGTCGCGACGACGCAGGTCGAAGCTGTATTTTTTCAGCAGGTACCAGTTGTCCGAGAGGGTCTCTTCGGCGGTGATGCGAACGGGGCTGTTGTCCATGGTCGGGCTCTTTGTTCCAAGGAGTAATCGGGGGTTCACGCTTGTTTGATGCGAGGCCACGCGGCCGCGACTTCTTCAGCACTGCCGGCGTTGATCCGCGCCAGGTTGCGCGGGTAGTCCACCCCGGGATTCTCAGTGAAGCGCGTTGCGGTGAATTGACCGTTGCTGGCCCGCAGGATGTAGCCCGTGTCCTCGCACAGCGTGGAGGCGAGAAACAATACCCCCGGGGTTACCCAATCCGGCTTGAGTTCGTCAGGTTCCTCGGTCACGCCCCACATCCGCGTCTTGGCCACCGGCGAGATCGCATTGACCCGGATGCCGGCCTCGGCGCCCTCATGGCTCAGCGCGTTCATGATCCCCAGTTGCGCCATCTTGCCAGCGCTGTAGGCCACCAGGCCGGTCTGCTCGTATTGTGCGTACATGGCGCGGTCGGACGTGGTGAGGATAATCCGTGGCGCGGTTGAGCGCAGAAGGTGCGGCCACGCGTGCTTGCACAGCCAAAGTGGCGCGTAGAGGTTGATGTCCATGGCCCGCTGCAGGAACGCGGCATCCAGGTCTTGGATGTTCTGGTAACCCACCCAACCGGCGTTGTGAATAAGGATATCGAGTTGACCGAATGCCTCGATGGCGTACGCAACCAGTTGCTGACAGCCCTCGTTGGTGGACAAGTCACCGCCATGTCCGATCACCGCGAGCCCTTCGGCCTGCAAGGCTTCTGCCGCCGCCTGGACCACCGAGGCATCGTTGCCGGCGCCCACCTTGTCGGCGCCGATATCGCTGATCACCACCCGGGCACCGCCCAGGGCCAGTGCCCGTGCATAACTGAGTCCCAACCCACGCGCACCGCCGGTGACGATGGCGGTTTTACCTGTGAAATCCATGTGCTTGCTCTCCTGTTCGGCCGCCTACCCTAACAACCGGTGTACGGGTTGTTCAATGCTGTAACACTTTGCAAGCAATCGCCGTGGGCGGCCGTCGAATTTATACCTGCCTGTGTAGGCCATCTGGTAAAACCCCAGCTTCATCTTTGTTCAGGAATCTTCATGCCCTCTCGTTTTCTATCGCGCCTGAGCCTGCGCTGGTTGCCCCTGCTGTGCATGGCGTTGTTGATCGTCGGCCTGCCGGTAGGGTGCAGCGTGCTGCAACACAAGGAGCGCGAACTGGTGTTTCGCATCGAACCGGGCACCGCCAGTTGGTACAGCGGCTTGCCCAAGGCGGTGCAGGAATTTGAACTCAAGCCCGCCAGTTTTAAGTCGGGGCAGAACATTCATGGTTGGTGGTACCCGGCGGACAAAAAGGACGCGCCAGCGATCCTCTACCTGCATGGGGTACGTTGGAACCTCACCGGGCAATTGTTCCGCATCGAGCAATTGCATGCCCTCGGCTATTCGGTTCTGGCCATCGACTATCGCGGCTTTGGCCAAAGCCGCGGCGAGCTGCCGTCGGAAACCACCGTGTACGAAGATGCGCGTATCGCATGGGAACGTTTCCAAGTGCTGCAACCCGACCCGAGCAAGCGCCTGATCTACGGGCATTCCCTCGGTGGCGCGGTCGCCATCGACCTGGCTGCCGAACTGGGCAAGCAAACGCCTCGGCCGGTGCGCGGCCTGGTGATCGAATCCACCTTTACCTCCCTGGCAGACGTGGCGACGGCGGTGGCCAACACGTCGTTGCCGGTGCGCTGGTTGCTGTCGCAAAAGTTTGATTCCATCGACAAGATTGCCGACATCCATATGCCGTTGCTGGTGGTGCATGGCCTCGACGACCGCTACGTGCCGCCACGCTTCAGCCAGCAATTGTTTGAAGCTGCCCAGGAACCCAAGCGGCTGTTGCTGGTGCCCGGCGCCAGCCATAACAACAGCATGAGTCTGGCCGGTCGCAGTTATCGCCAGGCTCTCGACAACTTGATGCAGACCAAGATGCCCGCCCACGTTGTCACGCACTCCGCGGAGCGCAAGGGCGAGTCATAAAACAGCTTTTCGGCACTGGGTTCGCGCTTGGCTGTCAAGCGCAAACCCTGCCCATACTGGGCCTCGCTGAAAGTTGATCAAATATTGACCGCGGGCTAAATCGCCATACCCGCCGGGGTCTTGCAAAGTTATCCACAGAGATACCCACGGTTTTCGTGGACAACTCTTTTCGTATTTTTACGATTTTTTTGCTCAAACAATGCTTTCGGGAAAGGTCCCCGGCAGCAAAATCTCACGGTTCACATCGCGTATATCGTTATAGCCACACAGCGCCATCGACACGTCCAATTCACGGGCGATGATGTCAAGTGCCTTGGTCCCCCCCGCCTCACCCATCGCACCCAAACCATACAAATGCGCACGACCGATCATGGTGCCTTTAGCGCCGAGCGCCATCGCCTTGAGTACGTCCTGGCCGGAACGAATACCGCCATCGAGCCACACCTCGATACGCTCGCCTACCGCGTCGACAATCGCCGGCAACTGGCTGATGCTCGACGGCGCGCCGTCCAACTGACGGCCACCGTGGTTGCTCACCACCAAGGCATCCGCACCGGAATCAGCCGCCAGGCGCGCGTCTTCGACATCAAGGATGCCCTTGATGATCAACTTGCCGCCCCAGCATTTCTTGATCCACGCCACATCGTCCCAGCTCAGTCGCGGGTCGAATTGCTGGGCGGTCCAGGACGACAGCGAACTCATGTCCGCCACACCCTTCACATGCCCGACGATATTGCCGAAACCGCGCCGTTGGGTGCCGAGCATGCCCATCACCCAACGCGGTTTGGTCGCCATATTGAGGATATTCGGCAGGGTCAGTTTGGGCGGCGCAGACAGGCCGTTGATCAGGTCCTTGTGCCGTTGCCCCAGGATCTGCAAGTCCAGGGTCAGCACCAGCGCATCCACGCCAGCGGCCTTGGCGCGTTCGATCAGTTGCTCGACGAAGCCACGGTCACGCATCACATACAGTTGGAACCAGAACGGCTGGCCCACCTGTTCAGCGATGTCTTCAAGGGAGCAGATGCTCATGGTCGACAAGGTGTAGCGCAGGCCAAACCTGGCGGCAGCGCGGGCGGTGAGAATCTCGCCATCGGCATGCTGCATACCCGCCAGGCCGGTGGGAGCCAGGGCCACGGGCATGGCCATGTCCTGGCCGATCATAGCGGTGCGGATCGATCGCTCATCAATGTTGCGCGCCACCCGCTGGCGGAATTTGATCCGGGCAAAATCGCTTTCATTCGCCCGGTAGGTGCTCTCAGTCCAAGAGCCGGAATCGGCATAATCGTAGAACATCCTTGGGACACGTTTTTGCGCCAGCTTGCGTAAATCTTCGATGGTTGTGATCAACGACATCTAGGTCACCTCTCCCTGAACTGAGCGCAGAGAGTAGCCGCACCACGGTCGCTCAACCAGTGATTGCGTTTATATCTACGGGCGACTAATCTCGCACAAACCCGCAAAAAAGCGCAAAAACATGCACGACACTCATCAAGCCATCGACCTGCCTTCCCTCCGCAAACAGAAGATTCTGTTGCTGCTGGAGCGCGACGGCAAAGTCACCGCCTCGGAACTGGTGGAACACTTTGCGGTGTCTCAGGACACCATCCGTCGTGACCTCGGCGAACTCGCCGCCGCCGGCCTGTTGCAGCGCGTACACGGCGGCGCCCTGCCTCGGCCCAAGGACACAGGCAAAGATTTTTTCACCCGGGTCGGCGAGACCAATGACGCCAAACGCCAACTCGCGCAGTTGGCCGCACAGAGGGTGGAAGACGGCCAGATTGTGCTGTTCGATTCCGGCTCGACCACGCTGCAGATCGCTCAGTCATTGCCGCGCGCAATCCGGCTGACGGTGGTCACAACCTCACCGATGATCGCCATTGCCTTGGCCGACCATCCCAATGTGACCGTGATTCTGGCCGGCGGCCAACTCAACCCGGCCACGCTGTCCACCGGCGGCCACGAAGCCGTACGCCTGATCCAGAGCATCAAGGCCGACCTGTTGTTTACCGGCGTATGCGCATTGCATCCGCAAGTAGGCATCAGCTCGCTGCACTTTGATGAAGTCGCGGTCAAGCAAGCCTTCCTCGACAGCGCCTCCCAGGTGGTCGCGGTGACCATGGCGGACAAACTCGGCGCGGTGGAGCCGTTTGTGGTGGCGCCGTGCAGCAGGATTCACACGTTGATTACCGAGTGGCATGTGCCGAGTGTGGAGGCGTACGAGCAGCTAGGGTTGGAAGTGTTGCGGGTTGAGGTCGAGTAGGTACAGGGCATCGGCCACCGCATGGCCGCTGGCGGTGTTGTCGAAAATGCACCAGGTAGGAACGCCGTCTGCGGCCGACCGGCTCAGGTGCCTTGCGAACCCGAGTACACGCTCCGGGCCATAGGCGCTGTGATAGATGCGCGGTGATCCGTGCAGGCGCCAATAGCGCACGCCTTGCCATCCCGCGCAGGTGGGCGTGGCGTCGATCACGGGTGGGTCGACTGCCACCCGTCCTATGTGCAAATCCTGCAACATCGCCTCAGCTGCCAGCCAACTGGCGTGGCGCGGCTCAAGCACCACATTGCCGGCAAAACATCGGCGAACAGCCATGAAAAAGACGCTGGCACTGGAGGGCTCATAGCTCAATGAGGGAGGCAGTTGCACCAGCAGGCAGCCCAGGTGTTCACGCAGTGGCGCGCACTGTTCGAGAAACTCATCCAGCGCAGCTTCACAACGCTGCAGGCCCAACTCGTGGGTAATACGTTTGGGCACTTTCACCGAAAAACGAAACGCAGACGGCACGGATTGGCCCCAACGTGCGTACGTTTTCGGCAGGTGTGGACGATAGAACGAGCTGTTGATCTCCACCGCGTTAAAGCGCGACGCGTAGCGCTGCAAATGGGTGCCCGCGTCGCTGAACGCCGGCCAGTGCTCACGCGGCAAGCTCCAGCCCGCACAGCCGACGTACAACAATCCCGTCAAAACAGGACCGCCGCCGCATCGCGCATGAAAATCTCGATGGTCTTGGGGCCTACGCCATCGAACTCGGCCAAGCGGTTCTCAAACGCCTTGCGGTCTGCACTGGCGCGACGTACGTGAGTGATCTTGCCCCCGTAATCGGCGTTCAGCTTCGCGCTGAGGTCCAGCAGCCGCTGCGCAGTAGATTCGTCGTAGCGAACGTAATGGGCACACCCCAGCATTGCCACCAATTCTCGCGACGTACAGTGCTGCAACTTGCGGGCAGTGTCGCGCCCCTGCTGCTCCACAATCACCCTGTACGCCTGTGCGGCAATGGGTGCCTGGATTCGCTTGCCCATCAGGAAACTGGCGATAAACCACTTGAACAAGCCGCTGTCGTCGTCAGGCTTGAGTTCGATCCCCAATTCAGCAGCGGTAATGGCGCGCGCCATGCTTATTGACCCCGCTTGCGATCAGCCGTGGCGGCTGAGTCTGCACTTTTCCGTGCCTCTTGCGAGCTCATACGGTCAGGCGTTTTAACGGCAGTTAGGGGAGCGGCCACGGTATCTCTCCAAGCAATTAACGGCGCACAAAAAATCGCGTCCTGTGTGAAGCAGAGCCCTGGGTATTTCGATAGTTCAAGGAAATTGCAGCGTAGAAATCGGCGCAAAAAAATTTAAACCTTTTGCCCACGCGCGCCCTCAACAGTGAGGTATCGGCGAAGCTGAAATGGCCAGGAAGCGACAGGCCAGACACGACCATTAACCCCCTTCACCCAGGAGACACTCGACCATGACCTCGCAACTCAACGGAAAGAAAATCCTCATCATCACCTCCAACACCGGCATCGAGCGCGACGAGTTGCTCAAGCCCCTGGAAGCGCTGCGCGGTTTTGGCGCGACGGTGACCCACGCTTCCAGCAAGGGCGGCAGCACCCAAACGTTTGTCGGTGATACCGAAAAGGACAGGACCGTGGAATCCGAGGTGCAACTGTCGGATGTGCAGAGCAGCGATTTTGATGCGCTGGTGATCCCCGGCGGTACCGTGAACGCCGACACCCTGCGCCAGGACGCAGCGGCGCTGCGCTTGATCAAGGACTTCGCCGCCGACGGCAAAACCATTGCGGCCATCTGTCATGGGCCGTGGACCCTGATCGACGCGGGCGTGATCAAAGGCAAGACGTTGACCTCCTACAAAAGCGTCCGCATCGACCTGGAAAACGCCGGCGCTGCCGGTTGGGTCGACGCCGAGGTCAAGCAATGCAACGCCAATGGCTGGACCTTGATCACCTCCCGTACACCCGACGATTTGCCGGCGTTCAATGAGGCGATTGCCAAGGCGCTGGCTGGCTGATATCCGGCACCTGAACGTAAACAGGCGCCCATAGGGCGCCTGTTTGCTAACGGCCTTAGGCGTCAGCTCTTGCGGTGTTCCGGCATCTCGCGTTTGGGCCCGAACATCGCCCACGCAATCAGGCCCAGCAACGGCACAAAGATCAGGATCACCAGCCACAGCCCCTTGGTCTCCCAGCCACCGGTACTGCGCAATACGACGTTAATTGCCCACAATTCCAAGAGCAGCAGAATTACCGCCAAACCGATCCAGACATAATTTATTTCCATGATTCACCTCCTGAGGTCTATGGGTTAGGTCAAGCATTCCCCCCAAGGGTTCCATCGAAATTACGCCAGGGCGCTCTCGCCCAATGGTTGCGGCACATGCCGAGTCACCTCTGTCTGTCCAGTGCGCAGGTAGAAGCGGGTTTAATGCAACCTGGTTGGGGACCGACCATGCAAGCTGCACGACACAGGTTTTCTAAAATCAATCTCAACTTATTGATTCGAATGACGTTTAACCGATCATCCATGATGGTCTGACTTATGCAATTTCCTACCAGACAACGCGCGCACCTCGACGCGCCCGTACCCTGACTGTGAGGTTTCATCATGAATGCCATCGACCTGCTCAAAGCCGACCATGAACGTGTTAAAGCATTGTTGACCCAACTGAGCGAATCCACCGAACGCGGGGTTAAAAAGCGCACCGAGTTGCTGGCTAAACTCGAAATGGAAATCAGCCTGCACACCAAGCTTGAAGAAGAGATTCTGTACCCGGCGTTCCGTAAAGCCGGCGGTAAGGAGCAGGACATCATGTACCACGAAGCCAAGGAAGAACATCGCACGGTCGACTCGCTGGTGCTGCCTGACCTGAAGCAGACGGAGCCGTCCACCACCGAGTTTTCCGGTCGGGTGAAGGTGGTCAAGGAACTGCTGGAACACCACATTGAAGAAGAGGAAACCGAGATGTTTCCTCAAGCGAAGAAACTGCTGGGCAAAGCTCTACTGGAAGAACTGGGTGAACAAATGCAAGCCATGAAGGCCGCGCATAAGAAGGCGATGGCGGACAAGCCAATGGCTGCGTGACGCACCCGTCGACCCGTGGACAAGTCCACGGGTGTGTTCGATGAATCAAGAGGATTGAATCATGACGAATAGACAAAGGATCGTGCTTGCACTCTGCCTGACGGCTCTTTCAGGCCAACCCGCCCTCGCCGCTTTCGGCGACAACCCGACACCTGCAGCCAATGCTGTTGCAGGTGATGGGGCTGCAGGCTCCGCGCTGCCACCCGGCACGTACCCGAGCAGCCCGGCCGACAGTGGCAAAAAAAGCCAGGACACCGTCAAACAGCCGGACAAAACTCCCAAGGCTGATGACCGCGACGATAGAGACAAAGACCGTCAGCAAAAACCGCGCACCGGCAGCTGACAGCTCAACCGTAATCGGCAGCGCAGCCTGTCAGTCAGCGAGCGCTGTTCCGGGCCACGCCACCGACGCTGCGATGTGCTGCACCATTTAGTGCCAACGCAATACGCACGCGCCTTGATACTGATCAAGGCACAGGCAACCAGTCGTTGAAGCGTCCTTGGGCATTCAACGGGCACCAGGCGAAATCCCATGGCGAGGGTGGCAAGGCTGAGGGTGCAGCGTCGGCGAACATTGCTTGCTTGCAATCGAACACCGTCATCGATTGCCAGGCCAGGACTACCCCCTGCGCGTGGCTGGTATCGGTGTTGACCCAACACGCTGCGGCGGCCGCCATGAACGCTTCGATGGGCTCATCGTCGATGTGCTGGCGATACGTCGAGCCCAGCAACCAGCGGCACACATTCAGGTGGTAGGTCCAATCCTGCGCGGGCTGGTTGCGATAGGCCCAGGTCATAAAGCTGCGGAACAGGTTCAAGCCCTCGGGCGGGTCGAGCTTTAGCAGCGCTGGGCAGATATCGAACAGGGTGTGCCAGTAGGGCAAAAGGCGCGCATCCAGGCGCACGAAGCAGCGGGAGTTACTCGGGTATTCAGCCCGCGCCGGTTCCGCGCGCAGGCGACGGGACGCCTTGCTGACCAGGCGACTGGCGCCTGCAGGCAATTGTTGGTTCATGAAATGCACTCACAGTCGTGACGATAGAACGCCTCCTGGTCACAGGAAGCCCAAGGCACACGTCAGAATGCGGGGGAAGCGCGGGGATTGGCCGAGGGCCAGGCATGGCGCGGAGGCGCCTTGTTGCGTTGTTCATGGGCCGGGCGCGGGGTTTGTCCGAGGCCCAACAGCCACGCCAGTCCAATCAGGAACACCAGGGCGACCGTCAGGGCGGCGCACACCGGGCAGGCAAAGTAGTTCGAGATGTTGCTGGAAGATGGGCTGCCCAACCCTTTGTCGGAAAGTGGCGCCTGCTTACCGTCCACCGAACAGAACGCGCCGCCGATCCCATTGAGCTCCTGGCCCATCATCTGGCCATGGCCCAAACCGCACACGAACAGGTTCATCAGTACGCAGAAGTACAGGGTCCAGACGATTGGCGAACGGTCGGGGTGGCTCGATTTCATGGCGGCGACTCTACCACCGAAGCCGCAAAGGGATGAAATACGGCGGCCCCCTGTGGCAGAACGTCGCAGATTACGTGCCATCGCCAGGGTTGGTAGACTTGGCGCCCTCCTCGTTTACTCCTTTTCAAAGCCTGATGTGTAGATCCAGAGCAATGCAGGCGTTTCACAGGATGCACAGTTGATGAGTACGTTATTCACCCGCCGCAAGGTCCTGACCGGCATGGGCCTGCTGGGTCTGGGCCTGCTGACCGGTTGTGACAACAGCCCCAGGTTGAACTTCAAGTACGGCAAGGACTTGAGCGACAAGATCATGGGCCGCACCTTCAAGCTCAAGAACACCGAGGGCGACACCGTCACCCTCAGCTCCTACCGTGGCCTGATGCCGGTGGTGTTCTTCGGCTTCACCCAGTGCCCGGCCGTGTGCCCGACCACCCTCGCCCGCGCCGCCCAAGCCAAGAAGCTGATGGGCCGCGACGGCGAGATCATGCAGGTAATCTTTATCACCCTCGACCCGGAACGCGACACACCGGAGATTCTCGACAAGTACGTCAAGGCCTTCGATCCGAGCTTCGAAGCGCTGTACGGCACCCCCGAAGAAATCGCCGTGGCCGCCAAGGAGTTCGGGATCTTTTATGAAAAGATCCCCGCCGGAGACACCTACACGCTGTCCCACACGGCCACCAGTTTCGTCTTCGACACGCGCGGCAACCTGCGCCTGGGCCTGCAAGCATCCCTTACCGCAAAAGAGTGCGCAGAAGACCTGCTCACCGTCATGGAGGTCTGCTAATGACTGCCGTTCAACACCTCAAGCGCTTCACCTTCGGCCTCGCCCTCTTGGGTTTCGCCGCCCACGCCAGCGCCCAGGTGCAAGTGACCGACGCCTGGGTGCGCGCCACGGTGCAGGGCCAGCCGTCCAGCGGCGCGTTCATGACCGTCACGGCGGACAGCGACAGCAAGTTACTGCGTGTGGCATCGCCGGTGGCAAAGGACGTGCAGATCCATGAAATGAGCATGAAAGACGACGTCATGCGCATGGGCCCGGTAGACGCAGTGGCCTTGCCCGCAGGCAAGGCCGTCACACTCGACCCGAATGGCTACCACGTGATGCTGATGGGCCTGACCGGGCAGATCAAGGAAGGCGACCAAGTACCGCTGACCCTGACGGTGGAAAACGCCAAGGGTGAACAGCAGACCGTGGAAGTGACCGCGCCAGCACGTGGTTTGGATGGTGTGGACCATAGCCATATGGACCACAGCAAGATGCACTGACCGTGCTGCATCAATCCACGATAAACAGCTTCGCCCCAACGCTCGTCGATGAGCGATGCGCTTCCATGTCATTACCTACCTGGTAACTCATCCCGGCCGTCAGCGTGAACTGACGGCCGTCTTCCAACTCCGTGTCCAACTCGCCTTCCAGGCACAACAACACATGCCCGCGTTTGCACCAGTGATCGGCCAGGTAGCCGGGGGTGTACTCCACCATGCGTACACGAGTGTTTCCGAAATGGCAGGTGCGCCACAGCGCATGGCCGGTAACGCCGGGGTAAACGACGGGGTCGATGGCGGACCAGTCGGTGGTGCCAAAGGGGACAGCGGTGAGGTTCATGGGGGGCTCAGTCGTGAGTGATGGTGGAGGGAGGCTATCGGCCTGCAACGGTAGGCGACAGACACAGATCCCATGCTTTTGTGGGATACAGGTGGCGACGCTTGTTATCCTGCCGGTCTTGTTCCCGTGGATGCGCGCTGATGCAGATCGACCCTGCTTACATCCTGCTTGAGACCGAGCACTGGCAGCTCAACCATCACCTGGCGTCAAAACTGCCGGGCTACCTGATGCTGGGCGCCAAGGCGCGTATTCATTCCCTGGCCGACATGCCGGAAGCCGCACTGGCCGAACTGGGTGGGTTACTGGCCAGGACCCAGCGGGTCATGGAGGCCCAACTCGAACCCAAGTGGCTGTACATCAGCCGCTACGGGCATATGCCAGGGTTCCCGCTGCATTTTCATTTCATCCCGGTGTATGACTGGGTGGAGGATGCGTTCTGGCGGGATGAGCGTTATCGACTGCTGCATAGCTTTGCCGCGCCTGGCCATGCGCAGGCGCAGACCGACGGCGCCGAGTTGACGCTGTTTGTGTGGCGCGAATTTGGGGAAAGTCGGGTGCCGCCGCAGGTTCATGGGGATTCGGTTGACGCGGTTATAGAGCGGCTGCGCGCGGCTTTCCGTACCTGATGAGGGGCAAGGACGGCGTCGAGAGCTTTGTTGCCTGAACCACCGCTATCGCCAGTAAGCCCCTCATTGGGCAGCGCTGCTCATTCAATCCGCTTAGTCATCGGTATACACGCCAACTCCAGCCCCGACGGCGAGTGGTAGATCGCCGGCTGCTCCCCCACATAGCCGCATGCCCGATAGAAACTCGCCGCATTCAACGTCGCATCCAGCACCACCTCTGCTAACTCCAGTTCCCGCGCAAGCGCCTCAAGATGATCCAGCATCGCCTTGCCGTACCCACGCCCGGTGAACTGCGGCAGTACAAACAACGCGCCCACTTCATTGTTGTCGAGGTCGAGCATGCCGGTGGCGACCGGTTCATCGTTTACCCAGCCGAGGTAAAACGGTTTTTCCATCAACGTGCTGTAACCATCGTCGGCACTGCCGCGAGTCCAGAGCGCCATTTGCTCAGCGGTGTAGGCACCGATGCATTGGCTGCGGATGGCTTCGCGGCGGATGTCAAAAGCGGCGTTGGCGTCTTCGGGGGTGGCGCGTTTTATTTCCAGCACAGGGTCCTTCCTTTATGCGTGTTGGTGACTTCAAGGCCTGATCGATACCTTGGAGCCAGACGTGGTTTTTTATATTAGCGCGATCGAGTGGCGCGATGCTGGGGGCAGTGCAACAGTCAGGATGTCGCGACATACACCGTAGACTGTGCCACGTGGCGGGTTTGTATCTATCATGTGCCCTTTCAATCAATGCCCCAGGAACCTGCATGCCCGCCCTCACCCTGCGCAACGCCCTCCCCGCCGACGCTGCCCGTTGCTTTGAGATAGAAATCACTGCCTACGAAGGCGACGAAGCCGCGACCCTGGAGAAGATCGCCACGCGCATTGCGTTGTACCCGCAAGGCTTCCTGATTCTTGAAGCCGATGGCGAGGTGGTGGGATTTATCAACAGTGGCTGCGCCCATGAAGTGGTGATGTCGGACGAGGCATTCAAGGAGTTGGTGGGGCATGCACCCGAGGCGCCGAACGTGGTGATCATGTCGGTGGTGGTCGACCCCGCGCATCAGGGCAACGGCTATTCCACGGTGTTGATGAGCGAGTTTGTGCAGCGCATGAAAACGCTAGGCAAACGAACCATTCACCTGATGTGCAAGGAGCGGCATGTGCCGTTGTATGCGCGGCTGGGTTACACCTATGTTCGGCCTTCGCCTTCGGATCACGGCGGGATGGCGTGGCATGAGATGGTGATGGCGCTTTAACGCTCAGCCCAACATGCTCCGGGTACATCACCGCTATTTTTGTCCAGGGAAGGAATCACCTCGTGCTCAACGCAACACCGCCCACCTTTCAACAAGCTGTTAAGAAAAACCTCAAACGAATGGCCATCTATTGGGCGCCCCTCAGCGTTATTTTCGCGGGGCTGGGCACATTGCTGGGGTTTTATACGCTGTCCACCTACGCGACTGCGATAGGCCGCCCGGACCTGATGGCCGCTGCGCTGGAGGCCAAGTCGGCGCTGATTCCCTGGCTCGCCGCCGTGGCCGGCATGCTGGGGGTGTACCTGTTCATTCTGTTATCGACCACATTCCTGTTCGGGCTAACGATGTCCTTGTTCAGTGATGCGGCGTCCCAACAGCGCAAATTGGTGGGCATCCTATTTGTGCCGGTATTGAGCGGTATCCTTGCAATGCTGTGGCACAGCTTCAAGGGGCCTTCGTTGAGCGGTGACGACACGCTGCTCTATACCCTGGTTGGTCTTGCCGCCACCTTGTTTGGCCTGGTGGCGTTACCCGGATTCCGCGTTGCCGTCGACATCTGTGCAACCTTTGCGAGTACCGCAAAACCTCGCAGCTGGCCGGTACGGGGATTGTTCATCCTCATGCTTGCATTGTTGCTGATTGCAACGGTGTTCTCTGCGGTATTTCCCGCCAGCTTGATCTACAGCGCCTATGCCGACAAAGACACGCTCGACGGCATGAACCGCTTGATGTTTATCTCGATGTTCGCCACCACCGTCCCCCTACTGCCCGTGGTGGTGTTCTATGTTTGCAAGGGGGACCTGTTCAAGCGCCTGTTCTTTAGCCTGCTGGCAGTGGTCGCCTGCGCGGCAATGGTCATTGTTGTTGCACCGGGAAGTTCTGCCTCCATCGTTTATTCGGCGGCGCTTGCCATGAAGGCGCGTGACCCGGTGGAGGCCAGGTTCTGGCTGACAAAAACCTGGGCCACGGAAGATTTCGATACGCAAATCTGGGGCGAGGTCGAAGAATTGCGTGGTCACCCCGTGGTACGCGCATTCCCACTGTTTTCCTTCGGCGATGTGCTGCTTTTGTGCCCAACCCGCCTGATCAACAAAACGCTCAAGGAGTGGCCGGAACATTCCGACTACTGTGTCCTCACTCAAAGCAGCAACGCGATTCGCACACCCAGGAAGTCGGCGCCGGCAACAGACGCTGCAACGCCCTCTGGAAACAAAACAGGACAAGCATCACCCGAACACTCATCAGACGCCTCGCCCAACTGAACCACGGGCCAGCGCCAAGGTTAGGCACAACACGGACGCCATCGCGATGCAGCATGCTCAGATTGAAATCAGCGACCAACCCAACCCCGACGCCGAGCGCATCCTGAGTAGCGGCCTGGCCGCCTTCAACGAACAGGCCGCCGGTTACCATGACCGGCGCCCTTTGACGGTGTTGATCAGAGACCCGCACACCCAGGAAGTCTTGGGAGGCATTACGGGTAGAACAGCGTTCGGCATGGCCTTCCTTGACCTGTTTCACCTGCCCGACTCCCTGCGTGGCACGGGCCTCGGCAGCCAGTTGCTGAAAGCTTTTGAAGACGAAGCTCGGCGTCGGGGCTGCCTGAATGCGGTGCTGTACACCATCAGCTTTCAGGCGCCGGGGTTTTACGAGAAAAATGGATGGGTGCGGTTTGGGGAAATACCCTGCGCGCCCCAAGGCAGCAGCCGCGTTTTTCTCTCTAAACAGCTGTAACGGTCAGGGCCTCGTCAGGCTTACCAACTCCCCGAAGCCCCGCCGCCGCCACTGGAACCGCCGCCCCCGGAGGAATTGCTGGAGCTGGAGCCACTGGAGCTGGAGCTAGAGCTGGAGCCACTAGAGCTGGAGCTTGAACCGGAACTCCGACTCGAACCCGACCCGGAACTGGCAATGCTCTGCACAAACACAATAAACGCCACGAAGGAGGCCACGGGGATCGCCACGATCCAGCCCTGGTAACCGTGCCCCAGCAGCATCCCTGCGGCAACGTAGACAGCCGTGACCGCCAACGCACGCAGGAGGAAAAAGCGCGGGCTCTTTTTCCAGGATGCTTTGATGACGAAGTACAACCCAAGGTATAAGCCCAGCACTAACGCCCCGCCAAACGGCCAGACCAGCCAATGGACATAACTGACCTCTACAAACCGGTTGGCTATCACCACACCGACGACATAGGCCAGCACCCCCATCACGCAGTAGAACGCCGTGCGCGCCAGCCACAATGCGCCGAAGGTGGCGCCGCCAATCAGGATGCTCAGCGGCAATACCAGCAGATAAACCGGCCATTCCCGGCCACCGGCGAACACCACCAGCAACACAGTGACGGCAGCCGTGGCGATTAACGCCCCACGCCAACCCAGCTTGCGCGCGGCCATCAGCACGCCGCCAATCGCACCAACGATAAACGCGAGCAACACCGCGATGGCCTCGGGCGCAACGCCGGGGCCTGTCACCTGAGGCAACTCTCCGCCGTCCACCAGCACGACCAGATCATCCACGCCTTGGCTGATGCCGCCCGCGTAATCGCCCCGACGAAACGCCGGCGTGATGTGCTCCTCAATGATGCGGTGGGCCAACAGGTCGGTGACGGTGCCTTCCAGGCCGTAGCCCACTTCGATACGCACCTTGCGATCAGCCTTGGCCACCACCAGCAGGATGCCGTCGTTGACGTCCTTGCGCCCCAGTTTCCAGGCGCGGAACAGTTGGTTGGCGTAATCCTCGATGCTCGCCTCGCCAGTGGAGGGCACCAGCAACACGGCCACCTGGGCGCCTTTGCGTTGTTCGAGGGCGGCGAGCTGCTCTTTCAGACGAGTGGTGGTGCTGGTGTCGAGGGTGTTGGTGAGGTCGATCACCCGCTGGTCAAGGGCGATGCCAATCGGCGAGGTGTCAGCCTGGGCGCTGATTAACGGGCTGGTGAACACCACTACCAGCAGAATCGAGAGAGATTGCCGTAACCACCGCATCATGTTTGTTACCTGAAGTTTCTTCCTGAAGGCGCCGACTTTACCTTATCAGCTCTATAACGCGTGACCCCACGCCGATGACTATCTAAACTGCCGTGTATATAGCAATACGCCATAATTTCGGGACCCACATGGACCTACGCCACCGCAACAACGTTACTGTGATGGGCCGTGGGGCTTCGACCCTGGTGTTTTCCCATGGATTCGGCTGCAACCAGGCCATGTGGAAATACTTGGCACCGCAGTTTGAAGACCGCTTTCGCGTGGTGATGTATGACTTGGTGGGCGCCGGTCTGTCTGACCTGAGCGCCTTCGACAAGACCAAATACAACGTGCTGGAAGGCTACGCCCGCGACCTCAACGAGATCATCGACGCCTATGCCGAAGGCCCGGTGATTCTGGTGGGGCACTCGGTCAGCGCGATGATCGGCACCCTCGCCGATCGCCTGAGCCCCGGCCGTGTCGCTGCCCATGTGATGATCGGTCCCTCACCGCGCTATATCGATATCGATGACTACGTAGGCGGCTTCAAGCGCAGCGATATCGACGACCTGCTCGACACCCTCGACAGCAACTACCTCGGTTGGTCCAGCGCCATGGCCCCGGTGATCATGGGCGCGCCTGGGCAACCAGCGCTGAGTGACGAACTGACCGACAGTTTCTGCCGCACCGAACCGGACATCGCCAAGCAATTCGCGCGCGTCACCTTCATGTCCGACAACCGCCAGGACGTGATCGGCCTGACCACCCCGGTGTTGATCCTGCAATCAAGCGACGACCTGATTGCCCCCGTGGCCGTGGGCGAATACCTGCACCGCGTGTTGCCCAACAGCACCTATTGCCTGGTGGCTAACGTCGGCCACTGCCCCCACATGAGCGCGCCGCAAGCCTGCGCGGCGGCCATGGACACATTCCTCGCGCCTTGGGCGGTTTCCCGTGCCCACTGAGCTGTTCGACAGCGCCGCCTGCGCCCTGGCCGTCACCTCGGAAGACGGCACGATCCTGCAAGCCAACGCGCGCTTCAGTGATTGGCTGGGGTTCAGCAATGCCGAGTTGTGCGGCCATCGCTTCCAGGACCTGCTGACCATAGGCGGGCGGATCTTCCACCAGACCCACCTGGCGCCGATGCTGCGTATGCACGGCAGCGTCACCGAAGTGAAGTTGGACATGCTGCACCACGACGGGCACAAGGTGACCGTGCTGCTCAACGGCAACAAACGCGAACAGGCCGGCGCTGTAGTGCACGACCTGGCGTTGTTCGGCACCACCGACCGGGACAAGTACGAGCGCGAGTTGCTCAACGCACGCAACTTGGCCGAAGCGCTGCTGCAGGAAAAGACCGCTACCGAACTGGCGCTGCACCAGGCACAGGCCGAACTGAGCGAGGCCTACGCCATTGCCCAGCGCCGCGCACTGTTTGCCGAGCAGATGGTTGCGATTGTCAGCCATGACCTGAAAAACCCCCTTACGGCGATCCGCATGGCGTCGGACTTTCTCAACCGTGGCGAGCGCACCGCCAAAGAACGCCAGCTACTTGGGCATATCGGCCAATCATCCGAACGCGCCCAACGCATGATTGCCGACCTGTTGGACTTCACCCAGGCCCGGGTCGGCCAGGGCATCAGCATCAAGGCGGCGCCGCTGGACCTGCATGACGTGATTCATCGCACGGTGGATGAGCTGCGTGTGGCATTCCCCAAAGCGACGTTGGAGCATCAGGCCAAAGGCAGTGGCGGCGCGTGTCTGGACGCAGACCGTGTGCAGCAGATCATCGGCAACCTGGTGGCCAACAGCGTGGCTTATGGCGACCCGCTGCTGCCCATCACCATCACCTCGAACCTGGGTGATGGCGCGTGTGAAGTCGCCGTGCACAACCACGGCCCGGCAATTCCCGAAGCCTTGCTGACCGGGCTGTTCGAGCCCATGACCCGCGGCACCGACCAGGGCAGTGACGTACGCAGTGTGGGCCTGGGGCTGTATATCGTGCGCGAGCTGGCCAAAGTGCATGGCGGCGATGTGGCGGTGAGTTCCTGCGCCAACGCCGGCACCACGTTTACGGTGAAGTTTCAGGACAGATAGACACTGCCCTGCATGATCGGCTCGACACTGCCGGTCAACACCACGCCGCCCTCACCCGCCCAGTGCACGGTGACCGTGCCGCCATCGCACTGCACCTGCACCGTGGCATCCAGCAAGCCGCGCCGGATGCCATTGACCACCGCCCCGCAACAGCACGAACCGGAACCCAACGGCACGCCACCGCCACGCTCCCAGATGCGCAGGCGGATATGCCCACGGTCCAGCACCTGCACAAAATGCACATTGGTCCTGGCCGGGAACAACGGATGAAGCTCCAACGCCGGACCTACTGCGGCCACATCAATGGCGTTGATGTCGTCGACAAAAAACGTGCAATGGGGATTGCCCATGCTGCACGCCGCCGGGCTGCCGTCGATCGGCAAGGTGCCCGTGTCCATGGCCTCGGCCAGCGGCACTGATGCCCAGTCCAACGACGGCTCGCCCATGTTCACCGACACCCGCCGCCCCGACTCGCGCACGCAGGTCAGCAGGCCACGGTCAGTGCGCAGCACAACCGAATCGCCGCCGATTTCATACATCAAACGGTCGGCCACGCCTCGGGTGGCGCTCCCGCAGGTTTGCAGCGCTGTGCCGTTGGGGTTCCAGAACTTGATACGCGCGACGGCATCTTCGCAATCAAGCACCACGGCCAGTTGATTGAAGCCGATGCCAGTGTGGCGATTGCCCAGGCGGCGGGCGATCTGTGGGGTGATCGGGTCGTCCAGGCCACGGCGGTCGACGATGATGAAGTCATCGCCATGGGCGTGCATTTTTACGAACTGCAAGGGCATGGAGTGTCCTGGGGTCGACCTGTGGAGGAAGTGGAGGATACCCTGAACCCGCCCCTGTGAACTATCGAAGGACCGAACCATGCTTATCGTCTTCAGCGGCTTGCCCGGCACCGGCAAGACCACGATTGCCCGCGAACTGGCACGCCGGTTCAATGCGGTTTACCTGCGCATCGATGTCATCGAACAAGCGCTTCGCGATGCAGCTGTGGTGCCGGGCGCCAGCGGCTATGGCGTGGCGAACGCTCTGGGCTTGAGCAACTTGCAGTTGGGGCATACGGTGGTCGCCGACTGCGTGAACCCGGTGCAGGAAAGCCGCGCGGCGTGGCGAGCAACTGCCGCAACGGCGGGGGTGGCGTTGGTCGATATCCAAATCGTTTGCTCTGATACGCGCGAGCACCAACGCCGCGTCGAAAGCCGTGAGAGCGATATTCCAGGGCTAATTGCGCCGAGCTGGCAGTCGGTATTGGTTCATGAATACGAACCTTGGAATGACGCGCCATTGACGGTCGACACCGCCCAGATCGATGCGGCGCAGGCTGTTGAAAAGCTCCTCAAGCACTTGCGCCGTTGATTGCCGCGCAACAAAAGCGATCAAGTTGTTGATAACCATTATCAACCACCGCTAAACTCCGCGCCCTCTCACTTCCCAGTCTGTGCCACGCGGCACAGTCGCGCGCAGGCAGCTGACTCTCTTGGCGGATGAAAAACTCCAGCTTTACCTGACCCACCGGGCCGCGCTGCTGGACTATGCCACGCCCATCGTGGGCTGCCGCGCGCGCGCCGAGGACGTGGTGCAGGAAGCCTGGTTGCGTTTCAGCGGCCAGGATGAGCAGGCCGATATCCGCCACCCGGCCAGCTACCTGTACCGCATCGTGCGCAACCTTGCCCTGGACCTGACGCGCCGCACCGCCACCGAGCGGGTGCAGCCCGGTGGCGACGAATTGCTCAACGACTTGCCCTCCAGCAGCGCCTCCCCTGAGCGTGAAGTGAGCAGCCAGAATGAACTGGAAGCCATCTCCCGCGCCTTGGCCCAATTGCCCGAGCGCACCCGCCGCGCCTTTGAAATGCATCGGCTGGGCGGATTCACGTTGCAACAGGTAGCCGCCGCTTTGGGGGTGTCGACTGCATTGGTGCATCAACTGGTTCACGACGCGCTGCGCCACTGCATGGACTGCCTGGAGGTGGACGATGACTGAGCGCACCGAAACTTTTCTGAAAAAAAACTCTGCTGATGCGTCTTTTGCGGTGAAGGGCGAATCCATGGGATCCTGCCCGCCGTTTTTTGCCTGCGGAGATACGCCATTCATGCCCACCGAGGATAGCGCCAACGCCCGCCGCGACCAGGCCCTGGACTGGCTGATGCGCGTGCAACAGGCCCCGCTGGATGCGGACCTGCGTGGGCAAGTGGCCGATTGGTGCGCAGCCAGCGAGGCCAATGCCAAGGCCTATCGCAAGGCTGAACGCGTATGGCAGTTGACTGGGCATGTAGCGCCGGTCAGCGCAGAACATTGGCCACAGCCCGCAGCGCCACTGCAGCGTTACACCGCCCGCCCGCGCCGGGTTCGACGCTGGGTCGCCGCTGCCATCGCGGCGTGTCTGGTGGTGGCGTTGGCGCCGAGCCTGCTGCTGCGCTGGCAAGCCGATTACCGCACCGGCGCTGGGGAAACCCGCGACATCACCCTCAGTGACGGCAGCGTGGTGCAACTCGACAGCCATTCGGCGATTGCCGTGGACATCGCCGACAATCACCGCGATGTGCGATTGCTGACCGGCCAGGCGTTTTTCAAGGTGACGCCGGACAAGAGCAAACCCTTTCATGTATTGACCACGACATTGCGCGTGACCGTGACCGGCACCGCGTTCAACGTCAATGCCACGCCGGATGATCCGAGCGTCGCCGTGCAACAAGGCTCGGTCAATGTCACCGATGCGCAAGCCCGCCGCACCCTCGCCAGCCTGGTGCCGGGGCAACGCCTCACCTTGCGCGCCGGGCGCGCCGAACTCGGCAGTTTTTCCCCCAGCCAGGCTGCTTCCTGGCGTCAGGGCCAGTTGATTGCCGATGACCTGCCGATCAACGAGGTACTGGAACAACTGCGCCGCTATACACCCGCCATCATTGTGCTGCGCGATAAGCAACTGGGTGCGCAGCGGGTCACGGGGGTTTACGACCTGCGCAAACCCAAGGCGGCGCTGCAGGCCGTGCTGCAACCCTACGGCGCAAAAGTCAGCGCCTACAGCCCGTGGCTGCTGGTGTTGAGCAAGTAATTTCCCGGCATTTAAAAATAATTCAGCTTTTTTCTGAAAATCCCCCGCGCTGTCCCGTCTTCTGTCCCGCGCGCAGCAATTGAGATTTATTCGTATTCATTGACTGGCCGGTTTTTTGTGCCGGCGCGGGGATCTTTGCATGACACACACCCTTCACCCGTTCGGTACGCCGGGCACGTGGCCGCTGCGCCTGAAAAAAGGTGCTGCCGCCAGCGTGCTCGGGCTTTGCTGCGCGTTTGGCCCGCTGCCGCTGGCCCTGGCGCAACCCGATGCGCCCGCCTCGGGCCACGTGTTCAACATCCCGCCGCAGCCGCTGGCCGGCGCCTTGATCGCCTTCGGCCTACAGAGCGGCAAGCAAGTGAGCGTTGACCCGCAGCTGCTCAAGGGCGTGAGTTCCCCCGGTGTGAATGGCGACATGAGCAACGACGCTGCCCTCGCTTACCTGTTGCAAGGGACCGGCATCGGCTGGGGCTATCAGGATGGCGCGCTGGTATTCCATCGCCTGCCCAATGCCGCTGCTGGTGAACCCTTAATGCTGGACAGCACGGTGGTGCTGGGTTTCACCCAGGAAAACTCGTTCCAGGGCGCCACCGTTATTGATCAAAAGGCGATCCAGGCCTTCCCCGGCGCCAATGGCGACATCACCACGCTGCTGCAAATGCACCCTAGCGTGCAGTTCAGCGGTGCGCAGCAGAGTTCTAAGACCCCCGGAGAAATCGACCCGGCGGACATCAGCATCAACGGTGCCAAGTTCTACCAGAACAACTTCATGATCGACGGTATCTCGATCAACAACGACCTCGACCCCGGCGCCCACGGCTACGGCGAAACCCGTCAGTTCGATGCAGCACCGAGTCGCTCCCACGGCATCGCCCTGGACGCCGACCTGCTGCAGGAAGTGACGGTCTACGACAGCAACGTGCCCGCCGAATATGGGGGATTCAACGGTGGTGTAGTCGACGCTATCACCCGTCGGCCCACGCAGGCGCTGCACGGTAAATTCTCCTATTCCATGAGCCGGTCGGCGTGGACGAGTTACCACATCACCGAAAAAGACCAAGCTAACTTCGACAACGCATCCAACGAGCAATACCAGCCCGAGTTCGAGAAGACGACGCTGCGCGGCAGACTCGAAGGCCACCTGACCGAAGACTTCGGCGGCATCCTGAGCTTCTCGCAAAAGCGCTCGGTCATTCCGTTGAACACCTACACCGGGGGCTACAACAGCCCCACCGGCGAGAACACTCGGGACCAGACGCGTCAACTCGACAACTACATGGTCAAGTCCTACTGGAACGTCAACGACAGGCTCAGCCTCGACGGTTCATTTATCCAGGCGCCCCAGGAAAACACCTATTTCCGCGAAAACTACCGCAACGCTGATTTCACCAACATCAACGGCGGCTGGCAGGGCTCGGTCAAAGCCGTATGGGAAGGCGACACGGCGCGCTGGTCGCACACGCTGGCGGTCAGCGACCTCAACAGCTCGCGCCGCTCCGAATCCAATGACGCGATCGCCTGGTTCTACTCCACGACCAAAGACTGGGGTCGCCCGGAAACTACCAACTCCCGTAGTGGCGAGGGTGCCTATGGCAACCTGGACCAGACCCAGAGCAGCATCGACTACAAACTCAAGGCTGACTGGCAGGCCTTCAACTGGGCGGGCACCGAACACAAAGTGGTCACCGGCCTGCAACTGACCCGCACCCAAGCGACCTGGGAGCGGGAAAAAATGGCCACCTCCGCCACCATCAACAAGCGCGACAGCATTGCCACCTGCGCCAACAACGACAACCTGTGTTCCATCGGTACGCTGCTCAACGGGTCCACCCGCCAGTGGGCCGGTACGCGCCTGGAGTACGGCGCCGGCAAGATCGACCTGACGGAAAACAAATACGCAGTGTTCGTCGAAGACGCGATGCAGATCGGCAAGCTCGGCCTGCGTCCGGGGTTACGCCTGGAAGGCGACGACTACATGCAACAACAGAACCTGGCCCCACGTTTTGCCGGTGACTACGACTTCTTCGGTGACCGCAGTACCGTGCTGGTATTCGGCGTCAACCGCTACTACGGCCGCAACCTGTTCAAATACCGCCTGGCCGACGGTCGCCAGGGTTTTAACACGCTCTACACCCGCACCACCCAAGACGGCGCGTGGCGTTCAACTCAAGTGGAAAACCTGAACAAGCTGACCGACCTCAAGGTGCCCTACGATGACGAATGGACCCTGGGGCTTGATCAGGTTTGGCTCGACACCGACTTTCGCCTCAAGTACGTGCACCGCGAAGGCAAGGACAAAATCGTCAAGGCCTCCTCTCGCGTGCTGGGCCTGGGAGCACAAGCCGGCTATGACAGCATCTACTACACCTACACCAACCAAGCTTCCAGCGAGAGCGATAACATCAGCCTGACCATCACCCCCAAAGGGGAATTCAATTGGCAAGGCACCCGCACCAGCGTGCAAGCAGCCTTTGACTGGTCACGCACCAAAGACGCCTACGGCACTTACGAGTCAGGTATCGACGCCGATGAATTCGCCGATGCTGACGTGATCTACGACGGCAAGCGCATGGCCTATAGCGACCTGCCTGCCAGCGACTTCAATCGCCCCTGGACAGCCCGCCTGACCACCATCACCGAGATCCCGCAGTGGAACCTCACCGTCAGTAACTTCCTGCGCTATCGCGGCCCCTACGAACAGATCGTCAGCACCAGTAAAACCGTGACCGTCGACGGCGATGACCTGGCGGTGTACGACGCCGCGACTGTCAAGGCCGCCCCCACGTGGGACATGCGCATCAGTTGGGAAATCCCCACAGGCAAGGAGCAGGCGCTGTTCGCCGCGGTGGACATCACCAACGTCACCGACCACGTCAACGAGATCGTCGGCAGTGGCAGCTCGACCGTCACCTATGAAGTCGGCCGCCAATATTGGCTCGAAGTCGGCTACCGCTTCTAACCAGCCACCTGATTAGCCTGGAACCCTTGATGAATAAGTTACTTGCAGGCCTGCTCGGCCCACTGCTGCTGTGCGCCTGCGCATCGCCCGTCACCCAAGAACCGCTGCCGTGGGCGCCCCAGGTGGTGCGCGGCCAACTGGCCAATGGCTTGGAATACCGCTTGGTGCAGGACAGCACCCAAACCGGTCGCCTGGACCTGCGCCTGACCGTGCGCGCCGGCTCGGTGGATGAAGACGACGACCAGGTGGGCGTGGCCCATATGCTCGAACACCTGACCTTCCGCAGCCGTGCGGGCCAAGCCAGCGACCTGCGTGCGCAGATGACCGCGTTGGGTTGGGTGCAGGGCCGCAACTACAACGCCATGACCAGCTATGACCGCACCCAGTACCTGCTCAGCCCCATGGCCGGTACCACGCAAACACCGATAGCCTTGGAAAAGCTTGCGCAACTGGTGTTCGCGGGTGATTACAACGCCGCAGACCTTGAGCGCGAACGCCCCATCGTCATCGAAGAATGGCGCGGCGGCCTTGGCGTGGCCCAACGCATGAATGACCAACGCGCGGCCACTCAACGAGTGGGTTCGCGTTACCCGCAACATCGCACCATCGGCAATGAAACGGCGATCCGCGAAGCGTCGCTCGGTGCCTTGCAGCGCTTTCAACAGCGTTGGTACGTACCCAATAACATGGTGTTGTCGGTGGTCGGCGACTTCGAGCCACAGCAGTTGACGCAGCAGATCCAGCAGGCCTTTGGCACCCCCCTCGCCAAGGCACTACCGGAACGTGAACACCGCGAACTGCCTCTCGATAACCAGCTCAAAATCTTCCGCCTGCAAGACCCGCAAACCGGCAGCAACCAAGTGTCCCTGCTGTTTCGCCTGCACGAACCGGACAGCCGTGGCATCACGGCCGAAGCCAGCCGCGAGCGTTTGGTCGACCGCATGGCCCTGTCGGCGCTGTTGGCCCAGTTACGCCGCCAACCCCTGCCATCCGGCGTGCGCAGCCTTACGGCGCAGAAGACCTTGATCGGCGAGTATTCCAGCGTACTGGGTGTCGCGGCCGGTGTTGACGGTGCTCATCATGACGATGCCCTGAAGCAACTGCTGACCGAGTTGGAGCGTGTGCGCCAACACGGGTTGACTGCGCAGGATCTGGACCGGGAACGGAGCAAAATCCGCTTATTGGCAGACGCCATGCTGGCCAAGGATGAGTCGCGCACCTTCGAGCAATGGGTGACCTCGCTCAACGATGCCGCCGTGCAGAACCGCCCCGTCGTCGCGCCGCATCAGATCGCCCAGCGCACGCTTAACGCGCTGGACACCATCGACCTCGCAGCCCTCAATGCCCGCCTGAACCGTTGGCTGAACAGCCCCGACCAAGTGCTGCAATTCACCGCGCCGGGCAACCGTGTGGTGCGCCTTCCGAAGGTGGACGATGTGCAACAGTTGCGCGCGTCCATTGCCCACTCATCACTGGCAGCGCCGCAGTCGGCCCCGCCGGTGGCACCGCCCGCTGCCACCTTCACACTGCCATCGGCTGGAGCACCCGGTTCGGTGCTGGGCAAACGCAGCTTTACCGCTGAACAGGTCGAGCACTGGCAACTGAGCAACGGTGATCGCCTGGTCTGGCTGCGCCGCAATGCCGAAGACGGCCAATGGCGACTGCAAGCCGAATCGTCCGCCGGTTACGAGCGCCGCAACGTACCCGCCTGGCGCCTGCAAATGGCGGCGCAACTGGGCAACCAGAGTGGCGCGCCAGGATTGGAGGCGTGGCGTAAACAGCACAAGGCAACCTTGAGCCTTGAACAAAGTGCTACGCGCCTGCAATTAAGCGCCCACTCAAACGCCTCGATTGTCGCCCTGACCACACTGCTGCAAAGCTATCGCCAGAGCCAGGTGGGCGCGCCGATCGATGACGAACTGTTCAGCGCTGCCCGCGATGATCTGCTGACCCGCGTGAGCACCCGACCCGACGCCATCGCCGCCGCCCGACGTGAACTGCGCTACGGCGTCGACACCTGGCAAGCCCCGGATCAACACGCCTTGGAGGCATTGCAATCAAGCACCCTGAATGAGGACTGGCAGCAGCTCACGCAGGCCCCGGTCACCTACTACCTGATGGCGGACATGGATCCGGCGCACCTGGCAAAAGCCGTGGTCGAGCAACTGGCCAATATCCCGCGCGGCGTTGCCCAACCCGGCCGCCCTGCCCTGCAAAAACCCGGTCAACGCCGCGCCGACATCGCCGTAGCCCTGGAACCTCGCGTGGTACTCGAAGCCAACAGCTTCAGCGAACAGCCATGGACGCCCGAAGCGGCGGCCCGTGTCGCAGCCCTGCGTGAACTGGCCAACCAGCAGCTCAAGCAACGCCTGCGTGGCGAGGCGTCCGGCGTCTACCGCCTGCGCTTCGACAGCGAACTGAACCCCGACACCCAGCGCATCGAAAGCCAGTTGAGCTTCACCTGCGACCCCCAACGCGCCGATGAGCTGTGGGCGCTGGCCCAGCAGACTCTGGCGCAGTTAGGCCATTCAGTGGATGCCAAATGGGTCGCTGACGAACGCATGGAACTGCGCCGTCAGGAGCGAAAGCGCTTGCTCGATCCCACCACCCAATGGCGCCGCCTGTTGCTCAGCGAACGCCAATGGCAAGACCCGCGCTACCTGAGCCGCCAGACCCGTTTGCCGGACGGCCTGCGCCTGGAATTGCTCAAACCCTTGGCCAGCCAGTTGTTCCCGGCGAATAACCAAGTGCTGCTGCGCGTCCTGCCAACGGTGGATTCCCCTTGAAGAGTCTGCGTACGTTCTACCGCCTGGCCGCGCCGTTCTGGCGCCAGGGCTCGCAGTGGCTGGGCTGGCTGATGCTGGTCAGCATCATCGGCATGGGCCTGTTGATCGTACAGATCAATGTCTTGATCAACGCCTGGAGCAAAAGCTTCTACGACACCCTCGGCGCATTCGACACGCCTGCGCTGTACGCGCTGATGGGCCGCTACGTGATTTACCTCGGCGCCTATGTGCTGATCGTCGTCGCCCTGGACTGGGTGCGCAAAGCCTTGGTGCTGCGTTGGCGCCAGGCCATGACCGAGCAGTTCACCCATGCCTGGCTCGCTGACCAGGCCTTCTACCGCCTGGGCCTGAACGGCGAGCCGGACAACCCCGACCAGCGCATCAGCGAGGACGTGGATATCGTTGCCGACCTGAGTGTGGAGTTGGTGGCATCGTTCATCATCAACATGGCCCAGGTCGGTGCTTTCATGAGCATTCTCTGGCAACTGTCGGGGGTTCAGACGTTCAGCGTCGGCGAATACAGCATCACACTGTCGGGCTACCTGGTGTGGATTGTGGTGCTCTACACCCTGGCCGGCAGCTTGATCACCCACTGGGTCGGCCGTCCGCTGCACCGCCTGAACGTGGACCGCCAGCACTATGAAGCTGACTTTCGTGCCAGCCTGCTGCGCAAGCGTGAACACGCCGAACAGATCGCCCTATACCGGGGCGAGGCGGTGGAGCGCGCGCACCTGGCTGAGCGTTTCCAGGCGATTGCGCACAACTGGCGGCAACTGATGGGCCGCGAGCGTAACCTCAGCCTGTTTACCGTCAGCTATGAACGGGTCAGCCTGATCATTCCGGTGTTTGCCGCCCTGCCCGCGTTTCTGGCCAAGACCATCACGTTAGGCGGGTTGATGCAGATCCGCAGCGCGTTTGGCGCGGTGCAAGGCTCCCTCAGTTGGTTTATCAAGCTGTACCCGAAGTTGATGCGCTGGAGTTCGGCGGTGGAACGGCTGGGGCAATTTGAACACGCCATCGCCGCCAGCCGCTGCCAGGCCCAGGCACCGGTGATTGGCGACTGCCTGTGCGTCAGCGGCCTGGATGTACTGCGCCCTGACGCGGGCCTGCTGCTGGGCGATGTGTCAGTACAAGTGGCTCAGGGGGAGTGGCTGTTGATTGCCGGCCGCAGTGGTATCGGCAAATCCACGTTGCTGCGCACCTTGCAGGGCCTCTGGCCGTATTGCCGGGGCGGCTGGCAATTGCCGCCAGGGCGCAGCCTTTTGCTGCCGCAGAAGCCTTATCTGCCGAGCATGCCGCTGCGTCAGTTGCTGGCTTACCCTGCGGTTGAAGTGCCAAGTGGCGTGCGCTTGGTTGCCGTGCTGCTACAGGTGGGGTTACCGGGGTTGGTAAAGCGCCTGGACGAACAACGTGAATGGGCGCGGGAACTGTCGGGCGGTGAACAACAGCGCATCGGTCTGGCGCGCGCGCTGCTGTATGCGCCGGATACGTTGTACCTGGATGAAGCGACCAATCAGCTCGACGAGGCCAGTGCGCATGCCCTATTGGTGCTGGTGCGTGAGCAATTGCCTGAATGCACAGTGATTGGCATCAGTCATCAGGTGGCGCTGGCGCCACTGTTTGATCGCACCTGGTCCCCTGAAACGGCACAAAACGCTGGGGTTGTGGCAGGTTTTGAGGCTGCTGCGCAGCCCAGCGCGGGACAAGCCCGCTCACCACAGAAAGAGCACTGACCGGGGACTAGAGCACGCTGCCCATCGCCTTCATCAACACCAGGTCCCGCGCGTAAATATCCGGCGCGTAGACCAACCCACCCTGGCGGTCGACTTCAACCGTCCAGTAACCGAGCAACACCGGCACCGGTGTGGACAGCCTGAATTCATGGGTCACGCCAGTGGCCAGCAGTTCATCGGTGCGCGCGCGTTCGGCAGGGCTGACCAGCAGATCGCGCAGCAACAACGGTTGTTCCACCCGCACGCAACCGGAGCTGAATGCGCGAGGGCCTTTGGTGAACAGCGGCTGGCTCGGGGTGTCGTGCAGGTATACCGAATACGGGTTGGGAAAGCGCATCACGATCTTGCCCAACGGGTTGCGCGGCCCGGCTTCCTGGCGCAGCAGGATATTGCCGGGGCGCGCCCAGTCGATCTGCTCGGGCGCCAGCGGGTGGCCTTCGGCGTCGAGCACTTGCAGGTTTTGCTGGCGCAGGTATTCAGGGTTCAGGCGGATGGCCGGGAGTTTATCCTCGCGCATGATGGTCGGCGGGATCGTCCAGGTGGGGTTGAGCGTCAGCCGGGTGATGCGGGATTTGAGCAGCGGCGTCTGGCGTTCGGCGCGGCCCACTTGCAGGCGGGTTTGCCACACCGGGATGCCGCTCTGGTACACGCTCAATTGCGCAGCGGCGACGTTGACCAGCACGCCTTCGGGCTCTAGGTCCTGGGCCAGCCAGCGGAAGCGTTCAAGGTTGATGCGCAGTTGCTCGCGGCGCATGGCCGGGCTGATGTTGAGTTCGGCCACGGTGCCGGCGCCGATCACACCGTCCGATTGCAAGGAGTGGCTGACCTGGAAAGCCTTCACCGCCGTGACTAACTCAGGACGGTATTGCTTGCCGACGCCCTTCGGTTCGCTGGGCAGATAACCACCGCTGTAGAGCCGCCGCGCCAGTTCCGGAACGCGTGGATCTTCCATACCGGGACGCAACAACGGGCCGCTGCCAACCGCCTCCCAATGGGGCAATGGCTGCTGGCGCACCGTGGAATAGGCATTGCGCAGGCTGCGGTACAAATCTGCGCTGGGGCGGGCCTGGTCGAACGCTTGCGCCATGTCATTCAAGCCGATGGCGGCAAAGGCCAGCACGTCGGTGTTGGGATCGCGGGTGGGAGGCTGGGAATGCCACAGCGGTTCGAAGCGCGATTGCTGCAGCCGGCCGAAGTGCAAGTCCTGGAGGGCTTGCAGGTAGTGTTGGCTGCTGTCGATATCGCTGCACAGTACGTTTTGCGTGGCGTGCGGCGCGGGCAGACTATAGTGGGTGGGATCCAGGCCATCGTCGGCGAGCATCAGCAATTGCGTTTGGAGTGCTTGGCGGCGCGTCTCGTCCGACCATAACGGTGCATCGCCTTGCTGCTGATAGAACGCTTGCAGGCGCGCAAGGGCTGGCGCGTCGATCTGCGGCGCCAGGCCTGGGCAAACACTGGGCAACTGCGCCAGGGCTTGTTGCAACGGAGCCAGGTCCACCGGCGCGGGGGTCGTGACCGGCAGCGGTTCCACCGGCAGCGCATCCGCTGTGGCGACCAATGGTGCAACGAGCAGGCAAATGCTCAAGTAACATGCGTGTTTTTTGAACAATGGCTTGGCTCCAATCCACAGTGGGGGAGATGTACTGTAGATGCTGACTTTTATGTATCGCCTGGGAATCGCCTTGAGTTTGGCTGTATTGAGCAATTCTGCGCTCGCCGCCAATGGCAACCCTCCTTCCTTGTATAGCAGCCTGGCGCGCTCGGCTCCAGAACTCAATCCCACTGTGCTGAAAAGTGCCCTGAGCGCGATGCAGTGCGCGGTCAGCAATGGCGAGGAACGCTCCGAGCGCCTGGCCGTGATTGACTATTCTCAGCCGTCGACCGCCCGTCGGCTGTGGATCTTCGACCTGCGCAAGAAAACCCTGGTGCTGCGCGACCTGGTAGCCCACGGCGCCAAGTCCGGGGAGAACTTCGCCACCCAGTTCTCCAATACCGAAGGTAGCCATCAATCCAGCCTGGGCCTGTTCCGCACCCAGGAAAGTTACCTGGGCACCCACGGTTACTCGCTGCGCATGGATGGCTTGGAGCCGGGGTTCAATGACCAGGCCCGTGATCGCGCCATCGTGATTCACGCCGCCGACTACGTAAGCCCGCTGTGGAGCAAGCGCGAAGGCCGTATCGGCCGCAGCCAGGGTTGCCCGGCGGTGCGCCCGCAGGTGGCGCGCCAGGTGGTGGATAAACTCAAGGACGGGCAGTTTATGTTTTCGTGGTACCCCGACCAGCGCTGGTTGAAGTCCTCGACGTACCTCAATTGCAAACCCCAACAGGTGGCAAGTAGTCGTACAAACCGTGGCGGTTAGCCTGTCCCCACAGATAAAAGAGAGCGTTCAATGCTTCTACACCAATCGACCTGGATCGAGATCGGGCAGTTTCTGGAGCGCAGTCGCACGGTGGTGATCCCCATCGGCTCCAACGAGCAGCACGGCCCGACCGGTCTGCTGGGCACCGACTGGATGTGTCCGGAAATCATCGCCGTTGAGGCGCAAAAAAACGCCGACATCCTGATCGGGCCGACCTTCAATATCGGTATGGCCCAGCATCACCTGGGTTTCCCCGGCACCATTTCCTTGCGCCCTTCCACCTTTATCGCCGCGATTGGCGATTGGGTGCGTTCGCTGGCCGGGCATGGTTTCGACAAGATCCTGTTCCTCAACGGCCATGGCGGGAATATCGCAACCATCGAGGCGGCGTTTTCCGAGCTGTACGCCGAAGCCAGTTTTGCCCGTCGACCCGCCGGCTTCGCCCTGAAGCTGGTGAACTGGTGGGACCTGGAAGGCGTCAGTGACCTGGCCCACCGCCAATTCCCGGTAGGCCACGGCAGTCATGCCACGCCGTCAGAGATCGCGGTGACGCAGTGGGCGTATCCGGACTCGATCAAGTCGGCCGACTATTCGCCGCAGATCGCCAACACCGGTCCGATCCGCGAAGCCCTGGACTTCCGTGCACGCTTCCCCGATGGACGCATGGGCTCGGACCCGGCGCTGGCGACGGTGGAGAAAGGCGGTGAATTGGTGGCGTTGGCGGCTCAAGGGCTGGTCAAGACCGTCAACAGTTTCAGCAACGAAGCCAAAGCCTAGGTCGAGTACACATCAACCTGTGGGGAGGGGCTGCCTCGCAGACCAGCGCAGGGCAAGCCTGCTCACCACAGCAAGCCTCCTCCCACATTGGATGTGTGTGCTACTTACATTCCTGCGCCGCCAACTCCAGTCGCGACGGCGTTAACGCCGACGCCAGCGGCTTGCGCTCATACAGGAACACCTTGGCGCCCTCTCCAGCCTTGTACGCTTCCAGCACATCGTCGGCCGCAATCTTGCTGGTCAACACCGCGCGGGCGTGGCGCGAGTTCTGGGTCACGGTCGACGTAATCCCGTGTTTTTCCAGCTTGGGCAAGACGCATTGGAAATAGGCGTCAGTGCCTTTGCTGGTTTGCAGGGTCAAAGTTGGAGTGTTTGGGGCAGAGACACAGCCGGCCATCAAAAGAGCCGTAGCCGGTACAAAAAAAGAGCGCATGAAAAAATCCTGATATTGAATATAAACGTTCACATCAACCGGCACGTACCAGCGCCTTGAGCGACGCATCAAACTGCTTCAAAGCATCCAACTGCACATCCCGCTGCTGCTCGATCTGCGCGGCAATCTCCGGCGCGTCCTTGTCACGGACCCACACCGACGGCACCTGCTTGTGCACCGAGCCTTCGGCCTTGGCGATGTATTGCAGGTCGGCGTCATAGAACCGCGCAATAAAGCGCGCCTCGACCTGATCGTTACGCTGGGTGAGCAGTTGATTATGGGTATCGAGCATCACCACTACATCGGGATGAGCCTGCACCAAGGCATCCAGGTTGTCGTAGACGGTCACCGACAAAAAGGCGCCCTGCAGCGAACTCATCAACCAATCAATGGCCAACTCCGGGTCGGAGCTGTTGACGAACGCCTGGCGGATACGCCCGTCGAGGGCATCCTTGGCGCCATTCAAGGCCATATCGTGGTAGCGTTCCAGATAGCTGAGGTTGTCGCGAGTATTGTCGCTCAACAACACACCTACTGACTGCGTGTGCTGCAGGGAGTTTACGCTACCGGCGATGGGTAGCAAATGGCCTGTACGCAGTTCGCCGGCGATGGCCGCGTTGCTCACTGCCACCGTACCCAGCATCAGAATCATTAGACCAAGCTGAATAATCGTCCTCATCGCGCATTTCCTTGAACAGCGTCTCGATGAAGGGATTTTGCGCTTTCCGTGCGAAAACAGAACTTGCGTTGCGTGATGGTGACTATTATCTGAAGCGATAGTGTTGCGATAAAACCGATAAGGAGCCGCCATGAAGCCCCACCAGAAAACCTTCGACCGCATCCGTGAAGCCGTCTTGCCGGAATTTCGCGAGAGGGTCGCCGATTACCTGGTCGACTATGAAACCGTGCTGCAGGACATCAACGCCGACGCCGACCAAGTCTGTGCCAGCGCCCAACAACTGCGCGGTTACCTGCGCGGCTTGAACACCACGCGGGTGCTGGGCATGGCCGATTGGGAAGACCTGGATCGGCGTGTGGAACACATCACCGCAAACGCTACAGCGCAGGACGTTGCTGATTGACCCATTCCTGCACCGACGGCCGCTGCCACTGACGCTGGGCATACGCCACCAACTCAGCCGGTACGCGGTCGCCGTTGAGGATCAGGCGGTTGAGCATGATCGCCAGATCCACATCAGCAATCGACCACTCACCGAACAAGTTCGTCGGGTTACCCGCCAACAACGCCTGCGCCCCAGTGATCAACCGCTTGGCGGCCGCTTCGGCCACGGGTGACAACGGCGGCATCTGCTGGCCGTAGAACACCACCAGCGTGGAACGCTCCTGACGAATTGGCAGCAAATCACTGCGCAACCACGCCTGTACCTGCCGCGCCCTCGCCCGCTGCTTTGGATCGGCGGGGTACACCGCTGTCCCAGGGTAGGCCTCTTCCAGATACTCGGTGATCGCCGAAGATTCCGACAACGCAAAGTCACCTTCCACCAGGGTTGGCACCCGTTGGGTCACAGACAGCCGGGCGAAATCGGCGGTCTGGTTTTGCGCGGCATCCAGGTCCAGGGTAACCAGTTCGAAGGCCAGGCCCTTTTCACGCAGGGTGACGAACACCGACATCGCGTAGGGGCTGGTGAACAGCGAATCAACGTAAAGGCGCAACGGGCTCTGGCTCATGGGCAATCTCCTTGAATGAGCCCTCACGCTACGAGATGTGCGCGGATAAAGACAATGCAGGGTTTTTATGGGGGCATTCCTGGCGGGAATACTGCTTAAAACGCCTGAATATCGACCTCGCCCGTGTAGGGCTGCCGGTGGGTGCCTACACGTCCTTTATAGATCGGTTTTGGGTGGGCGTCTGGCGTCTGGCGCCCCCCCCAACACGCTCGACAGTGGACCGTGTTTACCCTTTAGAAGTCCACCGTTGCCGATAGCTTCACCGTGCGTGGCTCGCCCTGGGTCAGGTAGTTATTGGCGGTCGACGCCGACGCCCAGTACGCCTTGTTCGCGACATTCTCGACGTTGGCGCGCAAGGTGATGAACTTGTCGTCGGCCTTGAAGCCATAACGCGCACCGAGGTCAACACGGGTCCAGGCCGGAATGCTGAGTATGTTGTCAGCGTTGACGTACTCGCCGCCGGTGCGCAGCAGCCGTGCGTTAACCGCAGCGCCCTGGATGCCCGGAATGTCCCAATCGGCGCCCACGTTGAACTGAAAACGCGGCACACCGGCGGCGCGGTTGCCGTCGGTGAGGCCGTTGGCGGTGCGCTTCAACTCGGTGTTCATCCAGGTCGCACCGGCCAGCACGCGCAGGCCGTCGAGGGGTTCGCCGAAGACGTTGAGTTCCACACCTTTGTTGATCTGCTGACCGTCGACGCTGAAGGTATGGGTGCCATTGGCGTTGGTGTTGGTCGCACTGTTCGGCTGTTCGATGCGGTAGACACCAAGGGTAGCGCCATAGCTGTCCCAATCGAACTTGACCCCGGCTTCGGTCTGTTTGCTGCGGTTGGGCGCAAAGACTTCGCCGGGGTTGGTCACGTTGGTCAGCGGCGCCGTCGGACCTTGGGCCAAGCCTTCGATTCGGTTGGCGTAGAACGCCACATGCTCCCAAGGCTTGACCACCAGGCCATAAACCGGCGTGGTGATCGACTCGGCATAGTTGGCACTGCGCACGCCGGTGGTGGTGTTCCAGGCGTCCACTTCGATGGTCTGGCGGCGCACGCCCAACGTCAGCAATACGCGATCGTCGATAAAGCCCAAGGTGTCGGACACCGCAGCACTCTTGATGCGGTTTTTGCCAACGATGCGTGGGTCGTGCACATCGCTGCCGAAATAGGTGACGGTCGGGCGCGCTATCTGGGTCGGGTTGTACAGATCGCCGGGCTTGCGATTGCCCCGCAGGATCGCTTCAAACGCCGAACGCTGTTCGCCCCAGACTCCCGACAAACCGACGTTCATCTGATGGGTCACCGGCCCAGTGCTGAAGTGCCCGTTCAAACCGGCCATGGCACTCTTGTTGTCCTCATCATGGGGAGAATACAAAAAGCCCACTTGCCCGGCACCGTTGTTGCCCACATACAACGACGAATACTGACCATTCTCCCGCGTGTGCTTGGCGCCGCCGCCCACGTACGCCGTCCAGTTGTCATTGAGGTCGTACTCGGCATTGAACATGCCGTAGGTGTCTTCCAACTCCGACCAGCTCCAATCCTGGGCGTAGTTATGCTTCGCCGATGGCGCCTTCGGCACTTGGGTACCTGTGGGGTAGACCACCGAGCGACCGCTGTTGATACGCTCTTTCTGGTAGCCGAAATCGGTGGACATGCGCAGGCGCTCGCCACGGTAATCCAAGGCAATGGCGATCAGTTGTGAGCTTTTGAATTCATCCTCGATGGCCGTGTCACCGCCGTGTTTGGCCAGGTTGACCCGCGCACCGAAACGGTTGTCTTCGCCAAAGCGCTGGCCCAGGTCGAGGTGCCCACCGGCCTGGCCGTCGGTGGTGGTGTCGAGGCTGATGCTGCGGGTCGCGGTGTCTTCGGCGCGCTTGGGCACCAGGTTGACGCTGCCGCCAATCCCGCTGCCCGCCGGCGATACGCCGTTGACGAAGGCGTTGGGGCCTTTGAACAACTCCACACGCTCCAGGGCCTCGGTGGTGACGATCTGCCGGGGCAGCACGCCATAGAGGCCGTTGAAAGCAATGTCATCGGTGTTCAGTGGCAGGCCGCGGATGGTAAACACTTGGGAGAAGTTACCGAACCCGGAGGACTGGCGCACCGACGCGTCGTTGAGCAACACGTCGCCCACGGTGCGCGCCTGCTGGTCGGCGATGGTTTTGGAGGTGTAGCTGACCACGCTGAACGGCACGTCATTGATCGAGCGATTGCCCAACACCCCCAGGCGCGCCGAACGCGCTACCTGGCCACCGCCATAGGTGTCCACCTCTGCCCCACTCGTTTCGGCGCTGATGGTGGTGGCGCCCAGTTGCAGCACGTCGCCAGTGGCCTCGGGGACCACGGTGTAGCCGCCGCTGCCGGTGCTTTGCACGGTGTAGCCGCTGCCCTGGAGCAGTTGCATGAAACCCGATTGCGCAGTGTAGCTGCCTTGCAGGCCCGGACTCTGTTGGTCATTGAGCAGCGCGGAATCAAACGACAGCGGCACACCGGATAACGCCGCGAACTGCGCCAACACATTGCCCAAGGGCCCCGGCGCGAGGTCATAGCTGCGCGCGGCGCCCGCGACTGTCTCTGCTGCCATGGCGCTGTGCAGCGGTGCGAGAGTGGCAAGCGCAACAGCCAGGCTCAGCGCCTTGAGGGGACGGGGGCAAACGAGGTGCAGTCTGGCGTTCATGGGCGTTCCTGTCGGCGCGGTGCAACGTTGAGGGTTCTCCCCTACACCGGACGACAACGAAAAAGGTATCAGCGAATCTGAAAGAAATTTCAACGCGGCTCGACGGTGACCCAGTAGCCGGTCAAGCGGCTGACGGTCACCGGCAGGGTTTCCTGCAACAGGCGCAGGCTGGCATCGGTATCACGCAGGGGGAATGCGCCGGAAACGGTCAACCCCGCCACACCGGGGTGGCAACGCAACACGCCGGCACGGTAGCGCCCCAGTTCGTCGAGCAAATCCGCCAGGCGCATATGCTGGGCCAGCAGCATGCCGTTCTCCCAAGTCATGGCGCTGACATCCAGCGGCCCAACCGCCGCCACGCTGTCGTTGCCAAATGCGCTCTGCTCACCGGCCTTGAGGATCAACCCACGCTCGGCGTGGGTAGGAAGCATCTCCACCGCACCTTCGATCACGGCCACGCGGCTGATGTGCTCACCGACACGCACGCTGAAGTGCGTGCCCAGCGCACGGGCGGTGCCGTGGCGGGTTTGTACGATAAACGGACGATGGCTTGGCGCAGGGTCCTTGGCGGTGGTGATCATCACTTCGCCTTGCAGCAGTTCAATGCGCCGTACCTGATCGGTGAAGCCGATATTCAACGAGCTGGCGGTGTTGATCAGCAGCCGCGTACCGTCAGGCAAGGTCAAATTGCGTTGCTCGCCGATGGCGGTGCGCTGGTCGGCCGCCCACGACTCCCAGGGCTTTTGCTGCAAGGCCAGCCACGTCGCCGGACCTGCCAGCAGCAACAACCCCAATGCCTGGCGCCGGCCAAGGGATTTTTTGCGGCCGATACGCTTGAGGGTGTCGCCGGCAATCGCACTCGGCACGCTGTTGAAGTCCCCCAGAATCGCCTGCGCACGCTGCCAGGCCTGCGCGTGCTGGGCGCTGCGGCCTTGCCATTGGGCGATGGCGCGGTGGTCTTCGTCGGTCGCGCTGCCGGACTGCAACTGCACCATCCAGTCGGCGGCTTCGCCCAGGATCAGCGGGTCAATCGACGGGTTCATGCCACGCTCAGGCAGGCGAGGAAAGCATCGCGCATATAGCGTTTGACCGACACCAGCGACACCTTCAACTCATCGGCAATCTGCTGGTACGTCAGGCCATCGAGCTGCGACATCAGGAACGCCTGGCGGGTTTTCTCGGGCAAGTCACGCAGCATGGCTTCGATACGGTACAGCGCTTCGAGAATCAGCCAGCGGGTTTCCGGCGATGGCACTTGCTGCTCGGGCAAGTGGGCGATGGTTTCCAGGTAGGCGCGTTCGACCTCCTGACGACGCCAACTGTCGATCATCAGGCCCTTGGCAATATGAGTGAGCAACGCCCGTGGCTCGCTGCCAAAACCGGCGCAGCTCTGGCGACTCAACAACCGCACGAAGGTGTCGTGAGCCAGGTCGGCCGCATCGCTGGCATTGCCCAGTTTGCGGTCGAGCCAGCGGTACAACCATCCGTGGTGTTCGCAGTACAGCGCCTGAATAGGCAGGTTGAGGGGGGACGACATGCGATTCACCGGCACCAAGGCCACGGAGTAATTAAGAATTGATCGCATTCTAGTCTGGGTGACGGACCTCAGCAATGTGCAATTTAATGTTATAGGATAACATCCACTTTCCACCCAGCCCTGCGACCACACCCATGACCGATGCTGTTCCCCTCCGTCAACGCCTGCTCTCCATCGACGCCCTGCGCGGCCTGGTGATCCTGTTTATGCTGCTCGACCACGTTCGCGAAACCTTCCTGCTGCACCGTCAGGTCGGCGACCCGATGAGCATCGACAACACCGAACCTGCGCTGTTTATCAGCCGCACCCTCGCCCACCTGTGCGCGCCGGTGTTTGTCTTACTCACGGGGTTATCCGCGTTTTTGTACGGCCAGAAATACCAGGGCCGCCGCGATGTGTCGGCGTTCCTGTTCAAGCGCGGGTTGTTCCTGGTGGTGCTGGAATTCACCCTGGTCAACTTCGCGTGGACCTTCCAGCTCCCACCGAGCGTGATCTACATGCAAGTGATCTGGGCGATTGGCATCAGCATGATCGCCCTCGCCGCCCTCGTGTGGCTGCCGCGCCCGCTGCTGATCATCGTGGCGCTGGTGATCATCGGCGGGCACAACCTGCTGGATGGCGTGCACTTTGCTCCAGGTTCGGCGCTGCAGAATCTGTGGGCAATCCTGCATGAACGCAGTTGGATCGACGTATCCGCCGACCTGCGCTTGCGCACTACCTATCCGGTGTTGCCGTGGATCGGTGTGATTGCACTGGGCTACAGCATCGGTCCGTGGTTCGCCAATGCCACAGTGCCTGCAGCGCGCCAGCGCCATCTGTTGCTGGCCGGTGCGGGTTCGTTGATGGGGTTTGTGATGTTGCGTGCGGTCAACGGCTACGGCGAGAAGCCTTGGCAGACGTACGAGAGCGGCGTGCAAACGGTGATGAGCTTTTTCAACGTGACCAAATACCCGCCTTCGTTGTTGTTCCTGGCGTTGACGTTGGGGATTGGACTGTTGCTGCTGTTGGCGTTTGAACGCGCGGGGCATAAACGTTGGATCGGAGTATTGGCCGTGTTTGGTGCAGCGCCGATGTTCTTTTACCTGCTGCACCTGTACGTGCTGAAAGTGCTGTATGTAGCGTGTGTGGCGGCGTTCGGCCTCAACCATGGCAACTACTTCGGGTTCGACAGCATCGGTGCCGTATGGCTGGCGGCCCTGTTGCTGCCGCTGGTGCTTTACGTGCCAGTGCGCTGGTTTGCCGGGCTGAAGGCGCGTCGACGGGATCTGGCGTGGCTCAAATACCTCTGAGCGTAGATTCAATTGTGGGAGGGGCAGTGTGGCGATGCTACAGGCCCTGACTACGATGTCTCCGAGTCAGGATGCTGGCTGAGTACATATCCGTTGCTGCGATAACGGCGGCTTACGGTTTCGCCCTTACGGCGACCGGATTCTTAAGCCGAACTCCGTCCAAATGTGGGAGGGGGCTTGCTCCCGATGAGGGTGTGTCAGTTGATGCAGCTGTGACTGACCCACTGC
>NZ_LJSA01000376.1:0-229 GCF_002742505.1 Pseudomonas sp. 2995-1 | reverse complement strand
CCAGGGTTGCTATCCGATGTCTACTATAAATTATTGGACAAAGAAAACTTTGCACATAGCCATTAACAGAGGCATTAACAGGGGCCGGTTCTTATTGCGTTTACAAACGCGGCAAAGGGAAGTGGGACTTGTACACTGCATTCGGGATTGTGCACACATCAATGCGGAATCTGCACACTTTATTCAGAATCCGCACACTTTCATTCAGAAACTGCACACTACATTCAAG
>NZ_LJSA01000375.1:0-295 GCF_002742505.1 Pseudomonas sp. 2995-1 | reverse complement strand
GTGCATTAGATGTGAAAACGGAATTGAAGCTACTTGATGCATTAGATGATTATTCTTGTACTACTTTTTTAATTACGCAAAAAATGAGTACAACTATGAAAGCAGATACAATCCTTCTTATAGAAGATGGGGAACTGTCTGCAAAAGGAAGCCATGATGAATTATTGGCGGAGTCTAGCCTTTATCGAAAGATTTATGAATCACAGCTGGGAGAGGTGATGTAGGGTGTTTTTAAAAAAATTAAAAGAGCCATTCCAGCATAAAAAAATTGATCTGAATCTAATTGGCCAAGATG
>NZ_LJSA01000374.1:0-408 GCF_002742505.1 Pseudomonas sp. 2995-1 | reverse complement strand
ATAGATAATCTTCCATTCACTCGCTTTGTCTAACCTTGCTGATTCGAGTAATTCTTCAGGAACCTGTTTAAATGATTGCCTTAAAAGAAAGATACCGAACGCGCTAGAAGCAAATGGAAGGATTAACGCAAACAATGAGTTGATTAAATCTAGCTTACTGAACATTAAGTACACAGGAAGAAAAATGAGCTGTGCAGGGATCATTAACGTAATCATCGTAAGCCCAAATAGAAGAGAACTTCCTTTAAACTTATAGCGAGCAAATGCGTATGCTGAAGGGATGATTGTCATGAATTGAATAAGCAGAATACTAATAGAGACAATGACACTATTAAAAAAATATTGAAGAAATGGACCTGAGTTCCAAGCAAGGGCAAAGTTTTCCCACATGATCGTATCTGGGATCCA
>NZ_LJSA01000373.1:0-357 GCF_002742505.1 Pseudomonas sp. 2995-1 | reverse complement strand
GGCTATTGCTAATAAATTCACAAATTTGTCCCTTCTAGTTACACCCTAAAGAGGTTGACGAAAGTGATACCTTTCGTTAGCATAGATCGTGTGTATCCATGCTTATTCATACTTCAGACTAAAGTCTATTCTTGAAAAAAGCATAAGTTACCTCTTTTTTATAGCAATAATAACAACGTTTTCAAAAATGGAAGTTTCGAAGAATAGACCGTCATGAAATAGATTGCAGAAAAAGGAATACACTAAAGATAAATAATTTTAAAGAACTACAGGATACATAAATCTCCAGACTAGAAGTCTAAAGTCTAGAAAATTAATCAATTTAAATAGGAAAGGATGTTTTGATGAGTTTCGTAA
>NZ_LJSA01000372.1:0-354 GCF_002742505.1 Pseudomonas sp. 2995-1 | reverse complement strand
ATATTTGAGAGAAAAAGGGTACAGTGTTGTTCAGACTAAAACAATGAATAAGTGGCGTAATATGTTAATTTTAAATATAAAACACGGATTTGATATCATTGAAACAACTATAGATGATAATGGTTTGCATAAGATTGTTATGGAGAAGGACCGGGTCCCGCATCATTCTGTGAACTCTCGGTAAAGTTCATAAAATTGTGCGGGACCAGGTCCCGTACTATAATGTGAACTACAGAGGTGATTCCAGTGAATACAAAAAAATCTAAACAACAAATTCGTGAAGAGGTTTGGGAAAATATGATGGAACAAAAGGTTGGGCGGTTTCCATTTCCTTTGAAAGGACGCATTCCAAAC
>NZ_LJSA01000371.1:0-345 GCF_002742505.1 Pseudomonas sp. 2995-1 | reverse complement strand
GGATTGAAGGACCTCAATCGCATCAAAAAAAGAGTGGCACTCCTACGATGGGTGGACTAATGATTTTACTTGCACTTATAGTATCAACTTTTATTATGAGTAGTCAGTTCCACTCCATTAATGTGGAAATATGGCTGTTAGTTTTCGTGACTGTTGGTTTTGGATTGTTAGGTTTTTTAGACGATTTTATAAAGGTTGTTAAAAAACGTAATTTAGGTCTTACATCAAAACAGAAGTTTCTAGGACAGGTGTTAATTTCCGCAATTGTATATATTGTATTGCTCCAGACAGGTTTGTCCACAGCAATAACTCTTCCAGGTACAACGCTATCCCTTGATATTGGAT
>NZ_LJSA01000370.1:0-286 GCF_002742505.1 Pseudomonas sp. 2995-1 | reverse complement strand
GGTGGAGGGGCGAGTTGGGAAACGAATCCTTTGGAATAAATCAAGCTTCTATGTTCGAGGTGGAGATAAGTTAGCTATCATTGGTCCTAATGGAAGTGGGAAGACAACACTGTTAAAGAAGGTGATGAACCGGAACCAGCAGGACCATGGAATCACAATTTCACCATCAGTGAAAATCGGTTACTTTAGTCAAGACTTATCCATTCTAGATGTGGAAAAGACAATATTGGAGAATATCAGTTCCACTTCCAAACAGGAACAATCGTTCATTCGAACAGTACTAGCG
>NZ_LJSA01000369.1:0-230 GCF_002742505.1 Pseudomonas sp. 2995-1 | reverse complement strand
CCTGTCCGATCCGGCGGCCGTTCTCAAGAGAAAAGACGGGTGTTCCCCTGACCTTTTGAAATGTCCGCAAAGTGCATCACACCTTTCGAACACTCTTAGTCTTTGGCAACACCCGTCTTCTCATGCTGGTGAGTCCCTTCCATAAATGCCTGTTTAAGCTTATCGCAAAGCGTTGTATTCCTTATCAGGTCGTCATCCCTGTCCACAGCGTACTCAAGTGCACGCCAGTC
>NZ_LJSA01000368.1:0-113093 GCF_002742505.1 Pseudomonas sp. 2995-1 | reverse complement strand
GGTCATCGTCAAGATTAAATTCCGAAACCCCATTTGCGAAAGCAGATGGGGTTTTGTTTTGGGCGGGCGGAAAGTGCGAAGACGCTCATCCGAGCAATCTTCAGTGCTAAAGTCCATGCCTCGATTTTGCTTTTCCCAAGGAAGCCGTTATGCCGGATGCGACGTCCCCCAGCGCTGGATTTATGGTGGTTCATGGAAATCGCCTGGACGAACTACGCAGCCTGGTGGTGAGCTGGATGCGCCGCTACCCACTGGCTCCCCTGGAAAACGAAATTGCCCTGGTACAGAGCAACGGCATTGCCCAGTGGCTCAAACTGGCCCTGGCGGAAGACCCAGAAGACGGCGACATGGGCGGCTGCGGAATCGCTGCCGCGATCGATGTTCAGCTCCCCGGCAGCTTCATGTGGCAGCTCTATCGCATGGTCTTGGGTCGTGACGAAATCCCCCCCACGTCCCTGCTCGATAAAGCCCCACTCACTTGGCGCCTGATGCGCTTGCTTCCTGAGCTCATTGATCAGCCGCACTTCGAGCCATTGCAGCGCTTTCTGACGAACGACGCGGACTTGCGTAAACGCTACCAGCTCGCGGAACGTCTGGCTGACTTGTTCGACCAATACCAGGTCTATCGTGCCGACTGGCTGGAAGACTGGGCCGCCGGCCGCCACCAATTGCGCAACGGTCGAGGGGAATCCAAGCCTCTTAACCCCGCCAATTGCTGGCAAGCCGAGTTATGGCGCGCACTGCTGTTGGACGTCGGGGAAGAGGGGATGGCCGAAAGTCGCGCCGGCGTCCACCAACGCTTTATCGAACGTATCAATGCTCTTGAGGAAGCGCCGAAGGGCTTGCCTTCTCGGGTGATTGTTTTCGGGATTTCTTCCTTGCCTGCCCAAGCGCTCGAAGCGTTGGCTGGCCTTGCCCGTTTCAGCCAAGTCTTGCTGTGCGTGCACAATCCTTGTCGCCACCACTGGTCCGACATCGTCGCCGACAAAGATCTACTGCGTAACGAATACAAGCGTCAATCACGCAAAGCCGGTATGCCGGTCACCATCGACCCACAAACCTTGCACCAGCACGCCCATCCGCTGCTGGCCGCCTGGGGTAAACAAGGCCGCGACTACATCAGTCTGCTGGACAGTTACGACGACCCGAACAGCTACCGCGCTGCCTTTCGTGATGGCCGCATCGACCTGTTCAGTGACAGCGAACCCACGACACTGCTCAACCAGCTCCAGGACGATATCCTCGAACTGCGCCCACTCAACGAAACCCGCGACCTATGGCCCGCAGTCGATCTGGAGCGTGACACCTCAGTTCGCTTCCACATTGCCCACAGCGCCCAGCGCGAAGTGGAAATCCTTCACGACCAACTGCTCCAACGCTTCAGCGCCGACCCCACGCTTCGTCCAAGGGACATCATTGTCATGGTCCCCGACGTCGACAGCTACGCACCGCATATTCGTGCGGTCTTCGGCCAGTTGGAAAGAAGTGATTCACGCTTCATCCCCTTTACCCTGACCGACCAAGGTCAACGTGGCCGCGACCCTCTGCTGATCGCCGTCGAACACCTGCTCAAACTCCCCGACAGTCGCTTTCCCGTCAGCGAGATTCTTGATCTGCTGGACGTCCCGGCCTTGCGTGAACGCTTTGCCATCAAGGAGCGCGACCTGCCCACATTGCACCGCTGGATTGAAGGTGCCGGTATCCGTTGGGGGCTCAACGCGGAACAACGGGCCGGCCTCGGTCTGCCAAGTGAGCTGGAACAAAACAGCTGGAGTTTCGGCCTTCGCCGTATGCTGCTGGGTTACGCCGTCGGCACCGGTGCTGCCTGTAACGGCATTGAACCTTACGACGAAATTGGCGGACTCGATGCGGCATTAATCGGCCCGCTGGTGGCTTTACTCGACGCACTCGGCGATGCCCATCAGGCGCTGTCCCAACCCGCAGCTCCCCACGAGTGGGGCGAACGTTTGCAACGCCTGATGCAACTGTTTTTCCTGCCCAGCAGTGAGCACGACGATTACCTGCTGGGTCAGCTTGAGCAACTAAGGGAAACCTGGCTGGTAACCTGCGAGTCAGTAGGCCTACAGGATGAGTTACCGCTCACCGTAGTCCGTGAAGCATGGCTCGCCGGCCTGGACCAAGGTCGTCTATCCCAGCGATTCCTCGCCGGGGCTGTCAATTTTTGCACCTTGATGCCTATGCGCGCGATTCCGTTCAAGCTGGTTTGCCTGCTTGGTATGAACGACGGCGACTACCCGCGAGCCCAACCACCCTTGGATTTCGACCTGATGGGCAGCGACTATCGCCCAGGCGACCGTTCGCGCCGCGAAGACGACCGTTACCTACTACTTGAAGCACTGCTATCGGCCCGAGACCAGCTTTACATCAGTTGGGTCGGCCGAAGCATCCGCGATAACAGCGAGCGTCCTGCCTCTGTTTTGGTCGGCCAACTGCGCGACCATATCGCCAGCGGCTGGCATAACGCAGAAGCAGAAAAGCCACTGCTGGACGCGATGACCCAAGAACACCCGCTCCAACCCTTCAGCGCCCGCTACTTCCACGAAGGCGATCCGCTGTTCAGCTACGCCCGCGAATGGCAGTTGCTACACGAAGCGCAGGTAGCCGCACCTGAGCAAGATGATCTGGCACAACACCATCAGGAAGAACCCCTGAGCCTCGGCCAGTTGCAAGATTTCCTACGCAACCCGGTCAAACACTTCTTCAGTCAGCGTCTGAAAGTGTTCTTCGAGGCCGCCGAAGTGCCGCTGGCCGATGAGGAACCCTTCGTTCTCGATGCGCTGCAACGTTACAGCCTGAGCGATAGCCTGTTGAATGCGGCGCTGTCCCAACCCGATCACCTGGACCAAGCCCTCAACGCCCAGGCCCTGCGTTTGCAAGGAAGTGGCTTACTGCCCATGGTCGGTTTTGGCGAGTGCCTGCGCAACGAATTGATCGAGCCCCTGCCGGGTTTGCTGCAACGCTACCAACAGTTACTGGCGCTCTGGCCTACTCCACACATCGGTGCCGAACCGATCAGTTTTGAGCATCAAGGCATTGCATTGGAAGGCTGGATCAGCGGCCTGCACCGACGCAGTGATGGCGGATTGCTTAGCGTCACCACCATCCCCAATAGCATTGGATCGATCAAGGCACGCAAGTGGCATCGACTGATCCGTCCTTGGGTCAACCATGTGGTGGCGTGCGCCTGTGGCCTACCGTTGAGCACGGGTCTAGTGGCAAGTGACGATACGTTGTTACTGGCCCCGCTGGATAAGCCCGTCGCCCAGGAAATCCTCAGCAACCTACTGCTGGCCTGGCACAGTGGAATGAGAAAACCGCTGCCGGTAGCCGTCAAAACGGCCTTCGCCTGGCTTAGCCAAACCGACCCGGCCAAAGCGCAGGCGGCAGCGAGCAAAGCCTATGAAGGTGACGGCCTGACCACCGACGGCGAACGCCGCGAAACTCCGGCGCTTACCCGGCAGTTCCCCGATTACGCAGCCTTGATTGCCAGCGAAGAATTCGAAGGCTGGTGCGAAACCTTGTATCGACCGCTGATCAACGCCCCATGGCGATCACTCACAGGCGAAGAGGCCGGCGCATGAGCAGCAAACCCTTGGCCCTGGCCTTCCCGCTGAGCGGCAGCCAACTGATCGAAGCCAGCGCCGGTACCGGCAAGACCTTCACTATTTCTGCCTTGTATCTGCGTCTGGTGCTGGGTCATGGTGGTGATGAAGCCGGGTTCGGTCGCGAGTTGCTACCACCGCAAATCCTCGTCGTCACCTTTACCGATGCCGCCACCAAAGAACTGCGCGAGCGTATCCGCATTCGTCTGGCCGAAGCCGCTCGTTTCTTCCGCGATGAGATCGAACAACCCGACGCGCTGATCGCTGACCTGCGCGCGCAATACCTCCCGGAGCAATGGCCCGCCTGCGCCAACCGCCTGGACATCGCCGCGCAATGGATGGATGAAGCGGCGGTTTCCACGATTCACAGCTGGTGCCAGCGCATGCTGCGCGAGCACGCGTTTGACAGCGGTAGCTTGTTCACCCAAACCCTTGAAACCGACCACAGCGACCTGCTCGGCGAAGTGCTGCGCGACTACTGGCGGCTGTTTTGCTACCCAATGCGTGACGACGCGCTCAACTGGGTGCGCAACAACTGGGGCGGTCCTGCCGCATTGATGCCTCGGGTGCGCGCACTGTTCGGCAGCGAAAGGCCCACCGATGAAACCCGCGAACCTGCGGAGCTGATCAATGCCTGCTTGCGGGAGCGCCGAGAAGCCCTGATAGAACTCAAGGCGCCCTGGCAGCAATGGGCCGCAGAGCTGCGTGACATCTGCCTGCAAGCCGTGGCCGCGAAAGCCGTTGACGGGCGCAAGATGCAAGCGCGTTACTTCGAGCCCTGGTTCGAAAAAATCAGCGCCTGGGCCGCTGATGAAACCTTGGAACAACTGGACATCGGCACCGGCTTCACCCGCCTCACCCCCGACGGCATGGCCGAAGCATGGAAGGGCGACCCGCCGCAGCACCCCGGCATCGACGCCATGGCCGGCCTCAAAGCCGCTCTCGACGCCTTACCAACCCCTGACGCCGCGGTGTTGCAACACGCTGCCGGTTGGGTGGGTAAACGCTTCGAAGAAGAAAAACGCCGTCGCGCAGAAATGGGCTTCGACGACATGCTGATCCGCCTGAATGCCGCTCTGCAGGCAGAGGGTGGCGAACGCTTGGCCAGCGTGATCCGCGAGCAATTCCCGGTGGCTCTGATCGACGAGTTCCAAGACACCGACCCGGTGCAGTACAGCATCTTCGACAGCATTTACCGCATCGAAGAGAACCACCTCGACAGTGGCCTGTTCCTGATCGGCGACCCCAAGCAAGCGATCTACGCGTTCCGTGGCGCCGACATCTACACCTACCTGCGCGCCCGCCAATCCACCACCGGCCGCCACCACACCTTGGGTACCAACTTCCGTTCCAGCCATGCGATGGTCGATGCGGTGAACCATGTGTTCCAGCGCGCAGAAACGGGCCGGGGCGCGTTCCTGTTCCGCGAGCCGAATGGCGATAACCCGGTGCCGTTCCAGCCGGTGTTATCCCAAGGCCGCAAGGAAAAACTGCAGGTCGACGGCCAAACGCTACCGGCCATGCACCTTTGGCACCTGCCCACCGACCAGCCGGTGTCCAACGCGGTGTACCGCCAACAACTGGCCGCCGCCTGTGCTACGCAGATTGTCGAGTTGCTCAACGGCGGCCAGCAAGGCACGGCCGGTTTTCTACGGCCGGATGACAGCTTCAAAGGCGTACTGCCGTCAGACATCGCCATCCTCGTGCGCGACGGCAAGGAAGCCCAAGCGGTGCGCGCCGAGTTGGCCGCCCGTGGTGTGCGCAGCGTATACCTGTCCGACAAGGATTCGGTGTTCGCCGCCCAGGAAGCTCACGACTTGCTGGCCTGGCTCAAGGCCTGTGCCGAGCCGGACGTCGAGCGGCCGCTACGGGCTGCCCTGGCTTGCGTCACCTTGAACCTATCACTGCCCGAACTGGAGCGTCTGAACCAGGACGAACTGGCGTGGGAAAGCCGCGTGATGCAGTTCCGTGGCTACCGCGTGATCTGGCGAACCCAAGGCGTGCTGCCGATGCTGCGTCGTCTGCTGCACGACTTCAAACTGCCGCAAACCCTGATTGCCCGCAGCGACGGCGAACGTGTGCTGACCAACCTGTTGCACCTCAGCGAGTTGTTGCAACAAGCCGCGTCGGAACTTGACGGTGAACAGGCGTTGATCCGCCACTTGGCCGAACACCTCGCGTTGTCCGGTCAAGCCGGGGAAGAGCAAATCCTGCGCCTGGAAAGTGATGAGCAACTGGTCAAGGTCGTGACCATTCACAAATCCAAGGGCCTGGAATACGACCTGGTCTTCCTGCCCTTCATCTGTTCGGCCAAGCCGGTCGACGGCAGTCGCCTACCGCTGCATTACCACGATGAACACGGCAAGTCCCAAGTTAGCCTGCGTCCTACGCCTGAGTTAATCGCCCAGGCCGATGACGAGCGCCTGGCCGAAGACCTGCGTTTGCTCTACGTGGCCCTGACCCGCGCCAAACATGCCTGCTGGCTTGGCGTTGCCGACCTCAAGCGCGGCAACAGCAGCAGCTCGGTATTGCACCTGTCGGCGCTGGGCTACTTGCTCGGCGCTGGAGCTTCGTTGGGCGAGTCTTCGGGACTGGCGCGCTGGCTGCTGGATCTGCAGGAAGGCTGCCCGGCCATCCACTATGCCCACGTGCCCGATGCCCAAGAGATCATGTTTCACCCGCCGCGCAACCAAGCGACTTTGCTCGCACCGTTGCTGCCTAAGCGCAAAGCTGCCGAAAACTGGTGGATCGCGTCCTACAGCGCCTTGCGAATGGGTGAAAGCATGAGCGTCGCCAACCTCGAAGCGCCAGAAAGCCCACAAGCGCAAAAGCTGTTTGATGACGAACGCCTCGATCCCGACGCACCGCGTGAAGTAGCGGCTTCCGGCGGCGATATTCACCGTTTCCCACGCGGTCCTAACCCAGGCACCTTCCTTCACGGCCTCCTGGAGTGGGCCGGCGAAGAAGGTTTCAACGCGACGTCGCAAGCCATCGAGAACGCTGTAGGTGCGCGCTGCAATCGCCGCAACTGGGAAGGCTGGATCATCACCCTCAGCGATTGGCTGGGTCACTTACTGCACACGCCATTGCCTGTGGATAACGACCACGTCAGCTTGAGCAGCCTGCAGCAGTATCAGATCGAAATGGAATTCTGGTTCGCCAGCCACAAAGTCGACGTGCTTGCCCTCGACAAGCTGGTCTGCCAGTACACCCATAACGGCGTCTCCCGTGTCGCTGCCGAGCCGGTGCTGCTTAACGGCATGTTCAAAGGTTTTATCGACCTGACCTTCGAACACGATGGCCGCTACTACGTGGCTGACTACAAATCCAACTGGCTCGGCCCTGACGATTTGGCCTACACCCAAGCAGCCATGGAGCAGTCGATCCTTGAGCATCGATATGACCTGCAATACGTCCTTTACCTGCTGGCGCTGCATCGCCAGCTCAAGGCGCGTCTGCCGGACTACGACTACGACCGCCACGTCGGTGGCGCGCTGTATGTGTTCTTGCGGGGCACCCAAGCCGTCAGCCGAGGAGCGTTTTTCACCCGGCCGCCGCGTGAGCTGATCGAAGGCCTGGACCTGCTGTTCCAGGGCAAGCCCATCCCGCCCAAGGTTGAGCCCGCCTGGGAACAAGGAGTGTTGTTATGAGCCTGTTGCCATCACCGCTTGAGGCGCTGGAACCCCTGAGCCGCGCCGCCGACCTGGTGCAGTTGCTGGAGCGTTGGGTTGACCGCGGTTGGCTGCGCGCATTGGACAAAGCCTTCGTCGGTTTCCTGCACGAACTCGACCCACACGCCGACCCTTTGGTGTTACTGGCCGCGGCGCTGACCAGCCATCAACTGGGCCACGGCCATGTGTGCCTGGATCTGTTCGAAACCCTCAAAGCGCCAGACTTTGCATTGTCCTTGCCGCCCGAAGGCGACCTGCAAACCGGCGCCATGCTGCTGCCGTCGCAGTTGCTCGACGGCCTCGACGGCGCCCACTGGTGTCACGCATTGGCCGCCAGCCCGTTGGTCGCCCTGGCGGTGGACGGCAGCGAATCGGCACACAGTCGTCCCCTGGTACTGTCGGGCACACGCCTGTACCTGCGCCGCTACTGGACCTACGAACGGCGCATCGACACCGCATTGCGCTTGCGTCTCGCCACCCAGGAAAGCGTCGCCGCGGATTTGCCCCAGCGCTTGAATGGCTTGTTTGACCAGCCGCCGCCCGACGGCGTGATCGACTGGCAAAAACTCGCCTGCGCATTGGCCACCCGCGGTGCCTTCAGCATCGTCACCGGCGGCCCCGGCACCGGCAAGACCACCACCGTGGTGCGCCTGCTCGCACTCTTGCAAGCGCCAGCGGTAGAAACCGGCAGCCCGTTGCGTATCCGCTTGGCCGCGCCCACCGGTAAAGCCGCCGCGCGCTTGACCGAATCCATCAGCCAGCAAGTGCTGTCGCTGACAGTGCCGCAAAGTGTGAAGGAAAAGATTCCGACCCAGGTCACCACGGTTCACCGTTTGCTGGGTAGCCGTCCGGGCACTCGGCACTTTCGCCATCACCTTGGTAACCCGTTGCCCCTGGATGTGCTGGTGGTGGACGAAGCCTCGATGATCGACCTGGAAATGATGGCCAATCTGCTGGACGCGTTACCGCCCCATGCCCGCTTGGTGTTGCTAGGCGACAAGGACCAACTCGCCTCGGTAGAGGCCGGCGCCGTACTGGGTGATTTGTGCCGCGACGCCGAAGCCGGCTGGTACAGCCCTCAGACTCGTCAATGGCTGCAAGCCGTCAGCGGTGAAGACCTCGACGCCAGCGGCCTGCTGGAGGACCTCGACGGCAGCCATCCTCTGGCCCAGCAAGTGGTGATGCTGCGTTACTCGCGGCGTTTCGGCGAAGGCAGCGGCATCGGCCAATTGGCGCGCTGGGTCAACCAACAAAACGCCGAAGAGGCCCGCAAGTTACTGGCCGCGCGTAGCCATAACGACCTGTTCTGCGTCGGCCTTAAAGGTGAGCATGACCACGCCCTGGAACGGCTGGTGCTGGATGGGCAGGGCGATGGCGCCCAGGGTTATCGCTATTACCTCAACTTACTGCACAGCGCGCGTCCGGCCCTCGAAACCCCGCGCGACGATCTCGCCTGGACCCAGTGGGCGCAACAACTGCTGCAAGCCTTCGATGCGTTCCAACTGCTCTGCGCCGTGCGCAAGGGCCCTTGGGGTGTGGAAGGGCTGAACGTGCGCATCACTGCAGCCTTGCGCAAAGTGCGGCTGATCGAGGGTGACGAGCAATGGTACGAAGGTCGCCCGGTGCTGATGACACGCAACGATTACGGCCTGGGCTTGATGAACGGCGACATCGGTATCGCCCTGAAGCTGCCCGAAAGTGACGGCGGCCCTCAGGTGCTGCGCGTCGCTTTCCCACGTAACGACGGCCAAGGCGGCGTGCGATTTGTATTGCCCAGCCGTCTGAATGATGTGGAAACCGTATACGCCATGACCGTGCACAAATCCCAAGGCTCGGAATTCACCCACACCGCGCTGATCCTGCCGGACGCCTTGAACCCGGTGCTGACCAAGGAACTGATCTACACCGGCATCACCCGCGCCAAACGCTGGTTCAGCCTGATCGAGCCCCGTGGCGGTGTGTTTGAGGAGGCCGTGCGGCGCAAGGTCAAACGCTTGAGTGGGTTGATGCTGGAGTTGGGTCCGGAGTCAGAAATATCTGACGCTGTGCTATCGTTGCGGCATCACCCCGATAACACCTGAGAGTATCGCTGCATGAACGTGGCCGTCTCGCCCACTGAGCGTAGTTTGAGCTGGAGACGCCTACTGCTGATGGCGGTTCTATGCCTGCTGGCACCTCGCGTATTTGCCGAAGCCCCGGGCCCGGCTGATCAGCGCGCCCAGGCGGTCACCCAAGTGGTACTTGGTATTCTCAGTTATGCCCGCTGGCCCGTGGAGCCTGAGCAACTGCGCCTGTGCATCCTCGGCCCGACTCAATACACCGACGATCTGATCAAGGGCACCACCCAAGCCACCGGTCGGCCGGTTGTAGTGCGACGCCTGCTGGTCGACCACCCCGATGTCGTCAACGCCTGCGATGCCGTGTACATCGGCAAACTCAGCACTGACGAACGCAGCCGCCTGTTTGACTCGTTGATCGGCCATCCAGTGCTCAGCATCAGCGAAGGCGGTGACCAGTGCACCGTGGGCAGCCTGTTCTGCCTGCGCGTGGGCGATGAGCAGGTGTCGTTTGAGGTCAACCTCGACTCGGTGGCGCGTAGCGGTGTGCGTATTCACCCCAGCGTGCTGCAACTGTCCCGTCGTCGGGCGCCGGCCTCATGACAGCCGTGACTGTGCGACCCACTCTGCGCTCCGTTATCGGCCGCGGGCATATGATCCTGGCGCTGGTAGCGGTGACCCTGGCCAGCGTGTCCCTGACCCTGCTCGGCGTCTTGGCGCTGCGGGTCTACGCCGAACACAACCTGCACCTGATCGCGCGTTCCATCAATTACACCGTCGAAGCGGCGGTGGTGTTCAACGACCGCGCTGCGGCCACCGAAGCCCTTAGCCTGATTGCTTCAACTGAAGAAGTGGCCCAGGCCGATGTGTTCGACGCCAGCGGCAGGCTGTTGGCGCATTGGGAACGCCCGGAAACCGGCATGCTCTCTCGGGTTGAACTGGCACTGGCGCATACCCTGCTTGAACAGCCCATCAATCAGCCGATCCTGCACCAGGGGCGGACCATCGGTAGCATCCACCTGACCGGCCACGGTGGCAGCCTGCTGCGCTTTCTACTCAGTGGTCTGGCGGGGATCCTAATCTGTACCGCTCTCAGCGCTTGGGTTGCCCTGCACCTCGCGCGCCGTTTGCTGAAGGGCATCACCGGGCCGCTGCAAAGCCTCGCCGCCGTGGCCCACGCCGCGCGCTGCGAACGCGACTTCGACCGTCGCGTGCCGCCGGCGCGCATCGCCGAACTCGATAGCCTGGGCAGCGACTTCAATGCTTTGCTTGGCGAGATGGAAGCCTGGCAAAGCCACCTGCAAAGCGAAAACGAAACCCTCGCACACAAGGCCAACCATGACAGCCTTACCGGCTTGCCCAACCGTGCGTTCTTCGAAGGCCGGTTGATCCGTGCCCTGCGCAGCGCTGCCAAGGCCAAGGAACAATTGGCGGTGCTTTACCTCGACAGCGACCGCTTCAAAGAGATCAATGACAGCTTTGGACATGCGGCAGGGGATGCCGTGCTCGTGGCCGTCGCCGAGCGCGTACGTGCGCAACTGCGAGAAGACGACCTGGTAGCACGCCTGGGCGGCGATGAGTTCGCCATCCTGCTGGCGCCGCTGCACAAGGTCGAAGACGCCCAGCGCATCGCCGACAAGATCATCGCCAGCATGGACACGCCGATTGCCGTGCCTGGCGACACCCAGGTGTTTACCTCCCTCAGTATTGGTATCGCCATCTACCCCGAACACGGTGTCACCCCCGGCACCTTGCTCAATGCCGCCGATGCGGCGATGTACCAGGCCAAACGGTTTTCCCAGGGCGGCCAGCAAACGGCAGAGTCGGAGCACTCTACCGCCAATGTTCAACACAGGAGTTGATCCCTTGTTTTCTAGCGCGCGCTTTTTACTTATCTCGTTGCTCGTGGCCTTTCTCGCCCTCGGCGGGTGCCAGACAGCCCCACCCAAAGGCCTGAGCCCGGCGCAGGTCGCAGTCCTCAAACAACAGGGTTTCGAACTCACCGACGAAGGCTGGGCATTCGGCCTGTCGGGCAAAGTCCTGTTTGGCAGCGACGTAGAAACCCTCAACCAACCCAGCACCGATATCGTGCAGCGCATCGGTAAGGCCTTGCTGGGCGTGGGCATCGAACGCGTGCGCGTTGACGGCCACACCGACACCTCGGGCAAGGAAACCTACAACCAGCAACTGTCCCTGCGCCGCGCGAAAAGCGTGGCGACGGTGCTGCAAGGCGTGGGCATGAAAGAAGAAAACATCCAACTGCGCGGGCTGGGCAGTGCTGAGCCCGTCGCGTCTAACGCGACAGCGGCGGGGCGCACCGAGAATCGACGGGTGTCGATTGTAGTCATCGCCGACTGACTGGACTCAGCGCGACAGCACTTTGCGATGCAATCAAATGTGTGAGAGGGCTTACCCCCGATGAGGGAGTATCAGTTGATGCATTTTTGACTGATCCACTGCTATCGGGGCATAGGCCTCTACCTAACTCCCAAAGGCTGACACCTAACTCTGTGGTGAGCGGGCTTGCCCCGCGCTGGGCTGCGAAGCGGCCCCAAAACCAGCCGCTGAGTTCTAACAGGAAACTCCCCGCGTGATAAATGAGTAGATACCCATGTCTTGATGGCGGCCTGATAGCCGACCCAGGATGCTGGCCGAGTACATACCCGTTGCTGCGGTAACGGCGACTCAGGGTTGCGCCCTTACGGCGGCTCACTTTTGAAAAGCGCAAAAGTAAGCAAACCGCTTCTTAAAGAAAATCTTCGGCGCAGGCCCTTTAATCCGCGAACGTGATCTCCCGCGTCTCCCCCATCAACAACCCCTGGTTCTGCTCCGTCACTTCCCTGATGTAATCCCACAACAACGTAATCCGCTTCAGCTTCCTCAAATCTTCCCGGCAATACATCCAGAACTGCCGCGTAATCGCAATCTGCTCCCCCAGCACGGGCAACAACCGTGGATCTTGCGCTGCCAGAAAGCACGGCAAGATCGCCATCGACCGGCCCTGCTGCGCGGCCACGTACTGCGCAATCACGCTGGTGCTGCGCAGGCTGGCGCTGGCGCCGGGCACTACGTTGGCCAGGTAAAGCAGCTCGGAGCTGAACGCCAGGTCGTCCACGTAGCTGATAAACGGATGCTCGGCCAAATCCGCGGGTTTGCGGATGGGCGGGTGTTGGTCGAGGTATTCCTGGGTCGCATACAGCTGCAGCTTGTAGTCGCACAGTTTGCAGCACACGTAGGGTCCGTGTTCCGGGCGTTCCAGGGCGATGACGATGTCGGCTTCGCGTTTGGACAGGCTGATGAAGTGGGGCAGGGGCAGGATGTCTACCGAGATCGCGGGATACGTGTCGACAAAGTGGCTCAACTGCGGGGTCACGAAAAAGCTGCCAAAGCCTTCGGTGCAGCCCATGCGTACATGGCCGGACAGTGCAACGCCGGAGCCCGAGACTTGCTCGCAGGCCATGTGCAGGGTGCTTTCGATGGACTCGGCGTAACCCAGCAGACGCTGACCTTCGGGCGTCAGGACGAAGCCGTTGGTCCGGGATTTTTCGAATAGCAACGTGCCGAGGGACACTTCCAGTGAACTGATGCGCCGCGACACGGTGGTGTAGTCCACCGCCAGGCGTTTGGCGGCCACGCTGGCCTTGCGCGTGCGGGCCACTTCTAGGAAAAACTTCAGGTCGTCCCAGTTCAGGGAGCCCAGTGATGTGATGTTTTTTTGCATATTGGACCGGCTTTTATGTGCGTTCTTATTAGAGATTTGCACATCTATACTCCAAAAACAGTCCGAACGCCTCATTCTTCAAGGCGATTCAACGCCTTGGTTCTCTAGCATAAATATAAGATTTGGAGACCACATGAACGCATCTGCCGATATTTCCGTGCAACAGGTCAAGTTGCTGATCAACGGCGAGTGGGTCGAGTCCAAGACCACCGAGTGGCAAGACATCGTCAACCCGGCTACCCAGCAAGTGCTGGCCAAAGTCCCGTTCGCCACGGCCGATGAAGTCAACGCCGCCATCGATGCAGCCCATCGCGCCTTCCAGACCTGGAAGCTGACGCCGATCGGCGCGCGCATGCGCATTATGCTCAAGCTACAAGCCTTGATCCGCGAGCATTCCAAACGCATCGCCGTAGTCCTCAGCGCCGAGCAGGGTAAGACCATTGCCGATGCCGAGGGCGACATTTTCCGTGGCCTGGAAGTGGTGGAGCACGCCTGTTCCATCGGCACCCTGCAAATGGGCGAGTTCGCCGAGAACGTCGCGGGTGGTGTCGACACTTACACCCTGCGTCAGCCCATCGGCGTGTGTGCCGGCATTACCCCGTTCAACTTCCCGGCAATGATTCCGCTGTGGATGTTCCCGATGGCCATCGCCTGCGGTAATACCTTCGTCCTCAAACCGTCCGAACAAGACCCGCTGTCGACCCTACTGCTGGTGGAGTTGGCGCTGGAAGCCGGTGTGCCGCCTGGCGTGCTGAACGTGGTGCACGGCGGAAAGGCTGTGGTGGATGCGCTGTGCACCCATAAAGACATCAAGGCCGTTTCCTTCGTCGGTTCGACGGCCGTCGGTACCCACGTCTACGACTTGGCGGGCAAGCACGGCAAGCGCGTGCAATCGATGATGGGCGCCAAGAACCACGCCGTGGTGCTGCCGGATGCCAACCGCGAACACACCCTCAATGCTCTGGTCGGTGCCGGTTTCGGCGCGGCGGGCCAGCGTTGCATGGCCACCTCGGTGGTGGTGCTGGTGGGGGCGTCCAAACAGTGGCTGCCGGATCTCAAGGCGCTGGCGCAAAAACTCAAGGTCAACGCCGGTAGTGAAGCGGGCACGGATGTCGGCCCGGTGATTTCCAAGCGCGCCAAGGCCCGTATCCTGGAGTTGATCGAAAGCGGCGTGAAAGAAGGCGCCAAGCTGGAGCTGGATGGCCGCGACATTCAGGTGCCGGGCTTCGAGCAAGGCAACTTCGTCGGTCCGACCCTGTTCTCGGGCGTGACTACCGACATGCAGATCTACACCCAGGAAATTTTCGGCCCGGTGCTGGTGGTGTTGGAAGTCGACACCCTCGATGAAGCCATCGCGCTGGTCAACGCCAACCCGTTTGGCAACGGCACCGGGCTGTTCACCCAAAGCGGTGCGGCGGCGCGTAAGTTCCAGAGTGAAATCGATGTAGGCCAGGTCGGCATCAACATCCCGATTCCGGTGCCGGTGCCGTTCTTCAGCTTCACCGGTTCCCGTGGCTCCAAGCTCGGCGACCTCGGCCCGTACGGTAAGCAAGTGGTGCAGTTCTACACCCAGACCAAAACCGTCACCAGCCGCTGGTTCGATGACGACACGGTCAACGATGGCGTCAACACCACCATCAACCTGCGCTGATTCGGGAGACGACCATGAAGATTGCATTTATCGGCTTGGGAAACATGGGCGCGCCCATGGCCCGCAACCTGATCAAGGCTGGCCACGCGCTGAACCTGTTCGACCTGAACCAGACGGTACTCAAGGAACTCGCCGAACTGGGTGGCAGCATCAGCGACTCGCCGCGTGACGCTGCCCAAGGCGCCGAGCTGGTGATTACCATGCTGCCAGCCGCCGCCCATGTGCGCAGTGTCTGGCTGAATGAAGACGGTGTATTGGCCGGGATCGGCAACGGCGTGCCCGCAGTGGATTGCAGCACCATCGACCCGCAGACCGCGCGCGATGTCGCCGCTGCTGCCGCCAAGCAAGGCGTGGTGATGGCCGATGCACCGGTCTCCGGCGGCACGGGCGGCGCCCAAGCGGGCACCCTGACCTTTATGGTCGGCGCCACCCCGGAACTGTTCGCCACCCTGCAACCGGTGCTGGCGCAGATGGGCCGCAACATCGTGCATTGCGGTGACGTGGGCACGGGGCAAATCGCCAAGATCTGCAACAACCTGCTGCTGGGCATCAGCATGGTTGGCGTCAGCGAGGCTATGGCATTGGGTGATGCACTGGGCATCGACACCCAAGTGCTGGCCGGGATCATCAACAGCTCCACCGGGCGCTGCTGGAGTTCGGACACCTACAACCCATGGCCGGGCGTGATCGAAACGGCGCCGTCATCCCGAGGTTACACAGGCGGGTTTGGTGCCGACCTGATGCTCAAGGATTTGGGCCTGGCTACCGAAGCGGCTCGCCAGGCGAAACAACCCGTCATTCTGGGTGCAGTGGCTCAGCAGTTGTATCAATCGATGAGTCAGCGTGGGGAAGGGGGGCAGGACTTCTCGGCGATTATCAACAGCTATCGCAAGCCCAAATAACCCACCAGTGGGACGGCAATTGTAGTGAGCGTGCTTGCCCCGCGCCGGGCTGCGAAGCGGCCCCAATGAAAACGCCGCATTCTTTCAGAAAGAATGCGGCGTTTGTTGTCAGGGCCGCTTCGCAGCCCAGCGCGGGGCAAGCCCGCTCACCACAATAAGTGGCTCAGCTCGGTATTTGGGCATGGCTACTGAAGCGGCTCGCCAGGCGAAACAACCCGTGATTTTGGGTGCAGTGGCTCAGCAGTTGTATCAATCGATGAGTCAGCGTGGGGAAGGGGGGCAGGACTTCTCGGCGATTATCAACAGCTATCGCAAGCCCAAATAACCCACCAGTGGGACGGCAATTGTAGTGAGCGGGCTTGTCCCGCGCCGGGCTGCGAAGCGGCCCCAATGAAAACGCCGCATTCTTTCAGAAAGAATGCGGCGTTTGTCGTCAGGGCCGCTTCGCAGCCCAGCGCGGAGCAAGCCCGCTCACCACAATAAGTGGCTCCGCTCAGTAAACCGGAGCACCACAATAAGTGGCTCCGCTCAGTAAACCGGAGCACCACAATAAGTGGCTCAGCTCGGTAAACCGGAGCACCACAATAAGTGGGTCAGCTCGGTAAACCGGAGCACCTCAATAAGTGGCTCAGCTCGGTAAACCGGTGCACCACAAAAACCTCAGGCGAATACAAAATACTTGCGCACCGTCTCGACCACTTCCCATGTCCCCTTCATCCCCGGCTCTACCACAAAAATATCCCCAGCCCGCAGGTGAATCGGCTCCATCCCTTCAGGGGTGATGATGCAGTAGCCTTCCTGGAAGTGGCAGTACTCCCACTTCACATAATCCACGTACCACTTGCCCGGGGTGCAGATCCAGGTGCCCATGATCTTGCTGCCGTCTTCGCTGGTGTAGGCGTTGAGGTTGACGGTGTGCGGATCGCCTTCGAGTTTTTCCCATTTGCAGGCATCCAGGACCGGCAGGGGATGGGTGTCGCGCAGTACGGTAATGGGCGTGGACATGATGGCTCCGAGGCAGGTAATGGGAAGATGCACCCTAAGGCCTTGTGCGTTGCGCCAGTGGTCTGAACTCGACATCGGGATGCCCAGAAGCGCAGGTGAATGCGACTCATCAGGCCATGTGCAGTCAATGTGGGAGGGGGCTTGCCCCCGATGGCGCCGGGTCAGCCTGCACCTGTGTCAACTGACCCACCGCCATCGAGGGCAAGCCCCCTCCCACATTAATCCTTGGTGGCAGCTCCACCGTGGCCAGGCGACACTTCTGAGCGTAAATAAGTAATTTCCTCGCAGTAAGTGCGAAAGATTTCCCGCTTGGCGCAGGAATTCGCAAGAAAATTCAGCCCTGGCCCTCGTATCATTCACCCCAGTAACCGCCGAGAGCCTTTAAATGAACCCAATAAAAACGTGGTGGGATATCAGCCCGCCCTTGAGTACGGCGACCCCGACCTGGCCGGGTGATACGCCGTTCCAGGAAGAGCGCGTGTGGCAGTTCGGCCCGGAGTGCCCGGTGAATGTAGGGCGCATTACCTTGTCGCCGCACACCGGCGCCCACGTGGATGCGCCGCTGCACTACAGCGCGGACGGTGCACCCATCGGTGACGTGTCGTTGGATGTGTACATGGGCCCGTGTCGGGTGCTGCATTGCCTCGGCAGCGGCGCGCTGGTGCAACCGCATCAATTAGAAGGCCGTGTGGATAACTTGCCGGAGCGTGTGCTGCTGCGTACTTATCCACAAGCGCCGCTGACCGAATGGGATTCGAATTTCACCGCCATCGCGCCGCAAACCATTGAGCTGCTCGCCAGCCTGGGCGTGCGCCTGATCGGTATCGACACGCCCTCGCTGGATCCGCAACAGTCCAAGACCATGGATTCCCACAACGCCGTGGCCCGGCATGGGATGGCGATTCTCGAAGGCATCGTGCTCGACGAGGTAGCGGAAGGCGACTACGAACTGATTGCGCTGCCGCTGCGCTTTGCCAACCTGGACGCCAGCCCGGTCCGCGCTATTCTCCGTCCGCTCAAGGAGCCCACGCGATGAGCCAATGTCCCTTCTCTGCTGATTACCAACCGCCGGAAGAATGGCATAACGCCGAGCTGAATTTTTCCGAGTCCATGAGCTACGGCGACTACCTGGACCTGGGCAAAGTCCTCAGCGCCCAGCACCCGCTGTCGCCGGACCACAACGAAATGCTCTTCATCATCCAGCACCAGACCTCTGAGCTGTGGATGAAACTGATGCTCCACGAACTCAAGGCCGCCCGTGAGCATGTGCGACTGGGCGAGTTGCCGCCAGCGTTCAAGATGCTGGCGCGGGTGTCGCGGATCTTTGACCAACTGGTGCACGCCTGGGCCGTGCTGGCGACCATGACGCCTTCGGAATACAAAGCGATTCGTCCGTTCCTGGGGCAATCGTCCGGGTTCCAGTCGTTCCAGTATCGCGAGATCGAATTTATCCTCGGCAATAAAAGCGCGGCGCTGTTGCGGCCTCACGCCCATCGGCCGGAGTTGTTGAACGAGTTGAAAGTGGCGATTGCCACGCCGTCGCTGTATGACGAAGCGATCAACTTGATGACCAAGGCGGGCCTTGCGATTGATCCCCAACGCGCCGAGCGCGACCCGACGGCGGCCACCGTTCACGATGAGTCGGTGGAGGCGGCGTGGCGCGAGGTGTATCGCGATCCGAGCCGTTATTGGGATTTGTATCAGTTGGCTGAAAAGTTTATCGATCTGGAAGATTCGTTCCGCCAGTGGCGCTTCCGGCATGTGACCACCGTTGAGCGCATCATCGGTTTCCAACCCGGTACTGGCGGCACCGAAGGCGTGGGGTATCTGCGCAAGATGCTCGACACCGTGCTGTTCCCCGAGTTGTGGCGAGTGCGCTCCACGCTGTAAACAAAAAGCCCCGGATTACCGGGGCTTTTCATTTGCAATGCAATCAAATGTGGGAGGGGGCTTGCCCCCGATGGCGGTGGGTCAGTGGGCACATAAGTGACTGACACACTGCTATCGGGGGCAAGCCCCCTCCCACATGGGTATTACTGCGTGGCGGCTACCGCTTTCGCCTTACTCACTCGCAACCGGTAAGCCACATAGATAATCCCCACCCAAATCGGCATCGCATACACCGACTCGCGAATACCCGGGATCGCCAACATCACGCTGATGATCATCAGCATGAACGCCAGGCACAGGTAGTTGCTGAACGGGAACCAGAAGGTCTTGAACGATGGCGTCACGCCTTGCTCGCCCATGGCCTTGCGGAACTTGATGTGGGTGATGCTGATCAGCGCCCAGTTGATCATCAGCGACGCAACCACCAGCGCAAACAGCAACTCCAGCGCACTCTGCGGCGCCACGTAGTTGACCACCACGCACAGCATCGTCACCAACGCCGAGATCGCCAGGGCCCGCAGTGGTACGCCTTGCTTGTTGAGCTTCATCAGCGCTTTTGGCGCATCGCCTTGCTCGGCCAGGCCGAACAGCATGCGGCTGTTGCAGTACACGCCGCTGTTGTACACCGACAGCGCCGCGGTCAGCACCACGAAGTTGAGGATGTGCGCGGCGGTGTCGTTACCGATCAACGAGAAGATCTGCACAAACGGGCTGCCGCTGTAGGGGTCGCCCGACGCGCCGAGGGTCTGCAGCAGTTGGTCCCATGGGTACAGCGACAGCAGCACGGTCAGGGCACCGACGTAGAAGATCAGGATCCGGTAGACCACCTGGTTGATCGCTTTGGGGATCACTTTGCGCGGTTCGGTGGCTTCGGCGGCGGTAATACCCACCAGCTCCAGGCCACCGAACGAGAACATGATGAACGCCATCGACATCAACAGCCCCATGCCGCCATTCGGGAAGAACCCGCCGTGGCTCCACAGGTTACTGATGGACGCTTGCGGGCCGCCGGTGCCGCTGAACAGCAGGTAGCAGCCGAGCACGATCATGCCGACAATCGCCACCACCTTGATGATTGCGAACCAGAACTCGGTTTCACCGAAGAACTTCACGTTCAGGGTGTTGATCAGGTTCACCGCAACAAAGAACACCAGCGCGCTGACCCAGGTCGGGATCTCCGGCCACCAGAACTGGATGTACTTGCCCACGGCCGTCAGTTCGGCCATGCCCACCAGTACGTACAGCACCCAGTAGTTCCAACCGGCCAGGAAGCCCGCGTAGCCGCCCCAGTATTTGTGGGCGAAGTGGCTGAACGAGCCGGCCACTGGCTCTTCGACGATCATTTCACCGAGCTGGCGCATGATCAGGAACGCAATGAAACCCGCAATCGCGTAGCCCAGGATCATCGACGGGCCCGCCGACTTGAGCACCCCGGCCGAGCCGAGGAACAACCCCGTGCCAATCGCCCCTCCCAAGGCGATCAGCTGAATATGCCGGTTCTTCAGGCCACGCTTGAGGCCCACCGGGTTAACCATGTCATCCGCCATTAACGTTCCCTTCTACTTGTTTTTCTTGGGGTTGATTGCACGCCGCACCAGCCCCTCAGAAGTGCTGAGGAGTCAGATATTACTCTGCGTAAACTTTTCGTAATACAGCTGAACGCCATCAAGTGCCTGATCCGCCAGCCATTGTTGGATGGATTCGACCATTGGAGGGGGGCCGCAGACATACATATCCGCCGATCCGTCCCGCAATTCGGCCAAGTCGAAATGTTGGGTGAGGTAGCCGCGCTTTCCGGGCCAGTCATCTGCGGGGTCGCTGAGGACTTCGGTGTAGCGAAAACCCGGCAGTTTCGCCGCGTAGGCCGCGATGCGTGTCGCTTCGCATAAGTCCTCGGCACCGCGCACGCCATAGTAGAGATGCACCGGCTGGTCGCAGCCAGTGGCGGCCAGTTGATCGAGCATGCCCAGCAGCGCCGACAACCCGGTGCCGCCGGCGACCAGCACCAGCGGTTGGGTGACGTGCCGAAGGTAGAACGCACCCAGCGGTGCCTCCATCAGCAGTTCATCGCCGATTTGGCAGCGCTCACGCAGGTAGTTGCTCATCACCCCATCGGGCAGCAAGCGGATCAGAAACTGCACCTGATTGCCCGCCAGGTTGGCGAAAGAGTAGGAACGCCAACTGTCCGTGCCAGGCACCGAGAGGCGTGCATATTGGCCGGGTAGAAAATCCAGTGGCGCGTCCAACTGCACGTTGAGGATCGCCGTACTGGCCGACACCAATTGCACCTCGCTGACCGTTCCGCGCACCTGCACCGGGTTCGGTGCATTGCACAAGCTCGAATCAAAGTCGAAGTAGAAGGTGGCGTCGGACTTCACCCGCGTCTGGCAACTGAGCATCTTGCGTTGTTGCAGGTCGAGGCTTGAGAGGGCTTCGTCGTCCACGTAGTCCTGGGTGTAGTCGCCCGATTCGCAACGACCCTGGCAGGTGCCGCATACACCTTCGCGGCAATCCAGGGGGATCTTGATGCCATTGCGCAGGGCCGCATCCAATAGGGTTTCATGGGCGCCCACGGGGAAAAACAGGGTCTTGCCGTCGGCAAAACTGAAGGCCACTTTGTGATTCATGTGTTGTTCTCTGCATATTTATGACGTACGTACGGCCTGTTGGGGTGAGCGGTCTTGCCCCGCGCTGGGCTGCGAAGCAGCCCCATGAGAGTCGCCGCATTTTTCCCGCCAAACCGCAGTGCTTGCACCATGGGCCGCTGCGCGCCCCAGCGCGGGGCAAGCCCGCTCACCACAAAAAGCCCGCTCACCACCACAACAAGGGTGCTTTAGAGGTGATAGAAATCCAGCACCGAGTTGATGGTGTCGTTGAGCAGCAGCGCATGCTTGCGAGTGATCAGCCAACTGTCTCCCTCAGGTTTGAGGCGGTAAGTGGCCTGTCCGTAAAACTGCTCCGAAGTCGCCAGCCGATAGAACAGCGTGTGCCAGTTCAGCTTCACTTCCAGCGAGCCATCCGCCTGTTCTGCGATGCGTACGTTATTGATCAGGTGCAAGGTGCGCGGCATTGGCGTGGCCGAGGCTGCCTTGCCGGTGCGCAGGCGAAAGACGCGGTCTTCCAGGCCTGAGCGGTTGGCGTAGTAGATCAACGACATCTCGCGTTTGGGGTCGCGGGTGTACACATGCTCCGAGTCCCATTGCGGCAGATGGAACTCGCTCTGCGGATCGAACAGCTGCACATAGGCGTCCCAGTCTTGGGCGTCGCAGAGTTCGGATTTTCGGTAGAAAAACTGCTCGATCCTGTATTGCAGTTGGGCATTCATCATTGCACCTCCCGCAGTGTCAGCGCTTGTCGATCAAGGCCGTTGAGCAGGAACTGCTGCCAGTTGCGGTGCTGGTTGACGTACAGCCCTTCGTGGGTGAATTCAGTGCCGGTCATGGCCGGTTGGATGCCGATGGCTTCACTGTTCGGTGTCGGGCCGGTCTCCCAGCGATGGCTGCCACGGGAGATATCGCTCCAGCGCTCCAGGCGGCCTTGGAAACCACGCTGGGCTTCACGAAATTCCACCAGGTCGTCCGGCGTGCCCATGCCCGATACGTTGAAGAAATCCTCGAATTGGCGAATGCGGTTTTCGCGGTCAGCGTCGGACTCGTTTTTCACCCCCAGGCATTGGCTGATGATCTCGGTCTTGTTCCACGCCACCGGGCGGATGATGCGCAGTTGCGAGCTGATCTGATCGAGGAAGAACAGGCTCGGATAGATGTTCAGATTGCGCAGGCGGTGCATCATCCATTCGGCTTTTTGCTGGCCGTGTTCTTCCACCAGGCGCGGCATGATGGTGGCGTAGCCGGAACGCACGGTCGGGTTGGGCATGTCGCTGAACAACAGGCTGTGGCCGTTGTTGAAGGCGAACCAACCGTCATCGGTATTCGCGTCGCCTGCACCGAGTTTGCTGTAGTCCAGTGTGGTGCCGGAACCTGTGCCGTTCTCGGTATTCACCTGTTGGCGATGCTGCACCGTGGCCACGTAGTTGTAGTGCACGGTGCTCACGTGATAACCGTCCAGACCGTTTTCGTTCTGCAACTTCCAGTTGCCGTCGTAGGTGTAGGCGGATTTTCCCGGCAGCACTTCCAGCTCACCGGTGGCGGATTGCGCGACCATCATGTCGAAGAACACTTTGGCATCGCCGAGGAAGTCTTCCAGGCTGTCCGTGCCGTTCACGTCCAGACTGATAAACACAAAACCTTTGTAGCTTTCGATTCGCGCTTTTTTAAGGCCGCGGGTGGCTTTGTCGAAACCTTCCGGGTATTCCCCCGGCGCCTTGACCTTCACCAACCGGCCATCGCTCTTGTAACACCAGGCGTGAAACGGGCAGGTAAAGGTGGACTGGTTGCCCTTGCCGACGCGGGTGAGGGTGGTGCCGCGATGCTGGCAGGCGTTGATCAGCGCATTGAGCTGGCCTTCGCCATCGCGGGTGATAATCATCGGCTGGCGCCCGGCGCGCATGGTCACGAAGTCATGGTTATGGGCCAGTTCGCTTTCATGGCAGGCGTAGATCCAGTTCTTTTCGAAGATCAGTTCCATCTCCAGGTCGAACAGTTGCGGCTCGGTGAACATGTCCCGGGCGATACGGAACACTTCGTCTGCCGGACGAAAATCCAGGCAGCTTTCGATAAAGCTTTTCCACTGCTCGACGCTTCTTGCACCACTCATGGGAGGCACCTTTTTGATAGGGCTAATCGGTGGTTTATTAGAGGCAGCGGGGCAGGGCGTGGGCTATCCGCTTAATGGGGGAAGATGGGCCGCAAAGTTGGGCGCGGAGTACCCAATACGGTGCGGCGAGGTAACGTCATGCGCTACTGTCATAGGGCGCGAGGGGCATGAAAACCGGTGACTTATCCACATAGTCGGCCCTTGCTATCCACCCAGTGGCGCTACCACCGGCGTGGCGCAGAACTTGCTGTCCAACAACGATAACGACGCGCCGTCAGAGCGCGCAAACGCCTAACCGCCGTGGGTGCACCCTGATGAGCAGCCAGACACGCGATATCCATATCCAACGCTTCGACCTCGAAGGCGCCCGCAGCTGGATGTCCGGCATCTGCGGGCCGCACCGCCTGGCGACGACGACCCCGGAGCGCCTGCGTTTTCACCACAGCGCCAATGTGTTCAAGTCCCGCGCGACCACCTTGGGCGTGATCGAATACGGCACCGACGTGACCATCGATATCGAGGATGCCGAGCACTTCAGCAGCTACAGCCTCAGCCTGCCGTTGGTGGGTGAGCAGGAGTTGAGCAAGAACGGTGAGCGCCTGAGTTCCAACCGCGACCAAGGCGTGATCATCTCGCCCAACGAGCACCAGGTGCTGGCGATTTCCGGGGACTGTCGCAAGCTGCAAGTGGTGATTACGCGGGCAGCGATGAGTGAGTCACTGGAAGGTTTGTTGCAACGGCCCATCGACGCACCGCTGCGCTTTGAGTCGGTGATGGATGCGGTGGATGGCGCCCCGGCCTCGTGGTGGCGCATGGCGCGTTACTTCATTGCCGAACTGGAGCGCAGCAGCGAGTTGTATGAACAGGCCGCGTTTACCCGGGATCTGGAAAGCTCGCTGATCAAGGGGTTGATCCTGGCCCAGCCCAATAATTACTCCGAAGAACTGCGCGACGTACTGGGCGTGAAACTGCCGCATTACTTGATCCGCGCGCGCCAATACATTCACGACAACGCCCGCGAAGCGCTGCACCTGGAAGACCTGGAAGCCGCAGCAGGCGTGTCGCGCTTCAAGCTGTTCGACGCTTTCCGCAAGTACTTTGCCCTGTCGCCGATGGCCTACCTGAAGAAGTACCGACTGGGCGCGGTGCGCCAGGAAATCCTTGAGCACGGTTCAATTCGTACCATCTCCGAGATTGCCTTGGGCTGGGGCTTTACTCACTTGGGACGGTTTTCGGCGGAGTATCGCAAGCTGTTTGATGAGTCGCCCAGCCAGACGCTGCAGCGCAATCGCCTGCGCAGTACTTGAGCCTGATGAAGAGCAAAATGTGGGAGGGGGCTTGCCCCCGATAACGGTGGATCAGTCAGCCCATTCGTTAACTGGCCCAGCGCAATCGGGGGCAAGCCCCCTCCCACAGGGAGATCGCAGTGTTTAGAGCGTTTCAGATCAGTTCTTCCACCAACTGCAGGCAATGACTAAGCCCCGGCGACTGATCATTCACCCTTCGGCTGAGAATAATCGGCGAGGTCGCGGTGGTTTCCACAATCGGCGTGTAACCGATATCCGCCCGATGCAGCACCTGCACCGACGCAGGCACCAGCGTCACGCCCATGCCAGCGCCGACCAGGCCAATCGCGGTCTGCAGCTCGTTAGTCCACTGCGCCACCTTGAGGCTTAAACCGTGGGTATCGAACAGCGCGATCACATGGTCGGCATAACTGGGGCGTGGGTTGCCGGGGTACAGCACAAACGGCTCGGCGGCCAATTGGGCGAGGGTGGCCGGCGCCGCCAGCAGCGGGTGGCCGGCAGGCAGTACCGCCACCAGTCGATCCTCCACCAGTACACGCTGGTCAATGGCTGGGTCGTCGATGCGGATACGTCCGAAGCCGACATCAATGCGCCCGGCCTTGAGCGCTTCGACCTGCTGCAAAGTGGTCATCTCGGACAAACCCAATTCCAGCTCCAGCGCGTCATGGCTGCGCAGCCGCCGGATCAGCTCGGGCAGTACGCCATACAAAGTCGACGGCGCAAAGCCGATGCCCAGCCAGGTCTTTTCGCCCTGGCCGATGCGCCGGGTGCTGTCGCAGACCTTGTTCAACTGTTCGAGCAGCACATTGGCGTGTTCATAGAAAAACCGCCCGGCTTCGGTCAGTCGCAGTGGGCGGCCGCGTTCCAGCAGAATCACCCCCAGCTCATCCTCCAGTTGCTGGATCTGCCGGCTCAACGGTGGTTGGGCGATGTGCAGGCGTTCGGCGGCCCGGGTGAAGTTGAGGGTTTCGCCCAGCACCTGGAAGTAGCGCAGATGACGCAGTTCCATGACGGCTCCTTTCATACCTTGAGAGTATTGTTCGAGACTAATTCTATATTGGCTCCACGCAAAGAGCGGGAACAGAATCAGCGCAGACCTATAAAGAACCCAGCGGGTATTGCCATGCCGATTTGCGCCATTGAGTCGATCGAGACCATTATCGTCGACCTTCCCACCATTCGCCCGCACAAGCTGGCAATGCACACGATGCAGAACCAGACCCTGGTGATCATCCGCGTGCGTTGCGCCGACGGCATCGAAGGCATCGGTGAGTCCACCACCATCGGCGGTCTGAGCTACGGCAACGAGAGTCCCGACAGCATCAAAATCAATATCGACCGCCACTTCGCGCCGCTGCTGATCGGCCAGGACGCCAGCAACATCAACGCCGCCATGTTGCGCCTGGAGCGCAGTATTCGCGGCAATACCTTTGCCAAGTCCGGTATTGAAAGCGCGTTGCTCGATGCATTGGGCAAGCGCCTGAACCTGCCGGTGAGCGAGCTGCTCGGCGGCCGTGTACGTGACGCGTTGCCGGTGGCCTGGACCTTGGCCAGCGGCAACACCGAACAAGACATCGCCGAAGCCGAAAAGATGCTCGACCTGCGCCGCCACCGCATCTTCAAACTCAAGATCGGCGCCGGTGAAGTCGGTCGCGACCTCGCTCATGTGATCGCGATCAAAAAGGCCTTGGGCGAGCGCGCCAGTGTGCGTGTCGACGTCAATCAGGCCTGGGATGAGGCCGTCGCCCTGCGCGCGTGCAAGGTGCTTGGCGACAACGGCATCGACCTGATCGAACAACCGATCTCGCGCAATAACCGTGGCGGCATGGCCCGGCTGAACCTGTCGAGCCCAGCGCCGATCATGGCGGATGAATCCATCGAATGTGTCGAGGATGCCTTCAACCTCGCCCGTGAAGGTGCGGCGTCAGTGTTCGCCCTGAAGATCGCCAAGAACGGCGGCCCGCGCGCGGTGTTGCGCACGGCCGCGATTGCTGACGCGGCGGGTATCGGCCTGTACGGCGGCACCATGCTCGAAGGCGGCATCGGCACCCTGGCCTCGGCCCATGCGTTCCTGACCTTGAACAAGCTGGCGTGGGATACCGAACTGTTCGGTCCGCTGCTGCTCACCGAAGACATCCTCACCGAACCGCCGGTGTACCGAGATTTTCAGTTGCATGTCTCCACTGCGCCGGGCCTGGGCCTGGCCATCGATGAAGAGCGTCTGGCGTTCTTCCGTCGTGACAAACACTAAGAGGCGCTTGCCATGTTGTTCCACGTAAAAATGACCGTGAATCTGCCCGTCGACATGAATCCGGAGCGCGCCGCCCGCCTCAAGGCCGACGAAAAAGCCCTGGCTCGACGTTTACAAGAGCAAGGCAAATGGCGCCACCTGTGGCGCATCGCCGGGCTTTACGCCAACTACAGCGTGTTCGATGTCGACAGCGTGCAAGAGCTGCACGACCTGCTGATGCAACTGCCGCTTTATCCCTACATGGCCATCGAAGTGAACGCCCTGTGCCGGCACCCTTCGTCGATCCATGAGGACGACCGTTAAGCCTGTTCTACACCTAACAATTACAAGATGAGGATCGCACCATGTCCATCCGACTGTCCCAGACTGCCCACGCCCAACAGTTTCTCGAAGAAGTCAGCGGCAACCTTAATGACGGCGGTAACCCGCGCACCAAAGCGCTGATCTACCGGATTTTGCGCGACACCGTGAACATCATCGAAGACCTGGACGTGACGCCGGAAGAGTTCTGGAAGGCGGTCAACTACCTCAACGAACTGGGCAAAAACCAGGAAGCCGGACTGCTTGCCGCCGGGTTGGGCCTGGAGCACTACCTGGACATGTTGATGGACGCCGCCGATGAAGAAGCCGGCAAATCCGGCGGCACGCCACGTACCATCGAAGGCCCGCTGTACGTGGCCGGTGCGCCGCTGTCCCAGTACGAAGCGCGGTTGGATGACGGGACGGATGCCGCAGTGCCGCTGTTCATGCGCGGACAAGTGCGCGACACCAACGGTAAACCGTTGGCTGGGGCGATTGTGGATGTGTGGCAGGCCAACACGGGCGGCACTTATTCCTGGTTCGATAACACCCAGTCGGAATTTAACCTGCGCCGTCGCATAGAGACCGACGCCCAGGGTAACTACCGTTTTCGCAGCATCGTGCCGTCGGGCTACGGCTGCCCGCCGACTGGACCGACCCAGCAACTGCTCGATCAACTGGGGCGCCACGGGCAGCGGCCGGCACATATCCACTTCTTCATCTCGGCGCAGGGGCATCGGCACCTGACGACACAGATCAACCTGTCGGATGACCCGTACCTGCACGATGACTTTGCCTACGCGACGCGGGATGAATTAATTGCCGAGATTCGCTTCAGCGACGATCAGCAACTGGCGCGGGAGTTTGGGGTGGAAGGCCGGTTTGCACAGATTGATTTTGATTTTGAGTTGCAGACGGCTGATGCGCCGGTAGAACAGAAACGCATGCAGCGAGTCCGCGCCCTCGAAGACTAAATTCGGTCAAAAATGTGGGAGGGGGCTTGCTCCCGATAGCGGCGGATCAGTCAACATTTAAGTGACTGACACACCGCCATCGGGGGCAATCCCCCTCCCACATTTGAACTTAGGCGTGGCTGACTATTTGCGTACGACGAGATCAAGCACCTCATCCTTATCCTTGATCTTCTGCAGCACGATTTCCGAGCGTATATCCATCACCCCCGCCGTGCGGTTCAGGTGGTTCACGATAAAGTCCGAAAAGTGCTTGAGGTTGCGCGCCTGCACCCGCAGCACATAGTTGCTGGCGCCGGTGATCACATAGGCGCTGGCCACTTCCGGCCAGCCTTGCACCTTCTTGATAAACGTCTCATGCCAATCCTCCACATCCTGGCGCAACGACAGGTGGACGATGGCTTCCAGCTCGATCCCCAATTGCTCGGCATTCAGCACTGCGCGGTAGCCGCTGATGATTCCTTCACTCTCCAGCAGACGCAAACGGCGCAGGCAGGCGGAGGGCGACAGTGCGACTTTTTCCGCCAGTTCCTGGTTGCTGATACGGCCATCCTGTTGCAGGAAATGCAGGAGGCGCAGGTCGGTGGCGTCAAGAATCATGGTTTGAATAAATCCGCGTGTTTAGGGGTTAAATTCGAATTTCCTACTGCTTAATTAGCCTGTTACCCACCACTTTGCACGAAAATTCTCTAAAGCTTCGTTCATTATTTGGTTCATTCCCGCCTATAAAAACCAGGACTATCCATGACCACCCGAAGCCATTGCCAAGCCCTCGACGCCCAGGACCCGCTGGCGCCGTTGCGCAATCAATTTTCCTTGCCGGAGGGTGTGATCTACCTCGACGGTAACTCCCTTGGCGCGCGTCCGGTGGCATCGCTGGCGCGGGCGCAACAGGTGATTGCCGAGGAGTGGGGCAATGGCTTGATCCGCAGTTGGAACAGCGCCGGTTGGGCAGACTTGTCCCAGCGCCTGGGCAATCGCCTTGCGCCGCTGATCGGTGCGCGGGACGGCGAAGTGGTGATCACCGATACCACCTCCATTAACCTGTTCAAAGTGCTCAGCGCTGCACTGACGGTGCAGCGCCAACGCGCAGCAGAGCGCAAGGTAATCGTCAGCGAAGCAAGCAACTTTCCCACCGACCTGTACATCGCCGAAGGTCTGGCTGAATTGCTGCAACAGGGTTACTCCCTGCGCCTGGTGAACAGCCCGGACGAACTGCACCAGGCCATCGACGTCGACGTGGCGGTGGTGCTGCTCACCCACGTCAACTACAAGACCGGCTACATGTACGACATGCAGGCGCTTACTGCCTTGAGCCATGAATGTGGCGCGCTGAGTATCTGGGATTTGGCGCACTCGGCGGGCGCGGTGCCCATCGATCTGCATAACGCCGGGGCCGATTACGCGATTGGCTGCACTTATAAATACCTCAACGGCGGCCCAGGCTCCCAGGCGTTTGTGTGGGTCAATCCGGCGTTGGTCGACCTCGTACGCCAGCCGCTTTCGGGCTGGTTCGGGCATACCCGGCAGTTCGCCATGGAAGCCAACTATGCGCCGAGCGCCGGCATTGCCCGCTACTTGTGCGGCACCCAACCGATCACCTCGCTGGCGATGGTGGAGTGTGGGCTGGCAATTTTTGAGCAGACTGATATGGCCAGCCTGCGCACTAAATCCCTGGCGTTGACGGATCTGTTTATCGAGTTGGTTGAAGCCCGTTGCGCGGCTCATGGCCTGGTGTTGATCACCCCGCGTGAGCATGCCCGGCGCGGTAGCCATGTGAGTTTTGAGCACCCCGAAGGTTATGCAGTGATTCAGGCTCTGATTGCCCGTGGCGTGATCGGCGATTACCGCGAGCCGCGCATTATGCGGTTTGGGTTTACGCCGCTGTACACGAGCTTTACTGAGGTCTGGGACGCAGTGGAAATCCTCGGTGAGATTCTCGACGAGAACACCTGGGACCAGCCGCAATTCAAAGTCCGCCACAGCGTCACCTGAATAAACGCAGACAACATTATGGGAGAGGGCTTGCATCAGATACACAATGGATAAACACCACAAGCCTCATGTGGGAGGGGGCTTGCTCCCGATGGCAGTGTGTCAGTCGCCGGATTGGCAAGCTGATACACTGCCATCGGGAGCAAGCCCCCTCCCACAGGGATCTGCGGCAACAGACAAATAGTGCAACCACAATAATAAAGGGGCACCCCACGTGACTACGCCAGACACCGGCTTTGCCGAGATCACCCAACGCGAACTGGGCCTTCGGCGCCAGCTCACTTCCGGCCAGATGAGCATGATCGCCATCGGTGGCGCCATCGGCACCGGGTTGTTCATGGGCAGCGCCTATGCCATTGGTTATGCCGGGCCGAGCGTGCTGGTGAGCTACGCCATTGGTGCACTGATCACCTTGCTGTTGATGGGCTGCCTGGCGGAGATGACCGTTGCGCATTCCACCTCGGGTTCCTTCGGCGCCTATGCCGAGTTCTACATCAGCCCGCTGGCTGGGTTTCTGGTGCGTTATGCCTATTGGGCGGCGATTGTGCTGGCGGTGGGCGCCGAGGTCACGGCGGTGGCGATGTACATGAAGTACTGGTTCGCCAACGTGCCGGAGTGGGTGTGGATTGTGTCGTTTTCCAGTGTGCTGATCCTGCTTAATGCGATCAGCGTGAAGACGTTTGGCAACTTTGAATACTGGTTCTCCACCATCAAGATCAGCGCCATCGTCGGCTTCATCATCCTGGCCGTGTATGTGGTGTTCGGCTCCGGCAACCCGGAGTATGGCGTGCAGAATTACACCGCACACGGCGGTTTTTTCCCCCATGGCTTGAGCGGCATGTGGATTGCCGTGATTGTGTCGATCTTCAGTTACCTGAGCGTCGAGATGATCGCTGTGGCTGCCGGTGAAGCCGCCGACCCGGAGCAGGCGGTGAAGAAGGCCTTTCGCGCGACCATCGTGCGCCTGGTGGTGTTTTACCTGCTGACCCTGGCGCTGATGCTGGCCATCGTGCCGTGGAATCAGGCCGGGCAGACCCAAAGCCCGTTCGTTACAGTGATGCAGACCATCGGCATTCCCGGTGCCACCGGGGTGATGAATTTCGTGATCCTGATCGCCGCGTTGTCAGCAATGAACAGCCAGCTCTACATCACTACACGCATGATGTTCAGCCTGTCCCGCGCGGGCTTCGCGCCCAAGTCCATGGGCGCGTTGAGCAAAAGCGGCATTCCGCTGAATGCACTGCTGCTGTCCAGTTCGGGCATTGCCCTGGCGACCTTGTTGAATGTGGTGTACCCGGAAAGCTCGTTCACCCTGATGATGGCGATCTCGATGTTTGGCGCGATCTTCACCTGGTTCATGATCTTCCTCACGCACCTGTTTTTCCGTCGCTATCGCAAGCGTCACGGCGGGGCGAAGTTGTCATTCCAACTGCGCCTGTTTCCCTACAGCACATTGCTGGGTCTGGTGCTGATGGGCGCGGTGATGATCACCACGTATTTCACCGAGGCGTTCAAGATGACGTTGGTGTTTGGCGTGCCGTTCCTGTTGATTCTGTCGGCGGTGTATTACGGGTTCTTCCGCAAGGGCAGGGCCAAGGCGTTGAACAAGGCTTTGGCGTAACCCGGCAGTTGCTCGAACGAACGTGCGCAAAGCAACAGCTGTCGGCGGGCCCAGTCTTCTCCCAGAGGCTGGGCCTTGAAGTGGCGCGCCAAGGGCCAGCGATCCAACGCGGCCCGGGGCACGATGCCCAGGCCAGCACCTCGTGCGACCATCCGAATCACCCCATCAAAGCCCTCGGCGCGGATGCGCGTCTGTAAGCGGAACCCCGCGTGCAGCGCTTGTTCTTCCAGGTACACCGACAGTGCGCTGTGGGCCGCGAGGCCGACGTAATCGTGTTGCAGGCTGTCGATAAAACTCACCGGGCTCGCTGCCAGGGGATGATCCAGGGGCATGATCAGCACCAGCGGGTCATCGCGAAAGGGCAGGGTCTGCAAACCGTGGGTGTCTACTGCATCGGAGATGATCCCCAGGTCGGCCGTGCCCTGACGCAGGGCCTGGATGATGCGCAGGCTGGGCAACTCCTGCAGGTCGATATCGAGGTTGGGGTGTTCGCGTAGAAAGTCCGCGAGCAGTTCCGGCAGGTATTCGCTGAGCGCAGTGGTGTTGCACAGCAGGCGCACTTGGCCTTTGATGCCGTTGGCGTATTCGGCGAGGTCCTGTTGCAGATGGTCAGCCTGTTGCAGCAGCAGGCGAGCGTGGCGCGCGAGGGCTTTACCTGCAGGTGTCGGCGTGACACCCCGGCGGCCCCGCTCAAGCAATTCGATGCCCAGCGATGCTTCCATAGCGCGGATGCGTGCGCTCGCGGCTGCCAGGGATAAATGGCTGCGGCTGGCGCCGGCGGTGATGTTGCCGGTGTCCAGGGTATGCAGGTAGAGGCGCAGATCGATCAGGTCAACGTGCATGGGTGGGGTTCTCGGATGGCTCTACTGGCCGCATCGGGGGCAAGCTCCCTCCCACATTTGGATGGGTGAACACAGTCTAAGTGGGAGGGGACTTGCCCCGATGCGGCCCCAAGGCTCTTGCTAAACAAGAGGCTGCCTCAGTATATGGCGAATTTCAGAACGCATCGAAAAGTCGCACACTCTGCCCATGATTACCTTCCTTGCGTTCTACCAAAACCTCGGTCCCGCCGTTACTTTGCTGGTGATTGGCACGTTCCTGCTGGCGGGCACCGTCAAAGGAGTAATCGGCCTCGGCTTACCGACAGTCGCCATGGGCATGCTCGGCTTGGCTATGTTGCCGGCGCAGGCTGCGGCGTTGCTGATCATTCCTTCAACGGTCACCAACCTTTGGCAACTGGCATTCGGCGGGCACCTGAGTGGCTTGCTCAAACGCCTTTGGCCGATGCTCGTGCTGATTTTCCTCGGCACCGGGCTGGGTACGGTGTGGCTTGGCATGGAAGGTGGGCACTGGGTGGTGCGCGCGCTGGGCGCGGCGTTGCTGGTGTATGCATTGAGCGGGTTGTTTTTGCCCACCTTCAAGGTCAAGCCGCAGACCGAACGCTGGTTGGGCCCGTTGTGTGGGCTGATCACCGGTTTGATCACCTCGGCCACTGGCGTGTTCGTGATTCCTGCGGTGCCGTATTTGCAAGCCTTGGGCCTGAGTCGCGATCAGTTGGTACAGGCCCTCGGCCTGTCGTTCACCGTGTCGACGCTGGCGCTGGCGGCGGGATTGGCTTGGCGTGGCACCTTGGGCGGCGGTGAAGTGAGTGCCTCGCTGCTCGCGCTGGTGCCGGCGCTGCTGGGCATGTGGCTGGGCCAAGCGCTGCGCCAGCGCATCAGTGCGGTGTTATTCAAGCGGGTATTTTTCATCGGCATGGCCCTGTTGGGCGGTCATCTGCTGATCAGTGGTTAACAATCTCATGGGTATTCGTGCTTTTTGATCAAAGGTATTTTGCCGGGTGACGGCTTATTCCGAAGGGTCGGGGCCGATAGTCTGCATCCAGACATTTTCAACCTTCTGGATCCCCTCCCATGAAAAAAGTACTCCTGCTCAACGGCGGCAAAAAGTTCGCCCACTCCGATGGCCGCTACAACACCACCCTGCATGACACTGCCCTGGCTGTGCTGGATCGAGGCGGTATCGACGTTAAAGTCACCCATATCGACGAAGGCTACGACGTGGCCGAAGAGGTGGCCAAGTTCCTCTGGGCCGACGTGATCATCTACCAGATGCCCGGTTGGTGGATGGGGGCGCCGTGGATCGTCAAGAAGTACATCGACGAAGTCTTCACCGAAGGCCATGGCAGCCTGTACGCCAGCGACGGTCGCACCCGTTCCGATGCCTCGCAGAAATACGGCAGTGGCGGCCTGATCCAGGGCAAGCAGTACATGCTGTCCCTGACCTGGAACGCACCGCAGCAAGCCTTCGACGACCCGAGCGATTTCTTCGAAGCCAAGGGCGTGGATGCGGTGTACTTCCCGTTCCACAAGGCCCACGAGTTCCTCGGCATGACCGGCCTGCCCACGTTCCTGTGCGTGGATGTGATGAAACGCCCAGCCATTGAGGCAGACGTGGCGCGCTATGAGCAGCATCTGGCGCAGGTGTTCAAGCTCTCGGTGTAATAAGCTGCACTGAACCGATAACGAGGACCGTCCGTGAAAGCCCGATCCGATGAGCTACAGATCTTCGTCAGCGTCATCGAGTGCGGCTCGATTTCCGCAGCGGCGGAGCAGGTCGGGCAGACGCCGTCGGCGGTCAGCCGTACCTTGTCGCGCCTGGAAGCCAAGCTCGACACCACGCTGATCAACCGCACCACGCGGCGCATGGACCTGACCGAAGAGGGCAAGTACTTCTTCGAACAGGCCAAGCTGATCCTGGCGCAGATGGATGAGCTGGAAGAGCGCCTGTCGTCACGTCAGAAGAACCCGGCCGGGCGGCTGCGTATCAACGCGGCCGTGCCGTTTATGCTGCATGGGATCGTGCCGTACATTGCCGAGTTTCGCAGCTTGTACCCGCAGATCCATTTGGAGTTGAACAGCGATGACCTGATCATCGACCTGCTGGAGCAGAGCACCGACATCGCCATTCGCATCGGCGCCCTGGCCGACTCGACCTTGCATGCGCGTTCCCTCGGTTGTACGCCGCTGCATATCCTGGCCAGCCCTGAATACCTTAAGCAATACGGCGCCCCCACCACGGTGGCCGAGTTGGCTGACCACACGTTGCTCGGCTTCAGTCAGACCGAAACCCTCAACCACTGGCCGCTGCGCCATGTGGAGGGTGACCGCTGGCTGATTCAGCCGAGCATCGCTGCCTCCAGCGGCGAAACCCTGCGCCAGTTGGCGCTGGAAGGGCAGGGTATTTGTTGCCTGTCGAACTTCATGACCAGCGCCGACATCGACGCCGGCCGCCTGGTGCCGGTCCTGGAAGCCTTCAACAGCGGTTATCGCCAGCCGATCCACGCGGTCTTCTACCGTAACTCGCAGTTGGCGTTGCGCATCCAGTGCTTCCTGGACTTTATCCAGGCCAAACTGGCGCGGTATGCCTGCTGATTCGTGACTGCCACGCAAGATTGAATTGGGCGTCAGGGGCTTATTCGGTAAGGGTGGAGCCGGGATACTGGGCCTATCACTTACCCAGTCAGGAGAAATCTCCATGAACGTATTCGTTACCGGCGCCGCAGGTTTTATCGGCGGTTCGATTGCCACCGGCCTGGTCAAGGCCGGCCATCACGTCACCGGCCTGGTACGCAGCGCCGAGCAAGCGGCTGAGCTGACGGCCCTGGGCATCGCTCCGGTGATCGGCAGCCTCGATGACGCTGCCGTGCTTACCGAGCAAGCGCACAAGGCCGATGCGGTGATCAACGCCGCCAGCAGCGACCATCGTGCTGCGGTAGAAACGCTGTTGACCGCCTTGCAGGGATCAAACAAGCCGTTCCTGCACACCAGCGGTTCGAGCATCGTCGGCGATGCATCGGGCGGTAAGGCCAGCGACGTGATCTATTTCGAAGACAACCTGCCGGAGCCGACCGTCGACAAGGCCGCGCGTGTGGCCATCGACAACCTGATCCTGGCTGCTGCCCAGGACGGCGTGAATTCGGCGGTGATCTGCAACACCCTGATCTACGGCCACAGCCTGGGCGTACAGCGTGACAGCGTGCAATTGCCGCGCTTGCTCAAGCAGGCGCGCAAGAGTGGGGTGGTGCGCCATGTGGGCACAGGGCAGAACATCTGGTCCAACGTGCACATCGAAGACGTGGTTGCGTTGTACCTGCTGGCGCTGACGAAGAACGTACCGGGCACGTTCTACTTTGTGGAAAGCAGCGAAGCGGCGTTTGTCGACATGACCACGGCCATCGCTGACGCGCTGAAGCTGGGCAAGCCGCAGGACTGGCCATTGGCCGAGGCTGAAGCCGAGTGGGGTTATGAAATGGCCAACTACGGCCTGGGTTCGAACAGCCGGGTGCGCGGCAAGCATGCCCGCGAACTGCTGGGCTGGGCACCGAAGCGCACGTCGGTGGTTGAGTGGATTCGTCACGAAATGGTGTGATGTTCGCTTGAGACCGAGTCGGCCATCGGGAGCAAGCCACCTCCCACATTAGAATGCGTTCCAAAACTGGAACACGGCCAAGTGTGGGAGGGGGCTTGCCCCCGATGGCGACCACTCGGTCTTCCAGACTAGCCCCACCCCGCTCATTTCCGTACCATTCCCCGCCTTATCCCCCGCAACTCCCTGGTACCTCATGAACCTCACCCGTCTGCGCGCCGATGCCCTGGCCGGCCTCACCACGTCTTTCGCGCTGCTGCCCGAATGCATCGCCTTTGCTCTGGTGGCTCACCTTAATCCGCTGATGGGCCTATACGGCGCCTTTATCATCTGCACCCTGACGGCCTTGTTCGGCGGTCGGCCCGGTATGGTCTCCGGCGCGGCGGGCTCGATGGCGGTGGTGATCGTCGCGTTGGTGGTGCAGCACGGCGTGGAATATTTGCTGGCAACGGTGCTGCTGGGCGGGTTGATCATGGTCGCTTTCGGCCTGCTGCGCCTGGGCAAGCTGGTGCGCATGGTGCCGCATTCGGTGATGCTCGGGTTCGTCAACGGCCTGGCGATCATCATTGCCCTGGCGCAGTTGGAGCATTTCAAGAGTGGTGAAACCTGGCTCAGCGGCACGCCGTTGTATGTGATGACCGGGCTGGTGGCGGCGACCATGGCCATTGTCTACCTGCTGCCGCGCCTCACCCGCGCGGTACCGCCGGCCTTGGTGGCGATCCTCGGCGTGGGCCTGGCGGTGTACCTGCTCGGTCTGCCAACCCGCACCCTCGGCGACATGGCCCACATCGCCGGTGGCCTGCCGACCTTCGCGTTGCCGCAGATCCCCTGGACCCTGGAAACCCTCGGCATCATCGCGCCCTACGCTTTCCTGATGGCCATGGTCGGCCTGCTGGAAACCCTGCTGACCCTGAACCTTACCGACGAAATCACCGAAACCCGCGGCTATCCTGATCGCGAAAGCGTGGCGTTGGGTGCGGCGAATATGGTCTCGGGCCTCTTCGGCGGCATGGGCGGTTGCGCGATGATCGGGCAAACCGTGATCAACCTAAGCTCCGGCGGACGTGGGCGCTTCTCCGGGGTGTTTGCCGGGGTGATGATTCTGTTGTTCATTCTGTTTCTGTCACCGCTGATTGAGCGGATCCCGCTGGCGGCGCTGGTGGGGGTGATGTTCGTGGTGTCCCAGCAGACCTTCGCCTGGGCGTCGCTGCGGGTGATCAACAAAGTGCCGCTCAATGATGTGCTGGTGATTATTGCGGTGACGGTGATCACGGTATTTACCGACCTGGCCACTGCCGTGCTGTGCGGTATCGTGATCGCCGCGCTCAACTTCGCCTGGCAACAGGCCCGCGAGTTGTACGCGGATGAGCACCTGGAAGCCGACGGTAGCAAGCTCTATCGCCTGCACGGCACGTTGTTCTTTGCCTCGACCACGCCGTTTTTAAACCAGTTCGACCCGTCCAATGACCCGGATCAGGTGACGCTGGATTGTCGTCACCTGAGCTTTGTCGACTACTCAGCGATTGCCGCGCTGATGACCTTGCGCGAGCGCTACACCAAGGCCGGCAAGCATCTGCGGGTGTTGCATTTGTCTGAGCGCTGCAAGAAGTTGCTCAAGCGTGCGCGGGTGCATCACGACTAATTGAGCCTCTTTGGCGAGGGAGCTCATTACCAAGATTTGCGACCGCTGCGCAGCCCAACGGGAGCAAGCTCTCTCGCCACAACATTACGGCCCGACCAGGTCTTCCAATTCCTGGGCGCGGGTCTGGGTCATGTCCAGCACGCAGCCGGAACCGTTGACTTGGTCGATGGTGCCGCCGGTGGCGGAGCCGGCGAAGGCGCAATTGGCGTCACGGTATTTGATCCACAGGCGCTGCAGGTCCTGCAGTTGCTGCTGGCGCGTGCCTTCCAGGGCGGCGATGGCGGTCTTGTAGGCTTTGTTCAGGCGCGTGTCCTGCACCTTGGTTTCCTTGACGTTGCAGCTGACCATATCGGCAGTGGTGTTGGCGCCGTCCATGCATTTTTTCAGCGCCGGGTTGTCGGCAGCGGCGGCAGTGCCGCATACGGCGAGAAGCAGGACGCCAGCGGCGAATGTGGTGCGAATCATGCTCGATTTTCCTGGCAACAGTGGGTGTGCATTCTATGACTCAGCCCGCTGGGCTGAGTTTCCGGTCTTCTCTGATCTTCATGTAAGAACAGCCCCCCAATTTTCATACGCAGGTGTAGGGCATGTCCCAACGCGACAGCGCTTGTCTGTGGGCGAAACTTACTTTCATAAAGTTTGAAAATGCTCCTCGGTAATGATTTATGAGTTTCACAACCAATTCGACGTGACCCTTTCCGAGGAGTACCGCATGGCCGCATCACCGGGCTTCGGGCTGTTGGCATACGCTGCCATCGCCATCATTGCTTTGATCGTGCTGATTGCACGTTACCGACTCAACCCGTTTATCGTCATCACCCTGGTATCCATAGGCCTGGCGCTGATGGCCGGGATGCCAGCGGACACCATCATGGGCTCCTACGAGGCGGGTGTTGGCAAGACCCTTGGGCATATCGCGCTCGTTGTGGCGCTGGGCACCATGCTCGGCAAGATGATGGCCGAGTCCGGTGGCGCCGAGCAGGTGGCGCGCACGCTGATCAATCGTTTTGGCGAGCGCAATGCCCATTGGGCGATGGTGTGCATTGCCTTTCTGGTGGGGTTGCCGCTGTTTTTCGAGGTGGGTTTTGTGTTGCTGGTGCCCATCGCCTTTACCGTCGCCCGACGCGTAGGCGTGTCGATTTTGATGGTCGGCTTGCCGATGGTCGCCGGTTTGTCGGTGTTACACGCGCTGGTGCCGCCGCATCCGGCGGCGATGATGGCCGTGCTGGCGTATAACGCGTCGGTGGGGCAGACGGTGCTGTATGCGATTCTTATCGGTATCCCCACGGCGATCATTGCAGGGCCCGTCTACGCCAAGTTCATCGTGCCGCACATCCACCTGCCGGCAGAAAACCCGCTGGAACGCCAATTTATCGAGCGTGAACCGCGCACCCGTTTGCCGAGTTTTGCCCTGACCATGGGCACCATCCTGTTGCCGGTGGTGCTGATGATGATCGGCGGATGGGCCAACGTAATCTCTACGGCGGGGACCGGCTTCAACCAGTTCCTCTTGTTTATCGGCAACTCGGTCATCGCGTTGCTGGTGGCGACCTTGGTGAGCTTCTGGACCTTGGGGCTGGCCCAAGGCTTCAACCGCGAATCGATCCTCAAGTTCACCAACGAATGCCTGGCGCCGACGGCCAGCATCACCTTGCTGGTGGGGGCGGGCGGCGGTTTGAATCGCATCCTGGTGGACGCTGGGGTGACCAATGAAATTCTCGGCCTTGCCAATGCGTTCCAACTGTCGCCCCTGGTGATGGGCTGGCTGTTCGCGGCGTTGATGCGCATTGCGACCGGCTCGGCCACGGTGGCCATGACGACGGCGTCCGGCGTGGTCGCGCCAGTCGCCATGGGGTTGGGTTATCCACACCCTGAATTACTGGTGCTGGCCACCGGTGCGGGCTCGGTGATCTTTTCCCATGTGAATGACGGCGGCTTCTGGCTGATCAAGGAATACTTCAATATGACGGTAATCCAGACCTTCAAGACCTGGACCGTATTGGAGACTCTGATCTCTGTGGTTGCCTTCGGTCTGACTTACGGTCTGTCCTGTATTTTGTAACCCGGAGCCCCCATGGACATCCTCTACCAGATCCGCGCCCGCCAGGCTTCTTTCAGCGCCGGCGAAGGACGTATCGCCAAGCTGATGCTCGATGATGTGGGTTTTGCGGCGTCAGCCAGCCTGGATGAGTTGTCCCAACGAGCTGAAGTCAGTACGGCGACCTTGTCGCGGTTTGCACGCAGCGTCGGTTGCCGCGATCTACGCGATTTGCGCCTGCAACTGGCCCAAGCCAGCGGCGTCGGCAGCCGTTTCCTGGACCCGGCGGGGTTGCCCGAACAGTCGGCGTTTCACCGGCAGATTCTCGGTGATATCGAGGCGACGTTGCGTCAGCACTTGTCGGGGTTCAACCAGGCGAGTTTCGCCGATGCGGTCAGCCTGCTGAGCAAGGCCCGGATGATCCACGCGTTCGGCATGGGCGGCCCGTCGAGTCTGTGCAGCGACGAGTTACAGGTGCGCCTTGTCCGCCTGGGCTATCCGATTGCCGCTTGCCATGACCCGGTGATGATGCGCGTCACGGCCGCCACCTTGGGGCCGGAACATGCGCTGATCGTCTGTTCGCTGACCGGTATTACGCCGGAACTGCTGGACGTGGTGGACCTGGCGCGCAACTACGACGCCCGCATCATCGCCATCACCTTGGCCGATTCCCCCCTGGCGCGATTGGCGGATGTCCTGTTGCCGCTGCAACCAGCCGAAACCAGCTTTATCTACAAACCCACCGCAGCGCGCTACGGCCTGCTGCTGGCCATCGACCTGCTCGCTACCGAGTTGGCGCTGGCCTTGCCGGACGACAACCAGGAACGCCTGCGCCGGATCAAACTGGCCCTGGACGATTATCGCGGCGGCCCCGATAGCTTGCCGCTTGGAGACTGATATGAAGTACGACACGCTGATTCGCCACGCGCTGATCATCGATGGCAGCAACACACCCGGTTATGTCGCGGATGTGGGGCTGCGCGATGGGCGTATCGAGACAATCGGTGATCTGTCTGCTGCGACGGCCGAGCATGAAATCGACGCCACCGGCCGCGTGTTGGCGCCGGGGTTTATCGATGTCCATACCCACGACGACACCGTTGTGATCCGTCATCCGCAGATGCTGCCCAAGCTCAGTCAGGGCGTGACCACGGTGATTGTCGGCAACTGTGGCATCAGCGCTTCGCCGGTAAGTTTGCGCAACGACCCGCCGGACCCGATGAACCTGCTGGGCAGCGCTGCGGCGTTTGTATATCCCCGTTTCAGCGACTATCGCAGCGCCGTTGAAAGCGCCCATCCAGCGCTCAACGTCGCGGCATTGATCGGCCACACGGCGCTGCGCAGCAACCACATGGACGATCTGCATCGCACCGCCACACCGGATGAAATCACCGCCATGCGCGTGCAGTTACAAGAGAGTCTTGAAGCCGGCGCCCTCGGTTTATCCACAGGCCTGGCCTACGCCAGCGCATTCAATGCCGAGACCGATGAAGTGCTGCAACTGAGTGAAGAACTCACGGCCTACGGCGCCGTGTACACCACCCATCTACGCAGCGAATTCGAGCCGGTGCTGGAGGCGATGGACGAAGCTTTTCTGATCGGCCGGCACGCCAAGGTGCCGGTGATTATTTCCCACCTCAAATGCGCCGGGGCGGGTAACTGGGGGCGCAGTCCGCAGCTGCTGGCCGCTCTGGAGCTGGCGGCGAAAACCCATCCGGTGGGATGTGACTGTTATCCCTACGCAGCCAGTTCTTCGACCCTGGATTTGAAGCAAGTGACCGATGCGTTTCGCATCACCATTACGTGGTCCACGCCCCATCCGGACATGGGCGGGCGAGATTTGCAGGACATTGCCGGCGAATGGGACGTCTCCTTGATGGACGCCGCCCGCCGTCTGCAGCCTGCGGGTGCGGTGTACTACGGGATGGATGAAGCGGATGTACGACGCATCCTCGCGCATCCATTGTCGATGGTGGGGTCGGATGGCTTGCCTGAAGACCCGTTTCCGCATCCACGCTTGTGGGGTGCGTTCCCACGTGTGTTGGGGCATTTCAGCCGGGATATCGGGTTGTTCCCGTTGCATACCGCCGTGCACAAAATGACCGGCTTGTCGGCGGCGCGTTTCGGCCTGGTCGAGCGGGGTGAAATTCGTGAAGGGCACTGGGCGGACCTGGTGTTGTTCGACCCGTTGCGGGTGCGGGATGTGGCGGATTTCAAAAATCCAGAGCAGGCGGCAGAGGGCATTGATGGTGTGTGGGTCAATGGCGTGTTGAGCTACAGCGATGGACAGGCCAATGGTCAGCGCCCAGGACGATTCCTGGCTCGCCAGGGAGATTTGCGTCGGGGGTTCAGCGCTCTATAGTGGGCGATCTCAAAAACGGAGCGGTTGCCATGCACTTAGGAAAAGTCACCCCTATCCTGCGGATTTTCGACGAGACCAAGGCGTTGGAATTCTATGTGGAGTTCCTTGGGTTCAAGGTTGATTGGCAGCATCGTTTCGAGGCGAATTACCCGTTGTACCTGCAAGTATCCTTGGGCGAGTGCGTGCTGCATCTGTCCGAGCATCATGGCGACGCTTCGCCGGGCGCGGCGGTGCGGATTCAGGCGCAAGGGGTAGATGCCTACCAGCAGCAATTGCAGGCTAAGGATTACCGTTATGCCAAGCCCAGCGTTGAAGAAACGCCTTGGGGATCGCGGGAGATGAGCATCAAGGATCCATTTGGGAATCGTGTGGTGTTTGTTGAGGAAGGCGAGGGCTGAGAGGCCAATCGCAGGCAATAAAAAAACCGCCTTAGTAGGGCGGTTTTTTATTGCAGCCCCAGCTTTTGGCTGGGGCTGCATCTGTGGCGGGTCAGGTATCGCAGCGATTCTTAAACCCGGAAATGGCTGACCATCTGCTGCAACTGGCTGCCCAAACGTGCCAGTTCCACACTCGATTTGGCCGTCTCGTCACTGGCGGTGGCGGTCTGTTCCGACACGTCACGTACATTGACGATGCTGCGGCTGATCTCTTCGGCCACGGCGCTTTGTTGCTCGGCGGCGGCGGCGATCTGCTGGTTCATCGACTGGATGTTCGACACCGTACGGGTGATGTTTTCCAGGGATACACCGGCCTTGCGCGTCAGCTCCACGCTGCTGTCGGTGAGGCTGCGGCTGTTGTTCATCACATTGGCCACTTGCTGGGTGCCGTTCTGCAAACCGGCGACCAGACCTTCGATTTCTTCGGTGGATTTTTGCGTGCGTTGGGCCAGGCCGCGCACTTCGTCGGCGACCACGGCAAACCCGCGACCGGCTTCACCGGCGCGTGCTGCTTCGATGGCGGCGTTGAGGGCCAGCAGGTTAGTTTGTTCGGCCACGGCTTTGATCACGTCCATCACGCTGCCGATCTTGTTGCTCTCTTGTTGCAGATGGCTCATGGCGTCGGTGGAACGCGCCACTTCGGCGGCCAGGCGTTCGATCTGGGCAATGGCTTCGGCCACCACTTTGTCGCCTGCACGGGCTTGGCCGTCGGCATCGGCAGCGGCCAGGGAAGCCTGTTCGGCATTGCGCGCGACTTCCTGCACGGTAGCGGTCATTTCATGCATCGCGGTGGCGACTTGATCGGTCTCGATCTTCTGGCTGTTCACGCCGGCACTGGTCTGCTCGGTCACGGCCGATAGTTCTTCGGCGGCGCTGGCGATCTGGGTCACGCCGTCACGAATACCGCTGATCAATTCACGCAAGGTGGTGCCCATGCGCTGGATGCCTTGTTGCAGCACGCCCAGCTCATCACGGCGGGTGACCTGGATGTTGTGGCTCAAATCGCCGGAGGCAATGCGTTCAACCACGGCCAGGGTTTCCTGGATCGGGCGAGTGATCTGGCGGGTGATGACCAGCGCGGCAATGATGCCAACCAGCAGGGCCAGCAAGGTGCTGATCAATTGCAGGCTACGGGCCTGGGCGCTTTCGGCGTCGCGGCGATCCAACTGGATCTCGTAGAGCTTGTCGCTGATGTTGACGATATCAGTGCCTTGGGTGGTCATTTCTGCGCGAGCAGCAACGATATTGGCGTTGGCCACCTTGTAGTTCTGGACAGCCGTGCGGTAGGCGCCAAGAGCGGTTTCCAGCGCGGTCAGCGCGCTTTGCTGGCCGGCGCCAAAAGCGGCACTGAGGTCTTTCAAGCTGGCAATGGCTTTGTCGATCTGTGCGGCAGCGCGGGCTTCGGTATCCGGGCTGACGTTGCCGGTGTAGCCGCGCACTTCGTAGCGGGCCAGTTGGAATTGCATCTTGGCGTCGGCCACGGCCTGGAACTGAGCAAAGTGCTCCGCGCTGTCAGGCATCTGCTTCACGCTGGCTTCCAGCGCGTCGATCTGGGCGTTGGCGCTGTCGGCCTTGTCGCCCATCACTTGGCGAGAGGCATTGCCGTTACGGTAAGCCTCTCGCATTTTGTTCAGGGATTGCTGGTAGGCGGTAATGACCGATTTCTGCTCATTGAGCAGCTTGAGGTTTTCCGGGCTCTTGAAGCTGTCCAGCAGTTTCTGTTGCTGGGCAACGAAGGCATCGAGGCTGGTCTGCACGTTCTGCGCCACGGCTTCGTCACCGTTGGCCAGCATGTATTGAAGGCGCACGATGCGCAGTTTGGTCAGCGACGCGTTGAGCTGGGTGATGTCGCTCATCCAGTTGCTGCGGTCGATCAGGCCGCCCAGGCTGGTCCAGCCAGTGAGTGCCAGGATCGAGGTGAGGACAAGCACCAGGCCGAAGCCCAGGCCCAGTTTGAGGTTGACGCTGATGTTACCGAACCAGCTGTTCATCGAATGCTCCGCAAGAGTGATGTCTGTTTGCTGGACGGTGTTGTTATTTGAGCCAGCCAAGGTGTAGCGCTGTATCGGCGGCGGGATGTGAATCTGAAGGGCGTTTTATTTCAAGTGGCGACGAAGGGTCGTCAGCGGTGTGCAGAACCACTGAGGGCTCATCAAGGGGCGGTCTTGTGTGCTAGTCTGCGGGCCCTTTTAGTTTTGGGCAGCGCGGGAAATCGCGTTGTCCTGCAGCGGAGCCTCTTCATGTCCGAAGTTAATCTGTCCACCGACGAAACCCGCGTCAGCTACGGTATCGGCCGTCAGTTGGGCGACCAACTGCGCGACAACCCGCCACCGGGTGTGAGCCTGGACGCAATCCTGGCTGGCCTGACCGACGCGTTCGCAGGTTCGCCAAGCCGCGTTGACCAAGAGCAAATGGCTGCCAGCTTCAAGGTGATCCGTGAAGTCATGCAAGCCGAAGCAGCCGCCAAGGCTGAAGCCGCTGCTGGCGCTGGGCTGGCCTTCCTGGCTGAAAACGCCAAGCGTGATGGCATCACCACCCTGGCTTCCGGCCTGCAATTTGAAGTGCTGACTGCCGGTGAAGGCGCCAAGCCGACCCGTGAAGACCAAGTCCGTACCCACTACCACGGCACCTTGATCGACGGCACTGTGTTCGACAGCTCCTACGAGCGTGGCCAGCCAGCAGAATTCCCGGTTGGTGGCGTGATTGCCGGTTGGACCGAAGCCCTGCAACTGATGAATGCTGGCAGCAAATGGCGCCTGTACGTGCCGAGCGAACTGGCTTACGGCGCTCAAGGCGTTGGCAGCATTCCGCCGCACAGCGTTCTGGTATTCGACGTCGAGCTGCTCGACGTTCTGTAAGACCTGCTGATTACCTGTGGGAACGAGCCTGCTCGCTCCCACAGTGTTTTAGGGGGTTTGCTCATGGATGAAACTTGCCATTGAGCTCCGTCGCCGGGCGCAACGCTCGGGCATAGCAAAACAGAAACAGATTACGCACCACCTCTTTCAGCACACCGGGTTCACTTGAACTCAGGCCATTGACGTCCAGGTCGCCCTGGTCCTGCAATTCATTCAGCGCTTCTTCTTCCAGTACCGCACAGACTTCGCCGGTTTCCCGATGCAGTATCCGCAGGTAAGGGTGTGGGCGGTCCAGCCAGGCATCTATCAAATAAGTCATGGTGCATCTCCTTGATCGGTTTCAATGAGAATAATTCTTATTCGTAGAATAGCAAGCGTCTATTGGCGGTTTCTTGGTTTTTCTGTGTGGATATTGAGACAGGTCAAGGGAGGGCAAAACGCCATCCCGCGGCTGGCGCGGGATGGATACAGCAGATTCAGACTTTGCGAACGAACTCGGATTTAAGCTTCATCGGGCCGATGCCGTCGATCTTGCAATCGATATCGTGGTCGCCATCGCACAGGCGGATGTTCTTGACCTTGGTGCCGACCTTGACGACCAGAGACGTGCCTTTGACCTTGAGGTCCTTGATCACTGTGATGGTGTCGCCGTCCTGCAGGACGTTGCCCACAGAGTCTTTCTTCACGGTTTCATCGCCGGCCACTTCGGCCTCGCCATTGGCGGACCACTCATGGGCGCATTCCGGGCAGATCAGCTGGGCGCCGTCTTCGTAGGTGTATTCGGAATTGCATTTCGGGCAGGGTGGCAACGTGCTCACTAAAGCTCCTTAAAGGTCAGGATGGCTAAAAGTCGCACATTATATAGGGTTTTGTGGTGTTGCAGGCTCTATGAAATCCAAATGTGAGAGGGGGCTTGCTCCCGATAGCGGTGGATCAGCCAGTCATATATCGACTGGACACCGTCATCGGGGGCAAGCCCCCTCCCACATTGGTCTGTGTCTGCAGGTATGGCTTAGTGCGTACGAGCGACTGCAAACTCACTCAGCTCAACCAGGGCGTCCCGGTATTCGCTGGCAGGCAGGGCTTCCAGGCACTTGATCGCACGGGCCACGTAGTCACGCGCCAGTTGTGCGGTGTAGTCCAGGGAGCCCGAAGCTTCCACGGCTGCGCGGATGCTTTCGAGGTCTTCTATGCCGCCTTTCTGAATCGCCTTGCGCACCAAAGCTGCCTGTTCTGGCGTGCCTTCGCGCATGGTGTAGATCAGCGGCAAGGTCGGCTTGCCCTCGGCCAGATCGTCGCCGACGTTCTTGCCCAGGGTTTCAGCATCGCCACGGTAGTCGAGCAGGTCGTCTACCAGTTGGAACGCCACGCCCAGATGGTCGCCAAAGGTGCGCAGGGCTTCGGCCTGTTCGGCGGTCGCGCCACACAATGCCGCAGCGCTGTGGGTGGAGGCTTCAAAGAGCATCGCGGTCTTGCCGCGAATCACTTCCATGTAGGTTTCTTCGGTGGTGCTGGCGTCGCGGACCTTCGACAGCTGCAACACTTCGCCTTCAGCGATGATGCGCGTGGCCTGGGACAGGATCTTCATCACCGGCATCGAGCCCAGTTCGACCATCATTTCGAACGAGCGTGAATACAGGAAGTCGCCGACAAGCACACTTGGTGCGTTACCCCACATCGCATTGGCGGTCTCGCGGCCACGGCGCATGCCGGACATGTCGACCACGTCGTCATGCAATAGGGTGGCGGTGTGCAGGAACTCGATGGTGGCGGCCAGCAGGCGCAGGTCATCGCCTTCGCGGCCCAGGGCCTTGCCGCACAGCAACACTAATAAAGGACGCAGGCGCTTACCGCCCGCCGACGTAATATAGTCGCCAATTTTGGAGACCAGCGGCACTTTAGACGTCAGCTGCTGCTTGATGATGCCGTCGACGGCGCTAAAATCGTCCGCGACCGCGCGGTAGAAAGCTTGGGGTTGCATCAGCGACAGTCGCTCCAGAAGGGTTGCGCGGCATGCTAGGACCCTGACCCCGTAGTGTCAAGGCGCGATGGACGGCCACTTGCAACACCCATTTACCTTGCGTACAATCGCGCACCCTGAACTTCCTGGGCAGCACCTGCCTTACGCAATTGCATTCGGGACGTCCATCCCATGCAGCCATGCCAGCCAATACCTCTTCTTATAAAGCGCTGGGTGAGCAGGATTATCGGAGAAATACCATGTCGTACGCAGTAATTGTTACTGGTGGCAAGCAATACAAGGTCGCCCCAGGTGAATACCTGAAGATCGAAAAACTGGAAATCGCTACCGGCGAATCCGTTACTTTTGATCGCGTTCTGTTGGTCGCCAATGGCGATGACGTGAACATCGGCGCTCCAGTTGTTGCTGGCGCTACCGTTGTGGCTGAAGTGATCTCCCAAGGTCGTCACGATAAAGTCCGCATCATCAAGTTCCGTCGTCGTAAGCACCACATGAAGCGTATGGGCCACCGCCAGTGGTACACCGAGATCAAAATCACCGGTATTCAGGCTTAATTTCAGCCTAATTCCTCACTAGGAGAATTGACTCATGGCACACAAAAAAGCTGGTGGTAGTACCCGTAACGGTCGCGACTCAGAAGCCAAACGCCTTGGCGTTAAGATGTATGGCGGCCAGAAAATCATTCCGGGCAACATCATCGTGCGTCAGCGCGGCACCCAATTCCACGCCGGTTACGGTGTAGGCATGGGCAAAGATCACACCCTCTTCGCGAAAATCGAAGGCGTGATCAAGTTTGAAGTAAAAGGCGCGTTCAACCGCCGTTACGTGAGCGTTGTCGCAGCTTAATTGCGAAATCGCTGGAAAAGCCCTGTCTCGCGACGGGGCTTTTTCGTTTGTGGGGTGAGTCTCTTGCAAAGCTGTTTGTGATGGGCTCCGGCGCTGGATTTGCGGTCGCTGATTGAGGTCGCTGCGCTCATTTTTGCAAGAGTCTTATGTCTTGGTTTCTTAAGCTCGTCCATGCGGCGAGAGGCGTTTTGTTATGAAGTTCGTTGATGAAGTATCCATCCGAGTAAAAGCAGGCGACGGCGGTAACGGTTGCATGAGTTTCCGTCGCGAAAAATTCATCGAAAACGGTGGCCCCAACGGCGGTGACGGCGGTGACGGCGGTTCCATCTACATGATGGCCGACGAAAACCTCAACACCCTGGTCGACTACCGTTACACCCGGCACTTTGATGCCGAGCGTGGCTCCAACGGCGGCAGTACGGACTGCACCGGTAAAAAAGGCGAAGACCTGGTACTGCGCGTACCGGTTGGCACCACGATCATCGATTCCGCGACCCAGGAAGTGATTGGCGACCTGACCAAGGCCGGCCAGAAACTGATGGTTGTGCAGGGTGGCTGGCACGGTCTGGGTAACACCCGATTCAAGTCCAGTACCAACCGTGCACCGCGCCAGACCACGCCGGGCAAGCCTGGCGAGCAGCGTGACCTCAAGCTGGAAATGAAAGTACTGGCAGACGTGGGTCTGCTGGGCTTGCCGAACGCAGGCAAAAGTACCTTCATCCGCTCGGTATCGGCCGCCAAGCCGAAAGTCGCTGACTACCCGTTCACTACCCTGGTGCCAAACCTGGGCGTGGTCAGCGTTGACCGCTGGAAAAGCTTCGTGATCGCCGATATTCCTGGCCTGATCGAAGGGGCTTCCGACGGCGCAGGCCTGGGGATTCGCTTCCTCAAGCATTTGTCCCGCACCCGTTTGCTGCTGCACCTCGTCGACATGGCGCCATTGGATGACACCAGTGCACCAGACGCCGCCGAAGTGATCGTCAGCGAGCTGACCAAGTTCAGCCCGGCCCTGGCCGAGCGTGATCGTTGGTTGGTGCTGAACAAGTGCGACCAGATCCTCGAGGAAGAGCACGAGGAGCGCGTCAAGGAAATCGTTGATCGCCTGGAATGGACGGGTCCGGTCTACGTGATCTCGGCCATCGCCAAAGAAGGCACCGAGCGCCTGACCCGCGACATCATGCGCTACCTCGAAGACCGTGCTGACCGCCTGGCGGCCGACCCGGTGTTCAAGGCCGAACTCGCCGAACTCGACCAGCAGATCGAAGACGAAGCCCGTGCCCAGCTGCAAGCTCTGGACGACCAGCGTGCCCTGCGCCGCAGCGGCGTGAAGTCGGTCCACGACATCGGCGACGACGATTGGGACGAAGAAGACGTGGATGATGAAGACGGTCCAGAAATCATTTACGTGCGCGACTGATTCGTTGCAGTAAACTTAAGCGCCGCTCACATGAGCGGCGTTTTGGTATCTGGGTATTACGTAGCCACGAATAACGTTATGGGCAGCGCTGGGTCGCGCGGCCCTCTATCTAAGGTTGAAGATGATGCGGAGCAAAGTGACAGGTGCGCAGCGTTGGGTCGTAAAGATCGGAAGTGCGCTGCTGACGGCGGATGGCAAAGGCCTGGATCGCGCAGCAATGAGCGTCTGGGTGGAGCAGATGGTGGCCTTGCATGAGGCTGGTGTCGAGTTGGTGCTGGTGTCGTCCGGGGCGGTTGCCGCCGGGATGAGCCGTCTCGGCTGGACCGCGCGACCCAGCGCGATGCACGAACTGCAAGCCGCTGCCGCCATCGGCCAGATGGGCCTGGTGCAAGCCTGGGAGTCCAGCTTCGCCGAGCACGGCCGCCACACGGCGCAGATCCTGCTGACTCACGACGACCTGTCCGACCGCAAGCGCTACCTCAACGCCCGCAGTACGTTGCGCGCCCTGGTGGAGCTCAAGGTGATCCCGGTGATCAACGAGAACGACACCGTGGTCACCGACGAAATCCGTTTCGGCGACAACGACACCCTGGCCGCACTGGTAGCCAACCTGGTGGAAGCCGACTTGCTGGTGATCCTCACTGATCGCGACGGCATGTTCGACGCCGATCCGCGCAACAACCCCGATGCGCAGCTTATTTATGAAGCCCGCGCCGATGACCCGGCGCTGGACGCCGTGGCCGGCAGTGTCGGCGGTGCCCTGGGCCGTGGCGGCATGCAGACCAAGCTGCGGGCTGCGCGTCTGGCTGCACGCTCCGGTGCCCACACCATTATCGTCGGTGGGCGCCTGGAGCGCGTGTTGGACCGCCTCAAGGCTGGCGAACGCATCGGCACGTTGCTGTCGCCGGAACGCGGCATGCTGGCGGCGCGCAAGCAGTGGCTGGCCGGGCATCTGCAAACCCGTGGCACTCTGGTGCTGGACGACGGCGCGGTATCGGCACTGTCCCAGGGCAACAAGAGCCTGCTGCCGGTGGGCGTCAAGCTGGTACAGGGCAGCTTCCGCCGCGGCGAAATGGTGGTGTGCGTAGCGCCCGACGGTCGTGAGATCGCCCGTGGCCTGGCCAATTACAGTGCCCTGGAAGCACAGAAAATTATTGGACAATCGTCTGACGCGATTGTCGGACTATTAGGTTACATGGCCGAACCTGAACTGGTTCACCGCGACAACCTGATCCTGGTCTAACCAAAGGAATATACGATGCGTTTAGTGAAGTTTGCGTTGGGCCTGCTGTTGCTGACGCCGTTGCTGGCCAGCGCCGAAGAGGTTGGCCAGGTGTCGACGGTGTTTAAATTCGTCGGCCCCAACGACCGAATTGTCGTCGAAGCGTTTGACGACCCCAAGGTCGACGGCGTGACCTGCTACTTGTCCCGCGCCAAGACCGGTGGCGTTAAAGGCGGCCTGGGCCTGGCCGAAGATCGCGCTGAAGCATCGATTGCCTGCCGTCAGGTCGGCCCGATCCGCTTCAAGGGCGAACTAAAGGACGGCGACGAAGTGTTCAAGGAACGCACCTCGCTGGTGTTCAAAACCATGCAAGTGGTGCGTTTCCTCGACAAAAAGCGCAACACCTTGGTGTACCTGGTCTACAGCGACCGCCTGATCGAAGGCAGCCCGCAGAACGCCGTGACCGCAATTCCGATTTTGCCGTGGCCGACCGCTCAGTAATCCGCAGGCGGGTTTTGTAATCGGCGTCTATGATTGCAGGCTTGCGGGTTGTAACCTCAAGGCGCCGCTTTGCTAAGAACATGGGATATCTGGAGTTCGTCATGAGTGCTTTCCACGACCTGAAACTCAAAGCTTTGGACGGACAAGAGTTGCCACTGGCGCCCTTCAAGGGGCAAGTAGTGCTGGTGGTCAATGTAGCCTCCAAATGTGGCCTGACCCCGCAATATGCGGCGTTGGAAAACCTCTATCAGCAGTACAAGGACCAAGGGTTTACTGTGCTGGGCCTGCCGTGCAACCAGTTTGCCGGCCAGGAGCCGGGCACTGAGGAAGAAATCCGCGAGTTCTGCAGCCTGAACTACGGCGTGACCTTTCCCTTGGGCAGCAAGCTCGATGTCAATGGCCCTGAGCGTCACCAGCTCTACCGGTTGCTGGCGGGTGAGGGGGCCGAATTTCCCGGCGATATCACCTGGAATTTTGAGAAGTTCCTGCTGGGTAAAGATGGTAGGGTCCTTGCTCGATTCTCACCGCGTACCCCGCCGGAAGACCCTTCGATCGTCCAGGCCATCGAAAAAGCCTTGAGCTAAATCACTTCTCTTGTGGTGAGCGGACCTTTCCCGCCATGGGCTGCGTAGCAGCCCAAATACCCCACCGCTTTTACCCCTTAATCACCAAAATCAATAGTGCTACCGGGCGCGTTCCACTCCTCATATTATCCGCATCATAAACCCAGTCTCCCGTGGAGTGCTCCATGCCCGTCCAAGCCTTGTTCAAACCCTTCCAGCTCGGTGCACTGCAACTGTCGACCCGCGTGGTCATGGCGCCGATGACCCGCTCGTTTTCTCCGGGTGGTGTACCTAATTCCAACGTCATCGAATACTACCGTCGCCGTGCGGCCGCTGGCGTGGGCTTGATCATCACTGAAGGCACCGTGGTCGGTCACCAGGCCTCTAATGGCTACCCGAATGTCCCGCATTTCTACGGTGAAGCGGCCCTGGCCGGGTGGAAGAAAGTGGTCGATGCCGTGCACGCCGAAGGCGGCAAGATTGTCCCTCAGTTGTGGCATGTCGGCAGCGTGCGCCGTATCGGCACTGAGCCTGATGCCAGCGTGCCGGCCTATGGTCCGATGGAGAAACTCAAGGACGGCAACGTGGTGGTCCACGGCATGACCGCCCAGGACATCAAGGACGTGATCAACGCTTTCGCCCAAGCCGCCAAAGACGCCCAAAGCATCGGCATGGACGGCGTGGAAATCCATGGCGCCCACGGTTATCTGGTCGATCAGTTCTTCTGGGAAGGCAGCAACCAGCGCACCGACGAGTACGGCGGTAGCCTGGCCAACCGCTCGCGTTTTGCCATCGAGCTGATCCAGGCTACGCGCGCCGCTGTCGGCCCGAACTTCCCGATCATCTTCCGTTTCTCCCAGTGGAAGCAGCAGGACTACACCGCGCGTCTGGTACAAACCCCTGAGGCGTTGGGTGAATTCCTCAAGCCGCTGTCCGACGCCGGCGTGGATATTTTCCACTGCTCAACCCGACGTTTCTGGGAACCGGAATTTGAAGGTTCCGACCTCAATCTGGCCGGTTGGGCGCGCCAACTCACCGGCAAACCGACTATCACCGTGGGCAGCGTCGGCCTGGATGGCGAGTTCCTGCAGTTTATGGTCAACACCGACAAAGTCGCGCAGCCGGCCAGCCTGGAAAAACTGCTTGAGCGCCTGAACAACGACGAGTTTGATCTGGTTGCCGTAGGTCGTGCGTTGTTGGTTGACCCGGATTGGGCCGTGAAGGTGCGTGAAGGACGTGAGGGTGACATCCTGCCATTCAGTCGTGAGGCGTTGACGACTCTGGTGTAAGTGGCGTCAGGGCGGGCTCCAGGTGCCCGTCCTCGCACACACCGCGCAACTGGCGTTCGAACTGCTCGATAATCGCTGGCCAACCCTGGCGACTGGCATGTTGGCGAGCATTCAGGCGGGCCCTGCGCAACGTTTCGCGTTCTTCCAGCAGCCAGATGGCTGCATCGCAAAACGCCTCTTCATCCCCCGGCATCGCCAGTGCGCCGCTATAGCCGTGCCGCAGGTGCTGGCTTGCGGCTGCCTGGTCGTACGCCACCACACCAAGGCCTGAGGCCATGGCTTCCAGCACTACATTACCGAAGGTCTCCGTCAGGCTGGGAAACAGAAACAGGTCTCCCGACGCGTAATGCCGTGCCAACTCTTCACCGCGTTGGGTGCCGCAGAATACTGCTTCGGGCAGGTCGTGCTCCAGCAGTGCACGTTGCGGGCCGTCCCCGACGACAATCAGCTTCATTGGGCGGGATGGGTACGTTTTCTGTAGCGCATCAAAGCAGCGCTTGAGCAGCCCGAGGTTTTTCTCCTGGGCCAGGCGGCCAACGTGCAGCACAGCGATATCGTCGTTCTCTAAACCCCAGCTTTCACGCAGTGCATTGTCACGCTTGGTCGGGTGGAATAACTGGCTGTCGACACCCCGCGACAACATTCCCAGGCGCTCGAAATGCCGACGCTCCAACTCCAGGCGTTGGCTGGCGCTGGGCACCAGGGTCAACGTCGAACGGTTGTGAAACCAGCGCAGGTAATGCGTGACCATTCGACTGAGCAGGCTCAAGCCGTACTGGTTCGAATACTGTTGGAAATTGGTGTGAAAGCCGCTGACCACACTGATGCCCAGGCGCCGTGCTGCACGCAGTGCCGACAAGCCCAGCGGGCCTTCAGTGGCGATGTAGAGCACGTCCGGGCGTTGGCGTGTCCAGCGGCGCAGCAACTTGTGCATCGACGACTGACCCCACTGCAGGCCCGGATAACCCGGCAGTGGCCAGCCGCGGCATAGCAGGAGTTCGTCGTCGCTGAGCCGGCTCTGATCGACGCCTTGGCGTGGGCGTACCAGTTCGACTTGATGGCCGCGCGCGCGCAAACCCTCGCACAGGCGACCAAGGGTATTGGCCACCCCGTTGATCTCTGGCGGGAAGGTTTCGGTGATGAGGGTGATATGAAGCGAGGCTGTCGTCATGACCCACAGTGTCCGTGTGGGCCATGTCGCCATTGTGTCATCCAGATGATGGATTTATGACTTGGTGACCTTGGGGTTCGCCATCGCCTCGGCGCCTTGCTCGCGCACCCAGAACAAGGTGGCGCCAGCCACCGCCGCGGGCATCATCAGCAGGTTGACCACCGGCACCAGCAATACCAGATAGACGATGCCGCCAAAGCTCATGCTCTGCCAGCGTTTCTGGCGTAACCAGGCGAGCATTTCGTTCCAGCCCAGTTTGTGGTTGTCGGCCGGGTAGTCGATGTATTGGATTGCCATCATCCATACGCCAAACAGCAGCCACAACGGCGCGGCGATCAGGTTGACCACGGGAATAAACGAAAGGATAAACAGGCCGATCGCCCGTGGCAGGAAGTAGCCGAGCTTGCGCATTTCTCGGGCCAGGGTGCGGGGGACCATGGCGATCAACTCGCCCCAACTGAAGGCCGGGAAGTCATCGGTACCGCGCACCACCACTTCTACCTTCTCTGAGAGAAAGCCATTGAACGGCGCCGCGATGATATTGGCGAGCATGGTGAAGGTGAAAAACACCATCAGCACCACCAACACGACAAAGAGCGGCCATAGCAGGTAATTCAAAAAGCTCAGCCAACTCGGCAGCGTCGGCATTAAGTGCTCGACCCACAAGCTGAACTGATGGCCGGCGAAGTAAATCAATCCGACGAACAGCACCAGGTTGATCATCAGCGGCAGCAGCACAAACAGGCGTAGGCCAGGGCTCAACACCAGTTTGAGGCCTTCACGCAGGTATTGCGGGCCGGAAAGAACAGGGGCAGGCATGGGGAACTCCGAGCAGGATGACGAACGCGCCGACCTTACCGACTTTGTATCCGAGGCGAAAGCGGCGACATCAACAGTAACAAACGCCTCGATTAGCTGGGCTGACAGCATAGAGACCGCCTATGAGCTGGATTGTTAAACCGTATTTCCTTAATCTTGCCCCCCTCTATACGCTGCACCCATTATTTTTAGGATCTGCGAGTTAAAGCCTTCCCCAAGTGCTTCGCAGTCCTTTTTTATTCCAGCCGCCTTGTAGTCCGGGCGGTCGATAGGAGTGAGTCATGTCTGATACCCGTCATTCGCGAGTGATTATTCTCGGTTCCGGCCCTGCCGGTTACAGCGCTGCTGTCTATGCTGCCCGGGCCAACCTCAAGCCGCTGCTGATCACCGGCATGCAGGCGGGCGGTCAGTTGACCACCACCACGGAAGTCGACAACTGGCCTGGCGACGTCCACGGTCTGACCGGCCCGGTGCTGATGGAGCGTATGAAAGAACACGCCGAGCGCTTTGAAACCGAGATCGTTTTTGATCACATCAACCAAGTCGACTTCTCGAAAAAGCCTTACAGCCTGACCGGCGACAGCGGCGTCTACACCTGTGACGCGCTGATCATCGCCACTGGCGCCAGCGCCCGTTACCTGGGCCTGCCATCGGAAGAAGCGTTCATGGGCAAGGGCGTTTCCGCCTGCGCGACCTGCGACGGTTTCTTCTACCGCAACAAGCCGGTCGCTGTAGTCGGCGGCGGTAACACTGCCGTTGAAGAGGCGCTGTACCTGGCCAACATCGCCAGCACCGTGACCCTGGTTCACCGCCGCGAGACTTTCCGCGCCGAGAAGATCCTGATCGACAAGCTGCACGCCCGTGTCGCTGAAGGCAAGATCATCCTCAAGCTCAACGCCACCCTGGACGAAGTCCTGGGCGACAACATGGGCGTGACCGGTGCTCGCCTGAAAAACAACGACGGCAGCTTCGACGAGCTGAAAGTCGACGGCGTGTTCATCGCCATCGGCCACACTCCGAACACGTCGTTGTTCGAAGGCGTGCTGGAAGCCAAAGACGGTTATCTGGTGGTGCAGGGCGGCCGTGAAGGCAATGCGACTGCCACCAATATCGAAGGCATCTTTGCTGCCGGTGATGTGGCTGACCACGTGTACCGCCAGGCCATTACCTCGGCTGGTGCCGGTTGCATGGCAGCACTGGATGCCGAGCGTTACCTCGACGGTTTGAAGGACGCTTCGTTCTAAATCGTTGGAATAAAAAAACCGGCTGCGAGGCCGGTTTTTTTATGAGTGCAATTTAAATGTGGGAGGGGCAAGTCCCCTCCCACATTTTGATCCGCGTCTGACTCAGGATTTGCGGGTCAGGGGCTGCGCGGTGAATTTCACACCGGCCAACCCATGGGCAATCAACGCCCGAATATTGCCGTGGTCGCTGCCCTCAGGCGTCGCCACCACCGAGCGGTAATGCTCACCAAACGCCAGCAGCGCTTCTTGGTCGCTCAAGCCTTCCAGCACCGCCAAACCCAAGGTCTTGCACGACCCTTCATTCTGCCCGGCCGCGTTTTCCACGGTGCCGTTGGTGAAGGCCTGCGGTTGGTAATCGTAACCGGCCGCGACAAATGCCAGGGTGTCGGCAAAGACGTGTTGGCCGCCGTTGAGGCTGGCGCGCAGGGTGTTCAAATCAGTCATGGGTTTTTCCTTTGGCGAACGCTGCCTGTTGGTCAGCGCTGGCTTCTTTCTGGTATTGGGCTTTCCACTCGGCGTACGGCATGCCGTACACCACTTCACGAGCGTCATCGAGGCTCAGCTCGATCTGACGCTCGTCGGCCTCGGCCTTGTACCACTTGGACAGGCAATTACGGCAGAAACCGGAGAGGTTCATCAGGTCGATGTTCTGTACATCCTTGCGGCTGTCCAGATGTGCTACCAGCCGGCGAAAAGCGGCGGCTTCGAGTTCGAGGCGTTGTTGATCGTTCATAGGGTCCACTTCAATGTCAGCGGCTGGCCGCCAGGGTAATCGAAACCGATTCGGCAAAGCGCAGCGCATGGGGCTTATCCACTTCGACCTCGGCGTACAGCACCGATTCATTGCTCATCACCAGGTCCAGCAATTCCTGGGTCAGGCGTTCCAGCAGCGCGAAGCGGTTGCCTTCCACGTGGGCGATGATCGCCTTGGTGATAGTGCGGTAGTTCAACGCGTGGTCAATATCGTTGTCACGCACGGCGTCCTGGGCTGCATACAGGATGGTCAGGTTGATCAGCACATCCTGCTTGTTGAGGATTTCGTCCTCATTGATACCGATGAAGGTACGCAGACACAGGTCCTTGACCCGGATGCGCGCCATGCCTGGTTGAAGTTGTGGCATTGCTACTTGCTCCGTCCAATCAGTTGCAGGAACTCCATGCGCGTGGTGTTCGACTCGCGGAACGCGCCGAGCATCACCGAGGTGTTCATGGTTGAATTCTGTTTTTCCACGCCGCGCATCATCATGCACATGTGCTTGGCCTCGATTACCACGGCCACGCCGGCGGCCTGGGTCACGTCCTGGATGGCGTCGGCGATCTGCCGCGTGAGGTTTTCCTGGATCTGCAGGCGCCGGGCGAACATGTCGACAATACGCGCCAGTTTCGACAGGCCGAGCACCTTGCCGGTCGGAATATAGGCCACGTGGGCCTTGCCGATAAAGGGCAGCAGGTGATGTTCGCACAGCGAGTACAGCTCGATGTCCTTGAGGATCACCATCTCGTCGTTGTCGGAGGCGAACAGTGCACCGTTGACGATTTCTTCGAGGTTCTGCTCATAGCCATGACACAGGTACTGCATGGCCTTGGCGGCGCGCTTGGGGGTGTCGAGCAAGCCCTCGCGTTCCGGGTCTTCGCCCAGGTTCTTGAGGATCTCGCGGTAATGGTGGGGCAGGGATAAGGTCATACAACATCCTCAAAACGGCTTACTTGATATGCCGCCCGCCGTTGACGGTCAGGGTGGTACCGGTGACATAGGGGTTGTCCAGCAGGTAGCGCACGCTCTGGTAAATCACCTCGGGTCCGGGCTCGATGCCCAGGGCTGATTTGGCCAACACCCGAGTGCGATAGGCCGCGTCGTCGTCTTCGTTGAACATCACCATCGCCGGGGCGATGCCATTGACTTTGATCAGCGGCGCGAACTGTGCGGCAAACGACAGCGTAAGGCTGTCGAGCCCGGCCTTGGTGGCGCAGTAGGCGATGTGCTGGCGGCTGCCCTTGCGCACCACGTCATCGCTGATATGCACGATATCGGCAGGTGAAGAGCGTTGCAGCAAGGTCGAACAATGCAGGTTGATCAGGTACGGCGCAAGCATGTGTACGCTGAACATATCGGTAAACGCGCGGCTTTCGTCGCCCGGCGTTTCCGCGACCCAGGCCGAGGCGTTGTGGATGATCGCGCGCAGGCTTTGGGTGTGGGTACTCAGTTCAGCGATAAACGCCAGGATCCCAGCTTCGTTGGAGAAGTCGGCAAACACACCGATCGCGCCACGCTCGCGCAGGGCCTGTACGCCGGGGCGTTCGCTGCGGTAGCTGAAAATCACCGGTTGGCCCTCGTCCAGCAGGCGCTGGGCGCAATGCAGGCCGACACGTTGGCCGGCGCCGGTGATCAGGATCGGGGCGTTCTTTGCAGTCATGGGAGGCTCGCGTCGCTGGCAGGCGCAAATCATACCAGCGACGGGTCGCCCCTGTACTCACGCCGCCGCTTCGGCGGCCTTGCGCGGTGCAGGCGTGGGATGCAGCCAGTTCGCCAGCAGGTGTGTGGACAGCGGAATGAACCAGTAAACCATCAGAGGCGTGAGTGCCATCGTGCTGACCAGTACGCGAGGCACCAGGTCGAGCCCATTGAGCAATGGCCCCAAGACAAAGTTGAACAGCAGCGACACCGGGAAAAACGCCAGCCAGATTGCCACGGCCTGCTTCCAGCGCGGCGGACGGGCACCCGCGGCGCCAAACCAGCCATCGATGCCGCGCACACGGTGCTCGGAGGGGTCGGCAAACAAATCGCTGCCGCGGCTAAGCCAGGCACAACGGGAGGCGGAGAATTCCCAGGCATGCAGTGTTTTTTCGTCGGCGAAGCGGAAAATGATCTGGAATTCGTCATCGTTGGGCGGCGGTGCAAGTACGCCGGAGCCCAGATAACCGGGGAAGTCGGTAGCCAATTGCTCGCCTTCGCGCAGCCAGGCCATCAGTTCTTCGTAGCGCCCTTTGGCGACGCGGCGCGCAACCATCAAGGTGACGGGAGAGGTAGACATTGTGTATCTCCAAATGTACGGGTGCGCTGATCCGGGTAGGTGGCGCACAAACGAAGCTGCGGGGTGTTGCAGCGACGTAGAAAAAACAGGCAAGGATTATTCCGGTTTTGCCGAAATACGCCAGCGACATTGGTCCGAAAAGTACACACCTTGAAAAAGAGGGGTCTATAGGCGTTAAATGACCACCCAATTACCGCTGGTTTGTTGGTCTTGAATGCCCGTGATTACTGCTCCTGCTGACAGCATTTCGCATCTGGATTCGCCTGATTGCGCTGAGCTTTTTCCAATTCGTGATGTATCAAGATTGACAGGCGTCAACCCGGTCACCTTGCGTGCATGGGAGCGTCGTTACGGCCTGATCCAGCCCATCCGCACTGAAAGTGGGCACCGCCTCTACTCCAAGGCCGATATTGAGACGGTCAATCGCATTCTTGGTTGGATTGAACGTGGCGTGGCGGTGAGCAAGGTCGGCAAGATTCTCGCCCGCGACGATCAGCAGGCCGAAGCGATTCGCGCTGAGCGCGACTCAGTCGAGGAAAGCGAATTGCCGCAATGGCGGGCGAGGCTGTTGCTGGCGGTCAAGGCCTTTGACGACCGTCAGTTGGAAAGCCTGTATGGCCAGATTCTCGCTACCTATCCCCTCAACGTGGCGTTCCAAGAGATCCTGATGCCTCTCTGGAACGAGCTGTTGCGCCACCAGGGGCGTTTTGGTCAAGCCAGCGAATGGCTGTTTTTCGACGCCTTCTTGCGTATCCATGCCTTTCAGCGCCTGCAAGCGGCGACACTGTCGCCTGCGCCTCGGGTATTGCTGTCAGCCATACCCGGCGAATGCCGCAAACTGGAGTTGCTGGTGGCGGCGCTGTTGATGAGCAGCGATGACCTGGTCGTGAAGGTGCTGGGGATGGGGCAGCCGTTTGATGAGCTGACCCTCATATGTGAAAAGACTCATCCCCAGGCGCTGATCATCTTCTCCAACCACTCCCATAACGTTGATCTGGCTGGCCGCCTCAACCGTTTGGCGTTGACCCTTGATTGCCCGTTATTTCTTGCTGGCGCAGTGTCGGACCTGGCGCAGAGCGCGCTGGCAGGTTCTTCCATCGGTTGTCTGGGCAGCGAAGGGCGCCAGATGCAACGCCGCTTGCAGCAGTTCCTCAGCGGTAACCTGGATACCTGAACTCAGGCGTGCATCTGCGGGTGCACCAGGCGGTGCTGATGCAGGATGAACTGGCGCAGGCGTTCGATTTCATCCGCATCGCTTTGACTGAGGCGATAGGCAAACAAACCCCGCGCGGTTTCCCTCTCAAAGGCGCCGCGCAGGGCAATGCGCTCATAGCCGGAAGGGCTGAACCAAAGGGAAAAGGTTTTGGGTGGTTTGATCCGGCCACGAATCTCCACCAGCACGCCCTTGAATGACACCTCATGCACCCACAGCGCACTTGCGGTGCCCTTGATGTTCTCCAGGGCCACCGGAGCTTCAAGTGCAAGGCGCCAGGCGCGGATCACCGGGCCGTCTTCAAAAATACTCGGCACACCCAGGCGCAGATGCACTGCATTGAACTCATCCTCCACCAATTGGAGGGGAAAGGTCAGTTGCTGGTTGTCGAACTGCGCTTGGATGGTGACATGGTCGTGGGCGGCCAGGCGGGTGAGCAAGTCGCGAATCTGCGCACCGCCGTTGACGGTCAGGCTCGACGACGCATCCCGCAGATTAAGTTGCGGGTTGTGTTGCATGTTCTGAATGAAATCCAGCTCATCCTTGGTCAGAAGCGCATCGCGTTGCATTGTGCTTGCTCAATAGAGGGGCATTAAAGTGCCATTATCCGCTCATATGGCCGTATTTTCTAAATTTTGTTCAATCCATTTGTCGACTTGAACGCGGCCAGTTCGGCTTTGACTTGGGCCAGTTCGCTTTCTAATTGCTCGACACGCTGCTGGGCCTTGACCTGGAGCGTGACGTCTTTTTGTACGCCGATAAAATAGGTTTGCTTATCAGCCGTGTTGAACACCGTTGAAAGCGACAGTTCGTTCCAGAAATGGCTGCCGTCCTTACGGTAATTGCGCAGGGTTTCTCGGCACGAACCACCCTTCGCCAAAGCATCCCGAATCACCGTCAGCGCTGGCTGATCACGGTCGCCCGACTGCAGGAAGCGGCAGTCCTGATAGAGGATTTCGTCCAGTGTGTAGCCGGTCATCCGTTCGAAGGCCGGGTTCACATAAATCAGGGGCTTTTCATCGCCTTCGCGTTCGGCGACCACGATGCCTTCGTTGGAAGCGTCGATCACCATCTGCATCAGCTTGGCGTTAATCATTGAGCGGTCCGTGGCGTGTTGTTTGAATGGGCAGTTTATGGCAAGTCGTGAATCTTGCACGGTGCGCCCCGAAATATTTGCGTCGCTGTTAATATCCCAGGCTTTCGCTCAACTACAGGATCAGATTGATGAAAGTCGCCATCCTTTCCGGCTCGGTCTACGGCACGGCTGAAGAAGTCGCCCGGCACGCCGCCGGCATCCTCAAAGACGCTGGTTTTGAAGCCTGGCACAACCCGCGCGCGACCCTGGCGGATGTGCAGGCGTTTGCCCCTGAGGCGTTTCTGGCGGTGACTTCGACCACCGGCATGGGTGAATTGCCCGATAACCTGCAACCGTTGTATTCGACGATTCGCGACCAACTGCCTTCGGCCTGGCGCGGTTTGCCCGGTGCGGTGATCGGTTTGGGCGACGCCAGCTATGGCGACACCTTTTGTGGTGGCGGTGAGCAAATGCGCGAGCTGTTTGGCGAATTGGGCGTGCGCGAAGTACTGCCCATGTTGCGCCTGGACGCCAGCGAGAGCGTGACGCCGGAAGCTGATGCCGAGCCGTGGTTGGCAGAATTGGTCACTGCACTGCGCGCTTGATTGAGCGGTTCCAGCGGTTTTCAGTCCCTTTATTGACGGCGTCTCTTTGACGCCGTTTGTATAGATCTAAACTATTCTCATAGCTGACTCGTACGGTCATCAAGCTGGCTGCGAAGGCAACTCCGTCCGCCAGGGCGTCTGACTAGACTGGCCCATCACTCGAAAAATAATAAGAAGTGCGCCAAGGAGGTCGTTACCGTGAGCCTAGCCCCTGTTGTGCCGCCACAGAATGTCAAAGATCAGGTCAGTGCTGCCGAGTGGCAAGCCCGTGTCGACCTGGCGGCCTGCTATCGCCTGGTGGCGTTGCATGGCTGGGACGACCTGATCTTCACCCACATCTCGGCCAAGGTGCCGGGCACCGATGATTTCCTGATCAATCCCTACGGACTGATGTTCCACGAGATCACTGCGTCGAGCCTGGTCAAGGTCGACCAGGCCGGCAACAAGCTGATGGACAGCCCCTACGAGATCAACCCGGCGGGCTACACGATCCACAGCGCCATTCATGAAGTTCGCCACGATGTCACCTGCGTGTTGCATACCCACACTGCCGCCGGTGTGGCGGTGGCGGCACAGAAACAGGGCGTGCTGCCGATCAGCCAGCAATCGATCTTCGTGCTGTCGAGCCTGGCCTATCACGCCTATGAAGGCGTCGCGCTGAACCACGAGGAAAAGGCCCGCCTGCAAGCCGACCTTGGCGACAATAATTTCTTGATGCTGCACAACCATGGCCTGCTCACCTGTGGCAGCACCATCGCCGACACGTTCCTGATGATGTTCACCTTTCAGCGCGCCTGCGATATCCAGGTGCTGGCGCAAAACGGCGGCGCTGAATTGATCGCCATTGGTCCGCAGATTCTTGCGGGCGCCAAAGCCATGGTCGCTGCTGTCACCAAGAGCGCTCAAGGTATGGGGGGCGCGCTGGCCTGGCCGGCGTTGCTGCGCAAATTGGATGCTCAAGATCCTGGGTATAGAAGCTGATGCCACTTGCCGAGATCCCGCTCAGAGCCTGGCGCAAACGCAGCCAGAGTTTCGAATTTCACGGACGCACCATCCGTTACTGGGTGTCGGGGCAGGGCGAACCGTTGCTGCTGATCCATGGCTTTCCCACCGCCAGTTGGGACTGGCATTACCTGTGGCAACCCCTGGCCCAGCACAACTTGGTCATCGCCTGCGACATGCTCGGTTTCGGCGATTCAGCCAAGCCTCTAGACCATGGCTACTGCCTGCTGGAACAGGCGGATTTGCAACAGGCTTTGCTGGAGCATCTGCGGGTGGATCAGCCGGTGCACGTGCTGGCCCACGACTACGGTGACAGCGTCGCTCAGGAACTGTTGGCCCGGCACTATGAAGGCCGATTCAAGATGGCCAGTTGTGTGTTTCTCAACGGCGGACTGTTCCCGGAAACCCATCGCCCGGCGCTGGTGCAAAAACTCCTGCTCAGCCCGCTGGGCTGGATGATCGGCCGCGCATTCGGGCGCAATGCCCTGGCCGACAGCTTCGGCCAGATCTTCGGCCCCAACACCCGCCCCAGCGAAAGCGCACTGGACGATTTCTGGAGCCTGATCGACTGCAACGATGGCACGCGCATCCTGCACAAGCTGATCGCCTACATTCCCCAGCGTCGGCGCCTGCGTGATCGCTGGGTGGCGGCGATGCAGCAGGGTGACGTGCCATTGCGAGTGATCGACGGCGAGATCGACCCGATCTCCGGTGTCCATATGGTGGAGCGTTACCACCAATTGGTGCCCCATGCCGACACGGTGTTACTGGCCAACATCGGCCACTACCCGCAGATTGAAGCGCCGGTGCAGGTGCTCAAGCATTACCAGGCGTTTCGTGATCGGATTGGGCAGGTTGAAACCCGCATGGCTTATTCCTGAGCCTTAGGATCATCCCCCTGCCTTATCGAGCACCATTCAGCCTTGGCTGTCTTTATTGTGACCGGCAGCCCTGTGCCTGACACTCGACCCATTCCCATTGTCGCCATTGGAGTTCGGTATGAGTGAGTCAGTGCAGTTCCAGGATAAGGTCGTGATCGTCACCGGTGCCGGCGGCGGATTGGGCCGGGCCCATGCGCTGTTGTTCGCTAAACATGGGGCCAAGGTGCTGGTCAACGATCTCGGCGGTTCCACTCAAGGCGAAGGCGCCAGTGCTTCGGCGGCCGACCGTGTAGTGGCCGAGATCCGCGAGGCGGGTGGTATTGCCGAAGCCAACCACGACTCTGTCACCGATGGTGACAGGATTGTGCAAAACGCCCTCGACGCTTTTGGCCGCATCGACGTAGTGGTCAATAACGCCGGCATCCTGCGCGACAAAACGTTCCACAAAATGGAAGACGCCGACTGGGACCTGGTTTACCGGGTGCATGTCGAAGGCGCCTACAAAGTCACCCGCGCCGCCTGGCCCCATCTGCGTGAGCAAGGCTATGGCCGAGTGATCTTTACCGCGTCCACTTCGGGCATCTACGGCAACTTCGGCCAGTCCAACTACGGCATGGCCAAGCTCGGCCTGTACGGCTTGACCCGTACCCTGGCGCTGGAGGGGCGCAAGAACAACATCCTGGTCAACGCCATCGCCCCCACTGGCGCCACGCGCATGACCGAAGGCCTGATCCCGCCGCAAGTGTTCGAGCGCCTCAAGCCGGAATTGGTCAGCCCGCTGGTGGTGTACCTGGGCAGCGAAGCGTGCCAGGAAACTTCGGGGTTGTTTGAAGTGGGCGGTGGCTGGATTGGCAAGACCCGCTGGGAGCGCAGCCTGGGTGTGGGCTTTGATCCCGAAGCCGGTTTTTCACCGGACGATGTGGCGGCGCACTGGCAGCAGATCTGCGACTTCGAAGGGGCGGCTCATCCCAAGGACAACATCGAGGCCTTGAAGGAGATGATGGCCAACTTGCAGAAGTACAGCCTGTGATCATTGCTTGAAAAAGTTTGAATCCTACGGGGCGCTGATGGCGCCCCGTTTTATTTCAGGCAAAAAAAAGCCGCTGCAAACGCAGCGGCTGAAGTAAGACGTTGGATCAAGGAGCGACAAATCAACGTCAGTGAACACCGGTAACAGATTGAATAAAGACATCAATCCATTTGAGTCTGGCTTTTCTCCCGTTTGGGGAAGCGGGCCGTTTGCCCTGAAAGCCCGGCAAGAATAGTCGTTTGCGACAAGATGAGTAATAGCGCTTCGGGACAAGGACTGTTGTAAAAACTGCAACAGTCTTGACGCTCGCCATCCATGGCCCTGATAACCCGCCATCCACACGGTTCATGCCCCCGCCCAGACCCAGGCCAGAGCGCCCGGTAATCCTTTCGAGCGACAACACGAATCCCTCCTTGGTGCGCTTATCGCTCCTGATGTGCGGCAGTAGGGTGGGGCCTTCTGTCACTCACCGGGGAAGACGCATGACAAAAACAACAATGCGCGCCATCTTCACGCCACAGGCGCTGGCCGCTGCGGTTGCCTTGGGTTGCTGTGCCCAGGCTCAGGCTGTTTCGTTCAATATTGGCGAGATCGAAGGGCAATTCGATTCGTCGTTGTCGGTGGGTTCGAGTTGGGGCATGCGTGATGCCGATAAAAAACTCGTGGGTACCGTCAATGGCGGCACGGGCCAGGCTTCCACGGGGGATGACGGACGGCTCAATTTCAAGAAGGGCGAGACCTTCTCGAAAATCTTCAAGGGCCTGCACGACCTTGAACTCAAGTACGGCGACACCGGTGTGTTCGTGCGCGGCAAGTACTGGTACGACTTTGAGCTCAAGGACGAAGACCGCGAGTTCAAGCAGATCAGCGACCACAACCGCAAGGAAGGCGCCAAGTCCAGCGGTGCGCAGATCCTCGATGCGTTCGTCTATCACAACTACTCCCTGGGCGACCTGCCGGGCACCGTACGCGCCGGTAAGCAGGTGGTCAGTTGGGGTGAAAGTACCTTCATCGGCAACTCCATCAACAGCATCAACCCGATTGACGTGTCGGCGTTCCGCCGTCCGGGTGCCGAGATCAAGGAAGGCCTGATCCCGGTGAACATGCTGTTTGCGTCCCAGAGCCTGACCAACCAACTGACCGTGGAAGGGTTTTATCAGTTGGAGTGGGACCAGACCGTGCTGGATAACTGCGGCACCTTCTTTGGCGGTGACGTGGCGGCGGATGGTTGCACCGGTAACTACACAGTAGGCAGCCCTGGTATCGCGCCGCTGCAATCGATTGCGGCAAACCGCGGCCAGGGTTTTGTGGTGACGCGCGAGGGTGTGGTGGTACAGCGTGCGGGCGACCGTGATGCGCGGGACTTCGGTCAGTTTGGGGCGGCTTTGCGTTGGCTGGGTGACGACACCGAGTACGGTTTGTATTTCATGAATTACCACAGCCGCACACCCACTGTAGGCACCATCACCAACAACACCACACTGCAAACCATCGGTGGCATCGCCGCCGCCGCTGGAGGTTTCGGTCAGGCCTTGGCCCAGAGCACCATGCTTGGTCGTGGCCAGTACTACCTCGACTACCCGGAAGACATCCGCCTGTTCGGCGCGAGTTTCTCCACTACCTTGCCCACCGGCACGGCGTGGACCGGGGAAATCAGCTACCGGCCCAATGCCCCGGTGCAGTTGAATACCACCGACCTGACATTGGCCTTGCTTAACCCAATCGCCGGCCAATTGGCCTCACCCATCCGCAGCAATTTCGGCAGCGACAACAAAGGCTACCGCCGCAAGGAAATCACCCAGATCCAAAGCACCATGACCCAGTTCTTTGACCAAGTCCTCGGCGCCGAACGCCTGACTTTGGTGGGCGAAGCGGCCGTGGTGCACGTGGCTGGCCTGGAGGACAAATCCAAACTGCGTTACGGCCGCGATTCGGTCTACGGCGCTTACGGTTTCGAGGGTGACACCGACGGTTTCGTCACCTCCACCTCTTGGGGCTACCGCGCGCGGGCGATCCTTGACTACAACAACGCCATTTTCGGGGTGAACCTCAAGCCCAACCTGTCCTGGTCCCATGACGTGGCCGGCTATGGGCCCAACGGGATCTTCAACAAGGGCGCCAAGGCGATCAGCGTCGGTGTGGATGCGGACTACCGCAGCACCTACACCGCCAGCCTCAGCTACACCGATTTCTTTGGTGGCGACTACAACACCCTGACCGACCGCGACTTCCTCGCCCTCAGCTTCGGCGTGAACTTCTGATTTGGCTTAAAGAAGGACAAGAACTTATGCGTAAGACAATTGCAGTGTTGGCCCTGAGTCTGTTGGCTGCTCACGTAATGGCGGCGGTGTCGCCGGAAGAAGCGGCCAAGCTGGGCACCACCCTCACGCCGGTCGGTGCCGAAAAAGCCGGCAACGCTGACGGCTCGATCCCGGCCTGGACTGGCGGTATCCCGAAAAACGCTGGCGCGGTGGACAGCAAAGGCTTCCTGGCCGACCCGTTCGCCAATGAAAAACCGCTGTTTGTCATCACCGCCGCCACCGTCGACAAGTACAAAGACAAACTCTCCGACGGCCAGGTGGCGATGTTCAAACGCTACCCCGAGACCTACAAGATTCCGGTATACCCGAGCCACCGTACGGTCAACTTACCGGCGGACATCTACGAATCGATCAAGCGCAGCGCACTGAACGTCAAGGCGATCAACGACGGCAACGGCCTGGAAAACTTCACCGGCAACCGCTACTACGCGTTCCCGATTCCCAAGAATGGCGTGGAGGTGCTGTGGAACCACATCACCCGTTACCACGGCGGTAACCTGCGCCGCATCATCACCCAGGCCACCCCGCAGACCAATGGCAGCTACACGCCGATCCGCTTCGAAGAAGAAGTGGCGGTGCCTCAAGCGATCCCGGATATCGACGCGGCCAAGGCGGCCAACGTATTGAGCTTCTTCAAGCAATCGGTCACCGCCCCAGCGCGCCTGGCGGGCAACGTGCTGCTGGTGCATGAAACCCTCGACCAGGTGAAAGAACCGCGCCTGGCCTGGATCTACAACGCCGGCCAGCGCCGTGTGCGCCGTGCTCCGCAAGTGTCCTATGACGGGCCGGGCACCGCGTCCGACGGCCTGCGTACCACCGACAACTTCGACATGTTCTCCGGGGCCCCCGACCGCTACGACTGGAAGCTGGTGGGCAAAAAAGAGATGTACATCCCCTATAACAGCTACAAGCTCGATTCGCCGAGCCTCAAGTACGACGACATCATCAAGGCTGGTCACATCAACCAGGACCTGACCCGCTACGAACTGCACCGCGTGTGGGAAGTGGTCGGCACGGTCAAACCGAGCGAGCGGCACATCTACGCCAAGCGCCACATGTACATCGACGAAGACAGCTGGCAAGTCGCGCTGGTGGATCACTACGACGGTCGTGGCCAACTGTGGCGCGTCGCCGAAGGTCATGCGCAGTTCTACTACGACCACCAGGTGCCGGCCTACACGGTCGAAACCCTGTACGACATCATTGCCGGGCGTTACATCGCACTGGGCATGAAGAACGAGGAGAAGAGCAGCTTCGTGTTCGGCTTCGCGGCCAAGGCAGCGGACTACACTCCGGCAGCCTTGAGGGCTGAAGGCGTGCGCTGATCCCGGATCGAAGCGGGGTCAAAATGTGGGAGGGGGCTTGCCCCCGATGAGGGAGTATCAGTCACTGGATTGGTTGACTGATACACCGCCATCGGGGGCAATCCCCCTCCCACATTGGGTTCTGTGCATGGCCTTCAATCACCCTGCTGAATACTTCTTCAACAACCCCCCGCCACAGGACTAGGGTACGCATCACGTTGCATAACAATAAAAAAGCAGGATGCAGCAATGACCGCCATGACACGCTGCCTGGACCGTCCTGGATTCATGCCCCGGCTGTCCGCCCATCATTTGCTGCGCCCCCGCCTGGCCGAGCCTTTGCTGGCAGCACCGGTCAGGGTCAAGTTGTTATGCGCCCCCGGCGGCAGCGGCAAGAGCGCGTTGCTCGCCGAATGTGCGTTGCAGGCACCCATCGGTTGCCAGGTGTACTGGTTGCCGCTCAATGGCGCGTCGCTCAGCCCCCTCGACCTGTGCCAACGGCTGGCGCAAAACCTTGGCCTGATGTTTACCGACGAAGCCACATTGCTGCTGGACCTCAGCCGCTGGCAGGCCCAGGCATGGGTGTTCCTCGATGATTTCTGCCGCTTACCCACTCAAGACACCGACGCCTTGCTCGATCGCCTGCTCACCGCCAGCAGCCCGGCCCTGACCTGGTGGCTGGGCGCTCGACGGCGTCCGGCCTGCAATTGGCCTCGGCTGCTGCTCGACGATGAGTTACTTGAGTGCGGCGCCGAACTGGCATTTACCCCTGTGGAAATCCAGGCACTGCTCAGCCATGCGCCGGCCCAGTCCGTCGACAGCGTGCTGCAGTTCAGCGCGGGTTGGTGCGCGGGTGTGCGCATCGCCTTGCTGGGTGATGGTCATCCCGATAAGACGTTGCTCGACTACCTGCAACACGAACTGTTCAGCACGCTGCCGCCGGAGTTGGCCGAGGCTTGGCGGGTGCTGGCCCATCTGCCGCGCTTCAATACTGGCCTGTGCGAACACTTGTTCGGCGCTGGCGACGGTGGCCAATACCTGAGGGATTTACACGCGCTGGGCGCATTTATCGAGCCGTGGGAAGACACCGACTGGTTGCAGGTTTTCCCGCCCCTGGCGCAACTGATGCACAACGAACCCTGGCCTGCCAGGCGCTCTTGGCATCGACGCGCTTGCCAGTGGTTTTGCACCGAGCAGGATTGGCAGGCCGCTTTTGAACAGGCTCTGCTGGCCGAAGAATATGAAATGGCGGTGAGCCTCTTGCAGCACTTCAGTTTTGAGGACCTGTTCCGCCAGCAGAACGCCGTCTTGCTGTTGCGCCTGCATGAGCAGCATGGCGATGAGCTGATGCTCGGCTCGGCGCAACTAGTGGGGTTGGTGACTGCTGCGCTCCTGTTCGCCGGGCGCTTCGAACAGGCGGCTGCGTGCATCGATCAGCTCGCTCGATTTGCCCCGCAACCCTCGGCGGCGCAACAGCGTTATTTACTGGCGCGCTGGCAGGCGCAGTGGGGCTGGTTGCTGCACCTGGGCGGCGATGCCGAGAGTTCCCGTCTGCATTTTCTCGAGGCCCTGCAAGCCTTGCCCGAGAGCGCCTGGACTTCGCGCCTGATGTGCCTGTCGGGGCTGACCCAGCAAGCCTTGCTGCGCGGTGAACTGGACGCCGCCCAAGGCCTGAACCGCGAAGCGCTGTGCCTGGCGCGCGCCCATGGTTCGTTGGTGCTGGAGGCGTTGCTGGAGTTGGATCACGCGCAATTGCTGGAACAGCGTGGCGCGCCGTATCGGGCGCAAAGCCTGCTGGAAACGGTGCAGGCGATGTTGCTCAAGCAGCGGCTCAAGGCCGGGCCACTGGTTGGGCGCATCGCCTTGCGGCGCGGGCACTTGGCGTTGCGCCAGGGCCAGGACAGCTTGGCCGCCGACTGTTTCGAGACTGGCCTGAAGATGTGCCTGCACAGCCAGGACAAACGCGTGCTCTACGGTTTTCTCGGTCTGGCCTTGCTGGCCGCCAACCGGGGTGATTACGCCCAGGCCTTTGTGCAACTGCGCGAGGCCGAACGGCTGATGCAGCAGCGCCAGGTGCCGGACACGGTATACCGGGCGGTGCTGTTGTTGGTCAGTGGGCATTTCTGGTTGCAGCAAGGCCGCGCCGAATTGACCGTGGAAGCGGTGCGTCGTGTGCTGCGCCACTTCCGTGGCCCCCAGGCCAAACAGGCGCCACCGGCCACCCTGGAACTGATTCCGCGCCTGGAATACCTGCTGGTGCTGGCGGAGGTGAAACTGGGCTGCGCCGATCAACCAGTGGCACGGCTCAACGCGTTGCTGGAAACCACCCATCAGCGCGGCATGCTCTGCCTGGAAACCGAGCTGCACCTGGTGCTGGGCGAAGTCGCTTGGCAACTGGGCGATGCTGCCTTGGCGCGCCGTTCGCTGCAAACCGGCCTGGAACTGGCCGGGCGTTGTCAGGTGCAACAAGCGATTCGCGAACTGCGTTTGCGCTCGCCGGGACTGTTGAGCGAGCTGGGCATGGAACCCCAGGCGTCAACCCCCGGCACGGTAGAAAACCCCTTGAGCCAGCGTGAATTGGAAGTGCTGCAACTGATCGCCCTGGGCAGCTCCAACCTGGAAATTGCCGACCGGCTGTTTATCTCCCTGCACACCGTCAAGACTCACGCGCGGCGCATCCACAGCAAGTTGGGCGTCGAGCGGCGAACTCAGGCGGTGGCCAAGGCCAAGACGTTGGGCTTGATGGTTTAAATGAACGCCTGACGGTAGTCGCCGGGCGTGGCGCCCATGGCCTGGCGGAAGCGATGAGTGAAGTGACTGGCACTGGAAAAACCGCACAGCAAGGCAATCTCGCCCAAGGGCAGGGCACCGCTGCGCAGCAGGTGTTGCGCGCGGGTCAGCCGACGCGCCAGTAAGTACTGATGGGGCGGCAGGCCGAAGCTTTGGCGGAACATCCGCGCAAAATGGTATTCCGACAGCGCGCACAGGCCAGCCAGTTGCCCAAGGCTGATGGGGTCTTCCAGGTGCTGGTCGATGTAGTCCACCAACAGCCGTCGCTGGTACGCCGCTAAACCACCTTTCAAACGCAGGCCTTCGCGGGCGCCTACCTGGCTGAGCAGGGTGTGGCTGAGCATTTCATGGGCCAGGCTGCTGGTCAGCAGGCGTTCGGCGGGCTCCTGCCAGTTGAGCGCGATCAACTGGTGGAAGCGTCTGGCCTGGCTGTCGTCTTGCAGAAAGGTGCTTTCGCGCAGTTCCAGGGTGCGCGGTTCGCGGTCGAGCAGGGTGACGCAGCCGAGGGCAAATTGCTCTGGGCTGAAATACACGTGGGCCAGGCGGATTTCACCGTTGATCACCCACGCCGACTGATGCTCGGCGGGCAGGATACACAGCTTGTCGGGGCCGCCCTTGGTGCCCGGCTGGTCACGCCGAAAGGTGCCAGTGCCACCGCCGATGTAGCAGGATAAGGTGTGATGGCTTGGCGCCTGGTAGTCCTGGGAATCGTGATGGTTGCTCCACAAAGCTGCCGACAAGCCGTCACCGAGCTCGGCGCAGGCTTCAAGGCGTGCGTTGGGCGAGCGGTTAAGGGCTTGAAAGACTTGTAGGGATTCCAGATCTGACATGGTGTGTTCTCCGACGCCTTGCATCCTACTCCGCGAGGTGGGCGCTGTGAGCCCACCGCCCGACAAAAGCGCAAGAATCTGCAAGAGCGCGGCGCCGGTTGAGGGCGACACTGTGGCTCAACCGATGGAGCCCGCTATGAACCTTTCCCTGTATTTACTCACCGTGCTGATCTGGGGCACCACCTGGATCGCCCTCAAATGGCAATTGGGCGTAGTGGCGATTCCTGTGTCCATCGTCTATCGCTTTGGCTTGGCGGCGCTGGTGTTGTTTGCGTTGTTGCTGCTCAGCCGCAAGTTGCAGGTGATGAACCGGCGCGGGCATCTGATCTGCCTGGCGCAGGGGCTGTGCCTGTTTTGCGTCAACTTCATGTGCTTCCTGACCGCCAGCCAGTGGATTCCCAGCGGCCTGGTGGCAGTGGTGTTTTCCACCGCCACGTTGTGGAACGCGCTGAATGCCCGGGTGTTTTTCGGCCAGCGCGTGGCACGTAACGTGTTGATGGGCGGTGGCCTCGGGTTGGCGGGCTTGGGCTTGCTGTTCTGGCCGGAACTGGTGGGGCACACCGCCAGTCCGCAGACCTTGTTCGGCTTGGGTCTGGCGTTACTGGGGACGATGTGTTTCTCGGCCGGCAATATGCTGTCGAGCCTGCAACAGAAGGCCGGCTTGCGGCCGCTGACCACCAATGCCTGGGGCATGTTGTACGGCTCCTTGATGCTGGCGACCTACTGTGTGGTGCGGGGTATTCCGTTTGAGATGGACTGGAGCGCACGGTACATCGGCGCGCTGTGGTACCTGGTGATTCCGGGTTCGGTGATCGGCTTTACGGCCTACCTGACCCTGGTTGGGCGCATGGGGCCGGAGCGGGCAGCGTATTGCACGGTGCTGTTCCCGGTGGTGGCGCTGAATGTGTCAGCGTTTGCCGAGGGCTACCAATGGACCGCGCCCGCGTTGGCGGGGTTGGTGCTGGTGATGTTGGGCAATGTGTTGGTGTTTCGTAAGCCTAAGTCTGCCAGTCCGGTCTTCCAGGCGAAGACAGTCTAATGGGGGAGGGGGCGTGCCCCCGAGGGCAGTGTGTCAGCCAGCCCCTCTATAGCTGGCCCACCGCAATCGGGGGCACGCCCCCTCCCACATTTCCTGCATTGCATGCATTTGGCCGAGCTGTCCTTGCTATTTCAGTCCGAGGCGCTTGGCCATGCGGCCCAGGTTGGCGCGGTCCAGGCCCAGTTCGCGGGCCGCGCTGGCCCAGTTGTGTTGGTGGCGTTCCAGGCAGGCGCTGATGATCTGGCGTTGATAGTCTTCGGTGGCCTGGCGCAGGTCGCCGGTGACCACGGGTGCGGCTTGAGCCTGTGCTTCGATGACCGGCGCATTCACCGTCGGCAAGTCCAGATCCAGGGCACTCAAGCTCAGAATCCTCGGCCGTTCGCGACAGTTGCCCAATGCCTTCAACGCGCTGCGTCCGATCAAGTGTTCCAGCTCCCGCACATTCCCCGGCCAGTTATAGGCCAAAAGCGCGGCCTGGGCATCGCTGGTCAGCCGCAGACTGCCCAGGCCCATGCGTGAGCGGTTCTGTTCGAGGAAGAAGCCCGCCAGCAGCAACACATCGCGCCCGCGCTCGCGCAGTGACGGCACCTGCAGCGGGTATACGCTCAGACGGTGGTAGAAGTCCGCGCGGTAGTGGCCGTTGCGGACTTCGTCGGCGAGGTCGCGGTTGGTGGCGGCGATCAGGCGTACGTCAACCTGATGCTCCTTGTCCGAACCGAGGCGCTGCAACTGACCGCTTTGCAGCACCCGCAGCAGCTTGGCTTGCACGGTCAGCGACAGTTCGCCTACTTCATCCAGGAACAAGGTGCCGCCGTTGGCCAGTTCGAACTTGCCGCGACGCTCATTGAGCGCGCCGGTAAAGGCTCCGCGTACGTGGCCGAACAACTCGCTCTCCACCAGTGTCTCCGGCAGGGCGGCGCAGTTGAGGCTGATGAGCGGTTTATCCGCACGATTGGATGCCGAGTGGATAGCCTGGGCCACCAATTCCTTGCCCACTCCGGTTTCGCCGGTGATCAGCACGGTGAGGTCGCTGCCGCCCACCAGTTTGATTTCCTCGACCAAGCGTTTGTGGCTTTTGCTCTGGCCGATCATTTCCTTGTGCTGCTGGCCGCTGGCTTGACGGTAGATCTCGGCACGTTGGTGTTCGTCTTCAGCGCGCAGCGCCAGGCGCTCGATGCGTTCGGCGACGTTGACGGTGGCGGCAGCGAGGCTGGCGAAGGCTTGCAGGGCGTCCAGTTCAACCCGTTCGAAACGTTCGGTGTCGAGGGCATCCAGGGTCAGCAGGCCCCAGGGCTGGTCGTCGACAAACAACGGGCAGCCCATGCAGTCGTGCACTTCCAAGTGTCCGTGCAGGCCATCGACCAGGCCGTCGTAGGGGTCGGGCAATTCACTGTCGCTGTCAAAGCGCGTCGGGCCGGGGCTGCCGAGCAGGACGGCGAAGCGCGGGTGCTCGCTCACCTTGAAGCGTCGGCCCAAGGTGTCGGCGCTCAACCCGTCTACTGCCAGCGGCACCAGCCATTCACCGTCCAGGCGCAGCAACGCTGCGGCGTCGCACGGCAGCAGGGCACGCATGGCTTGCAACAGGCGGCGATAGCGCTCGCCTTCGGGCAGGTCGCGGGACAGGTCGGCGACCAAGGGCAGGAGGGTGGTGAGCAATGATTGCGCAGTCATAATGACTCCTTGTAGTCCTTATGACTATAGAGTGTAGGAGGTCATACTGACTACACAATGTTTAAGGTATTGAAAATTAACGATTTATTAGTTGGCATGAATACTGAGTAGCTAAGGGTAATCAGTAAAGAAGCCCAGGAGGCTCCCATGCTTAGTGCCCAAGACCGTGCCATCGTCAAATCCACCGTGCCCCTGCTGGAAAGTGGCGGTGAGGCGCTGATCACCCATTTCTACCGCATGATGCTCTCCGAGTACCCTGAGGTGCGCCCGCTGTTCAACCAGACCCACCAAGCCAGCGGCGACCAGCCTCGCGCCTTGGCCAACGGCGTGTTGATGTACGCGCGGCATATCGACCAGCTCGACCAACTGGGCGACTTGGTGGCGAAGATCATCAACAAGCATGTGGCGTTGCAGATCCTGCCGGAGCACTACCCGATCGTGGGCGCCTGCCTGCTGCGGGCGATTTCCGAAGTGCTGGGTAGCGAGATTGCCACGCCTGAGGTGATGAAGGCCTGGGGCGCCGCCTATGGCCAGTTGGCCGACATTCTGATCGGTGCCGAAGCCGCCATCTACGAAGAGAAAGCCCAGGCCCCCGGCGGCTGGCGCGGTGCGCGGGCGTTTACGTTGGTCAAGCGAGTGGAGGAGAGTGCCGAGATCGTCTCTTTCTATTTCGCGCCTGTGGATAACGGTCCGATCCTTGCCGCTGCGCCAGGCCAATACATCGGTATGAAGCTGGTGCTCGACGGTGAAGAAGTGCGCCGCAACTATTCCCTGTCGGCCCTAAGCGATGCCGGACAGTATCGCATCAGCGTCAAGCGCGAAGCCGGTGGCCGGGTGTCCAGCTACCTGCATGACCAGTTGCACGTCGGCGCAACCATCGACCTGTTCCCGCCGTCGGGTGAGTTCATCCTGCAGGCCAGCGATAAACCGTTGGTGCTGATCAGCGGCGGCGTGGGCATCACGCCGACCCTGCCGATGCTTGAAGCCGCTCTGGCCACCCAGCGTCCGGTGCATTTTATCCACTGCGCGCGTAACGGCGGGGTGCACGCGTTTCGCGATTGGGTGGACGCGCTCGCCGCGAAGCACCCGCAACTCAAGCGCTTCTATTGCTATGCCGAGGATGACGGTGTAAGCCTTGCGGCGGATAACGTTGGGCTCTTGAGTCTGGAGCAGTTGCAGGCCTGGTTGCCGCAAGAGCGTGACCTGGACGCGTACTTCCTCGGACCTAAAGGTTTCATGGCCGCAATCAAGCGCCACCTCAAGGCCCTGGGTGTGCCCGAGAAGCAAAGCCGCTACGAGTTCTTCGGCCCGGCTGCTGCCTTGGAATAACACGGTCAAAATGTGGGAGGGGGCTTGTCCTCGATAGCGGTGTGTCAGCTGAAGATAAGCTGGCTGATCCACTGCTATGGAGGGCAAGCCCCTTCCCACATTTGGCTCTCTATTTCTTCAGATTAATCCCCCGTTAACCCCCCTCTGTTTAAACCACTCTCTGTGTGTAAACTTGCGGCCATTGGCATAACCAAACAAAGGGATACGGGGATGAGTGACGAATTGCGTTTAGGCAGGGAGCGGCGCTTTCTGGTGTTGCTGGGCATCATCTGCCTGGCGCTGATCGGTGGGGCGTTGTACATGCAGGTGGTGCTGGGCGAGGCGCCGTGCCCGCTGTGCATCCTGCAACGCTATGCCTTGTTGTTGATTGCGATCTTCGCGTTCATCGGCGCAGCCATGCGCACCAAGGGTGCCCTGACCTTTTTCGAAGGGCTGGTGATCCTCAGCGCCGTCGGCGGGGTGGCCGCAGCGGGTCACCACGTGTACACGCAGTTCTTCCCGCAGGTCAGCTGCGGCATCGATGTGCTGCAACCCATCGTCGATGACCTGCCCCTGGCCAAGGTCTTCCCGCTGGGCTTTCAGGTCGATGGCTTCTGCAGCACGCCGTACCCGCCGGTGCTAGGCCTGTCCCTGGCGCAGTGGGCCTTAGTGGCGTTCGTGCTGACGGTGATCCTGGTGCCGCTGGGCATCTATCGCAATCGCCAGCGCAAGGCCTGAACCCAACTGTCAAACGCCCCGGTCCTTCTTTGACGAAGGCCGGGGCGTTTTTGTTTGTAGGCTTTTGTGAATAGAGCGTGACACGGGACAACTGAGGGTGCGCGAAGCGTGCGACATGTTGTCACACAGAGGCCGCCGCAGGACGTTTCTGCTTCGCGAAGCCATCGCTTAAATTTGCAAAAAACGCCCAAGGTGTGCTGTCAGTTCGTGGTCTGGACGACGTTGCGCACCTCGCGGCGGACACACCTTTGCGTGATGTCCCAATGCCTTGTTTTCTGGGGGGTTAGATAGGTTTTGCACGCCCTTACGACGACTGAGGGCCGTGGCGGTTCAGCCTATAACACCGCAATTTTTGTGGTTTTTGTTGAGAATCGAACGCGATAAAATCGCGAACCGTTGCAATATCGGTGAAGGATTATTGCTGTAATCGATAAAAATTATTTCTTTATAAGACATGGTTTATACATCGCTAGCTAACTACAATCGCACGCACTGAATGTCCCGTGCTGTTCAATATTTGAGCACTGGAGCGGTCGAGGGGCAGATGGATGGCTCTGTGCGACCCCAAGGTTCCGGCAGCCTTTCAACTATCCGCACCAAACGGAATTGGTCTGTAACAAGGCCTTTAACCACGAAATCGAATAAGAACTCACCGCAGGTCCGTGAAACGCTCCGTTATGGCGTGCCGGGCAGGCTCTTATTCAATCGAAGAGAAATGCCAACCCTTGGCAGGGTGAAGTGTTGGCGATCAAAACCCAACTGCATTGCGCAAGCTGCTTTAGAGGTCGTGAGATGAGTAAAAACAGGTACCCCCGATTACTAGGCTTTTTGCCGCTGCTTGGCATGATGTTAATGCTGGGAGGCTGCAAGTGGACCTTGATGGACCCAAAAGGACAGATCGGTCTGGATCAACGAAACCTGATCATCACTGCCACCCTGCTGATGCTGTTGGTTGTGGTGCCTGTGATCATCATGACCTTCGCCTTCGCCTGGAAATACCGCGCGTCGAACACCAACGCGACCTACGCGCCTAAGTGGTCGCACTCCACCAAGATCGAAATCGCGGTGTGGCTGGTTCCGATCCTCATCATCATCGCCCTGGGTTACATCACCTATAAGTCGACCCACGAGTTGGACCCGTACCGTCCGCTGGAGTCCGACGTCAAGCCGATCAACATCGAAGTGGTCGCGCTGGACTGGAAGTGGCTGTTCATCTACCCGGACCTGGGTATCGCCACGGTTAACCAGATCCGGTTCCCGGAGAACACCCCGCTTAACTTCCGGATCACCTCCGACGCCGTGATGAACTCGTTCTTCATCCCAGCCCTGGGTGGCCAGATCTACGCGATGGCAGGCATGCAGACTCGTCTGCACCTGATCGCGAACGAAAAAGCTGAAATGGAAGGCATCTCCGCGAACTACAGCGGCGCTGGCTTCACCGGCATGAAATTCAAAGCGATCTCGACGAGCCAGGAAGATTTCAACGCCTGGGTAGCCGAAGTCAAGGCCGCACCTAAACAGCTTGATCAAGCTGAATACGACGCCCTGACCAAACCAAGCCAGAACAACCCAGTCGCTCTGTACTCCGCGTATGAGCCGAACCTGTTTCAGAAAATCGTCGACAAGTACGAAGGTATGAAGCCAGGCAAGCCGGTCAAGCACGAGAAGAAAGAAGTGGCCGCGGTTGAAGGTTCTGACACGGGCTCGCATTCAACTGCTGGGGCAGAGGAGTAAACGATGTTTGGTAAATTAAGTTGGGATGCGGTCCCGTTCCACGAGCCGATTGTGATGATTACCATCGCCATGATCGCGCTGGGTGGTCTGGCACTGTTTGCAGCAATCACTTATTTCAAGAAGTGGACCTACCTGTGGACCGAGTGGCTGACGTCGGTCGACCACAAGAAAATCGGCGTGATGTACATCATCGTTGCCATGGTCATGCTGCTGCGCGGTTTTGCCGACGCCATCATGATGCGTACCCAGTTGGCCATGGCCACCGAAGGTTCGCCTGGCTACCTGCCGCCTGAACACTATGACCAGATCTTCACCGCCCACGGTGTGATCATGATCATCTTCATGGCGATGCCTTTCTTCACCGGCCTGATGAACCTTGCGGTGCCGCTGCAGATCGGTGCCCGTGACGTTGCCTACCCGTTCCTGAACTCCCTGAGCTTCTGGCTGCTGGTATCCGGCGTTGTGCTGATCAACGTGTCCCTGGGCGTCGGCGAATTCGCCAAGACCGGTTGGGTTGCGTATCCGCCATTGTCGGGTATCCAGTACAGTCCTGGCGTGGGTGTGGACTACTACATCTGGGCGCTACAGTTATCAGGACTCGGGACGACGCTGACGGGGGTCAACTTCCTGGCCACCGTCCTGAAAATGCGCGCCCCTGGCATGAAACTGATGGACATGCCGATCTTCACCTGGACCTGCACCTGGGCCAACGTCCTGATCGTGGCTTCGTTCCCGATCCTGGCCGCTACCATGGCGCTGCTGTCGCTTGACCGTTACCTGGATTTCCACATTTTCACCAATGAACTTGGTGGCAATCCAATGATGTACGTGAACCTGTTCTGGGCATGGGGTCACCCTGAGGTGTACATCCTGATCCTGCCAGCGTTCGGTATCTTCTCCGAAGTGATCTCGACCTTTACCGGCAAGCGCCTGTTCGGTCACCACTCGATGGTTTATGCATCGGGCGCGATCTCGGTACTGGGCTTCATGGTTTGGCTGCACCACTTCTTCACCATGGGCTCGGGGGCCAGCGTCAACGCCTTCTTCGGCCTGGCGACGATGCTGATTTCCATCCCGACGGGGGTGAAGCTATTCAACTGGCTGTTCACCATCTATCACGGTCGTCTGCGCATGACCAGCCAGGTTCTGTGGACCCTGGGCTTCATGGTGACCTTCGCCATCGGCGGCATGACCGGCGTACTGCTGGCCATCCCGGGTGCTGACTTCGTACTGCACAACAGCCTGTTCGTGATCGCTCACTTCCACAACGTGATCATCGGTGGCGCTGTATTCGGTTACATCGCTGGTTTCAGCTTCTACTTCCCGAAAGCGTTCGGCTTCAAGCTGCACGAAGGTTGGGGCAAGGCTGCATTCTGGTTCTGGATCTCGGGCTTCTTCGTCGCGTTCATGCCGCTCTATGCACTGGGCTTCATGGGCATGACCCGTCGTCTGAACGCTACTACCAACCCTGAGTGGGTGCCGTACCTGTACGTTGCCATGTTCGGTGCAATCATGATCGCTGTGGGTATCGCCTGCCAGTTGATCCAACTGTACGTGAGCATCCGTGACCGTAAGCAGAACGCTTGCGACTCCGGCGACCCATGGAATGGCCACACCCTGGAATGGTCGACTTCGTCGCCGCCGCCGTTCTACAACTTCGCCGTGATCCCTACTGCGAACACCATTGATGCGTTCACCGAAGCCAAGGAAGACGGTACTGCGTACCAGCGTCCTAAGCACTACGAGCCGATCCACATGCCAAGCAACACCGCCACTGGCGTGGTGATGGGTGCGCTGTTGACCGTGTTCGGTTTCGCGATGATCTGGCACATCTGGTGGCTGGCAATCGTGAGCCTGGTGGGCACCATCGGCTACTTCATTGTCCACGCAGCACGTGATGATCAAGGCTACATGGTGCCGGTCGAAACGATCGAGCGCATCGAAGCCGAGCAGCACGCTCGCCTGGTCGCCGAGAAGAAAATCCCGGCCAACCGTGTAGAAACCTCGTTGGAACAGGCTTAAACCATGTCGAACTTAGTGACCAATGCTGGACACGCCCATGTCGATGACCATGGGCACGATGACCATCACCACGACTCGGGGCCGATGACCGTTTTCGGTTTCTGGCTCTACCTGATGACCGACTGCATCTTGTTTGCGTCGATCTTCGCGGTGTACGCGGTACTGGTAAACAACGTAGCGGGTGGCCCGTCGGGCCACGACATCTTCGAACTGCCTTACGTGCTTGGCGAAACCGCCTTGCTGTTGTTCAGTTCGATCACCTACGGCTTCGCCATGTTGGCCTTCTACAAGGGCAACAAGAAAGGCGTGCTGACCTGGCTGGGTATGACCTTCCTGTTCGGCCTGGGCTTCATCGGCATGGAGATCAACGAGTTCCACCTGTTGATCTCCGAAGGCTACGGCCCGCACCGTTCCGGTTTCCTGTCGGCGTTCTTCACGCTGGTCGGCACCCACGGTCTGCACGTTACTGCCGGCCTGCTGTGGATGGCGGTGATGATGTATCAGGTCAATAAACACGGCCTGACCAACACCAACAAGACTCGCCTGACTTGCCTGAGCCTGTTCTGGCACTTCCTGGACGTGGTCTGGATCTGCGTCTTCACCGTTGTTTACCTGATGGGGACTCTGTAATGGCTAATGCACACTCCCATGACCATGACAGCCATGATTCGAGCCACGGCAGCGTTAAGTCGTACGCCATTGGCTTCATCCTGTCGGTAATCCTGACGCTCATCCCGTTCGGTCTGGTGATGTACCCGACCCTGCCGAAGTCGATCACCTTGATGATCGTATTGGCATTCGCGGTGATTCAGGTCCTGGTTCACCTGGTGTACTTCCTGCACCTGGATCGTTCTAAAGAGCAGCGCGATAACGTGATTGCGTTCGTGTTCGCAGGCTTAGTAATCCTGCTGCTGGTTGGCTTGTCGATATGGATCATGTTCAGCATCCATACGTTCATGATGGCGAAGTGAGGTAAGACCCGATGTCGCTTAAGCACTTTATCCAAATCACCAAACCGGGGATCATTTTCGGTAACGTGCTTTCTGTGGCGGGCGGTTTCTTCCTGGCCTCCAAGGGACATGTCGATCTGGCCATCTTCCTGGCTGCGATGATCGGTACGTCCCTGGTGGTTGCTTCCGGTTGTGTCTTCAACAACTGCATCGACCGTGACATCGATATCAAGATGGAGCGCACCAAGAATCGCGTGCTGGTCCAGGGCCTTATCTCCCTGAAGCTGGCACTGATCTACGCGACCGTTTTGGGTGTTGCCGGTGTGGCACTGTTGTACAAGGTGGCCAACCCGTTGGCGGCGCTGTTTGCCGTGATCGGCTTTGTCATCTACGTCGGCCTCTACAGCCTGTACCTCAAGCGCAAGTCGGTTCACGGCACGCTGGTGGGCAGTCTGTCGGGGGCGATGCCGCCGGTGATTGGTTATGTGGCTGTAACCAATAGCTTCGACATGGCCGCGCTGGTGCTGCTGGTGATGTTCAGCCTGTGGCAGATGCCGCATTCCTACGCCATCGCGATCTTCCGTTTCAACGACTACCTGGCTGCATCGATTCCGGTTTTGCCGGTCAAGCGTGGCATCCAGGTTGCCAAGAAACACATCCTGCTCTACATCCTGGCTTTCCTTGTGGCGACCTTGATGTTGACCTTCAGTGGCTACGCCGGCATGAGCTACCTCGCCGTCGCGGCTGCCATGGGCATGTACTGGTTGTACATGGCCTGGACAGGCTACAAGGCGGTGGATGACACCGTCTGGGCGCGCAAGCTGTTCGTGTTCTCGATTTTCACCATCACCGCGCTCAGCGTGATGATGTCCCTGGATTTCCAAGTGCCGAAAGAGCTGTTGCTGACCTACGCACACTGAGTGTCTGAGTAGCAAAAGGCCCCGCCTTCGAAAGAAGCGCGGGGTTTTTTATTGAGTGACCTTTAAACTATGCCCACATCCTACCCATGCAGGACGCAGAACGATGAGTAAAAAAGCCGTAATCGTGTTCAGTGGCGGACAAGACTCCACCACCTGTTTAATCCACGCACTGCCGCACTACGATGAAGTGCACTGCATTACCTTCGACTACGGCCAACGCCATGTGGCGGAAGTCGAAGTCGCCCAGCAGCTTGCCAAGCAGTTGGGGGCGACCGTTCACAAAGTGATGGACGTGTCGTTGCTCAACGAGCTGGCCATCAGCAGCCTGACCCGCGACAACATTCCTGTGCCGACCGTGAATAGCTCAGGTGAAAGCCTGCCCAGCACCTTTGTGCCGGGGCGCAATATTCTGTTTCTGACCCTGGCGGCAATCTACGCCTACCAGGTGAAAGCCGAGACCGTCATTACAGGCGTATGCGAAACCGACTTCTCCGGTTATCCGGACTGCCGCGATGAATTCGTCAAGGCGCTGAATCAGGCACTCAAGCTGGGCATGGAATACGACGTGCGCCTGGAAACCCCGCTGATGTGGCTGAACAAGGCCGAGACCTGGGCCTTGGCCGATTACCACCAGCAACTGGACTTGGTCCGCCAGCAGACCCTGACCTGCTACAACGGCGTCCTAGGCAGTGGCTGTGGCGAGTGTGATGCGTGCAACCTGCGTGCTCGGGGCTTGAATGAGTACCTGCAGAACAAGACAGATGTCATGCAGAACCTGAAGCAGAAGTTGCAGCTGAACTAAGGTGATGAAGCCGATGGGCAAGGCCCATCGGCGTGTTTCAATCAGGCAGCGTTGCCGGTGATATAGCGCTTGAACAACGAACGCGCGCCATAGGCCGGCAGAATATTAAAGAACGCAAAGCCCACCTTAATTGCGATCTGCACATAGATCATGCTCAGGATATCGCTGGTCTGCATGGCGCCGTAGAACGCAATAAAGCAGAACAGGAAGCTGTCGATAATCACCGCAAAGAACGTACTGAGGAAGATGCGCAGGTATAGGTATTTGGAGTTAGTCAGCTCTTTGATCTTGCACAGCAAATACGAGTTGATGTTTTCCGACACCAGGAATGACACCGACGACGCGATCAACACCGACGACACCTGCACAATTACATCGTTATAGGGACCGTCGAGTTTCCAACCGGGCAAGCCAGGTAAGAAGGTGGAGCCGTAGAGCAAAATGATGATCATCGCGTTGCTGGCAAAGGCAAACAGGATGGCCTTCCTGGCGAGCCTCAGGCCAAAGTTTTCGTTGAGCAGATCCACGATCAGGAAGGTCAGCGGGTATAGGAAAGTGCCCGGCGTAACGATGATGTCGAGGGACTCGATGTAGATCGGTTTCGTCGCGGCAATGCTGGTGAAGATGTAAAAGGTGAAGAGCAGCAGGTTGAGGATGATGTAGATCATCCACGAACTTTCATTGCGATCGTTGAGGTCGTACGCCGTCACCGTGCCCGCTTGGGAGTAGTACTTCTTGTACAGGTTTTTAACTTCCATTTTATTCAAGTTATCCATGATTTCGCTGTTTAAGACTTCGCTCAACTTGACCCGAATGATCTTGCCCGTGGCGATGATCATGATCACCGCCAGGCGCTTGTCATTTTCGAAGCCCAGCAGTTTGTATTTGCTGTTTTCGATCTCGCTTTCATACGTGGTCATTGAAGCGCTCCTCAATGATATCCCCCAGAACACACAGACGTTCTGAGCTGGCGCAGGCTTCACGGCTGATAAACAGCGTGTGGGTAGCTCTGTCGAACACCAGTTTTTCCTTATCGTCGCTCGACGAACCCTTCTGGATGATCAACAGGTCACCCGGCTCATTCGCACCCGGTATAGGGCGCTCCAGTCGCACGCCGATCAGGTTGTGGGAGGTGCCGAAGTAGTACGTGAGCGGGAAGAGGGTAGCCAGTTCGCCAATGCGCTTATCCAAGTGCTGCATGACCTGGCTTTGCTTGAGCACCGGCACGGCTGCGGGGTTCATGTTGCCTTGGGGCGAGGCACTGCTCTCGATGATTTCCTTGGCTTCAAAATCGATGGTCTCGATTTCTTCGTAGGACACGCCGAAGAAGTCGGAAATCTTGCGCAGGGTCGACTGCTGAACATTGACGACCTTGCCTTCGAGGATGTTGTAGATCGTAGTGCGGGTCAGGCCGGCGGCGTTGCACAGCGACAGCTGGGTCTCGCCACGGCTCTTGATCAAGTACTTGATGTTGCTCTTCAAATGCTCGGTTTTTTCTCGTCTGTGCATCACGCGCTCACCACTTCCCTATAGTAAAAACCGTCGATCTTTGAAGGCGCCGTATAGATTGTTTCAACAGTGAAACGCCCATCCAGGGCGTTTCATACGTCGCGGCGGGCGCAAGTGTTGCACGCGTGCGACCTAACAATAAAGTCTCGGATGCGAGGGATCCGCATTGCGCAAGGCTAATGGCCATCCGCTCGGTAAGGGGGGACAAAAGAGAACATTTAATTTGGAAAATGTTTAATTTCCTGTTTAATTGAACGCCACGGTTCAGGACGAACTGATACGCAGCGACCAAGGAAAGGACACCCGCCATGGCATTCAATACCGTACACCTGCAGGATCAGGCTGACCTGTTGCGCCGAGGCATGGCGGACTTGCGCGCCGAGGACCTGGAACTGGCGATGTTGCTGGACGCCGAAGTGGCGCGCCAACATCGCACGCTGTCATTGGTCGCGTCCTCCTGTGCAGTCAAGCCTCGCACCCTGGCGGCTTCCGCGTCCGCACTCGTCAACGTTACTGCAGAGGGCGCGCCCGGCAAGCGTCATCGCGCCGGCTGCGAGAATGTCGATCTGGTTGAGTCCCTGGCGATCCGCAGGGCGCGTGAACTGTTCGACGCCCACTACGCCGGCGTGCAATCGCACTCGGGTTCCAACGCCAACGCCCAAGTGTTGTCCGCCCTGCTTGAGCCGGGTGATACCTTGCTGGGCATGGCCCACGATCACGGAGGTCACCTGACCCACGGCAGCCCCGCCGTGTTTACCGGGGCCTACTACAAAGCGATTCGCTACGGCACCACTGCCGAGGGCCTTATCGATTACGAGCAGGTGCGCAGCCTGGCGCTGGCCCATCGTCCACGGATCATCATTTGCGGCGCATCGGCTTATTCGCGTGTGCTGGATTTCGAGCGGTTTCGTGCGATTGCCGATGAAGCAGGCGCGATCCTGTTGGCCGATATTTCCCATATCGCAGGGCTGGTTGTGACCGGTCGCCACCCCAGCCCGATTAACGCGGCTCACGTCACGACCACTTGCACTCACAAACAGTTGGGTGGCCCGCGTGGTGGGCTGATCCTGTCCGGTCGCGACGCCCATACCAAGGTGCCTGGCTTGAAGGCGACTTTCAGCCGTGTGCTGGATCAAGCCGTCTTCCCGCGTATGCAGGGCGCGCCGGCGGTCAATATGATCGCCGCAAAAGCCGCGGCGCTCGGCTACGCAATGACGGCGGAATTCGACGTTTGCATGGGGCGGGTTCGCGCCCTGGCCGACGAAGCGGCCTACGCGTTTCAGGCCCATGACTATGACGTGGTCGGTGGACGCAGCGAAAACCATACGGTGTTGATTCGTTTGCGCGGGGACATGACCGGTGCTATCGCTGAGTCGGCGTTGGAATGCTGCGGAATCGTTGTGAATAAAAGTCGCGTCCCCGGCGAGACCCGTTCGTCTGCCGTTGCCAGTGGCCTGTGTATTGGCACAGGTTCCATGGCGCAACGCAATGTGGATGCCGATGGCTGTCGGCAAGTCGTCGATCTGGTGTGCCGGGTACTCAACCAGGTGACGCCGCTTGGTGAATACGAGTACCACTTCGAGCCCACTGCGCAGGCGCAATTGCGCTCTGAACTTGAGCATTTGTGTGCCAAATACCCCATCGCGGACTATTGGGAGCACTGAAAGCCCGCCCATGAAAAAGCCCCGTCGTCGAAAGTCGTACGGGGCTTTTTCATGGGCGCTCGGTTAAATCCGCCGCGTATTGTCTCGTCATACTCACTTGTACGAGCAGTGCGAATCCATCATCCGCCTACAAGGAGTAGTCACCATGGTCAGCGTTAGTCGTCGATCCCTTCTCGCCCTCGGCGCCGCCCTGCCTTTACTCGGGCGCCTGGATTGGGCGGTGGCCGCGTCGTCGGCAACCAAGACTGACAAGGTGCTGCTCAATTACAACGAAAGTCCCTACGGGCCCTCGGCAGCGGCCCGCGAAGCGATGCAGCGCGGCATCGACACTGCAGGGCGTTATCCGTACAAACACATGTACGCCCTGGCCGAGTTATTTGCACAGCAACAAGGGATTGCCGAAGATCAAGTGGCGGTGTTTTCCGGCTCCATGGCCGCACTGCGCTACGCGGTGCTGGCGTTTACCAGCGAAACCCGGGGCCTGGTGATGGCGACGCCGTCCTACGAGGTACCACGCCAGGCCGCCAAATCGCGCAAAGCGCCGGTGAAAGAAGTGAACCTCAACGCCGAGCATGCCCACGACGTCCAGGCCATGCTCGCGGCTGACCCCCAGGCCGGCATGCTCTACCTGTGCAACCCCAACAACCCGACGGGCACCGTGACGCCGACCGAGGCCATCCGCCAGGCTTTGGCGAACAAACCCAAAGGCTGTGTGCTGGTGGTGGATGAGGCTTACATCGACTTCGCCGATACCCCAAGCGTGGTGAGCTGGGTCAAGGACAACGACGATCTGCTGGTGCTGCGTACCTTCTCGAAAATCTACGGCATGGCCGGCGCTCGCCTGGGCCTGGCGATCGGCCATCCGGCGCTGCTGGAGCGCTTGGCGGTATTCGGCGGCGACAACGTCCCGGCCGGTTCGTCCTTGCTCGGCGGCCTCGCCAGCCTGGAAGCTGTGAAGGTGCTGCCCCAACGCAAGGCGCTCAACGCGCAACTGCGCGAAGAAACCGTCACCTGGCTTAAGGGCCGTGGCTTCACTTGCACGGCATCCCAGGCCAACTGCTTCATGATTGACGTGAAGCGCCCGGCAGAGCAGGTCATCGACACACTGGCCGCCCACGGCGTACTGATCGGACGAGTGTGGGAAAACTGGCCGCAGTGGGTGCGGGTCACGGTGGGGAATAAGCGGGAGATGGCGCGGTTTCGCGAAGTGTTTGCGGCGCAGATTCAGGGCGCCAGCTGACACCGCGCAAAAAAATGTGGGAGAGGACTCCCACATTGATCCGAGGGTGTTGGTTACTGCTGCGCGATGCTGTAACCCGCAAACGCCGTCTGCTGTTGCAGTGCAGTAATCACGCTCTTGCGGCTCAGCGGCTGCTCGACGCCGGCGTTGTCCACAAAGCTTTCGACTTGCAGCTCGGCTTCATCGCCTTCACCCACAAAGCTGAAGCCCAGGAACTCGAACGCCTCGCGGTCGACGTTCAACTTAGAACGTGGCGTGCGCAGCGGCAGCGTGACGCTGATGCCGTCCTTGCTGATCACAAACACTTCAGCTTCTTTCTTGGGGCGAGCCGCCTTGCCCTTGCCGGCGCTTGGGTTGCTGATTGCCTGGTGAGACTGGTTCAGCACCTTGAGGGCCAGGCCGTAGACCAGTTCCTGAAACTCGGGGTCGTCCTTGAAGCTGGACAGGATGCGGCTGATGGAGAATTTGCTGCTCAGGTCTTCCAGCGCGATGTTATCGGCGGCTTCGGCGTCCTTGAGCTGCTTGAGCTGGCCCATCAGGTCGTAGGCCTTGTCGTCGTCGAAGGCGTCGTGGGCCTGGCGGATGGCGACGCGCAGTTCGCGGATCTGGTCGCTTTCCTTGGAGGTGTGAAAGGCGTCCAGCACCATCTCGCTGATGATCTTGGCGGCTGGCACGTGCTGTGAAAGATTGATGGCGTTTTCGTATTCAGCTTTGGCGTGCAAGGCGACTACGGATTCTTCGGCGGAGTGTTCGGTGTAAGAATCGGACATTGAAATTTCACTACTTCAGTAAACGGGGAAGACAAAAAAGCGTCGCGCATTTTCAGGGTGGAGGGGGATCAGGTCAAGGCAGCACAATGCCCCTATCGCGGCGCAAGGCTGCCGACCGGCGGATACGGGCGTTAAACCAATTGCTTGAGGCACGCTTGAAGAATATCCAGTCCTTCTTCCAGCACCGCAGGCTCAATGGTCAGTGGCGCCAACAGGCGAATGATGTGCCGCGACTTGCCGCTGGGCATCAATAGCAACCCGGCGTCTCGCGCCAGGCTCAACAATTGGGTCAGTTGCTGAGGCGCTGGCGTGCCGTCGGTGCTGGTCAGCTCGATGCCGCGCATGGCGCCGACGCCGGTCAGGCGGCCCAGGTACGGCGACAGGCGCTGCGAACGCCAGGCTTCATAACGGCCGACGATCGCTTCTTCCTGCTGCGAGCCCCACTCCTGCAAATGCTCATCGGTCATTGCATCGAGGGTGGCCAGCGCCGCTGCGCAGGCAATGGGGTTGCCGGAGTACGTACCTCCCAACCCACCTTTGGGCAGGTTATCCATCAACGTCTTGCGCCCGACCACTGCGCCCAAGGGGACGCCGCCGGCGATGCTTTTGCCGAGCAGGATCAGGTCCGGTTCTATCCCCAGGCGCGAGAAGGCAAAACGCTGGCCGGTTCGGCCGAAGCCGGATTGGATTTCGTCAGCGATCAACAGGATGTCGTGTTCATCGCAAAAGCGCCGCAGCGCCTGAGCGAACTCGATATCCAAGGCGAGGAATCCGGCTTCGCCCTGCACCGGTTCGATGATGAAACAGGCTACGTCGCTGATATCGATTTCCACACTGAACAGTCGATCCATAGCCTTCAGTGCCTCAGCGCAGCTCACGCCGTTATCGGCGCTGGGGTAGGGCAGGTGATACACCGGGCCGGGCAGGACGCCGACCTTTTGTTTGTAGGGCGCCACTTTGCCATTGAGGTTGAGAGTGGCCAGGGTGCGGCCGTGGAAGGCACCGTCAAAGGCGATCACTGCAGTGCGGCCGGTGGCGCCGCGGACGATCTTCAAGGCATTTTCCGCGGCTTCCGCGCCGCTGTTGGTGAGCATGCCGCTGACGGGGTAGTTCACTGGGATAAACGCTGTCAGGCGATCCATGAGTTCGATGTACGGCGTGTGCGGCGCGGCGTTGAACGCAGAGTGGGTCAACTTCGTCGCTTGTTCACGAATAGCCTCCACCACACCGGGATGGCAATGGCCGAGGTTAAGCACGCCGATGCCGCCGACAAAATCGATATAGCGCTTGCCCGTGGTGTCCCAGACTTCGGCGTTCTTGCCGTGGCTGAGGCTGATGGGATGAACGATGGAAATCGACTGGCTGATGGTTTCGCGGCTCATGAATCTCGGACTCGGCAGTGGCGGGCGTCGTTTTATCTAAGCCGCAGGCCAGCCCTTGTCGCAAACGAAATAAAGTCGCCGGGTCATTCCAAATCGGAAGGAGCCGTTGCCAAAAGTCGTTTGTGGCAACGCGCTGAACCCGTCAAGCGCGGCCTCAATGCGCTGTGGAGCAGAGGCGGCATCCAGTACCCGGCGCCAGTACGTTGACGGGCTTGACCTACTCCGACACCCCATCTTTCCCCGCCGCTTTGGCGCGATACAGTGCCTGGTCGGCACGCGCCATCAGGGCGGCGGGAGATTCATCCATGCGCCGCTCGGCCACGCCCAGGCTCAGGGTGACGGTGAGATCTCCGCGCATCGGGATCTTGCGCATCGTTCGGCAGATGTTCTCAGCCAACGCCCTGGCGGTTTCCAGTGAGCTTTTGGGCAGCACCACCATAAACTCATCACCTCCCCACCGAGCCAGTAGGTCGCCTGGGCGAATGCACCTCTCCAGGCATTCCACGACGTGCACCAGGGTTTGATCGCCCACGCCGTGGCCGTGTTGGTCATTGATTGGTTTGAAGTCATCGATATCCACCGCGATCAATGCCAACGGCAGGCGAAAACGCTGTGCGCGGCCGCACTCTTCCAGCAGTACCTTTTCCAGGCGGTAGCGGTTGGCGACGAGAGTGAGGGCGTCCCGCTCGGCCAGGGAGCGGTTTTCGTTCAGCTGTAGTTGTAATTGCTGATTGACCCGCGACAGCTCGCGCGTCCGCTCGGCCACCAGTGCCTCAAGGGATTGATTGCGTCGCTCCAACTGTTCAACGGAGGATTTGCGCAGATCGATGTCGCGATGGGCGCCCACCATCCGTGCTACCGAGCCGTCCTCATTGCGCGCAATGACATAGCCGCGATCCTCGATCCATAGGTAGCTGCCATCTTTTTTGCGGCAACGGTATTCGGTTTGGTAGTGAGGGGTACGCTGGTGGACGTAGTCATCGAACACCGTCATCACACGGGGGTAATCGTCCGGATGGATAACGTTTTCCCAGGTAAACACGTTGTTTTCCAGGGAATGGCGAGGGTAGCCCAGCATTTCGTACCAGCCTGGGTTGCGGTAGACGAACCCGGTATTGGCGTTCCAGTCCCAGATGCCGTCGCTGACCAGCTCCAGCACGGCATGCAACATGTCGGCGTTAAGGTGGGAAAAATCATGGTCCAGCGGGTTGTTGCCGGAAGTATCGTCCATCTGCGCATTCCTTGCGTGGGCAGGCGCCTAGGCCTGCCAATGTTGTCGCCGATACTCCGTGGCTGGGGCTACTGTACAGCAGGGATTAAACGCTTTGAATAGAGTGGGTATGCTGCTTTTGGGTGATGGCTATTAGCTATGGTTGCGGCGCCACCATCCTCGTCCGAGGTTTGCCGTCCGCGTTGTGCTGGTAAATAGCCTCAGGCTGCCCCCGCTCGTTGAAAAACACTTGGCCAATTCCCGCCGAATTCCATAACCGTTCACCGGCTTCGGCATGTTCCGGGATATGGGGGACCACCTGCATGGTGCGGCGGCGAGTGAACCAGTTCAGGGGCGATCGCGGCGAATAAAGCCAGCGGTTGAGGCGGTCGAACCATTCCAGCAATCGGGGTGGGAATTCGTTCTTGATGCCGCTGCTGGTGATCTGCCAGATTCTGGGGCCGGCGTTGCGGTGGCGGATCAGCACTTCATAGACAAACGAGTAGTGCACGTCGCCCGAGAGGATCACGTAGTTACCCGGCGTGCGCGAGTGGCGGAAGATGTTGAGGATGACCTGAGCTGCGCCGCGATGAGCCATCCAGTTCTCGGCGTCCACCAATAAAGGATGGCCGCACCAACTGAAAATTTTTTGCACGGTCTCGATCAGCTTGACGCCAAAAATCGGCGCGGGAGAGACGATGATGGCTGAGGGATGATCGAGCAGCTCTTGTTGCAGTTCGCTCAAGGCTTCCCAGTCAAGGAGGCCTGATGGGTGCTTGAGCGTGAATTCGCTGCGCCAGCGCCGGGTGCGGGTGTCGAGCACCACCAAGGCCGGCGTTGTGGGCAGGACGTAATGCCACTGCTGGAACTTCAGCAGTGTCTCCACCAACTGGTCCTGCGCGAGCGCGTCCAAGTGATTGTCCTGCGTGTGGGTGACCAGTGTCTGCGTTTGGCCCACCAGCTCAACAAAGGCATCCGGGTTATTCCCCCAACCCTGGCACAGCAGGTAGGCGAGCAGCGCGTTACCTATGATGCGTTTGGAAAACGGATGGCCGTAGGCGGTTTCTTCCCATTGGGCGCTGAGGTTCCAGTCGTCGGTGATGTCGTGGTCGTCAAAGATCATCAGGGTGGAGAGGTGGGCAAATACCCGTGCTACGTCCGGCAAACCCTCACGGAATATATCCAGCGTCACTTGCTCACGCGCATAGCGCGATGACTCCTCGGCGCTCAGTTGCGGCGGTTGTGGGGTGATCAGGTTCCAAGGCGCAGGCGACCACACCAGCAAGTACATCGCCATGACTTCGGCGAAGGTCACCAGATGGTTGTCGGCGGTGCTGCTGGTGAAAATCGGTTTTTTCACGCCGCCAAAAAAACGTTCACGCAGGGTCTCGTTGCTGTCCAGCGCCGGGAGCAGATCGGCGCGGTTGTAGTAGCTGGCGTGATGCCCGTAGAGGCTGGCGCTATCGTCTACCACGGCGCCTTCCAGGTATTCGTCGAACAGGCCCAGGCGCGCAATCAGCCCATGGATCGCGCGCAGCATCGGCCCGGCGACATCGTCGGCATACACTTGGTCGCCGCTCATCATCAACAAGGCCGGGCGCTCGGTTGGGTTCTGCGCATTGGCCAGCAGGCGATCAACGCAAAGCAGGCCTTCGTCGGCACTGTGGTGAGGTTTGCGGCACGAGCCGTGCACCAGTTGATGGATACGGCTGTGCAGCACGAAGTTCGGGTATTGGGCGTTGGCGTACAGCAAGTGGGGTGCCCACTGGGCTATGCCGGTGCCGTCGACGAGCAAGTCATAGTCGATGATCACATCCTGCGGCAGCGCCTTTTCCAGCCGTATATCAATCAGATGGACAAACGCCTCGCGGCCCACCTGCACGACTTGGCATTGGTCCTGGCCCAGCGGGATATCCAGGTGCTGCTCGGCAGATTGCAGCCTCAGGGTCAGGGTTAATGCTCGGCTTCCCACCAGCCACAACACCAAGCGTTGGGGTTCCAGGCGCCGCAGCAGAGGGCCGGCGAGTACGGCGGGCAAGGTGTCGGGATGTGGCATGCAGTAAAAGGCTCCGGCCAGGGTTGAACCGGAAAGATTAGCGCAACGGATGTCAGTGTTTTGTTAAGACGCGACGACCTACAAAGACGAGGGGCAGTGCACTGCCCCTCGTACGACGGTTTAAGGCAAGTTGCCCTTGCCCAGGCTGTCTAGGCTGCCGGTATTCCTGTGTCGGCCATCGCGCGCCGAACCGTCAGCGTCCTGAGGTTCGAGCTGCGATTGAGGGCCGTCGATGCTGCGCTTATTGCGTTGAAGGGGGGCGTCGTCATGCGGTGCAGTGGGGTATTGAGCAGGCAGAGGGGGAGAATTTATAGGGCCGAGCATGGAAGTATCCTTCTATCAGTCGAGGGTGACTTCGCCCTGTTGAGCGAAGTGGCGACAAACTTATAGAGGACGAGGGGCGTCGAGCTATAAACGCCCTGCTGCAAGATATGACGGAGGTTGAGGCCCGCTCTCTAGAGCAAGCCATGCCTGGCTATTGCCAGAGACCCCTTGCCACAAGGTCGCTGGCGCTTAGGTCGGTGAGTTTTCAATTACGTTCGGCACCGTAAACCGGAACTCGCTGCCGCGCCCCACTTCACTTTCAGCAATGATCTTGCCGCCGTGGGCGTGGACGATGCCCTGGGTGATGTAGAGCCCCAAGCCACTGCCCGTTGGATTGTTTTCGGTCTGGGTCCAATAGCGGTCGAACACATGGGGCAATTGCTCCGGCGCAATGCCCTCGCCGGAGTCGCGCACCGAAAACACGGTCTCCTCACCATTGCTCATGGCACTGATGCCGATAGTGCCTTGGCGCGGCGTGAACTTGATGGCGTTGCCGATCAGGTTCGACAGCACCTGGAACATCCGCTCAGGGTCGCCGTTGATCACCAGATCAGGCTCGGCGCTGAACGACAGGTCGATGCCTTTTTCCATCGCCAGCGGTGCGAGCAACGAGTAAGCCTCTTCGAACATCTGGCTCACATCCAGCGCCACTGGCTTGACCACATAGCGCCCGGCCTCGATTTTCGAAGTGTCGAGCAAGTCTTCCAGCAGCACATTCATACGCCCGGCGGCTTGCTGCATGGTGTCGATGGCCGTGGAAATCCGCCGCGACGTGTGTGGGCCATCGGAGCTGAAGGCCTTTTGCATCATGCCGCACAACATCGAAATGACCGTCATCGGGTTGCGCAAGTCGTGGGATACCACCGCCACCAGTTCATCACGGGCGCGCACGGCTTGTTGCTCACGCGCTACCTGGCGTGCCAGGTCGTTTTCCAGGGCGGAGCGACGCAGGTCATTGGCGGCAAACAGGTCACCATGGCTCCACTTGGTGGAGATGCCGGCCATTTCCACTTTCCAGATTTCAAACGAAGTGCGTGGGCGAAGGCGCAAGCCAGCGTCGGAGTTTTCCAGATCCAGTGGCTTGTTCGGGTCGCCGCTCCAGTTGATGTTCTCCTTCACTTCCGGGCGGAACCACAGCACACCGTTATCCACCGGTTTAGGTAGGCTCATGGCCAGGACACCGCTGGCCATCTGCTGAAACTCAGCGGCCGGCGGGTAGACCGAGGCCAGGTTATGGCTTGAAAACACCGTATCGCCGCTCTCTTGAAGCCACTTGTGCAACGCGCGGATCTGCGCCGGTTCCGGGCAGTTGCCGTAGCGGTGCAGTTGCTTGTCTTCGATGATCGCCACACCGCCGGACAGGGTCAGGTCCATCAGCACTTGGCCTTGCAGGGCCAGGCCATCGAACACGTTGTCCGCCGAGGCTTTCATCGCCTGATCCAGCAACGCCAGGGCCTCGACTTTTTCCTCGCGCTGGCGGCTCAGGTCCAAGGCTTCCATGGCGCTGATCTGCAATGACAACACCTGGCCGATGGTCTGGCAGGCGGTGCGCAACTCGTTGGGCACCAGCAGCGGTTCACGGTTGCCGCAGCTGATCAGGCCCCAGAGTTTGTCGCCCTTCATCAGCGAGATGCTCATGGACGACAGCACGCCCATGTTCTGCATGTACTGACAGTGAATCGGCGACACACTGCGCAGGGTGGCGAAGCTGAGGTCCAGCGGCTCACCGTTGTCCGGGCGCAGTTTGGGCAGCAGTGGCACTGGCTCGTAGGCCGCGTTGGGAATGATGCGCAACCAGTTGGTGCGATACAGCTCGCGGGCCTGCTCGGGAATATCGGACGCGGGGAAGAACAGCCCGTTGAACAGTTCCATGGACGGCGCGGACGCTTCGGCGATCACTTGGCCGTGGCCTTCCTCTTCGAAGCGGTAGATCAGCACGCGGTCGTAGCCGGTCATGGCTTGGATTTCATGCACGCTGATTTCGTACAGCGCTTGCAGGGTTTTAGCCGCCTGCAAACGTTGCAGCATCTTGCCCAAATCACTGGTGCGACGATTCATTGCACGCGGCTGGAAATTCTCCAGCAACGGTTCGAATTCCAGTATCAGGACGCCCTGATGGCGATGCAGCAGGCCATCGAACTTGGTGCCGTTGAAAGTGACGTGCAGCGGCGGCGCGTCGATAAAGTTGTTGTGCTCGACCATGTGTTGCACAGCCTTAGCGTGCTCTGCGCCCAGCAACCGGTGCAGCGGCTGGTCCAGCAGCGTCTCCGGTGCATGATTGAACAGGCTGGCGACGTTGGCGCTGACTTGGATGATCTGCAAGCCGGGGTCAGACAGCGTCAGCAACACACCATGGGGCTGGATGGCCCCTGGAATGCGAATAGGCTCGTCCGCACAGTTGGCAAGCAGCTCTTCAAAATCATCGGGTTTCATAGCAATACCTCCTGGCTGTCGAGCCATTGCTCAAAGCAGCGGAATGTCGAACGGGCCGCGTCTACCGCGTGTTGTTTGGCTGGTGCGTCCAGCGGCTGGTGGCCCAGATAGTCGAGAAAGTCTTTCCAGCGCCGACCAGTCTCGGGGCCATACACATTGAGAAACGCACCGCCGTTATCGGCGTCCAGATCCAGGCGCTGAGCCATTTCCCTGCGCAGTACCTGGCCGCCCAGCGTAGCGCCTTCGAGCACATACAAGGCGCCCAGGCAGGCAGCAGGGGTATCGAGGAGCGGCAGTTGGGTGCAGCGGGGCAGGTCGTTGATAGCAATATCATTCAGGCCAAGGGCGAGAAGATCGCTCAACAGAGTGGGTGTTTTCACACGCAGTTCTGTGTCATAGCCATCAGGGATCAACTCACAATCGTACAGCGCTGCTTCCATTGGCCCATAAAACCCGTGATACGCCTGGAGCAAGCGTCGAAACCAGTCGGCATTCAGGTATTCGCTGAAAAACGGCAGGCGCTTTTCCAGCGCTACATGCAGCAGGGCCGTGCCTGTGCGCAACGCTTCCAACAACGAGGGCACACCACCGTCAGGGGCCTGTGAATGCATTCAATAAGCTCGAACTGTGGGCCTGCCGGCCATAAATGACGCATAGAATTGGGCAGTGATTCTACACACCTCATGGCCATTGGCTGTACGCACAAGGCGAAAAGCCTGACCAGCGGATCAGAAAAGTCTCTCCTTGCTCATTAATGACCGCAGTGTTTGTCCCAAAGTTCGGCTTCAGTGATGTTGCGATGCTATCAATGCAGGTGCGGGCTTTGCTGGGTCAGTGCCGTTTGCACGCACTCAATCAGGTGTTCGGCGCTCCACGGTTTCGGTAGAAACCGCACAGAGCTACCCAGTTCCGCCGCGATCTTAGTGTTGCCGGATGTCAGCACTACCTTTACCTCTGGCCAACGATGGGCCACTACCCGGCTCAAGTCATAGCCGTTGAGCAAACCTGGCATCTGAACATCACTGACAATCAGGTCGACCGGTTCATCATCCCGCTCCAGAAAAATCATCCCCTCATCCGCCGAAGGAAATGACGTCACATGAGCCCCAAAATCCTCAAGTACATCCACCATTAACGAGCGAATGATCTCGTCGTCTTCCAGTACTAAAATCGATGGCTGAGCCATGATCGTTACTCCACCATCAGGGTTCAGTAAGGTGGAGTGGAAGACCATCGGATAGGTTCGATTGGATATGTCCAAAACGATGGGTGGTTACTCAGAGGGGTCTATTTTGCTTGTTTGCGGGGAGGTGCGGCACGATCCCTGTGCTCTGCAATGCACGCAAAAGGCTGTCGACCCTGAATGCTCCCCTGATCGAGCGTGGACCGAAGCGCTGATCTGGATGGGCATGCGTTCCTGACAAACAGGCATAATCGCCCGCATTCGCCGATGTGGAGTTCCCATGAAGTACGTCCTGCTCACCCTCGCCCTGATCCTTAACGCCCACTCAGCCCTCGCGGCCGGCGACGCCGAGGCGGGTGGCAAGCTCTTTACCAAGACCTGCGGCGGCTGCCACAGCGTCGGCGAAGGGGCGCGCGGCGGGTTCGGCCCGGAACTCAACGGCATCATCGGCAGGCCTGCCGGCACCACCACCGACTATCAGTATTCTGACGCGATGAAAAACTCCGGCGTGGTCTGGACGCGGGACAAGCTCGCCGCCTATATCGAGGCACCGAAGAAGGTAGTGAGCGGTACGCGGATGATCTTTTGGGGCATCAGTGATCAGGAGAAAATCGACAACATCCTGGCCTACCTCGAAACCTTCCAACCCAAATAATCACTCCCGTACATTTCTGAACAGCATCAACCGCGCGCTCTCATGCAGCCCACGGGTCAGCGCCTGCAAACGCTGAAACTCTGCGGGATGTTGCGTTGCCACATCCTCTCGCGGTGTCTTTGAGGCCAGGTCATGCAGGGTCGGTGAGCTGCCGTCGTGTTGCATTTGCAACAGGAAGTGTTGGGTCACGCCGCCGATGATTGGGAACGTTCCCTCACGCAACACCAGCGGCACCACGCGTTCCCCTTCCGGAGCAGGCTGTTGGATATCCCGGCCCATGGCGCCATTGGTGAACGGCACGCCTGCCATGCCCGCAACGGTCGGCAACAAATCCGCCAGGCCCACCGCCTGTTCGATCACCCTAGGTGCCAGGCCCGGCGCGTGGATCAACAACGGCACGTTGTTGCTTTCCAGCCCCAGCTGTTCAAAGGCAGGCGGCATGTGCGGGATCTGGCTGATGCGCGTGTTGTGGTCGCCGAAGAACACAAAAATGCTGTTGTCGTAGTAACCACCGGCCTTGGCGATTTCCATCAAGCGGCCGATGTTGTAGTCGAGCAGGCGCACTGCGTTGTATTGCTCGACACTGCGCGAACCGGCTGCCTGGACTTGCTCCAGGGTCACGTTCGCCACCTGGAAACCGTCGTTGTCTTTGGGAATCGTGAAGGGTCGATGGTTGCCGGAGGTTTGCAGGTAGGCGAAGAACGGCTGGTCCTTGGGCATCCTGCTCAACAGTTCGTCACCTTCCTTGAACAGGTCCAAGTCTGAAATGCCCCACACATCCACCCGTGGCGATTGCCAGTCGCTCTCTTCAAACAGCTGCACGTCGTCGATGCTCTGGCGGATCAGCGCGTTGATGTTCGCCCAGCCGGCGTTGCCGCCGATCATGTAGAACTTCTGATAGCCCTCGAATGCGTTGATCAGCGTGTGTTGCCGGGTGATCAGCGGATTGCGCGTGGCAGTCTCCTGGCGGGTGACGTCGGGCACGCCGGTGATGCTGGCCCAGACAGTCTTGGCGGTGCCGGTGACCGGTACGTAGAAGTGCTTGAAGAACCAGCTTTGGCTGGCCAGTTTATCCAGGTTCGGCGTGGGATTGAGCGGGTTGCCGTAGGCCCCGACGGCGCTCGTGCCAAGGGATTCGAGCATCACGAAGATCACGTTCAGCGGGCGCTCGCCGGCCAGGCGATAGGGCTGCACACCCTGGTGGCGGGTGAAATTCAGTTGCTGGGCGTCCGGTTGATCCACCCCCAAGTACTGGGCGACTTGCGGGTAATGCTTACGCACCTGGGCTTCATCGAACTGCGATTGGCCGACCTTGAGGGTGTCGTACAAAAACAGCACCGGGTTCAGGCCCACGGCGGCCACCTGGCTGTTTCCGGAAAAGAACGCATCGCTCCAGCGCAGCGGCACCGGGTTTTCCAGGTTGAGGTTGGCCACGCGCCCCAGCAGGGCGAGCAGCACGGCGACCACGCCAACCACTGAGACTGACGTCACCGCCCATCGATTAATGGGGGTTGGCGCACGGTCCAGGGTCAGGCGCTCCAGGCAGATCAACGCCCATACCCACAACCCCACTGCCGCCAGCCAGCAGGCGGTTATCCACAGCACTGGATAGGTTTCCCACACCATCTGTTGTGAAATCTGTGCGTCTTGCAGGTAGCGCAGCACCGTCGCATTGATGCGTACGCCGAGGTAGGCGTAATGGCCGAAGTCGATGATGTACACCAGGCCGATCATCGCCAGTGCGACCACCAGGTAGGCACGTGCCAGCCAGCGCAGGACTGGCAGCGTGGTGAGGTTCCAGCGCGGCAGCCATGCCAGCACGGCCAGCGGCAGCAGCAGCAACACCGCCAGGCGCAGATCGAAACGCAGGCCGATGCCGAGGGTTTCCAGCAGCGCCGGGGTTGTCACATCAAGGCCGGAAAAACCCAGCACAAACACCAGTCGCAACGCAGCCAGCAGCACAAACACCAACCCGATCGCGCCCATGCCGTAGCGCAGGCGACGTGATTGCAACGCACTCATCAAATTTTCCATTCTTTAAAGCAGTACAGTTTGAGTTGCATTAATCCAGCGACGACGCAGTAGCCTGCCAAGAGCGGATCAACCAGATAATCCCAATAGTTCTCTGAGGCCTTGAGCCGCAATGCGAACGCCAACGTGCCGATCACCAACATCCACACCGCCAGCGCATTGCGCAGCCACAGCATCAACAGCGCCGCCACCGCGACCAGCACAATCATCGGTCGAGGGTTGAAGCCCAAGCGGTACGGGTCGAAATAGGTCAGGCCTAACGTGGCCGGGTATAGCACCAGGCTCAGTAGGCCAAACAGCAGCAACATCTGCACCTGATGTGGTCGAGCCAGCGGCTGCACCACGCCCAGACGGCTCAGTGCAACCCACCCCAACAACACCAGCGTGCTGATCGCCAAATCATCGGTAAAACTGCGGACATAGGCCGCCAATGGCAGCTCATTGATCGGGATAACGCTCACCACCACCAGGACTGGCAGCAACCACGGTCGCCATCGGGTGGTAAATCGAAACGTGCTTAACAGCACAAACCCCAACAGCACAAAACTCAAATGCGCCTGCCACAGCAACACCATCACAGACGCTCCGCCAGCCAGGCTTCGTTGAAGCTGACATGTTTGATAAACGTGTTATTCCACGAGTACACCAGGTGGTACATACCGTCCGGGCTGCGGCTGAAGTACGGGTACTCGTATTCGAAATCGCAGCCACGGGGTTTGCACACGCGGTAGTCGAGGCTGCTGAGAAAACGTTGCTCCAGCGGTAAACGCTGCGCGCCGCTGGAGGCGCGAAAGCCTTCGCCGATGATCTCTTTATAAGCTTCGGGGGCGAACGGTTGGCCGAGCGGGTCCGGTGATTCGTCCAGTTGCACCACAGTGCGCCACTGGCTGAGCTGGGCGTCGGTGCCATAGAGGCTGAGCTTGAAGCGGCCGTCCTGCAGGTCATTGAGCGCCACCAGCAACCCATCGTCCACCGTGCCCACCGCCGCCAGCGACGAGTTAGGGTTGGCCGGTTCCAGCGGGTACGGCTGGCTCCAGGTTTGCCCGGCGTCTTCAGTGCGGCTGGCCAGCACGCGGTGATGGGTGTCGCCCGCATAGCGCAACATCGCCACGGCGCGTTGGCCGTCGAGGGGCACGATGGTCGGTTGCAGGGAATTCTTGCCGCGGCTGATACGGAATTTGTCGATCACTGCTCCGTCTGCGCTCAGGTACAGGTACTCGGCAAATTTGCCCATGAACTCGTGGTACACCGGCAGGCCGATGGAGCCGTCGGCGTGGAACACCGGCGCGGCGCGCACCAGGGTGCTGATATTGAAGAACGGCGAGGTCACCAGTTGCCGAGGGGGCGTCCAACTGGCCCCCAGGTCATCCGACACCATCACGTTGATCGCACTGGTGGCCCAGCCGCCCACTGACACCGACACATAAAACATCCACAGGCGTTTATCCGGCGCCAGGGCAATCACCGGGTTGCCGAGCTTGCGGATATAACGCTGGGTTCCGTCGCGGGTGCTTTCCCGCGTGGCCAGCACCTGTTCGGCGCCCCATTCGCCGGTACGTGCATCAAAGCGCGCGGTGCGCACCTGCACATCAGCGGCACCTTCGCGTGAGCCGGCGAACCACACCGCCATCAAGTCGCCGCCGGGCAGGGCGGTCACGGATGAGGAGTGCACAAAGTCGGTGAGCTGGGTGGATACGAACCGGCTGCTGTACTGCGCCGGCGCCGCCACTTTTGCGGTGTTCGGGCTGGTCTGGGCAAACGGCGCCAGCACATGGGGCGGATGGCTTTGCCAGGCAGCGAAAAACACTGCCAGCAGGCTGCATATCAATAAGGCGGAGCGCATAGGGAACCTGTGGGTAAAAGGATTACTGCGCACGTTCATCCGGCAGGCGCTTCCTGCGACCGGTGAGCATGGATAACGGCAGGTTGTCCCGCACCTGAATACTTTCAAACACGGCAGCCAGCACATGCAGGCATACCAAGCCAAGCAGCGCATTGGCGGCGGTCTCGTGGACTTGCAGCGGCCAATCGGCGCCCCAGAGGGCATCGACCTCCTGCATCAAAAAGCCACTCACGCCGACGGTGAGTAACGCCAGCAACATCAACAGCATCACTAGCGCGCCAATCGGCGAATGCCCCAAGCGGTGTTGCGGCTTACCCTTGAGCAACGAGCGCGCGTGGGCATTCAACCTTTTTGGCGTAGGCCAAAAGTCTGCCCACCGTGCGCTGCGCGGTCCGACAAATCCCCACACCGTTCGCACCAGCAGCCAGGCCATGGCGTAATAACCCAGCCAGACATGCCAGTCGTCGCCGGCTTCGTTGAAGAAGTAATTGGCGACGAAGACCCCGGCGATGGAGGCGTGGAACAGCCTCACCAGTGGGTCCCACAGGCGCAGGGATTCGCCTGGCATCAGCCTTTGATCTCAGTCTTCACGGCCTTGCCGGTGACCGGGTCGTGGTAGATCTCAACTTTGCGCTTGTCCTTGTCGAACCCGTAGATCTCATAGCAGTTGCCATCAGTGACCTTGAACTTGCTGATGGTGTAGCCCTCGGCCTTGAGCTTGTCCTGGAAGGCTTTTTCGTCTTGCCATTGCGAGCGCTCAGCGGTGGTGCATTGAGGGCCGGCGAAGGCCAGGGGGCTGGCGAGGATCAGGGACAGCAGGAGAATTTTGCGCATGGAAAAGCTCTCAGCAAATGTGGGAGATTTCACAGTGCAAAACCAACCTTAGGGCAACCTTAGTTGGCAACGAGCCGTAACATCTTTGCTGAAATAGCCCCGGCCATAACCCGGCATGATGCCGCCGATTCCTACAGAGATTTTGCTATGCGCCTACTCCTTGTCGAAGATGACCGTGCCCTCGGCCAAGGGATTCGTGTGGCCTTGGGCGCCGAGGGCTACACCCTGGATTGGCTGCAGGATGGCGTTGCGGCGCTGCATGCGTTGCGCACGGAGAGCTTCGATCTACTGCTGCTGGACCTCGGCCTGCCCCGCCTCGACGGCCTCGACCTGTTGCAGCAACTGCGCGCCGAGCAACATGATCTTCCGGTGCTGATCCTCACCGCCCGCGACGGCACCGCCGAGCGCATCGCCGGATTGGACGCTGGCGCCGACGACTACTTGGTCAAACCCTTCGACGTCGAAGAGCTCAAGGCACGCGTGCGCGCGCTGTTGCGCCGCAGCCAGGGCCGTGCGCAACCGATGCTCGAACACGCCGGCGTCAACCTCGACCCCGCCACCCAGCAGGTGCGTTACCTGGATGAGGACATCATCGTCACCCCCATGGAATACCAACTGCTGCACCAACTGATGGTGCGCCCCGGCAAAGTGGTGACCCGCGAGCGCTTGTCTCGCGCGTTGTATGGCTGGCAGGACCGCGTCGAAAGCAACACCTTGGAAGTGTTGATCCACAACCTGCGTAAAAAGTTATCCACCGAGCTCATACGCACCGTGCGCGGCGTTGGCTATGTGCTGGTGCTCAAGCCATGACCTCCGTGCGTGCGCGCATCCTCGTGCCGGTGCTGGTGTTGATCCTGCTCGGCGATGCCCTGATCAGTTGGCTGGTGCTGCGCGACAGTCACCACGAAATCGAAGAAGTCTACGACGCCCAACTCGCCCAAAGCGCGCGCCTGCTGCAAGGCGTACTGCGCCAGCGCGACCCCGGCGAGGCGGATTGGGACCGCTTGTACCAGGCGTTTGATCAGGCCATGAGCCGCGTGGGCGAAGAGGGCGTGGCTCATCCCTATGAAACTCGCCTGACCTTCCAGGTGTGGCGCAGCGACGGCCAGCTACTTGTACGCTCAGCCGAAGCGCCGGTGCTGGCAGCACCGCCCGCGACCCTTGGTTCCCACGACATCATGGACAACGGCAACGACTGGTGCGCCTTCCTCCTCGCCGACCCGCAACAGGGCCTGTTGATTTGGGTGGGCGAGCGCGACGACATCCGCCAAGACGTGATCCAACGCATCATGCGTCACACTCTCTGGCCGACCCTCATCGGCGTGCCGCTGCTGACGGTGTTGATCTGGCTGTTAATCGGTTGGGGTCTCAAACCCCTGCGCGCCATGGCACTGTCGATTCGTGGACGCAATTCCGACACCTTGCAACCGCTGCACCTCAAACCGCTGCCCTCCGACCTGGAACCCATGCAAACCGCGCTCAACCGGCTGTTGGTGCAGGTGGACGAGTTGTTGGAACGCGAACGCCGGTTCATCGCCGACGCCGCCCACGAACTGCGCACCCCCCTGGCGATCCTGCGTATCCATGCGCAAAACGCCCAAAGCGCGGAGACAGTGGAGCAACGACGCGAGGCATTGGAATTTCTGGTAAGCGGTGTCGACCGCGCCACCCGCATCGGCAGCCAGTTATTGACCATGGCGCGCATCGAGCCGCAGTTGAACAACCCTGTGCGCAGCCGTGTGCAATTGACAGAGTTAGTACGCGAAGAATTGGCAGAACTTACCCCGCTGGCCATGGAGAAAGGTGTGGAGTTGGTGCTGGAGGGTGACGAAGAATGCTGGGTTGAAACCGAGCCCGTGGCACTGGCCATCGCCCTGCAAAATCTGGTGACCAACGCTCTCAACTTTTCCCCGCCGGGCAGCGAGGTGAAGGTGGTGATTGGTGCTTTTTGCCTGAGCGTGCAGGACCAGGGGCCGGGGATTGATGAAGCGGAAATCGGGCGTTTGTTTGAGCGGTTTTATAGCCGTGACAATGCCAATGGTGCCGGGTTGGGGCTGGCGATTGTCGAGATGATCGTCGGCAAGATCGGCAGCCGGCTGGCCTTGCACAACCTGGAGCGTGGTGGGTTGTGCGCGCGGTTGGTATTTAACGAAGAAATCCAGAACAGCAGCCCTTCAACTGCCTGAGCTGAAAGGGCATGTGTAGTGAGCGGGCTTGCCCCGCGCTGGTCTGCGAAGCTGCCCCAACTCGGCCACCGAGATTTTCCATAGGAACCGCAGGGCTTGGTTTCAGGGCCGCTTCGCGCCCCAGCGCGGGGCAAGCCCGCTCACCACAAAAAAAGCCCGCTCACCAGGGAGATCCTCGTCAGCCTTTAGTCGGCGAATGGAGTTTGAATGCCCCTTGGTTCACTTAGTCGTGTGAGGTAAGGAATAAGTCAAAGTGAGTGGGCAGCTTTAGAGCAATCGCTTTTTCTATCTTGAGTACTTGTTCTTCCGTCAATAGATAGTCAAATACGCAATCCTCCAGTTTCTCCCACCCCATAATGTCCATCAGGTCTTGAGTGGACAGAGGTAGCGCCTGTTCAAAGGATGCAAAGTCCTCGTTAGGCAAAACGCCCATAATTGAGTGGTTCATGGTTCTACCGTCTTTTCAGGCTTGGCTGGCTTACGTTGGTTACCGGTCAAATGATCGAACTCGCCGAGATGAATTCCGCGCTTGCAGTACTTTTCCACAGCGCCATGTTGAGCGTCCCATTCATAGATCGTCCCGTCGGGATCTTTCCATCTTGGGCGTTGGCCACCCCCCGTCATTGGAGTTTTCGAGCGAGCCCACTTGGCTTTCGGAAATGCAGCTAGGAGTTTTGGTTTGGGGTGATAGGTATGATCCCCAGCCCGAACACTGACCACCACATACAACGGCCGAACCCCCCACTCCACCGGAAACATCAGAATAAAATCCCGATATTCCGGCGGATAAACCGGGTTCACCAAAATCTGCGCAGCCTTCTGGTTTGGCGGGTAAATCCACATTACCGGCGCCTGCGGTGCAGCCTCCAACGCTGGGATTCCCAGGGCGTCCCCCGGATTCAACCGCAGGCGTCCAGATCAGATCCACACCTTGGCCAAAATCCGCCACACACTGATCGCCACGGCTTTGCAACTGCACCACATCGATCATCTGACAGTCGGCGTTGTTGCCGGTGTAAAACCCATAGCCCTTGAGCGTGCCGTCCTCCAACTGCTCAACATGCAAACGCATCTGTGAGCGCGCCCGTTGCATCGAGCGCAATTGCTCATCGCTGTACAGCGCGCTATCACCCAGCGCCGATGGCCAGGCCAACGCCACTAACCCCGTCAACAACGCCCCGGCTACAGAGCCGACAGCAGTCGCTGCCGACTCCAACACCGCTGCACGCAACGCCAACTGCCCCAAGCCAGCGGGCAATGCGCTTCCGCTGATCTTGCGCAGCGAGACCGTTCCCCGAGCGTCCACTTCACGCCCGCCCAGCAGGCTGAAATGTCCGTATTCCTTGACCAACTCCAGCGGTACGAAACCGCCGGGATCGGCGTAGTGGGTGATGCCGTCGGGCAGTTGGCAGGGTTTGGTGAATACGCAGCCGGGAGGCTTGGTGGGGGAGGGGGCTGGCGCGGGAGGACGGTCGAGTAGATGGAGCGGTGGCGAAAAAGGCCGTGCCGGTTGCGGTGTCAGGATTCGCTGTTTGAGTTGTTGTTCTTCGGTGAGAGGGTATGCGCGCTCTGACATGACAGGCTCACTTCCTTGTGTGGGGACGTGAGCCTAAGAGGGGGTATGAGCGGACTAAATCGGATTTGTTCGATGATGGGTGTGGGAAAACGAGACAGGGGTCAGAAGGGCGCTATCGTTTCGAATATTTTGATTTTTACCTGCTGATCAGGTCAGCAGGTGCTTGGAAATCAACCGCGAAATCTCAACAATCGACGTCTTCCCCGTAAATTCAAACTTCACCTTCCCCAGCGAAGAAAAGTAAATCTCCAACTCCGAATCCAGATCAAACGTGCCGGACGTTTCCACCGAGTACGCCACGATATTTTTATACGGCAGCGACGTGAAGTCCTTCTTGCTCCCGGTAATCCCCTGCACGTTCACGGCGATGATGCGCTTGGTGGTAAACACTACGCCGTCGCGCATGGCTTTGTAGGCGTCGACCACTTCCTCGCCGTCCAGCAGCAGGGCGGCTACGCGTTCGGCGTATTCGTTGTTTTGTTTGAGCTTGAAGAAACCTTTGTTGTTGAAGTCGATCATGGGCCTGCCTCGTGGGTGTATGCCGATTTGCTCGTGGATCTGTATCTAACGCGGGCATTTTGAACGCCCTACCATGGCGACCAACCTTACAACCTTGCCCAGATGTTTCAACAACCGGAGCCGCACCATGCCTGAACTATCCAGCTGGCTTGCCTATGCGCTGATCTCCCTCGGCATGGTGCTGACGCCCGGACCGAACATGATTTACCTCATATCCCGCTCGATCTGTCAGGGCCGTACAGCTGGATTGATTTCCCTGGGCGGCGTGGCGTTGGGTTTTTTGGTTTATATGCTTTGTGCGGCGTTGGGAATTACCGCGTTGGTCATGGCGGTGCCGTTTGCCTACGACGCGCTGCGGTTTGGTGGGGCGTTGTACCTGGCCTATATGGCGTGGCAAGCGATCAAGCCGGGCGGGCGTTCACCGTTTCAGGTGCGCGATTTACCCAAGGACAGCCCACGCAAGCTGTTCACAATGGGGCTTGTGACCAACCTGCTGAACCCCAAGGTGGCGGTGATGTATTTGTCGTTGCTGCCCCAGTTCATCGACCCGAACGGCCATGGCAGTGTGCTGACACAATCACTGGTGTTGGGCTTTACGCAGATTTTTATCAGCGTGGGTGTCAACGCGGTGATTGCCACCCTGGCGGGCTCCATCGCGGTGTTTTTCGTCACCCGGCCCGGCTGGCAAGTGGTGCAGCGCTGGCTGATGGGCTCAGTGCTGATGGGGTTGGCGGTGCGCATGGCGGTGGAAGGGCGGCGGTAGGTCGCCTCACTGGATGTCTTTCAGATAATCCTTGAGGGTGGTTAACGGCTCGGGCAGTTGATCAAGTTGATGGGCATTTTGCACAGCCGCCGCCAGCCGTTGCAGTTCACGTCCCAGTACTGTGTCGGCACCGCCCACCGCCATCAAAGCCTGGCCCGCACACTCATCAATCTTCACCAAGATTTCAGCCAAATCCCCCTGCCGCACCAACAGCGCAAACACCTCCCTGTCATAGCCAACCATCACCGGATCATCCCGCAAAACCGGGCTGCCACCGTCCACCTCATGCACCAACTTGAGTGCAAAAAGCGCCACAGCTTCCAGCGTCAATTCCATGGTCTTGGTTCCTCAACATACGGGGGGAGGGGGATGATCACTGTTCTGTGTGTGAAAAAAAAGACCTGGCCCACTTTGCGGCGTGCATCACATTAAGGCCTCTGCACAAGGAACGATACTAATTGGCCATGTTCCAACTCGCCGTGCCAAGCGCACCCAAGCAGCCCGCTTTATCTACTTACAAGGACGCAAGCCCCCATGCCCTCATCCCCTTTTCAATCGCCTTCCAATACTGGTGAGCTGATCGCCAGCTTCCGTCATGGCAAAGCCTTTCTTGTGGTCAGTTTGATCTTTGGTTCTGTGATGCTGGGGATGGCCGGGTTTGTGCTGTACCTGAGCACCATCCTGCCGCAGGGCAACAATGGCCCCGTCACTCTCCAGACGTCACGCGGCATGACCTTGAATTTCAGCGATCCGCTTATGGTGTTTTATGCCACCAGCGCCTTGCTGGCGGTGATCGGCCTGAGCATGTTTGCGGTCTACGCCTGGCACAAAAAGCTGCGTGCGCCCCGTTATGACGTGTATGAGCATGGCATCGAGCGCTTCGTGAACGATGAGCGCGAATACACGGCCTTTGCCGATATCGAGGACCTGTATCTGTTCGGCTCCGGCCAAACCGTGTTGACCGGTATGGTTACCAACGTTGCCTATCGCCGCAATGCTTCGGAACCGTTTCACCGGGTGATCGAGACCCTCAAGGGCTTTCACGATTTCCAGCAACTGGTGCGTGAACTGCACGTACGCGCACGCCTGCCGGCGGTGGCGGCGACGCTGGAGGCGGGCGGGGCAGTAACGTTCAATTGCATCAGCACTGCGCAGGTCTGGGGCAAGCGGGTCAGCGGCAACTTCCTCAAGATCACCACGACGCCAATTCTGGTCAGCGCCGCCTTCCTTGAGTACCAGGGCCGCAAAGTGCCGATGGCATCGTTGCGCACCGTCGACCTCAACGCCTGGACCGAGAACGTGGTGATCAAGGACGACAGCGGCAAGCCCGTGCTGTCGACCATCGCCACCGGCATCCTCAGCCATGACCTGTTCCTCAACACCCTGGATGTGGTGTTTGCGGTTGAAGAACAAGCCCGTGAGTTGGCCTAAGCCCAGGAGTATCAAACGATGATTTATCGCGGCGCAGGCTGGCTCACGCTGTTCACTCCGGTGGCCATGGTGCTGTTGTTGATGGGGTTGTGGCCTGATCCCAGCGTCAAGCCAGGCAATGTCTCGCTGATGCAGTTCCTGATAGGCGCGGGTGTTGGCTCGGCGATCAACGTGGTGCTGGGCTTCGTGCTCAATCGGCATCCGCACGCTGATGGGGTGCGCCATCACTTCTTTTTCATGCCGATGCAGTGGCCGGCGCTGGTGATCACCGTGGTCTGTGCGCTGATCGCCCTGTTGAAATAAACCTACCGGCCGCTCGGCAAGGGCGGCCGCGTGTCGCGTTGTTCCAGATTGACGCGGAACGTGGTGTACGTGTCGCCATCGGCCAGGTAGAGGTTGCTTCGGTACACCTCGACTGCACCATCGAGTTTGATGTACAGGCCATTGGCGACCCGTTCGATCACTACATTCTGCAAGTCGGTGTCCGAAACCAGGAACGGTGGCTTCTTGCCCAGGCGCACCTTCATCACCTCGTCGCTGCTTTCGTAATCGTCTGCGTAGAACCGCAGGCTTTTGGGCTCCCCTGCGTTCCTCGCGCCTTGCACGATGTACACCCACTGCCCGGGTATGAACGCTTGCTTGAGGACTATTTGCGACGGGAATTGCGGTTTATGTACGAGCGCGTAAGCCAACAGCACTGCCAGGCAGGTTAGAAAGGCCCAACCGAGAAGCGTTTTGGTCCGTTGAGTCATCACTTTGCTCAGCTGTAGTCGAAGGTAAATAACACCAGGCCTTCAATCGGCTCGTAGAACATCACGATCAAGTCGGCCCCCGCGGTGCGGTAATGCCAGCCGGGCACGCTGGCGACGTGGAAAAACCGGTTGCCGGCCGGGCTCAAGGGATACACGTTCGAATCGCCACGGTCGGGGTCCAGTTCAATGATCTGCATCGGAAACTCCACCGACTCCACCCAGTTAGCCAAGCCGTCGACTTCGCCGCCCAGTTGGGTGACAAACTCCACCGCATCCAGTGGCTCGCCGTCTTCGCGCGCCAGTACCCCGTGGGTGTTGAACCGCTCGACCGTACGGGCAAATGCGCGGTGTTGCTCAGCACAGTGACGCTCCAGGTCCGCCCGCGCGCCGGGGTGAGGGTCGGCCAGTTGCGCGTTGCCTGCATGGAGAAAGAAGTAGCGCGGGTCGCCGCATAGGCGGTATCGCCCCTGCTCAAGCTGAAATCCGATCCAGTTGGTTTTCAGCAGGTCACCGTGAAAGCCGTCCCATTCGGTCAGCTCGCCGACAAGACTCTCATAGGGCTCCAACGGGCTCAGCATGTGCACGACGCCCGACCATTCGGGATTCACCTGGCCCAGGTCAAGGCTGAAGAGCGGATGCAGATGCTTGGCCAGTTCCAGTTGATCGGCGACGAACACGTCTTCAATCGCCGGAAAGGGCTGCATGCCTGTGGGGATTTGGGTGAAGTCTTGGGAGAGCGTATTGGTCATGGGGTGTCTTCCTTGATCGTGGATATCAACGCAAAAAATCAGGTAACGGGCATGTTAACGCCATGCCCCTCGGGTAAGCGCGGTGCCGGGCAATTCCAACTGTATATACGCAATCACCGCGACCATTACTGCGCAAAACAGCCATTGGAGCGCACTCAGCCCGGCAATCCGATAGATCGCCTGCAACGGTCGCCGCCAGCGGTACTCATACTCGGCAGGCGCCCAGCGTGCCGGCTGGAGCACGCCGATCAAACCGGTCACTGCGTAGGTAGCAAGCCCCAACCACCCAAGCCATTGCCACACGACAAAACCCAGCGCTACTAATGGGCCGCCGTTGCGGATCACCCGATAGCGGCGGTCGGGGATCCATTTGCGGAGCACACACCAGCGGCTGACGCGTTGGTCGAGGTCTTGCAGGCTCTCGGCCATGACGGTCCAGTAGGTCAGCAGCCACTGGCCGACGCGGGCCATCAACCAGCCGCCCAGTAGGTATAGCGGCAGCATCAATAAGGTCGGGCCGAGTGCGAATCGGCTGGAGAGACTACCCAACGCCAGGCAGGTTGCAAGGACGGCGGTGGCTCGTTTCAGGCCGTGGCGGGTGGGGCGATAGCCGACGAGGGCGTGCCAGAACCACGGGTTGTGATTGGGGAACAAGCCCAGCAGGTCGGGGAACCGTGTGGAAAACGCTGCGGACAGTTGCTCGCAGGCCTGCCAATCGGCTTCTCCGAACGTGGCGGCCAATTGCGCTTGCTGCGCGGGTTTTGCACACATCAAAAACAACGCCGCCGCACCCGGTTGTTGCGCCTGATCTCGCAACGCGTTCAGCCAGACGTGTTGCTCGCTGCGCCGGACCAGGGCCTGCCACTGGGCTTGATCGATAGGCACCGCAGCGCCAGCGTCCCAGGCGAACAGCTGGCAGACCTGTTGGAAAAGAGTCGGCGACCAGCTTTCTTGCACCGTGAACAGGTGCAACACCTGCACCTGCAACGCCTGGTGATGGGGCAGGTCAACCAGCCAGCCCTGGCGGCATGCCCGCTCCAGTCGTTCGAAGAACGCCTGAGGCTGGGCGTCTGCCAGGTATTTTTCAAGGTCGTCGTACAGCGCGCCCTTGAGTGCGTGGACCAGACGTTGATGGGGAAAACCGCCGCTGTTTATTTGCTGCCATGGCGTGAGCCATTGGCGTTTCTCAACGCCCCAGGTCAACAGCGGTAGATGCCGGTCGGGTGCGTTGACGCAACGCTGGAACAGCAGTTGTTCAAAGTCGGCGGCACACCCTTGTGCCACGGCGCGGGCCCAGCATTCGTCGACTTTCCAGTCATCGAATTCGGCCAGCAGCGCCATTGCTTGTTCATACGCAGCAGGGGGGAGGGCGTGGGCGACGAGGCTGTCGCCGGCACGCAGTCGCTGCAACGCCCGCTCGTACGCTTCCCGCAGACGCTGGAAGGCGACGGGATCATCGTCCGGCCGCGTTACCTTGAGCAGCTTGGCGTACTGGCGTTTGAGGGTGCGCTCGTCAGGGCTGGCCAGCAGATCGTCCATGTTCAGCATCGCCAACCGTTCTTTCAGGGGGAGGGCGATGATCACTGTTCCTGCGCGCTAAAAACAACCCCGCTGCTCACCGCTCCAATATCCATTCCACCCGGCGGTTATGCGCTCGCCCTTGCGTCAGGCGATTGATAGCGGGACTTATCAGGTCTGCGCGGATTCAGTGTGAGGGGAGCTAAGTCTGTGCGCCGGGCGGGCATTGCTGGGGTGGGGCTGCTGGATATATTTTGGATCGTGCGGGGTGATCACAGGAGTGGGCTATCTATGCATCTATCTATAGCTGCGCTGCTGCTGGTGTTGCGTGTACCGCCGGTGATGCGCCGAATCCCACGGCTTATTGCGAAAAAAGCACCTTCTGCAACAAAAGCGTAATTAGCGCTTGACCGCAGATTCTGGGAGCCTATAATTCGCCCCACTTCCGGCGCAGTCGAAACGGAAAACTCCTTGGTAAACAATGAGTTGCGCAGTTTTTGGCAGTAAGTTGCTTCAGTTCATCGAAGCCAAAAGGAAGTTGAAAAAGAGGTGTTGACAGCAGCGTGTAACGCTGTAGAATTCGCCTCCCGCTGATGAGAGATCAGAAGCGCAAGTGGTTGAAGTTGTTGAAGAAATCTTCGAAAGCTTCTGAAAATAATCACTTGACAGCAAATGAGGCTGCTGTAGAATGCGCGCCTC